>NZ_LMQQ01000003.1:0-459546 GCF_001425425.1 Methylophilus sp. Leaf414 | reverse complement strand
CTACGCATTAAATGCGCTTCACCCAACTACAAACACCCACACTTATCAGTCATCCTAATTTTTAAAGAACAGGGCCACCAGGGCCTTCAACATCAACGCTTTGCGTTAACGAGGTGCGCATTATACAGAGCTTTTTTAAGCGGTCAAGCAAAGAAGTCAATTTAAATTTAAACAGAATTTTTACTTGGTTGCGGGAACAGGATTTGAACCTGTGACCTTCGGGTTATGAGCCCGACGAGCTGCCAGACTGCTCCATCCCGCGTCCGAATCGACCTAAAAACTTGTGTTGCGTCGAGAGGTGAGACTATAGCAAAGAATTGAAAGAGGTGTCAACACAAAATCAGAGAATTGTTACGGACAGATGTATAGACAGTGACGCATCAGTTAAATAAAAACGCCGTTTCCTCACGGCGTTTTTATTTAACCGACTGAATACTAATACTAAATTACTTTGCTGCGCCAAATACCTTTTTCAGTAAGTTACTCGCCTGCCCCATCGGATCCTGGCGGATAGCGGCTTCTTCTTTCGCGACCATTAGGTAAACACCATCCAGCGCCTTCTGGGTGACATACTGATTAATATTGGCATTTTCCTTTTTCACCACACCAAACTGGCTGCCCATTTCCGCATACTTATTATAGGTATCAGCCAACTGCACATTTGCAGTTGCCTTTTGTACGATAGGCAGAAATTTTGCCGCCATGTCAGTTGAAGTGGTTTTTTTGAAATATTGCGTTGCCGCATCTTGCGGACCGGTCAGTATGCCTTTGACATCCGCAAGACTCATTTGCTTGATGGAGTTAACCAATAAGGCCTTGGCTTCTGGCACCGCTTGCTCTGCGGCCCGGTTCATTTTCAACACAAGATCATCGGCCTGATCCCCCATGCCAACCATTCGCATGCCTTTCTCTATTTTCTTTAGTGAATCAGGCAACGGAATTTTCACTTCTTTATTACCCAGAAAGCCATCTGTCGCACCAAGCACATCAACGGCTTTAGTCACTCCCTGGTTAAGAGCCAGCTTGAGACCATCGTTTGTTTCCTTGTCAGTTAAATTGCTGACAGCCGCATCATTGCCAGCTGTGGAATCACCCCTCACTTTATTGACAACATCGCCCAAACCTTTGAGGTCAAGTGCCTGAGCATTGGTAATTATCAAACCCAAAACAAGTAAATAGGCTGTTTTTTTCATTATGCTTCTCCGTCCAAAAGGCTGCTCTAGTGTACCCACAAAGCACAAAGCAAGTCCATAAGGACTTGCTTTGCTTAAAAGCTACTTTTATAAAGCTGAATCAGGCTTTGAACTGTTCCACTTTCCAGATACGACTCGCATATTCGCCTATGGTACGGTCACTGGAAAATTTCGCCATCCGTGCCACATTCAAAATAGCCACGCGTGACCAGGCATACTCATCTTGATATAAGGCAGCCACTTTGTCTTGCGCCTCAACATAAGCTGAATAATCTGCAAGTAATAAGTAATGGTCACCTTTTTGCAGCAGGGTTTCCACGATTGCCTGGTAGCGACCGCGTTCGCCAAATGAAAAGAATCCGTTTCCTATCATGTCAATGACCTGCTTGAGTTCAGGGTTGCCGTTGTAATAATCCCATGGGTTATAACCACTGGCTTTAATCTGCGCCACCTCGGGTGTGGTCAGCCCAAAGATGAAGATATTCTCGTCACCCACTTCTTCCTTGATTTCGACATTAGCTCCATCCAGCGTACCTATGGTCAGCGCGCCGTTCAGTGCCATTTTCATATTACCGGTGCCGCTAGCTTCAGTACCTGCGGTGGAAATCTGTTCGGATAAGTCCGCGCCAGGGAATAGGATTTCAGCAGCACTTACTTCATAGTTAGGATAGAAGACGACTTTTAGCTGATCGCCCACTGCCGGGTCATTATTAATAATTGTCGCCACATCATTAATCAACCGGATGATCTGCTTGGCTAGCCAGTAGCCAGGCGCGGCTTTACCGGCAAAAATCACCACGCGCGGCGTCTGGTTGTGTGCCTGGCCATTGCGGATGCGGTTATACAAAGTGATGACATGCAGCACGTTCAATAACTGACGTTTGTATTCATGAATACGCTTGATCTGCACGTCAAATATCGCCTGCGGATTAATGGCAACGCCGGTTTTCTGCAATATTTTGTATGCCAGCCTTTGCTTATTGGCGGCTTTGACTTCGCGGAAAGCTTTTCTGAAAGCGGCATCATCGGCCAAAGGCTCAATTTTTTTAATCAGGCTAAGGTCTTTCTGGAAACCGGTACCTATATGCTTGATTAACAGCTCAGTCAGCAAAGGATTACATTGGTTGAGCCAGCGGCGCGGTGTAATGCCGTTGGTCACATTGGTAAATTTGCCAGGATAGATTCTATTGAAATCGGCAAACAAGGTGGTTTTCAATAACTCGCTATGTAACGCAGCGACCCCGTTTACAGTATGACTGCCGACCACGGCCAAATGCGCCATGCGTACACGGCGGCCATTACCCTCATCAATAATAGAAACACGGCTCAGCAAATCACTGTCGCCAGGGAAATGCTGGTTCACCATTTGCAGGAAGCGATGGTTGATTTCGTAAATGATTTCCAGGTGTCGTGGCAACAGGGATGAAAACAAATCCACTGACCAGGTTTCCAGTGCTTCCGGCATCAGGGTATGGTTGGTGTAGGCGAAGATCTGAGTGACCAGATTCCATGCTTTTTCCCATGGCAGATGATAAAGATCTATCAGTTGATACATCATTTCAGCGACGGCAATCGCAGGATGTGTATCGTTTAACTGGATAGCGACCTTTTGCGGCAAGGTTTCCCAATCGGGATTGTGCGTGATAAACCGGTGCAGGATATCTTGCGTAGAGGCCGATACAAAAAAGTATTGCTGTTTTAAACGTAATTCTTTACCAGATTCAGACGCATCATTCGGATATAGAACCTGGGAAATGGTCTCCGCCCCATGACGGCCTTCGACAGATTTATCGTAGTTACCCTGATTAAACGATGTCAGGTCAAACTCTTTAGCGGCTTTGGCAGACCACAAGCGCAGGTTATTGACCGTTTGCGTGCCATAACCCGGTACTGGGACATCATAAGGCATGGCCACTACGCTGGCAGTGTCTATCCAGTGGCGCTCATTACCCCGCTCTGTATGCACCTGCACTACACGGCCATAAAATTTCACTTCGCAAGTGTGCTCAGGACGCTGAACCTCCCAGATATTCTGGTAGCGCAACCAGTTGTCAGGGTTTTCTACCTGCTGGCCGCCTTCGATACTTTGCCTGAACATGCCATAGTCATAACGGATGCCGTAACCGGTGGCGGGGATATCCATGGTTGCCATTGAATCGACAAAACAAGCAGCCAGCCTGCCCAAGCCGCCATTACCCAGTGCAGCATCCGGTTCCATTTCGGCCACGCCTTCCATTTGCTGGCCGATTTCCTGCAAACCTTCGCTTAATTTCGGTGCAACGCCCAGATTCAGTGCCGCATTCGAGAGCATGCGGCCGATCAGAAACTCTAGAGAAAGATAATAAACACGTTTGGTATTCGCATCTCTGTAGGCATCGCGGGTTGTCACCCAGCGGCTCATCAGGTGATCACGTACAGTAAAGGCGGCAGTTTGATACCAGTCACGGGTCGTAGCCCAGGAGTCAGATTTACCCAGGGAAAAGGTCAGGTGGTTGCGTAATGCCTGTGGAATCGGTAATTGTTCATTCAAAAATTGTTCAGCGTTATGGATAGTTTCTTTTTTATCGGTCTTGCTACGTGTGGATTTGGCATTGGTGGCCATGCATCTTCCCCTAGAATATTCAATAACGGATGTGACTGTGAAGATTGTCTACATTTAAAAAGCAAAAAACAAGCCTGTCAGCGGCTGTTACGCTATATGACAAAAAGCCACGGCGAAAGGTGCCATGGCTTTTATTATAAATTACGATAAATGTAATTTTGATGACTATCGTGCTTACGCTAGTTTTGTCATACAAAAATCAAAGACTCACTCCTAAAGCGACCAACCGTAAGCAACCCCTAGAGAGTTCTGGTTCATGCGGACGTCCGCTTCTCCACCGCCAAATGGCACGGCAGGGATAGAGTTATTGCCGCGCACTTTATTTTCAAAGGCATGCGCGAAAAAGAAAGAAAGCTCGGACTTATTCGGCAAGGTATAGGTGGCTCCTAAAGTAAGGTGATCCTGAACCACGGCTGGCGCAAGAATATTAAACAAGGTTTCGCTACTGCGCACCGGTTGTGAACTGTGGTTGTAGCCTGCGCGTAATGTCAACGAGTCACTGTAGGCATACTGCGCACCTACCTTAAGAACTGTCACATCCCGCCAGCCAAAACCAGGGCCGCTGGATGAGCCTAATCGGGAAGCAAGGTTACTTAGTGACAAATTACCGATCGCATTCACATCAGAATATAAGATTCGCTGCGCATCTGCTGCCAGTGTCAGTGCAGGCGTGGTTTTGATGGCAATCCCGATACCGTAGTTTGCAGGGATATCAATATCACCACCTTCCGCAAACAAGCCTTTATATTTGTCAAACTTGCTGGCATAGGTTTTTGTTTGATAAGTGGCACCTAAAGTCACCGCATCACTTACTTGCCCAACCCAGCCGAACCGCAAGCCGGCGCCGTAAGAGTTGTCATGTCCGTTATTGGTGACATTGCTCGGCGAGGTGCTTGAAAGCGCATTATCAAAGTTCTGTAAGCCCTTCGCCTCAAACCGCTGGTAAGCCAGATTCAGGGACAAGCCTAATACATGTTGCTTATTGATGCGCCAGGTCGCGGTTGGTGCAACGACCACTTGCAGGTAATCAATCCCGGTGCGGCTACCTGTGTTATTGAAATAAGGGATACCATCTTTATAGTCGGTATTCATGCCGCCATTACCATAAACGCTCACGCCCAGCGTGGTGCGGTCATTAATCACCCGGTTATAACCAAACTCCGGGATAAAAAAATGCTCGGTATCGTTACCATCGTAACGTCCATCCAGCGCGCCGCTACCACCGGCGGTGTTGGACAGACGGACATCGCGGTCAGGTTTAAACCAGGTAACGCCAAAATCAATACGGTCACCGACGATGCCTAAGCCTGCAGGGTTTGTTGCCGCTGCCAGCGCATCTTGCGGCAGCGCAATACCGACACCACCCAATCCCAGGCCCTTTACCCCATAGCCATGGGCAAAATAACCATCAGTCGCATATACATGCCCTGCCATAATGGAAAGTAGCCATGGTAATAATTTAACGGTGTTACGCATTTTCAGCCCCTTAGCGATAGTTGAGGCTTATTAATCTACCAATCTTATTAAATAGCTAAAAATAATTTTGAATTATATTGTTATAACTTTAAAAAATATAAAGCCCGCATCTGCGGGCTTTATATCTGACGCTGATTCGGACTGACCGAATGATTACAGAATCAGGCTGTTCATACGTTTCACAAAACTGGCAGGGTCTTCCAGCTGACCACCTTCTGCCAGCAATGCCTGATCAAACAACACATGTGCGTAATCGGCAAAACGGGCATCATCGGTTTCTGCTTTCAGTTTTTCCACCAACCGATGCGCGGGGTTCACTTCCAGGATAGGCTTGCTTTCAGGCGCCTGCTGGCCGGCTGCTTTCAAGATACGTGCAAGGTTACCCGAAAGATCATGCTCGCCTGCAACCAGGCATGCTGGTGAATCTGTAAGGCGATGCGTCACCTTAACTTCTTTGACTGCCTCACCAAGCGCGGTCTTGATGCGCTCCACCAGGTCTTTGGCATTTTCCTCCACCTGTTTCTGCGCTTCCTTGTCTGCCTCATCTTCCAGCTTGCCGAGGTCCAGATCACCTTTGGCAATCGATTGCAGTTTTTTGCCTTCAAACTCTGTCAGGCTACCAAGCAACCATTCATCTACCTTGTCTGACATCAGTAATACTTCAATGCCTTTCTTGCGGAAGATTTCCAAATGAGGCGAATTCTTCGCGGCAGCAAAAGTATCGGCTGTGATGTAATAAATCGCTTCCTGCTCAGGCTTCATACGGCCGATGTAATCTTTCAGTGATACATTCTGTATTTCGTTATCGGTATGCGTGGAAGCAAAACGCAGCAGACCGGCAATTTTTTCTTTATTGGCAAAATCTTCGCCAGGACCTTCTTTCAATACGCGGCCAAACTCACTCCAGAACTTGCTGTAATCTTCAGGCTTGTTTTCCGCCAGGTCTTCCAGCAAGCTCAACACTTTTTTCACTGAGCCATTTTTAATCGCTTCCACATCACGGCTGTCCTGCAGGATTTCACGCGATACATTTAATGGCAGATCGGCAGAGTCAATCACACCGCGCACAAACCGCAGGTATTGCGGCATCAGTTTTTCTGCATCTTCCATGATGAATACGCGTTTCACATACAGCTTGATGCCTTGGCGACGCTCGCGGTCATACAAATCAAACGGCGCCTTGCCCGGAACGTACAACAGAGATATATATTCCTGCTTGCCTTCTACACGGCTGTGGGTATAGGCCAGCGGGCTCTCATAATCATGAGAAACGTGTTTGTAAAACTCGTTATATTCCTCCTCAGTGATGTCACTCTTGCTGCGCGCCCACAAAGCAGATGCCTTGTTAATCGTTTCATCCTCATCAGTTGTCACCATCTGACCGCCTTCGCCATTCTCGCCATCTTTCCATTCGGATTTTTTCATCACGATAGGCAAGGTGATATGGTCAGAATATTTGCGGATGATGGTTTTCAGTTTCCAGTCATTCAGGAACTCGTCTTCGCCTTCACGCAGGTGCAGGATGACCTCGGTACCGCGCCCGGCTTTTTCCGTTGTTTCAATCGTGAAATCGCCTTCACCGCCTGATTCCCATTTGATGGCTTCCGTCTCGCCGGCGCGGCGTGTAATCAGTGTGACTTTGTCTGCAATGATAAAACTGGAATAGAAACCGACACCAAACTGGCCAATCAGGTTGGCGTCCTTGGCCTGGTCGCCGGTCAGGTTCTGGAAGAATTCCTTGGTGCCGGATTTGGCAATGGTACCAATGTTATTAATCACTTCTTCGCGGCGCATACCAATACCATTGTCAGAAATGGTCAGGGTGCGTGCGTCTTTATCAAAAGAGACATTGATCTTCAACTCACTGTCATTTTCGTACAGGCTGCCATTCGAGATTGCCTCAAAGCGCAATTTATCTGCTGCATCAGAGGCATTAGAAATTAATTCACGCAATACGATTTCTTTGTTGCTATACAGTGAATGAATCATCAACTGCAGTAATTGTTTGACCTCGGCCTGAAAGCCCATGGTTTGTTTAGATGGCGATTCTGCTGTCGCTGTCGTCATAACGATTTCTCCAAATAACAGGGTTACACGAAAATTTTGTGATTAGATGGGGAAAAGAAAACCGTTTTTCAAGAGGGGATAATGACGGATGAATTAAATCAGAGATCCAACCCACGATTACAACATAGATTTACTCTCACCATTCAGTGGCTAAAACGGCAGTTCATGATGTTGCTTGCCTATTTAAAGCGTTTTTCTCAGCACGCTTCTTGCTAGCTTTTTATTGAAAAGGCTTTGTAAATAGAAGGAGTGGATCATGAATATTTTTCACACTTTAATCGAGCAAATGCAGGTCATGCAATTGCCCTTAACCGCAGTCACACTCACTGCGGTGCCGCGTGCGGATACCCCGCTGTTGCTGATGTTACATTGGCACGGCTTCCGCAAACAGCCGATGGAGGCTTTGCCCCTGCTCAAACCAATGCTGCAACCGGTGCCAGGCTCGGCCTTGCAGATCAATGATCGCTGGCGTCAGCCGGAAGTGGTAGAAGAAGCGGTGCTGGATGCTGCATGGCAATTGGGCGCATGGGATGTGCAGCGCGAAGAACACCGTGCATGCACTTATATTGGTGCAAGTGACCAGGAAGCTTTGGCCTGCAAGCAGGCATTTGGCAAATATGATGAAGAACTTGAAGAAGATTTACTGATAAGTGAAGCGCCAGATCGCGATGAAATGTTGCAACTTGGTGCCAAAGTTGGGTATATCCGATGGCAGTTCAGGCCGGTGAATGGTGGGGTTTGGCAATCGACGGCAGAGGATGACACATTGCTGGAAGATGGCAGCAGGATTCCGCCGTGCCCGATCAGACCATTGGCGTTGAAGGGTGGGAAGATGAGCAGGACTGCTTTTAGGCTAGGGCAGATTAATCGGATTATTCTTTTGAAATAGTTTTATTGAGATAGTGTCGAAAAAAAGGATTGTGAACTTATGTGGCATTTTATTTCGCCTCTCAGCGAAAAGGAATGGTGATTATCTGAAGAAATACTGACTTGAATTTCAGAGTAAAGCGACTATTTCCAAACTAAACATAACTCTTGCCTGGATTCTGACCTCTGCCAGAATGACAACCTAAAAATAAATGCCTATGGTGTCCATCTCAACCCAATCGACAACCACTGACTCTCACTATTTCCATTCACCTGCTGCCCAATCGTTCCATCAATCTGGAACACCTCCGGCACCAGCGAATACCTTACCCCCAACTGATAAAACGGATTCTGCGAATTGTCACCAAACACTTCCGCAATGCCTTTAAATGCGCCACCCAGCTTAAACTCTGCCCCCAAGCCCATGCTGGCTTTAAGTTCCGAAGCCTGCTTGTCCCGCAACATCCCCATATTCAGGTGCACGATCACATCATCATCGTGCAGCGAAAAAGATACCGGCACATAAAAATAAGTATTACCCAGTTGATTGGGGCCAGGCTGGATATCTGTGTGCTTGACATGGCCTGCCGCAAATCCTGCACCCCAGCCATTAGTCTCTAGTGGTTTGAATAAGGTTTTGAATTGTATTATCCAGTCTTCGGTGCGGTAGTTTTCATCCTGATTACGATAAACGCCGCCACCAAAAGTGATTTCTAAGTTTTCGCCCAGGTTACATGCTGGTAACGCCCACGCTTCACGCCCTCCTTCATAGGAACGCATCCAGGTTTCAAGTTGGCAGCTATGGGCATTGGTCAGGCGCGCGTCATCGGTGACTAGCGGGCGTGCAGCATAACCACTGTGCGGCAAACACAGCGCTAATATCAGGCTTATATAGAGGAGGAAAGATTTATGCATTTTTTGTTTTTATTTTATTTTCAAGCCGTGACAGTTTGATGAAACCGCCTTTTTTCATGCATGTGTTTTCATATTCGTTATGCGTCACATTAGTTTCACTGGCCTATGCCAATATAACAATTTATACTGTTTGCAAGACTTGTCTACCGAGACAAATCATGACGGAGGCAATGATGGCGAATATTGAGGTGACCGAAACCAGTCCACACTCTTTTTCAGTGACCGTTCATGGGGCACAAGTCACTACACATCAAGTCAGCGTTAAACCCGATTATGCAAAACAGCTATTAAGCACGCCGAATACTATCACCGAACTGGTAGCGGCTTCGTTCAATTTTTTACTCGACCGCGAATCGAATACCAGTATTCTGAGAAGTTTTGATTTAAGTGTGATTGAACGTTATTTTCCTGAGTATCCCAAGGTCATTTCCCGTTATCTAAAGTAATTTCTTCAGTGGTATCGCATGCTAAACATTACCCAAGACACCCAACTCGCAGCTGTAGACCTGGGCTCCAACAGTTTCCGGCTTGAAATTGGCCGGGTGGTCGACGGGCAGATTCTGCGCGTGGATTATTTAAAAGAGGCCGTTCGCCAGGGAGGTGATCTTGATGAAGATCGTAACCTCAAGCCTGAAGGCATAGAGCGCGGACTGAAATGCCTGGCCCGGTTTGGTGAGCGTTTAAAGGGCTTTCCTGCTGAACAGGTGCGCGCTGTAGCGACACAAACCCTGAGGGAAGCAACTAACAGTGCTGAATTCATCAAGCAAGCGCAGAAAGTGTTGGGTTACCCGATTGAGATTATTTCAGGGGTGGAAGAAGCACGCCTGATCTACCAGGGTGTCAGCCGCATGCTGCCGCAGTCGGATGAAAAACGCCTGGTCATTGATATCGGCGGACGCTCGACCGAGTTTATCCTTGGTCAGCATTTCAAAGCCAACGTTACAGAATCCCTCAGGTTAGGCTCAGTTGGCTGGTCACAAAAATACTTTGCTGATGGCCAGTTAAGTGAGCGTAACTTTGAACGGGCTGAAATCGCCGCCGAATCGATTATCGATATGATTGCCAGCCGATATAACGGCCACTGGGATGTCGCGTATGGTGCTTCGGGCACGGTCGGTGCCGTAGCAGATGTATTGGCTGGCTCAGGATTTTCTGCCGAAAAAATCGAACGTAGCCAGTTGGAATGGCTGAAGCAAACGCTGATTAAAGCCAAAACACCTGACCGCCTGAATATGGAAGGGCTGAAGGATGACAGGCGTGCGGTAATCGGTGGTGGCCTGGCCATCCTGACCGCGGTATTCGACACGCTGAATATAGACACCATGAACGTAGCTAATGGTGCACTGCGACACGGTGTGCTGTATGACATTTTAAGTCCGGCCGATGCCACTGAAGATTTGCGTTCGGCCTCCATCGCCCGCCTGTGTAAACAGTTTGGCGTAGAGCTGGAGCATGCGCAGAATGTCAGCAAAGTAGCCCTGCATTTTTATGATGCGATGCAAGCCTGTGATACACAAAAACCTCTGTTGCAATGGGCCGCACTGTGCCATGAAATCGGCTGGGCCATTTCACATACTGACTGTAACAAGCATGGCGCTTATATACTGGATAACACCGAGCTGATGGGGTTTGCCCAAAGCGAGCTGCACACCATCAGTCTTCTGGTATTGGGTCATCAAGGCAAATTGCGCAAACTACCTGCGGATTTCGACAACCAGGACCTGGTGTGCCAGTTGATGGCATTACGCCTGGCAGTGATTTTCTGCCACTCACGCCGGTTGCCTGTGATGAAACATTTACAGCTGATACACGACAAACAGCAGTTTACGCTAGCGCTGCCGGCACAGTGGGTCAGCCAGCACCCTCAAACGCATTACCTGCTGGAAGAAGAATGCCAGCTTTGGCAAAAACTCGGCTGGCAACTGGAAGCGGAATACAGTTAAAAAAACGGTCCGAAAGGCCCGTTTTGCTAATGCGGCATTGTACGCATCTACTGAAAATATACAGACTAATCCTTTTTCTTCTTCGATTGCTTTTCATCTTCTTCGCGCAGTTTTGCTACTTTCTCACGCCACTCTTGCAGTTGCTCATCTTCAATCTCCAACTGCAACGCAAGCGCTTCTTCCTGGGTCAGTTTTTCCTTGATAAATCGTTTAGGCAACTTGCCACCCATGCGTGACAGCACGCGTTCAGCTTCATCAGGGCTGAGTTGTTTCACTTTTTCCAGGTACACTGGATTTGACTTATCTTTCATATGACTCCCTTTAATTTGATGCTAGCTGCCGGCGTCGACAGCTTTTTACTCATCGCCTGAAACGACAGGCCTCTCTAACTGTTCTGCAAAATCCAGTCGGTGACCGGATTCCACTGCGCAATATCGATCTCCTTTAGAGAGCCCGACAATTCAAAAATACTTAACCCCTCTTCTGCCGCAGTGACATAGATCTGCGAAGAACGCAGCATCGACAAAACCGCAAAGCCGGTCTCATCCATAAACGCTAGCAGGCGCTCGGCAGATTTAGTACGCGGCATCACACGCATGCCCACCAGCCCGACAAAAGTCTTGTGCTTGCGCACGGCTTTTTCTTCGGCCAGCAAGCTCAGGAAGTCCTGGGTAGCGCCAATATCAAAAGCAGAAGGTGCAATTGGTACCAGGATTAAATCGGTCTCGGTCACTGCATCAGAAATTTTTTTGTCGCGTAAACCACCGGGGGAATCGGTAATGACCCAGTCAGCTTTTTGCAAAGCGGATTTACCCAGGTCTTCAGCATTGAATACAGTCGCTACATGCTGTGGACGGCGCGCCAGCCAAGAAGCTGACGATTGCTGGCGATCAATATCTTCCAGTACAACCTTATGTCCCAATTGCGCCAGATACCCAGCAAGATTGGAGGCGAGAGTCGTTTTACCGCTACCGCCTTTGGTGTTTGCCACCAATACCCTGCGCATCTCATGCTCCCTGTGTGATGGTGTTGAATTCTGTCATGGAAAACAGCCTCTATGACACCATATCAATATGAAATTTTTATGACAATTGACGCAAAACAAAAACGGTATAAACTGTTTTCACGCAAAAATAAACAGGAGATCCACATGGCCACTAAACCGGCAGCCAAACCTACGGCAACAAGCAAACCAGTAGCCGCTAAAACCCCTGCATCAAGCAAAGCAGTAAAACCAGGAATCGCCAAACCAGCGACGGCAGCTTCTACAGCTAAGCCAGTGGCAAAACCGGTGGCCAAAATTGCGGCAAAACCGGCAACTGTTGCACCTAAAAAAGCGACGCCCGCTGCTCAAAAACCAGTGGCAAAAGTAGTAGGCAAACCTGCTGTGAACAGCAGCAAACCTGTGACAGCTGATAAATCAAAAACACCTAAAGTCAAAATGGAACGCGATAGCTTTACCATGCCAAAAGACGAATATGCACAAATTGCTGCATTGAAGAAACGTCTGGAAGCCGCTGGCAAAGCGGTTAAGAAAAGCGAACTACTACGCGCCGGTTTAAAACTGCTGTCTGGCCTTGATGACACAAAACTGAAAGCGGCATTGGCAACAGTACCAACCATTAAAACCGGCAGACCAAAGAAGTAATTTCCAGGGTATTCGATTGTAAAAATTCGAATCAGACAGCCTGGATTGAAGAGCTAGCTCACTTATCTGTTGAGCTAGCTCTTTCAGTTTTTACGTTTCCGAAAAATAACCACCTCGAGCAGTCGCTTAAACTGATCGATAACGACATGCTATTCCACCAGGTCTGGCGACTGCACGCTGTAGAGTTTGTAAGGCGGGCCGGACTTTGGCAACCGTAACCACCAGACGGCGCCTTTTTTAATACTCAGTTGCGTATCTTCCATACCCAGGCATTGGGCAGCCAGTTCGCCTATCCAGGGCTGATGCCCGACCAGCATAATGTGTTCAAACGGGCTCTGCTCAAGTAATTGCAAAATCGGCTGCAAAGGCCGTTCAGGCGCGAGGCGGTTTTCTTCCTGCCAGCCCTCCGCCCAATAAGCGGCCGTTTCCCGGGTCCGCAATGCCGGGCTGACCATGGCGTAGGTTTGTTTAGGCAGGTATTTCTTCAGCCAGGCCGCCATTTGCTTTGCCTGCTTGTGGCCTTTTTTAGTCAAGGCTCGCTCGAGGTCAGAATGACCATGCAGCAAGTCTTCTGCTTCTGCATGCCGCCATAAAATCAGGTTACGTACCGCCATCTCGCAGACCCTATAATGAATGATACTGTTTTAGCAATATCTGCTGGCAAGACTGAAATGGGGCATCGCCTGCCGATTCGCGCACGGCTTTATACACACCCTGCTCAGTCAACTGCCAGGCATCCAGGTTGTCATCGAGGTATAACTGCAACCCCTCCTGCATAATGCGCAATTGCATTTTAGGGTCAGTGATCGGCCACGCCAGCTCGACACGCCGTATCATATTGCGGCTCATCCAGTCGGCGCTAGAAAGCCACATTTGGACCTGCCCATCCAGATTGAAATAGAACACGCGCGAATGCTCCAGCAAGCGGCCCACAATTGACCGGACACGGATGCGGCCTTTCAGCGCGGGCAAATCTACCGGCAAGATGCAGGCGCCACGGATGATCAGGTCAATCTCGACACCGGCTGCGGCAGCTTTGATCAAGGCTTCGGTTAATGGGATATCTGTCAGCGCATTCATCTTGGCGATCACGCGCGCCGGTTTGCCTTGCCTGGCCAGGCGTTGCGCTTTACCCAATTGCTTGATCATGCCAGCGTGTAGCGTGAACGGTGCCACCAGCAAATGCCGCATGCGCGGCAAGGGCAGCTCGCTGGTCAAATGACGGAACAGGGCTTCCATTTCCCTGGTCAGGTCAGGATTTGCCGTGAGCATGCTCCAGTCGGTATATAAACGTGTCGTTTTCGGATTGTAGTTCCCGGTCGACAAATGCCCGTAGCGATGGATGCTTTTCCCTTCGCGACGCATGATCAATAACATCTTGGCATGGGTTTTCAGGCCGACCACACCATACACCACCTGCGCGCCTACGGATTCCAGCGCCTCTGCCCAGTTGATATTGGCTTCTTCATCAAAACGGGCTTTGAGCTCAACCACTACCAGCACTTCTTTACCACGACGTACCGCTTCCTGCAGCAATGACAGCATGCGCGGATCAGCGCCGGTGCGGTAAATGGTCATGCGGATAGCCAGCACATGCTCATCCTTGACCGCTTCTTCCAGCAACTGGATCACTACATCAAAGCTTTCATAAGGTTGATGTATCAATAAATCACGCTCACGCATCTGCGCCAGCAAAAGAATGTTTTTATTGATGTGTTTAGGCCACTGTGGCTGAAAAGAGGTGAACTTGAGATGATCGCCTTTTGCCATATCCGGCAGCTGGATCAGGCGGCCCAAATTCACCGGGCCATTCACGCGGTAAAGCGCCAATGCAGGCAGGTTGAACTGTTTGAGCAGGAATTCAGCCAGCGCATCATCACACTCATGCGTGACTTCCAGGCGCACTGCTTTACCGTATTGGCGATGGGCAAGCTCTTCACGCAAAGCCATGCGCAAATTACTTACGTCATCCTCATCGACTTCAAGGTCACTGTTACGTGTGACGCGGAACTGCGAGAAGTGCAGGATTTTTGCACCTGCAAACAGCACATGCAGGTTTGAGCGAATAATACTGGTCAGCGATACAAAACATTGCTGGCCTTTACTAATGTTACTCGGCAATTGCAACAAACGCGGCACTACGCGCGGCACGCGTACGATGGCGATTTTTTCTTCTTTATCAATCTCAATGCGGACAATAAAATTAAGCGACTTATTAGCGACCTGAGGGAAAGGATGCGATGGATCGAGCGATACCGGCATCAGAAATGGCAACACTTCACGCTTGAAGTAATTGGCTACCCAACTGATTTGTTCTGGCGTACGCACGGTACCGGAAACCAGGTGTATCGCTTGCTCGGCAAGCGCTGGCATTAGCGCATCATTAAACAACTCATATTGTTTTGCTACCAGCGCATGTGCCATGCTGGCAATTTGTTCGCAACCAGTAGCGGTGACCGGGCCATGCGTCACGCCTTGCTGATGCGCTTCCATTTGCAAAGGCATGCGCACTTCAAAAAATTCATCCAGATTATTGGAGACAATGCATAAAAATCGCAGTCGCTCCAGCAGGGGGTAATCTTCGCGTTGCGCCAGGGATAATACGCGCGCATTAAAACTGAGGATACTGAGGTCTCGGTCTAATAAAACAGAGGGGTTATTTTTCATGTCGACTATTGTAGCGCTTGGCGGCCAGCCATTTATGACAGTTTTATGAAATCGTATGAATCAAAAAATTCCTCGTTTATAACTGCTGTATTTGTTTCAGTCGCTGACTGGCAAATGCCTTGATCGCAGATTGTTCGCTGGCCGTCATTTTGCCCACATGTTGCACCATCAGGCGGGTGCGTTGATTACCAGCCAGCAATGTTTCATGCTTGATTAAAAATGCCCAATACAAGGTAGTGAATGGACAGGCAGCCTCACCTGTTTTCAGTGTCGGGTCATAGCGGCAGTTTGCACAATAATTACTCATGCGTTTGATATAGGCACCACTGGCGACATAAGGCTTGCTGGTGAATCTGCCACCGTTGGCATACAAGGCCATGCCCGCCACATTTGGTAATTCCACCCACTCGACGGCGTCGACATAGACAGCCAAAAACCAGTCTGCGACCTGCTGGGGCGACAATTCAGCCAAAGTTGAAAACAGGCCTATGACCATCAGGCGCTGGATATGGTGTGCATATCCGGTTTCCAGGGTTTGGCCTATACATTGCGACAGGCATTGCATCTGCGTTTGTCCGGTCCAGAACCAGGCTGGCAAATCACGTTCATGCTTGAAATAGTTGGCTGATTTTAATGCCGGCATTTCGAACCAGTAAACGCCACGGACAAATTCGCGCCAACCCAGTATCTGTCGTATAAACCCCTCAACACTGGCAAGCGGCGCCTGGCCTTGCTGGTAGGCCTGCTCGGCAGCGGCAATGACTTCCCGCGGATTCAACAATTTAAGATTGAGCGCCGAGGCCAGCAGAGAATGCCATAAATAAGGGCTGTCTTGCCACATGGCGTCCTGGTACGTGCCAAACTGCGGTAATTTTTCTTGTATAAAATGCGAGAGTAATTTAAGAGCCTGTGCACGTTTCACCGGCCATGGAAACTCATCCAGTTTGCCGGGATGATCGGGAAACCGTTGTTTGACAAAGGCGATGACCGCTTGAGTAAGCGCATCGGGTGCAAACCTTGGCGATGGCTTTAAATTTTGCGGACCTTCTTTACCTAAGTGTTCCCGGTTCTGCTTGTCAAAGTTCCATTCACCGCCGGCTGGCGCGTCGCCTTTCATCAGCAACTTGTATTTTTTGCGCATGCCGCGGTAAAAATTTTCCATTCGCAAAGAACTACCTTTTTGCTGCTCTGCCCAACGCTGGAACTGCGGGATACTGCACATATAATGCGTGTCCTGCAGAACATCCAGCGCTACATGATGTTCCTTGGCTGTGGCCTGTAATGCCTGCAATACCCGCCAATCGCCAGGCTCGCACACTCGCATAGCTTGAGGCTGATGTTGCTGCAACATGGCTCGCCACACCGCAACCAGGTCCGGGTAATCATGTGATTCGAGTTTGAAATAGGTAAGCGGAAAATGCCTGGCTTGCAAAGCCTCGGCAAAGTGGCGCATGGCGGATAAAAACAAGGTAATCCGCTGCCGGTGTGACCAGACATGCGTACTCTCCTGCATGACTTCTGCCATCACAATATGATCCTGAGATGGATCAAATGCTTGCAGGGCGGGGTTATCCAGCGTGAGCTGGTCACCCAAAATGATGACCAGGTTTTTCATGCTGCTGCTAATTTCGCTTGCCGCCGGCAACGTTCGGAACAGTATTTGACTGCTTCCCAGTTATTCGCCCAGGATTTTCGCCAACTCATCTCCCTGCCGCATTGCTGGCAGGGTTTGCTGGGTAAGTGACTTTTGTTGCCTTTAAACGAAGAGATCATGCAACATAGACTGGTGCAGCCCTGCTGGATTCCTTTAAAGCCTGTTTTTGCTGGTAGCAACGGCTGGCGGTTTTGCAAATATCCACGAAATCTTCAGCAACCAGCGCCGCACGCCCCAGCAGGCCACCATCGATATCCGGCATCACTAACAGACTTTCAGCATTTTTAGGTGCCATACTGCCGCCATACAGGATGCGGATCTCATCAGCAAACTCGCGGTCACGCTCGGCAATCATCATGCGGATAAACGCATGCATACGTTGAGCATGTTCAGGCGTAGCATGTTCGCCGGTACCAATCGCCCATACCGGTTCATAGGCAATCACCATATTCAGTTTTTTTGCCAGCGCAAACGCCTTGTCGTCCAGGCCATACACTACATTCAGCATCTGGTTACGCACAATTAATTCGGCCATGCCGCCATCGCGTTCATCCAGGGTTTCGCCTACACAAAAAATGGGTGTAAGCCCGGCATGCAAAGCATTCAGCAAGCGTTTGGTCGCTACCTGGTTACTTTCCAATTTGAGGGCGCGACGTTCCGAGTGACCGACGATAGTGTAAGTGCAGCCAAATTCGGCGACCATTTTTGCCGAGATACATGAGGTAAAAGCGCCCTCAGTAAATTGACTGACATTTTGTGCGCCCCAGGCAATCGCGGAGCCTTGTAAAGCAGACTGCGCCTGATATAAGTATACATAGGGCAGGCACACAGCCGCATCCACACCTTCAAGATGATGGAGTTCTTGTTTGAGCCGATTCAGCAGGCCCTGATTTTCCAGCAAGCTGCCATGCAGCTTCCAGTTACCGACAACTAATTTTTTGCGCATGATGTAAACCTTTCTATCATGCCCCCTTGGTTAGGATTATTTTTTAAGAGCAAGCGTTTAAGTTGGATGATGTGTTTCTAGTACCAGTTAGCTGGCAACGTTATTATCTATGGCAGCTTTACCAAACAACCGTTCAATCATTTAATAAATGGCGGCCATTTTTTCCAGGGAAACCACTTTTATTTTACCCGCCTGCCCTGCACTGCCAAATGCTTCAAAGCGCTCCTTACAAAGCTGTTGCGCTGCGTTGGTTGCCTCTTTAAAGTAACCCCGTGGATCGAACTCTTCCGGATGTTCTACGAAATATTCGCGAATGGCTGCAGTCATTGCGAGGCGGATATCGGTATCAATATTGACTTTGCGCACACCGCTCTTGATGCCTTCTACAATCTGGGAAACCGGAACCCCATAGGTTTCCTTGATGTTACCGCCATAATGGCGGATTCTTTCCAGGAATTCTTGCGGCACACTTGAAGAACCATGCATGACCAGATGCGTATTAGGAATCTTGGCGTGAATTTCCTGGATACGCTTGATGGATAAGGTATCCGCTGACGGCGGACGTGTGAATTTATAAGCACCGTGACTGGTGCCAATCGCTATAGCCAGCGCATCTACTTTGGTCGCTTCAACAAACGCAGCCGCTTCGTCCGGGTCGGTCAATAGCTGGGATTCATCCAGCTTTCCTTCGGCGCCAACACCATCCTCTTCTCCAGCCATGCCGGTTTCAAGTGATCCCAGTACACCTAATTCGCCTTCTACAGAAACACCCACTGCATGAGCAAACTCTACCACGCGCCGCGTCACATCCATGTTGTATTCATAACTGGCCGGGGTTTTGTGATCTTCTTTTAACGATCCATCCATCATCACGCTGGAGAAGCCACTACGGATCGCCATCTGGCAAATTTTGGGAGAAGTGCCGTGGTCCTGGTGCATACACACCGGAATATGTGGAAACTGCTCGATGGCTGCTTCTACCATCTTGCGCAGAAAGGACTCGCCAGCATAGCCACGTGCCCCAGCCGAAGCCTGCAAAATAACCGCACTGTTTACTTCGTCAGCAGCTTTCATAATGGAGATGATCTGCTCCATATTGTTGATATTGAAAGCGGGATAGCCGTAACTATTTTCGGCGGCGTGATCGAGTAACTGCCTGAGGGAAATCAATGCCATGCAAAACTCCTTTATTCTGTGGCTTGCTGGTGATATTCACGCAAGCGCTGGATTTCTTTTTTGGACCCCAGTAAAACCGGGACCCGTTGGTGGCAGGATTTGGGTTGTATTGCGAGGACATCTTCCAGGCCAGTGATGCTTTCACCGCCCGCCTGTGCCACTAGCAGGCTCATCGGGTTGGCTTCATACAATAATCTTAAACGCCCGGCCTTGATCGGCTGTTTATTGTCGCTTGGATATAAGAACACACCACCACGCGCCAGGATGCGATGCACATCCATCACCATACTGGCGCACCAGCGCATATTGAAATCACGGCCGCGTTCACCTTCTGCGCCTTGTAAACATTCATCTATGTAACGCTTCACTGCTGGCTGCCAGTAACGTTGATTGCTGGCGTTGATGGCGAATTCAGAAGTCTCTGCCGGAATTTCGACCGTTTGTTGGGTAAGCACAAAGCTGTCATTTTCATGGTCAAGCGTAAACACATGTGTACCCTGGCCTAGCGTCAGTACCATTAACGTCGCTGGCCCATACATAATGTATAGCGCTGCCCGTTGTGCCTGTCCTGGTTGTAGAAAAGCCTGCTCGCCCTGGGTTGCAACACCGGTATTCGGTAATATAGAGAAAATACTGCCGACCACGCCATTAATAGATAAGTTGGAAGAACCATCCAGCGGGTCCATGCAGACCAGAAACGGTGCATCCACGGTTTCAAAAACAATCGCTTCTTCTGTTTCTTCAGAGACTACACCGGCTACCACGGCAGAAGCACGAAATTGTTCAAGAGCGACTTCATGACTACGGATATCCAGTTGCATCTGGGTTTCACCCTGCACATTCGTGCTGGTGGTTTTCTCGGTCACCCCTTGTAATGCGCCTTGCTTGACCAGGTCAGCAATCTCAATGCCAGCCTGGGCTGCGTGCCATATCAGCACGTTCAATGCATGATTCAGTGAAACCTGTTTCAGAAATACATCCAATTGCATGGCAGATACCTTTATTATGGTTTTAGCGATACTTGCAGCGAAACTTTAACCCACCTTCATGCGGCCCTAAATAAAGAAGACAGACTGGAAAGCCCTGCACTAACCTCAATCAGAAGTTTAACTATGCAATGTCTATGCCTGTTTTCTATTCGCTGTTTTCTATTGGGTAGACGTTACATCTTAAAGATTGTTCAACAATCTTATAACAGTAGTGTGTCAATTTACGCCAAACTCACTGCGAAGCGCAAATTGAATTGAAAAAGGGATTAGCGCGAAAACACTAATTCTTGCAGGGCATGCTGCGCAGCGATAAAGCCGAAACTGGCAGTGACACAAATACTGGAACCATAACCGGCGCAATTGAGGCCGGTCAATCCTGCCTGGGTATCACAGGCTTCGGCTGGTTTTTCCACCGGCTCATCGGAATACACCGCAGTGATACCGAATTTGGCTGATTTTTTGCTATCACTGGCTTGGGGGAAACCATGATCACGACGCAACTGGTTACGGATTTTTGCCAGCATACGGTCGCCATGCACATGTGCCAGATCCGCCAGCCGGATACGCGTCGCATCGAGCTTGCCGCCAGCACTACCCACCACAATCAGCGGCAATTGCTGCTGATGGCAATAATTGGCCAGTGCAATTTTCGCTTTGGTATCATCCATGCAATCGACTACGATATCTGGCCGCATTGCTAGCACCGCTGCCATATTTTCTGCTGAAATAAAGTCTTCAATCTCGACCACGTCACAGGCCGGATTAATCTGCGCAATCCGCTCATGCATGGCAGTGACTTTGGCTTTACCTACACTTTCATCCAGCGCATGGATTTGCCGATTGATATTGGATACCGAAATATTATCCAGGTCGACCAGGGTCAGCTTGCCCACGGCATTGCGCGCCAGTGCTTCTACTGTCCATGAGCCAACACCGCCCAGGCCTATCACCAATACATGCGCCGCTTGCAGTTGCTGCAAGCCTTGCTCGCCATATAACCGACGCACGCCGGAAAAGCGGCGTTCATTATCTTCTGCCACGACTGTATTTGCTAATGTCACTTGCTTACGGTTTCCAGTACGACATAAGCCAGCGCCAGATTTTTCTCGTCGCTGATACTGATATGTGACTGGTGGATATGATGTTGTTTGAGGAAGCCTTGTAATGTCGCGGCCAATTGCAGCAGTGGCCGACCCAACGCATCGTGGGTGACAGCAATATTATGAAAGCTGACATCGCCGCGAATGCCGGTGCCAATCGCTTTGGCAAAGGCCTCCTTGGCGGCAAACCGCTTGGCAAGAAAGCGCGCTTTTAACTGGCTGGCCTGGTAATCCGCCCATTCAGACTCGGCCAGAATGCGTTTGGCAAATGGCTCACCAAACTGGTCCAGCGAGGCTTGAATGCGCTCGACTTCAACAATATCAGTCCCTATTCCAAAGATCATTTGACCACCTCGCAAAACAATTTTGCATTGATATTAGGCATCGCCAAATACTTTTAACAGACGCATTCGTATGAATGACTCACTGCAATTATAAAACTGGATGGGCTGCATTACCTGGCTGAAAACTCTTTCATCAGGGATTTCATCTCACGCACCGCATTATCCCAACCGACAAACAAGGCATGCGCGACAATGGCATGGCCGATATTCAGCTCTTCAAACCCCGGCAAACGTGCGATGCGGTGTACGTTGTGATAATGCAGGCCGTGCCCGGCATTGACTACCAGGCCACTGGCTTTCGCATGATGCAGGGCTGCCTCTACTCTGCGTAACTCTTCAGTTTGCGTTTTTTCAGTGTCGGCATCGGCAAATGTACCGGTATGTATTTCGATCACCGGCGCACCGATTTTTACTGCGGCATCGATCTGCGCCAGATCTGGCGCGATAAACAATGACACGCGTATGCCCTGGTCAGACAGTTTCTTGACCGCATGTTCCACTTTGGCGTAGTGCGTGAGCACGTCTAAACCACCCTCGGTGGTGCGCTCTTCGCGACGTTCCGGCACCAGGCAGACATCCTGCGGTTTCACCTGAATCGCGATATCCAGCATTTCATCGGTCACCGCACATTCAAGATTCATCTTGGTCTGGAGCAAAGGCCGCAAAGCAAAAATATCCGCATCCTGCATATGGCGTCTATCTTCACGCAAATGCAACGTAATACTGTCCGCACCAGACTGTTCAGCACGCAATGCTGCCTGAACTACACTGGGGTACCTGGTACCACGTGCCTGGCGAATTGTGGCGACATGGTCAATATTCACACCTAATTTCAACATATGTTCTTTCGATTGCTTTGGCTGGCTGCCACGTTTTTTTAATTATAAACTTAGCCAGCGCATGCTCTCAACAATCTGGCTGTTTAAGGCTTTTTTATTTCACGCTAGATAAGCTTAGAAGTCTTGCAGATCGACCAGCAACTGGCGGGTATGCAAGGGCTTTTCACCAAGGTAATGCTGTAACAAATAGCGCATCAATTGCTTGCTTTGCACCTGTGTGGTTGTGTTGCTGTAACTTCCACGGGCCATATCGAGCAAGGACCGGCCCTGAATCAGCACACCATTCTTGGTAACGTTTAAGGCAGAAGCGCCATAGTCGGCTTCGAATCGATAGGTTTCTTCGGCATGAATAATCTCGCCATTTTCATCATGCGTCAGTGGCACGGCATAACCCAGCTCTTGCAACATTTTCAATTCAAACCGGCGCATGATTTCTGCCAGTTGGCCACTGCCGGTTTCGTGGGTAAGCGTAGAAAGTATTTGTACGGTTTCGGCATAATACTCAAACAGTTGCACATGCGCATCGTCGCGCGGCAGCAGGCGCAACAGCAGCTCATTCATGTAAAAACCGCACATCAGCGCGTCGCCTTTAAGTAAGGTCAGGCCAGTTAGCCATTCCAGGCCGTGCAAAGTTTTGAGTTCATTTTTACCTGACCAGGTGCCAGCCAGTTGCTGAAAGGATTGCAACATACCACGCATGGCTGAAAGCGGACGACGGGCGCCTTTTGCTACACCAGCAATCCGTCCAAAATCGCGGCTGAACATTTCAACCACCAGGCTGGTTTCTTTGAAAGGATACGTGTGGAGAATAAAGACTGGCTGTTGTGATTGCTTGAGTGCAGCAACATTAGGGATGCTCACAGCCATGATGCGACCGCCAGTGCAGGCGACTAAAACCCTAGGCTTTTTAATGCACGCTCGTCATCTGCCCAGCCACCTTTAACCTTGACCCAGGTTTCCAGGTAAACTTTGGAGCCGAACAGCTTTTCCATATCCTGGCGCGCTTCGGTGGAGATTTGTTTGAGTTTCTCGCCACCCTTGCCAATGATCATGGGTTTCTGGCTGTCTTTATCGACAATAATCACGGCAAAAATGCGGCGAAGTTTTTTGACGGTTTCAAACTTTTCAATTTCTACCGTCATTGAGTAAGGCAACTCATCGCCTGCCAACCTGAATATTTTTTCGCGAATTAACTCGGCGGCTAAAAAGCGTTCATTCTTATCGGTGAGTTCATCTTCACCATATATCGCTGGCTGTTCCGGCAAATGCTCACGCACCGCGTCCAGCAAGCCATCCAGATTCTGGTTCTTTTTTGCACTGACCGGGATGATACCGGCAAACTCAAACAGCAGATCAAAGTCCTGGATCAATGGCAATAAATTACCTTTATCCCCCATCAAATCTGCTTTATTCACTACCAGCAAGACCGGCTTGTTCTTAGGTAACAGTTTCAGGACCAGCTCATCTGCTTCGCCCAGCTTCATCGGCTCGATCACGAACAGCACCACATCGACTTCAGACAATACCTGGGTCACTGTTTTGTTCAGGGTTTTGTTTAAAGCATTGATATGTTTCTGCTGGAAACCCGGCGTATCCACAAACAGGAACTGGGTATCCTCAGTGGTATGGATGCCGAGTAAACGATGGCGTGTGGTCTGCGCCTTGCGTGAAGTAATGGCTAACTTCAGGCCCAGGATATGATTCAGTAAGGTAGATTTACCAACGTTTGGCCGGCCAACGATAGCAACGGTGCCGCAACGGAAATCTTCAGTAGGTTCTATATGTTCTGTCATGATTGAATTTTTTCCATGGCGAGCTTGGCCGCCTGCTGTTCTGCCACGCGGCGGCTAGTGCCGGCACCAGTAGTAGTGATATTTAGTTTCTTGATAAAGCATTGCACGGTAAAGGTCTGTGCGTGTGCCTCGCCTTCGATAGATGCTACCTGATACTCGGGCAGGTCCATCTTTTTACTTTGCAGGTATTCCTGCAATTGTGACTTGGCGTCTTTATCAATCACCTTCGGGTTGATAGTAGTGAGTGTTTCGCGGTATAGCAACGCCACCACTTGTTCAGCGGCTGCAAAGCCGCCATCCAGGTAGACTGCACCGACAATGGCTTCCAGCGCATCCGCCAGGATAGAAGGCCTGCGCCAGCCTGCGCTCTTCAATTCACCTTCACCGAGTTTGAGTGCATCGCCAAGATTCAGTGTAATAGCGATCTCGGCGAGGCTGGCTTCTTTTACCAGCTTGGCGCGCAAGCGGCTGAGGTCTCCCTCTGGTATATCAGGGAATAAATTAAATAACTGATGCGCAATAATAAAGTTGAGCACGCTATCGCCTAAAAATTCCAGGCGTTCGTTATTGCTGGCCGAAAAACTGCGATGTGTGAGCGCTTGCTGCAGCAACTCAGGCTGCGTGAAGCTGTAACCGATGCGGGTCTGTAAGACTGGAAGCGCGCTCATCTCACCTACTGTGATGCTTTGCTGGCCGCATCAAAATCGATCAGCAAACTGATAGTGTCTGTGAGGGGAATCGTTTTTTGGTAACGCACAGCTACAGCACCGCTGGCGATAGTCAAATCGCGGCCTTGCACGGTCTTGATCATATCCACATGCATCTGGCGGTCAAACGCGGCACGGATATCGGCATCACTTTGCAGCATAGGGTCATGCGCCAGGCGGTTGACAGTCGATTGAATCGAGAAATATTCCATATAGGATGGCAACGCTTTAAGTGCCACCATGCCCAGAATACCCACTGCAGTTAACACCAGCAGAAAACCGATCAAGCCTAACCCGCGTTGCGGCTTTGCTGAAGTCTGCGTTGAAATATGAGAACGTTTCATATGCCATCTCTCCACAAATGGTGATTGCCTAAACGATGACGACCGACATTAACCGATACTTTGCCCGATACGACGCCACTGGTCAAAGTTAAACCAGATAAAAAACGCCCGACCAACCAGATATTTCTCAGAAACAAAGCCCCAGACACGGCTATCAGAACTATTGTCGCGGTTATCGCCCATGGCATAGTACTGGCCTTCAGGCACAGTGATCGCTTCGCCTTGCATTAAGCGGTCACCCAGGCTGCCAGGGCTATACTGATTCATGATGTCATGGATCAGTACATCGTGTTTGACATCGCCCAACTGCTCCGTCAGGCGTGAAGCGGTCACATCCACCGCGCGTGAGCTGCCACTTTCATCGTTCACATTCAATGCATATTTGTAGGGCTCAATGAAATCAAGGTTAATGACTTTGTCATTGATAGTCAGCTGTTTGTCACGGTATTGAATTTTATCGCCCGGCAAACCCACCACCCGTTTAATGTAATCAATCGATGGGTCTGGCGGGTAATGAAACACGAATACGTCGCCACGCTTAGGTTTATCCACCGGATAAAACACATTGTTCAGGATAGGCACACGTAAGCCATAAGTGAATTTGTTGACCAGTATATAGTCGCCAGCCAGCAATGTCGGCATCATGGAACCGGAAGGAATTTTGAACGGTTCAACGATAAATGAGCGCACCGTGAACACCAGCAGGATGACCGGGAAAAAGCTTTTGCTGTATTCCACATACCATGGATCAGGCACATCACCCAAGGCACTTGCCTGGCGTTTTTTGCGCAGGACCAGGATATCCAGCAACCAGATAGCGCCGGATACCAGCAAAATCACCAACATAAAAATTGCAAAATACATGCTCGTTCCCTGTAGAAAGCGGGGTTTCCCGTTTATTTATCTTCAACGCGCAGAATCGCCAGGAAGGCTTCTTGTGGAATTTCCACATTGCCAACCTGCTTCATGCGTTTTTTACCTTCTTTTTGTTTATCCAGCAATTTGCGCTTACGCGTAATATCGCCACCGTAGCACTTGGCAATCACGTTTTTACGCATGGCCTTCACGGTTTCACGGGCAATGATGTTAGCCCCAATTGATGCCTGGATGGCAATATCAAACATCTGGCGAGGAATCAGTTCGCGCATTTTGGAGACCAGTTCACGGCCACGATAAAGACTGTTTGCACGATGCACAATCAGGCTTAAAGCGTCGACGCGCTCTCCGTTGACCATGATATCCAGCTTCACCAGATCGGCGGCACGGAACTCCAGGAATTCATAGTCCATCGATGCATAACCGCGTGAAACAGACTTCAATTTATCAAAGAAATCCAGCACCACTTCGTTCAGCGGCATTTCGTAACTCAGCATCACCTGGCGGCCCATATACTGCATATTGCGCTGGATGCCGCGTTTGTTATTACACAAGGTCATCACCGGCCCGACATAATCTTGCGGCATCAACAGATTGACCACAATCATAGGCTCGCGAATCTCTTCCACCCGGGAAGGCTCAGGCAGGCGGGACGGATTTTCAATCTGCACCACTTCACCGGTTTTGAGCAACAACTCGTAAATCACGGTAGGTGCAGTAGTGATCAGGTCCATATCGTACTCGCGCTCCAGGCGCTCTTGTACGATCTCCATATGCAGCAAGCCTAAGAAGCCACAACGGAAGCCAAAGCCCAGTGCAGTCGAGTTTTCCGGCTCAAACTGCAGGCTTGAGTCATTCAAGCTCAGCTTTTCCAGTGCGGTGCGCAGACCTTCAAACTGGTTGGACTCAACAGGATATAAACCGGCAAACACTTGCGGCTTAACTTCTTTAAAACCGGGCAGAGGCTCAGAAGCCTTTCTACCGGCTAAAGTGACCGTATCGCCGACTTTAGCGGCTGCAAGCTCTTTAATACCTGCAATAATAAACCCTACTTCACCTGCGCTTAATTGCGGACGTTGCAGCGACTTTGGCGTGAACACACCGACTTGCTCACACAAGTATTCAGCGCCGGTTGCCATCAGTCGGATTTTATCCTTGGCGCGCAATACGCCATCAACCACGCGCACCAGCATCACTACGCCTACATAGTTATCAAACCATGCATCAATCACTAACGCTTTCAACGGACCATCGACATCACCTTTTGGCGGCGGCACTTTGGCAACCACTTCTTCGAGCACATCGCGTACGCCTTCGCCGGTTTTGGCGGAACAACGCACAGCATCGGTGGCATCTACGCCAATCACATCTTCAATCTCTTGGGAAACGCGTGCCGGGTCGGCAGAAGGCAAATCAATTTTATTCAGGACAGGGGTAACTTCAACGCCCAGTTCAATCGCGGTGTAACAGTTAGCTACACTTTGCGCCTCAACACCTTGTGAGGCATCTACGACCAGCAAAGCACCTTCACAGGCAGAGAGCGAACGGCTGACTTCATAGCTGAAATCCACATGCCCTGGCGTATCAATCAGGTTGAGGAAATACGTTTCACCGTTGTTGGCTTTGTATTGCAGGGCGGCGGTTTGCGCTTTAATCGTAATACCGCGCTCACGCTCGATATCCATACTATCCAGCACTTGCGCTTCCATTTCGCGCGCCTCCAGCCCACCGCACATTTGAATGATGCGATCAGCCAGTGTCGATTTGCCATGGTCGATGTGGGCAATAATCGAGAAATTACGAATATTCTTCATGTTCTGCTATAGGTTGATTACAAGCAAGAAAGGCGCTTTACGCGCCTTTCCAAATTTGCTGGCATTTTACAGCAAACGCCTATTTATCAGGGATTTATTTTAAATCACTGAATGTTTGCTGCGCTTTAAAACCCATATTTATTTGCTTACCTTGATAGGAACATACAAAGTATTTTCGCCTCTCAGCACCAGCACTGCCACCGTTTTTCCGGAAGGCACAGCGTTGATCTGCTTATTGAACAAATCTACACTTAGGCTTTCATTGTTGTTCAGGCCAAGAATCACATCACCACGGCGGATACCTGCTTGCGCCGCTGCGCCCACGCTTTCAATCACCAGCAAGCCATTTTTTCCATTCAGCTTTTTCTTTTGCTGTGGTGTTAATTCACGCAAGGTAAGGCCGATCTTGTTAGATTCTGATTTAGAAGGCTCTTTGCTCGAAGCAGGGGCTTCAGCTTGCTCGTTTGGCATTTCACCAACGCCTAACTGCAGTGTCTTGCTGGTGCCTTTACGCACAATTTCCACTGGCACGACTTTACCAGGTTTGATAGAAGCGACAACACGCGGCAGATCACCGGAAGTTACAATTGGTTTACCGTCAAACTTAAGGATAATATCGCCAACTTCCAGACCACCTTTGTCTGCGGGACTATTTTTTTCAACGCCGGCAATTAGTGCGCCACTGGTTTGTTTCAGGCCAAAAGAATCCGCCAAATCTTTAGTCACCTCCTGAATACCAATCCCTAACCAGCCACGTGAAATACGGCCAGTCGCCTTCAACTGATTGGAAATATCAATAGCCACATCAATCGGGATGCTGAATGACAGCCCCATGGAGCCACCACTTTTGCTATAAATCTGGGAGTTCACACCAACCACTTCACCGCGCAGGTTAAATAGCGGACCGCCTGAGTTACCAGGATTAATCGCAACATCGGTCTGGATAAATGGAACATAATTTTCTTGTGGCAGGGCACGACCTTTGGCACTGACAATACCGGCTGTCATGGTGTTTTCAAGGCCGAAAGGAGAACCAATCGCTGCTACCCATTCGCCGACTTTCAATGCACTTGGATCACCCACGACTACTTTAGGTAAGCCAGTTGCTTCAATTTTAATCAGGGCAACATCGGTACGTTTGTCGGCACCAATGATTTTTGCCTTGAATTCGCGCTTGTCAGACAGTTTTACCAGTACTTCATCAGCTTCACTCACCACGTGCGCATTGGTCAAAATATACCCATCACTGCTGATGATAAACCCTGAACCCAATGACTGGGTTTTGTAGTCCTGCCCGCCTTCCTGGCCCGGCATACCAGGCATACCCGGAATACCGAACCGGCGCAGCAATTCTTGCAGATTTTCATCATTAGGCATGCCAGGGAAACCCATGCCACCGCCACCGTGAACTACAGAAGTAATACTGATATTAACCACTGTGGGTCCTTGTTTTTCTGCTAGCTCAGTAAAGTCAGGCAAATCCTTGGCCTGCGCCGGCATGACAAACATACTCACTGACATAGTGCATGTCAGAAACACTGCAGAAATCCATTGCTTCATGATGATTTTTCCTATTATTTAATCAATTAATTCAATATTTTCAAATACTTATTCATAGCAGCCAACAAGAAAACCTGGTCACTGTTAAAACGCTTTCTACATATGGTGATTACACGCACAAAAACAAAGAGCTTTCATTTGACAATCACTCCACAACAATACGCCAGACGCTACCAGCTCATCCAATATTGATTGATTAGAGGAATTTGTCATGAATGAGGAAATATCAGGGATGAAAATAATTCTGGGAGTGCATGCAGCAAGGAGGACAGGTAGAAATCATCGAGTTTGATTACTTCTTAAAAGTCACCTGCTGCGCAATTTGCTCAACGGTTTGCGCCGGTACTTCACCTACAACCACCAATTGATAGCCGTTTAAGACATGGGCGTATACATTGGTCGAACCCATGGTTTTTTTGCCAATGCGAGGTTGCATGCCTTTGATTACAGGCTCAACAAACAGCGACACTGAAGCAAGGCCATCAGAAAAAATTAATTGCTGGACTGGCACCGTACGACCCGGGACCCGCAAGCGGATCTGGTCTACTTTTTTATACCCGGCAGGCAGGTTTGCGATTACCAGATTATTTTCCACATGGGTCAAATCGGTGGTGTCATCCATCACATAAGGTTTGGAAGCGTCGATCTTGGGTTGGAACCAATCCAGGTCTTTGGTTTGCAACATGGATACCTGATTGAAACCGATTTGTTCCAGGGTATGACCTTGCACATCCAGCATGCTCATCTTCAACAACAAGCCATATTCGCTATCAGACCAGACGCGGTATTGATAACGCAGGTTGTCATTGGGGATCATATCGATTACTTGAGCCAGACGCCCAGCAATCCGCTCCTGGCCAACAAATTTTAACTTGTAGTTTTGCTTGAGAGGTTGAAGCTGGGTCGGCAACATGGCCGGGAAGAGGTTCTGACCACGGCGCTTTTCGATCACTACCTTGTCATTTTTTGCATTAAAAATAACAATATCGTCACCTTCGCTAAACACTTCACGCGGACGGCCATCAAGGACGACATTGCGGGTAAATTCCCGGCCGGCTTCATTGATATGGGTAATTTGAACGGAGCGAATAATCGCTCCGTTATGATAGATAAATAATCCCTGGTAGTTAAGCTCTCTGGCTGCAGAAGCTGTTTTCTGCATAGTGACCCATAAATCTTCATCTGCGACTGCCTGTTGGCAGAGCACTAACGCAAATACCGCACGAATTACAAACTGCACAGACATACCAATCACAGTTAAAGCTATTCGCCAGCGTAAGTTACATTATGAATATAGTACGTCGCACTATTAGGTGAGTAATTGTGATGCGCCATGACATATTGATCAGTTTCACTGTCAGCAATTTGCACCGAATCAACAGTTGCAGGCTGGTTGAGCACAAACATACCAACAAAAAAAGCAGCTGCTACAGACGCTGCAATAGACCAAACGTATTTATTGGGTCGTGACTTTATTGGAACCACTGGCTGTGCAGCAGCTCTTGGTGCCAATACCACAGGCTCATCACTCAGTTCTGCCATGATGCGGCTGGTCATATCGGGTTGCACCCAATACTCTTCACGCATCACATCGCGAATCACATGATACTCCTGCCAGGCTTGCGCTACTTCGCCAGTAGATTTGGCCGCAAGAAATATATGTTCACAGCGTTCAATATCGGCTTCGCCGTCGATTAAAGCGGATAATTGCTGCTTCATAATAACCCCAAGTCAATCAATGTTTTTATGTTAGCATTTAACAAATTGTTTGTCATAACACCCATTATTTAAAAAGTTTACATCAAATGGCTGCACTAATAGTGTTACCGGATTACCAACGTTTGTGGTTTGGTGTGTCCAGCAATGGTCTTAATTTTGCAGCAATAGTCTCACGTGCACGAAAAATACGTGAGCGGACAGTGCCAATCGGACATTGCATTACTGTCGCAATATCTTCATAGCTTAAGCCTTCAAGCTCGCGCAACGTGATAGCTGTGCGCAACTCTTCTGGCAACGCGGCAATCGCATCATTCACGGTTTGCGCGATTTCTTTAGTCATGAGAGAGGTTTCAGGCGTCTCCATCGTACGCATGTCCTGACCCTCATCGAAATTTTCTACGTCTTCAATTTCAACGTCCTGCATCACCTGTGGCTTGCGTCCCATGGACACCAGATAATTTTTGGCAGTGTTGATGCCAATACGGTATAACCACGTATAAAAGGCACTATCACCGCGAAAACTATGCAATGCGCGATACGCTTTAATAAAGGATTCCTGTACCACATCCTCTACTTCAGCCTGGTCGCGGATCATACGCGACAATAGTCTTCCGAGCTTACGATTGTACTTTTCGACCAACAGGCCAAATGCACGTTTATCGCCCTGCTGGGCACGTTCAACCAACAGTTGGTCGAACTCTCTATTCTCAAGCTGTTTGGCGTTTGCCGCCTGAACAGTCATATCGCGATGACTCCCTTGGGTAATTTTATGATTGGGAGTAGTATACGCTTTTGTATTGCTTTCGACGAACCCGGTGCGCGTTAACGCCTCTAATTTTGTTGTGTGTAACATCGTCTCATCCCTTATTTTTGCCTGCGATTGCAACATGCAATACAGACAAATTTCTGACACGGCTTTTTCTACAAAAGTTCCTCTGCCTTTACAACAATATGAATAAAGTATTTGATGTCCTGATCATTGGCAGCGGATTGGCTGGTCAATCTCTGGCCCTGCGGCTGGCTGATAATTATCGTATTTGCATATTGAGTAAACGCGAGCTTTCTATGAGCGCCAGCAACTGGGCGCAAGGTGGCATTGCAGCGGTACACAATAGTGAAGACTCAATCGAAGCGCATATTCAAGATACTTTAGATGCCGGTGCCGGACTGTGTGATAGCGAAGTCACCCGTATGGTAGTCAACAATGGCCGTGCCAGTATTGAATGGTTATTGCAGCAAGGGGTTAACTTTACCCGCGAGCCTGAAGATGACCGCCTGCACCTGACGCGCGAAGGCGGCCATAGTCACCGCCGGGTCGTGCATGTGGCAGATGCCACCGGCCAGGCGGTACAAACCACGTTAACCGACCGCGTACGTGAACACCCGAACATCACCGTTCTCGAACACCATATTGCAGTCGACTTGATCACCACGCACAAGCTGTTCCAGCAAACGGCCACTGATGGCCCTAACCGTTGCCTGGGTGCGTATGTGCTCAATAGCCAGACCGGGCATGTGACTACGCTATCGGCGCAATACACAGTGACTGCAACGGGTGGCGCAGGCAAAGTTTATCTTTATACGACCAACCCCGATATCAGTACCGGTGACGGTATTGCCATGGCATGGCGGGCTGGTTGCCGCGTCGCAAATATGGAGTTTGTGCAGTTTCATCCGACCTGCTTGTACCACCCGCACGCCAAATCTTTTCTGATCTCGGAGGTATTGCGCGGAGAGGGCGGATTGCTGACCTTGCCAGATGGCACACGCTTTATGCATTTGCATGATGAGCGGGCAGAACTGGCGCCACGCGATGTGGTCGCGCGTGCGATTGACTTTGAAATGAAAAAACGCGGACTGGACTGTGTTTATCTGGATATCAGCCATAAGCCGCTGGAGTTTATCCAGTCGCACTTCCCCAACATTTACAAACGCTGTTTGCAACTTGGGATAGATATCAGCAAACAGCCGATCCCAGTCGTGCCCGCTGCGCACTACACCTGTGGTGGCGTCATGACTGACATGCATGGGCGCACCGATATTGATTGCCTGTATGCAATTGGCGAAACCGCCTGCACTGGCTTGCATGGCGCGAACCGCCTGGCAAGCAACTCGCTGCTTGAGTGCCTGGCATTCAGCGAAAGTTGCGCGCAAGACATTCAAGCCTCTGGTCAGCAGCCTACCATTTCGCTACCGGACTGGGATGAAAGCCGCGTCACTGATGCCGATGAAGAAGTACTGATTACGCACACCTGGGATGAACTGCGTCGATTCATGTGGAATTACGTCGGCATTGTGCGCACCACCAAAAGGTTAAGCCGGGCTTTACATCGCATTCACATGTTGCGCGACGAAGTACACGAGTTTTACAGTAACTTTAAAGTAAGCCACGACCTGATTGAACTGCGTAATTTGTTACAGGTAGCAGAACTCATCGTCCGCTGCGCAATTGAGCGCCAGGAGAGCCGTGGACTGCATTACAGTAAAGATTATCCGGAGCTGCTGCCCGAGGCGATCCCCACGGTATTAACGCCAGAAAACTACACCAGCCTGCTGGATTAACATGCCAAATATCTGGCTGTTATTACTGCCTTTTGTGCTTAGCATTCACGCGCAAGCTGAACCCGTTTTAAAAAAAGTCATTGATGGCGATACCGTTATCATTCTGGACCAGGGTAGAACTTACCACCTGCGGTTGCTGGATATTGACGCGCCTGAATCCCAGCAAAGCTTCGGCAAACAATCGAAACGTACCCTGATGGCACTTTGCAATAGCAAGATTACAGTACAGGCCATCGGCACAGATCCTTACGGACGCACCCTAGGCCATTTATACTGTAATCACACAGACGCCAGCCAATATCAAGTTGCACAAGGGATGGCCTGGTTTAACAGCCGCTACTCATCTCGAGCAGAATTAGCATCATTGCAACAACAAGCGCAGCAACAAGCATTGGGTTTATGGCAACAAACCAACCCGACTCCTCCATGGCTCTGGCGCAAGCATTTTGGTCAACATTATCAACAGCGAGAGTGACACCATCCCGGCAATATCCTTTAGAATAATGTTTTATTACCGGATAACTTAGGACATTTCACATGCAAGTAGCAATGAACACCGTAGTCAGTATGACTTACAAACTACAGAACACTGATGGCGAGACACTGGAAGAAAGCCAGCAACCGGTGGCCTATCTGCACGGCGGTTACGACAATATTTTCCCTAAAGTTGAAGAAGCCATGCACGGTAAAAATGTAGGCGATGTGATTGAAGTGAGCCTGGATCCTGAAGATGGCTTCGGTGAATACGATGACGGCCTGGTACAAATCGAGCAAGCCAGCGCTTTCCCGGCTGAAGAGTTAAAAGTCGGTATGCAGTTTGAAGGTGAAGACGAAACAGGCGATGTGATTTTGTATACCATTACCGATATTGCGGATGGCAAAGTCGTCGTTGACGGCAATCATCCTTGGGCGGGTCAGCGCCTGCTGTTTACCGCGACGATTAAAGATGTGCGTTCGGCGAACAAAGAAGAAATCGAGCATCAGCACGTACACGGTGCCGGTGGTCATCATCACTAAGCTTTAAAGTTTTAACCCGGCTGGCGCAATTGCCCTTGCGCCAGCACTAATACTTCGTTGGCAATCTCTGTCACTTCCTCCCGCACATGGCTGACATATACAGTCGGCAATCCAAAAGTAGTGATTACTTTTCTGATGTAAGGCAGTACCTGCTGTTTCAATGCATCATCCAGGCCACTTAACGGTTCATCCATAAGCAGTACAGCAGGCTGGCTTAGCAAAGCGCGGCCAATCGCAACGCGCTGTTTTTCACCGCCGGATAACTGGCCAGGTTTGCGTTTGGTGAGCGTGCCGATATCCAGCACATGTATGACTTCTTCCATTGAAATGGAAATTTTTCGTTTCGGCATGCTATACATTAGATTCTGCTGCACATCCAGATGCGGAAATAAACGCCCATCCTGAAATACGATACCTACCTGCCGCTGCCATGGGGGACGTTTGATCGCTTTTTTTGAATCAAACCATACCTGCTGATCACTTTGAATGATGCCGGAGGCAGGCATTAACAAGCCAGCGATGTTATGCAACAAAGTAGTTTTTCCGCAGCCGGAGGCGCCCATAATGCCGAGGCAGTCGCCAGGCTTCAAATCAAACCTGGCTTCAACGGTAAACACAGGCTGTGTCGCCGCGACAGCATAAGGCTGGTTGATCTGAATATCTACATGCAGCATCAGCGTTGGCTCCTGATCAGCCGTCTTTCCAGCCATTGACTGGCGAGCAACGCGAAAATAGATACCAATACACTCAAAATTACTAACCTGAGCGCAGCGGCATCTCCCTCGGGAGTTTGCGTCAAACTGTAAATCGCCAATGGTAAGGTGCGGGTTTCGCCTTCCAGATTGCCGGCAAAGGTAATAGTCGCGCCAAACTCACCCAGACTGCGGCTAAATGCCAATATGCTGCCCGTGAGCAGTCCATGGTAAGACAATGGCAAAGTGATAGTCAGGAATACCCTGATTGGAGATGCACCCAATGTTTGGGCAGCCTGCTCCAGAAGCGGATTTACCTGGAGCAATGCCTGCCGGATTGAGCGCACCATTAAGGGAAACGCCATCACCGCCGAGGCAATCACGGCTCCCCACCAATGAAAAGTGAATTGAATATGAAACTGTTCATATAGCCAGGCACCGATCCAGCCTCTGCGGCCAAGCAATACCAGCAACATATAGCCCAATACAACAGGTGGTAATACCATAGGTAAATGCACCAGCGCATCCAGCAGCGACTGTCCCCAAAAACGTTTTTTGGCTAATAGCCACGCCATTGCCATTGCCGGTAAAAGCAAAATAACCACGCACCAGGCCGCCACTTTCAGCGAAAGCAGCACGATGGAAAGTTCTGCAGGAGACAGTGTCCACATGGTAATTAGAACAATGGCTTACTCAGCAACGAGTGGCTTGAAGCCATAAGAAGCAAGTAATTTTTTAGCCTCGACTGATTGTAGATACTTATAAAACGAGGTGGTTGCGGCGGATGCCTGCGGCAATAATGCCATCGGATACACAATAGGCACATGGCTGTTTTCAGGGAATTCACCAGCCAATTTTACCTTGTTTGAAGATTGTGCATCGCTGGCATATACGATACCCACATCGCACTCATCACGCTCGACCAGGTTCAATGTGGCACGTACATCTTGTGTACTGACCAACCTGTTTTTTACTTTTTCCCACCAACCCAGACTAGTCAGTGACCGCTTGGCATAAATCCCGACCGGCACAGACAATGTATCGCCGGTGCACCAGTAGCCAGGCGCCTGCTGGTTCACATCTACAGATGCCTCGGCTTTTATGTTCAATGGCTTGGCTAGTGGCGTGATCAGCACCAGGCGATTACTCAGCCATGGTTTGATAGTCGCATTTTGTAGCAATTGCTTGTCTTTCAGGTATTGCATCCATTTTTCATCGGCAGAAATAAACATATCACCAGGTGCACCCTGTTCCAGTTGCTTGGCAAGAGTACCCGATCCACCATAGACTGGCACGACTTGCACGCCAGCTTGCTGGCTGTAATGCTTGACCAATACATTCATCACATCGGTCAAGCTGGCTGCGGCAAATACTTTAATTTTCCCCTCTTCTGCGTGCGCCAATGCATTGACCAGGCAAAGACTTACCAAAGCGCTCACATAAGACAAGTGCAGCCAACCGCATTTTTTCATATTTCTATCCCGTTTAATCATTAAGAAAATGCTCTTGCGCAACAATCGTCAACATTCAGTAATGCTACCATCGTTATATCCATACATGCATTACGACACTCAAAAAAATTACGCTTTTCTCAGGTGCCGTGTAATCAGGTCAAGTTCATCTGCGGCTGCCTCTGCCGATTTTTTTAGAATCTGTTGATATGCACCAATAAGCGATTTGCCGAATTCAGTTACTTGCGCACCACCACCATGCGTACCTCCCGTAGAGCTCAGCACAACAACCTGGTCAAAGCAGCGATTCATGACATCCACCAGTTCCCAGGCCCTGCGGTAAGACATATGCATTTGCTTGGCCGCGGCGGAGATGGAGCCATGTTGTTCTATCATCAGTAACAATTCTATTTTGCCGGGGCCGAGCGCTGTATTACCTTCATGACTAATACGGATTTTAAGTAATGAGCCCCGCATCACAAGTTATTCCAGCGGAATTTCTGCTTGTGCAAACGCTTCAAAGGGCGGCAATTCTGCCAGCGAACGCAAATCCAGGTCATCCAGAAAATGTTTAGTAGTTGCATATAATGATGGCCTGCCGGGCACTTCACGTTGGCCAACCACGTCTATCCAGTCGCGTTCCTGCAACTGGCGAATCACATTCGGGTTTACCGCCACACCGCGGATCTGCTCAATATCGCCACGCGTTACGGGCTGGCGATAGGCAATAATAGCCAGGGTTTCCATCACTGCGCGTGAATATTTTGGTTGTCGTTCGGGGTTTAGACGCGAGATATACTCGCTGTATTCCGGCTTGGCCTGAAAGCGGTAGCCGCTGGCCACTTGCACTAAATCCAGTGTTTTATCCAGCCAGTCTGCTTTTAGTTCGTCCAGCAGCATGCGCAGTGTAGCGCGTTCCATGCGTCCGGCAAACAATTTAAGCAAATCATCTAGCGCCAACGGCTGCGGCGATGTCAGCAACGCCGCTTCCAGAATCTGCTTCATCTCCTGGATATTATCCGGATCACGCAATATATTCCTCCTCAATCATGCGCATTCGCCTGCACATAAATGGTCCCGAATGCTTCTTGTTGCGTGATACGGATCAGGCCTTCTTTTGCCAGTTCCAGCATCGCCAGGAAACTCACTACCAATTTAGGCACGCCATCCGCTTCAAGGTCAAACAACTCATCAAACCGTAACACCGTTGCCGTGCTTAAACGGCGCAATAACAAACTCATATGCTCACGCACCGAAAGTTCTGCCCTGCCAAGTTTGTGGTGCTGGTTTAGCTTGGCGCGTTTGAGAACATTGCGCCAGGCCTCCACCAGGTCATCCAGGCTGACCTCGGGAGGTTTAACCTGGCTGATATGCTGGTAATACGCGGCGGCGACATCAATCTCTTCACCCACTTTGGGCAATGCATCCAGCCGTTGTGCAGCCAGCTTGATGGCTTCGTACTCCATCAGGCGCCTGACCAGCTCCGCGCGTGGATCATCCTCTTCTTCCACTTCAGTTGGTTTAGGCAACAGCATGCGTGATTTGATTTCAATCAGCATGGCTGCCATCAGCAAATAATCTGCGGCCAGCTCGAGTTTAATGGCTTTCATTTTTTCGACGTAAGCCATGTATTGGGCGGTCAGCTGCGCCATCTGGATATCCAGGATATCCAGGTTATGCTTGCGGATCAGGTAAAGCAATAAATCCAGTGGTCCTTCAAACGTGTCCAGGTAAACTTCCAGCGCATCCGGCGGTATATACAAATCCTGCGGCAGCTCGGAGAGCGTTTCACCTTTGATTTTTACCTGGCTGTTTTCCAAGATGTCCATATGGAGATTGTAACGATTTAAGTACGCAGATTAAAGACTATTCAACATAGGGGTTGGCAAAGCCCAGCTTCTGCATGGCGGCCATTTCCATCGATTCCATCAGCGCTGCTTGCGCATCTACTTCATGGTCATAGCCATGCAAATGCAAAACGCCATGCACAGTCATATGCGCATAATGCGCCAGCAACGTTTTGCCCTGCTCGATAGCCTCTCTTGCAACCACTGGCGCACAAATAACGATATCGCCCATCAAGTGCGGATGTTCGGAGAGCGGAAACGTCAGCACGTTGGTCGCATAATCCTTGCCGCGATAAGTCGCATTTAATACACGCCCTTCTTCTGCATCCACAATCCGGATAGTCACGCTGGTATCTACACGTAGAGCCGCGCGCACCCAGCGCCTGAATTCTGCCTCGGTAGGCAGGTTGTTTTCTTGTGAGGCGAGTTGCAAGGAAAAATCAAGTTGCGGCATAGGGTCAAGTTTTCCGAAAAATATCCGTCATTATAAGAAGAAAACCCTTATAGGAACCGTGTGATGTCGAATCGCCCGAAACTGGTGGTTGCCAATCGCAAAATGCACGGCAGCTTGCCCGATAATCAACAATTCATGCAGAGCCTGCTGCTGCACACCCAGCAGCATCATGCCCGCTATGCGGTTTGCCCGCCGCACCCGTATCTGTATCAGGCACAACATATCCTGCAAAACAGCCATATTGCCTGGGGCGGACAAAATATGAGCCGTTTTGAGAAAGGTGCTTATACAGGCTCGGTTTCTCCGGTGATGCTGAAAGAGTTTGGTTGCACCTATGTGATTATCGGCCACTCAGAACGCAGGCAGCGGGGGCATGACAGTGATGAAAGCTGTGGTGAACGTTTTGAAGCGGCGCTCAAAGCCGGACTGACACCCATATTGTGCATAGGTGAAACGCTGGAAGAGTATGAACAAGGTGAAACCGACCTGGTGGTCGTACGTCAATTAAATCCGGTGATTGCGCATGTAGGGATTCAGGCATTATCCAAAGGCGTGATTGCTTATGAACCGGTATGGGCGATCGGTTCTGGCAAAGCCGCTACACCACAACACGTGCAAGCTATCCTGTCATTTATCCGTGGGCATATTGGATTGCTGGATGAACAGGTAGCAGAAAAAATGGATCTGCTTTATGGCGGCAGTGTAAACCCGAGTAATGCAGCACAATTACTGAGTATGCCGGATGTAGATGGCGGCTTGATTGGCGGCGCTTCTCTGGTTGCAGACGACTTTATTCGCATTTGTCAGATTGCTAACGAGTTAACCGAATTGAAAACGGCAGCTTAAATGTTTAACTGACGTGGCAAAAAATAAAAAAGCCGACTTGCGTCGGCTTCTCTATCATCAGGTAATTCAGATTACTGTCTGAATTACTTAGCTTCTTCAGCAGGAGCAGCTTCAGCAGGAGCAGCTTCAGCTGGTGCAGCCTCAGCAGGAGCAGCTTCAACTGGAGTTTCAGCAGCTGGTGTTTCAGCAGCTGGAGCTTCAGCAGCAGGAGCCTCAACAGCAGGAGCCTCTTCAGCTGGTTTTTCACCACAAGCGGTCAAAGCCAAAGCCAACAATGCAGCCAACAATGCAGAACGTGTCATCTTTATTTCCTTAGTATGTATGAGCAAAATTTTGTGTACGGCACAATTCTGATATGCAAGAACTCGCCGAGTAGAAAAATTGTATCAGTAATTTATTAAAAAAAGAATGTAAGTACAATCAAAAACAGAGGATTTTTTTGCATAAGAACAACAACTCTGCATTTTTTGACAAAAATATGTCGCAATTGGTTCAAATTAGCGCTGCGAGGATCATATTTCGCCCAAATGCAGATAGCCCAGCAGGTACATATCACGCAGCCAGGCAAGCAACATCTTGGCATTCTCTGACTCAAAAAGCCGTGCGCCCAGTTGTCGTTGATTAGCCAGTGAATTGAGTAAATGCCCACATTCATCAGCCAACTCAACAACCTCACCATTGATAAAATACTGGCCTTGCCAATGCAACATCTGTGTTTGCAGGTCCAGTGTAACACCTGACTCGCGTACTTGGTCAGTAAACTTTGCCAGGCTCAGTTTGCGGTTTGGCGTAAAAACCACATAGGCTTTCGGCTCAGTGAAATAGCGGGCCAGAAATGGCCCCAGCGCTTCCGGCTGCCAGGTCAGCCGTTGCAGCATGCCACTTACCCGCTTCACCATTGCCTGGTCAATTGCCGCAGCATCTAAAACTGGTTGCAATTCGGGATCCCGGTACAGCTCATCCGACAATCCTTCCTGGCGGCAGGCATCCAGGAATTCCACTGCCAGTTCTCTTGCTGCCGGTGCACGAAACCCAATCGAATAGGTCATGCAATCATCATCTTCAGCCACACCCCAATGGGCTATATTTGGCGGCAGATACAGCATATCGCCAGGTTCCAGCACCCATTCCTGCTCGCTGACAAAATGTGAAAGGATACGTAAGGGCGCATCCGGAATCAGGCGCAAATCATTCTGCTGACTGATAGACCAGCGTCGCTTACCCGCACCTTGCAGGAGAAAAACATCATAACTGTCGATGTGCGGACCCACGCCTCCACCAGTCGGTGCATAGCTGACCATGACATCATCCAGCCTGGCTGTTGGTATAAAATTAAAATGTGCCAGTAAAGCTTGCGCTTCGGGCAGGATGTGATTCATGCCTTGAACCAATAATGTCCAATGCTGCGAGGGCAGCGCCGCGAAATCATCTTCTTCAAACGGGCCTTGCGCCACCTGCCAACCTGCTCCTGCATCCGCATGTTCTGGATTAAACTGAATCAGCCTTGATGGTACTTCTGTTTCACAAGCCAAACCAGCCAGTTCATCCGGCGTAAGTAAGCCTTTAAAACCGGGGATTGCGCCACGGATCAGTAACGGCTTTTTTTGCCAGTATTCCGTCATAAATTGCGTCGGAGTCAAGCCGTTAAGTAGGGTCAGTGCTTCTTGCATGGCAGTATCTAATACTTATCTAAAAGGGAGGAAAGGCATAGTGCTAATACTTTGGGTCAGCCTTGAAATAAAGCGTTGCGATTTTTCCGCCAGCATGAAAGCCAGCAAATCGGTGCGGGCTATCAGCTTGCTGAATTCACGCTCAAAACTCAGGTTCTGGCCATCCGTTTGCATGCTGTTGGTCAATAACAATAGTTCGCCGCGCGCATTTTTGGCGGTGCCTAGTTTCCATACAGCAATTTCAATATTGCGCGCTGCATTGTACAAGTTTTGCGGCTCAATACTATCGATCAGGAAAAAAGCGGATTTATTGCCGTGCGCTCGGTATAACATGGATTGCATGCCCACGATCAGTGCCAGCACACGGTCGCCACTGAATTGTGGATTCAAAGCCAGCTTGATTGCTGCTGTGTCTTGTGCACCACCTAAGGCTTCAAACCGCCATTGGTGTGTACTTACCTGATCAAATACCTGTGTGGCAATCTGGTCCGGGGTGCCTAGGCCAGATTTGTGCGCTTCTGCAGGGTTGCGTTTGTAGAGCTTCAGCATTAACAGGCGCATGCTGGCTACATTTTCGCTATATTCAATATCCGCCAGCCGATCAGTGTCATTCTTAATTAACTGATGCAGGGTGTTGCGGTCCTGCCGGATGGGTAGCGGTTTACCATTTGGGGAGTCGACATAACCACCGCCAGGATTGGTACTGCAGGCGGCAAGCAACAATATGCTCATCCAGCTGCAGCCCACCCATTTCATGCCACAAGCACCCTTTGGGCCGGGAATATAATGCTGAAACGGCTGCCGTGCCCCGGTTCACTTTCCACTTTCAAAATCGCCTGGTGATGATGCAATATGTGTTTTACGATCGACAAGCCAAGGCCTGTGCCGCCGGTATCACGGCTGCGCCCGCTATCTACGCGGTAAAAACGCTCGGTTAATCTGGGTAAATGCTGGGATTCGATGCCGATGCCGGTATCCTGCACACTAAATACCACTTGCTCATCCTGCATCTGCCAGAAAATATCAATATTGCCGTGCTCCGGCGTGTAACGCACCGCGTTGCTGGCCAGGTTGCTCATGGCGCTGAACAACTCACTGTAGCTGCCGCGGATATTCACATTGGCATCATTATGTAACGTCACTTTATGCTGGCCATGACTTAACGCCTTTGCGTCTTTCAATAACTGATTGAGCATAGGTTCCATCGCAATATCGATTTCATCCTTGAGCGTGACATTATTCTCCAGACTGGACAATGTCAGCAAGTCTTCAATGATGCGCCGCATGCGGGTGGTTTGCGCCTGCATCATCTCAAAATAAGGTTGTATATCGGCGGTAATCTCACCTTGCATATCGCCGATGGTTTCCAGGAAACCACCCACCACGGTTAAAGGTGTGCGTAACTCATGCGACACATTCGCAACAAAATCGCGGCGCATGATTTCCGTTCTTTCCAAGGCTGAGATATCGCGGCAAATCAGCAACCGCTGCTTGCTGGCAAAAGGGATAATTTGTAATTCTAGCGACACATCCGGGCTGCGCCAGGATTTGAGTTTCAGCGGCTCGCTGTAATCTTCGCTCTGCAAATACTGCACGAACTCAGCCTGACGTAATAAATAATAGATAGGCTGATTTTCATCATGCTGGCGCTTCAAGCCCAGGCGTTGTACAGCTGGCTCGTTAAACCACTCGATTTCATTGCGGTGATTAAGCACCACCACGCCATCGGGCAAGGCACTTGTTGCGTGGCGTAATCTTTCCAAGGTACTGCTGAGCTGGCTTTGGCTACGCGAATGACGGCGCATTTCCTGGTAAAGGTTGGCAAAGATGTCTTCCCATATACCTTTGCCATTGGGCATGAAGTTGAGACCGGGTTTTAGTGACCATTGATATAGCCGGTGCATCCAGTAAAGATGTCCCGCCTGATAAGCAATAATACCTGCTGTAAATACTAGCCACGCAGTATCGGCGCTAGTGGCCCAACCCAGGATCAGGCAGCAGAAAGACCAGAAGAACAGCAGCCAGAACGCTTTCCAACGAATATCTTGCACAGGCAACACCCAGAATACAGATGGCTGGGATTATACGACACATACGCGACAGGATTGTGACGTGCATCATTGGCTTGAGCAACGTCTGTTTTTTACTCCAGCGTCATCGGCGCAACTTTGGCATAAGGTTTGGCTAATGGCTCGCCTACAAACACGCCCTGCATAGGCCATTTCACGCTTTTCCAGTAAGCCTCTATCAATGTTTCACCTGCCAGGTAATGTGCCATGACCACCTGGGGATTAGGAAATTTCTGCCAGTAATTACACGGCTCTGAAACCGTGCCATAACTACCGGTCACGCCAGCATCCAGCCAACGGGTGGCAGGCATTTGGTAAGTGCTGGTCAACATGCCGCCGGTCGAGGTTAAATGATCCGCAATCGCTCCAGGCAGGTAGCTATTGGTCAGCATGTAATCCACATTGGCCTGACCGGTAAAGTAGAACATCACGTCTTTTTCTTTTTCCAGCGCTTCCTGGCTGACTGTGTGCAAAGTAAGACGCTTGGATTTGATCGTCATACCATCCGGGGGGAAAAACGGTTCCCGCGGCTTTGAGCGAGCTGCATCCTTGGTTTTGAGGAAATAGCCGTTCGCTTCATTCAAGCTGAATTCACTTAAGGTGCCGCGGTCAATCAATGCTTTGGCTGCATCCACACTGGTAATCGGCAGTAGCATGGATAAACGAATATGATGATCTGCCCAGGGGCGCAAGGATGAACTGTTGAAATAAGGACTGTCACGCCCCGGATCGCAGGTTTTCTTACATTGTTCCAGATCCAGGCCAAGGGTCAGTGCACCAGTGAGGCTATTACACTGCACAGCAAACGGGGTTTTCCAGACTAATAAAAGCACTTGCTGATCTTGAAGTTTACCTTCAATCTGGCTTTTTAAAGATTCAAATTCGGCCACAGTCAGGGAGTCTTTGGCTCGTTTAGGCAGCTCTATGCCTATCAGGTTAGCGACTGGCACCTGGCGTGCCTGCAAGTAATATCTGGCAACTTCTTCACTTTGCGCATCATTGATATTGTAAATAACGGCCACATCTTCGGGCTTCAAGAGGGACGGACGGGATCGCAACTGACGACTGATATCCGCTGCACCTGCAATAGCCTCTACAACCATCAACATGCCTAATAGACACAGCCCAAAAGCATGGGCACCCATTCTTCTGTTGAAACGCATCAATACCAACCACTCCATGTATGCTTATAAATATACAACTCAGGCAAAACTAACCAAGTAAAATTCAATCATATCCCAGATTAGCTTAATTTCAGGAGATGAAATCAATGACGACTTCGCAAACTGTTTTGATTACCGGCGCTAACCGTGGTATCGGGCTTGAGTACGTCAGGCAATATGCGCAAGAGGGCAATACGGTTTATGCCACCGTTCGCGATATGGCTCAAGCTGTTGAATTACAGTCACTCGCCGCCAACTATGCCCGGATTCATTTGCTGGCATTAGATATTGCAGATATCAGCGCCATTCAAGCACTGGCTCGCGAACTGTCGGATGTATCTATTGACATCCTGATCAGCAATGCCGGTGCTTACCCACCAAGCCGCTTTGGTAAAACCGACCCACAGACCTGGCTGCAAACCTTTCAGATAAACACACTGACCACTTATTATCTGGCGGAAGCTTTTCTGCCGCATTTGCAACGTTCCGGTCAGGCCAAATTAATTGCCATGACCAGCAAAATGGGCAGCATGACGGACAATAGCAGTGGTGGCGAATACATATACCGCAGTACAAAAACGGCACTCAATATGGTGGTAAAAAGCCTGTCGCTGGATTTGCAACCATTCAACATTACCGTCGCGGCGCTACATCCGGGCTGGGTGCGTACTGATATGGGTGGCCCGAATGGTTTGATCGATACTAAAACCAGCGTGGCAGGCTTACGGAAAGTGATTGCCGGGTTGGACCGGGCACAATCCGGTGAATTTATTGCTTACGATGGCAAACTGGTGCCTTGGTAATCATAAAGTGGCGCAGACTTCTTCATTATGTTGCCTCAGGCAATGCTTTATATGGGCTGCGTTCTTCAAGCTCATCCACATAATGCTGCATGGCAGTTTCTTCTCTGGATAAAAAGCGCGCCACACTCTGGTGAAATTCTTCATGTGCTAGCCAGTGATAAGAGCAGGTAGTATATGGCAGGAATCCACGTGCTAATTTATGCACGCCTTGTGCGCCACCCTCAAAATAACGTATCCCATGCGCGATGCAAAAAGCTTGTGGCTGGTAATAGCACAACTCAAAATGCAGGCACGAAATATCTCGCAGGCTGCCCCAATAGCGGCCATACAGCGTGCTATCGCCCTGTATACACAGGCTAACGGCGATATCTTCATCTGATTGCGCCGCAATAAATAGCAACACATTGTCAGGCATATCGCGCGTAATCTGTTCAAAAAAAGCAAAGGTAAGATAAGGCTGGCTGCCATGTCGATGATAAGTGTTGCTATAACATTGATAAAACAATACTAAATCCGCTTCAGACAACTGATGGCCGTTGAGCACACGGCATGTCACACCTTGCTGGGCTACCTTATTACGTTCCTGGCGGATTTTTTTACGCTTGTCATGGCTGAGTACTGCCAAAAAACTTTCCCAATCTTTGTAGTTTTGGTTTTCCCAGCGGAATTGCACACCTTCGCGTCGCAGAAGGCCTTGCGTTGCACAATGCGTTGCCGACAATTTATCCGGAAAAAGAATATGCGTTCCAGACAACCCATGCTCTTCACAGAGTTTGCGCATGTGCCTCAACATTTCTGCTGCCAGCGGTTCAGGCTCTGTAATATCCGGATGCACTAATAAGCGGGGGCCAGCGACAGGTGAAAAAGGAATGGCAGAGATCAGCTTGGGATAATAAGTGCCACCGGCTTGCTGGTAGGCATCTGCCCACGACCAGTCAAATACATATTCGCCATACGAATGGGTTTTAATGTAGCAAGGTGCGGCGGCTACCAATTGTTCACCGTCAAGCACGGTCAGGTGGTAGGGAATCCATCCGCTCTCATGGTCTACTGATGCAGAAGATTCAAAGGCGTGCAGAAACCTGTAATCTAGCATCGGATGCTGTCCGGCCAATGCCTGCCAGGCCGCAGGTAAAATATCCTGCAATCCACGAGACCAGGTAAAAGATAAACGGCTTAGAGACATGATCAGTGGCGGTAGATGTAATTTCCAGTGAAGGAAAGTATACCCTTATAACCAAGGTTGTCAGAAGATTATAGGCAAGCCAGAACAACTCACATGGCACATGCAAGCTGAGTCAATATTAACTGGGGCGTTTACGCTGGCTTGAGCCGTCTTTGCCAGAGGAATTCACAGAACTACTTGCAGGAATCACTGCAGAGTTAGATTTTGACTTGTTTTTGGCTTTGCTATCGAGATCGGCATCGGTAGATGCGGATTGCTGTGCTTCGGTTTTAGATTCAGCTTCACGTTGACGCTCGACCATTTTAGCGTAAGCATTTTCCAGCTCATCGAGCGTAATCACACCATCACCATCAAGATCTACATAAGAGAAATGTCGTGCTACCTGAGGCAGACACAAAGTCGCTTCTTCACGATCCAGCGTATCATCATTGTCACGGTTACATTCATTAAAGCGCTGGGAAATGCTGTCATGCATCGCTTTACGTTTCTGTAACATCAATTGATGGTCCGGGTCGGTATTACGCGCATATTCACTCAGCGCTTTGCGCAGTCGCGCACGGTCTTCGGGGCTGAAGTTGTGTTCTAATGTTTTGGTAAGTCCGGTATCTTCATTGTCTATCACCCGGTTATCACTTAACCGGATTGGCAACTTGAGATCGGCAAAGGCAGGTAGTGCTAGCAACATGGTCGTTGTTAGCAAAAAAACCTCATTGAAATGTTTTATCGCTCTAAACATCCACACCTATACATAAGATCGTATCTTTACCTTTTCGAGATATTTTAAAGCCGCAAACGCTAGACTTAAAATTCACTAAAGATAAGTTGGAAAAATGCCGGATGACTTAAAAAGTCAGGCTGCATACCATAACGCAACTAAAGTCCGTTCATCAACAGATTTAACACAAAATAGCGCTTTTCAAGCCACTACTGTTAATAAACGGGCATTTATCATGCATTACGATTGTAAATGCAATATTTCATTGCCACCGCTATTTGTAACCAATTTGTAACCGCCCCATTTCATGCTCCATGCAGCTTGGAGTATAATAGCGGTCGATAAGTTTAATCACTTCAGCCGTTTTATCATCCAGTCTCCTGTAACCGTTATTTCGGCTTAACGCGTTAATTGAGACGCCAGTTTTTGTGTAAAAGGTTCGTATGGCAGAACAGTTTAAAAAAATATTGATGGTCGATGACGACTTGCGCATGCGCGAACTTTTGCAGCGTTACCTGACTGAACAAGGGTTCAATATCAAGTCTGTGTCTGATGGCAAAGAGCTGGATAAAGCCATGGCAGCCGAAAGCTTTGATCTATTGATACTGGACTTGATGTTGCCGGGCGAAGATGGCCTAGCCATCTGCCGTCGTTTACGCGGCGCTAACCATGTGACACCGATCATCATGCTGACTGCCCGCGGCGATGAGGTAGACCGTATTGTTGGCCTGGAAATGGGTGCGGATGATTACCTGCCGAAACCTTTTAATCCACGCGAGTTGCTGGCAAGGATCAATGCCGTGCTCCGCCGCCACGAAATCACGCCCAAACTGGCGACTGAAGATAAAAGCTCAGCATTTCAGTTTGGTGAATTTGTGTTTGACGTCAACACCCGCAGCCTGAGTAAAAATGGCACGGCCATTACCATCACCAGCGGAGAGTTCACTTTATTGAAGGTATTTACCGAGCACCCTAGGCAACCACTTTCACGCGACAGGCTCATGCAGCTTGCGCGCGGCCGCGAACTGGATGTGTTTGACCGCAGCATTGACGTGCAGGTCTCACGCTTGCGCCGCATTATTGAACCGGACCCGGCACATCCACGCTATCTGCAAACCATGTGGGGCTTTGGTTATGTATTTATTCCTGATGGCGAATCGCCGCAGTAATTTACTGCATCACTCGCCATAGCCCTCGTGCGCTTACTGCCCCGCAGACTCCTCTCCCGCATCATGTTGCTGATTGCCATTTTACTGGCAGTCAGCATCTATGCGTCGCTCAAGATTTTTGATTATTTCGATCGCGAACCGCGTGCAACTGCAGCCGCATTACAGGCAGTCACGATTGTCAATTACACACGCGCTTCGCTGATCGCCTCACACGAAAACCGCCGCCTTGCCCTGCTTTCAGAACTATCTGGGCGAGAAGGTGTGCGTGTCTATGCAGCAGATTTCCTGGAAGATATTGAGCCATTACCTGCTGATCCTTTCATCGCCCTGATGGCGCAAAAAATCCGTGACAGGCTCGGTGAAGAAACCATCATCACCGTCAATCACTATGATATTCCCGGTCTTTGGATCAGTTTCAATGTCGGCCAGGATGACTTCTGGGTAGTGATCCCCAAAATCCAGGTTGACAGGCCTTTCCCTTGGCACTGGCTGGGCTGGGCGGCGGTAGTTGGGCTGTTGTCGTTAGTTGGTGGTTACTTGCTTACGGCCCGAATCAACCGGCCACTGACCATGTTGGTACATGCCGCAGAACGTTTACGTAATGGCGAACCTGCCCCGAAACTGCCTGAAGATAGTGTGGAAGAACTGCGAGAAGTAACGCATACCTTTAACGAAATGGCCGAGTCACTGGCCAGGCTGGATGCAGAGCGCACCTTGCTGCTGGCTGGGGTTTCGCATGATATCCGCACGCCACTGGCGAGATTGCGGCTGGCGGTAGAAATGCTGCCCCAGGAAGCCGACTATATGAAACACGGCATGATTGAAGATATTTCCGATATGGACAATATCATTCACCAGTTTCTGGATTTTGTGCGCGGTGTGGAAGGCGAACCCACACGTATGATGGATATCAATGATCTGTTACGTGCATTGTCGGAAAGACAATTGCGCGCAGGGCGTGAGTTAAAAATATCTCTAGGCCCAAAGTACTTTATCCCTATCCGGCCACTCGCCATGCAACGCTTGCTCGATAACCTGGTCGGTAATGCCTATAACTATGGCAAAGGTAAGGTAGAAGTGCGCAGCCAGGTGATGGCAGATAAAATCGTGGTGAGCGTGCTGGACAACGGCCCTGGGATTCCGCAGGAGCACGCAGAGCGTTTGTTACGTCCGTTTGAGCGTATGGATAGCGCACGCAATAAATATGAAGGCGGTAGTGGGTTGGGACTGGCCATTTGCAACCGTATTGCTAAATTGCATGGCGGCCAACTATTCCTGCTCAACCGGCCAGAAGGCGGGCTGGAAGCCAGGTTGTCGCTGCCTATTTTGCCAAATACTTAGTTACTTTTAGCTGTTAAGCCTCTGGCGTAAACCAGTTCAAGCGTGCCCTGAGTTTGACCACTTCGCCGATAATCGTCAGGCTAGGTGGTTTTAATCCTGCCTCTGCCACATCATTAGCCAAGTTAGCCAGTGTAGATTCAACTACGCGCTGTTTCTGGGTAGTACCTTGCTGTATCACCGCGGCCGGCATATCAGACGACACGCCTTGCGCTATCAACTTTGTACAAATTTGCTCCAGTCCGACTAAGCCCATGTAAATCACCACAGTTTGTCTTGGGCGCGCCATCGCTTGCCAATCCAGGTCTACCGTCCCATCTTTCAGGTGGCCGGTAATAAACAGGCAAGCCTGCGCATAATCCCTGTGCGTTAACGGAATTCCGGCATAACTGGACACACCATTTGCAGCAGTGATACCTGGAACTACCTGGAATGGTACCCCATGTTGCATCAGCGTCTCGATCTCTTCACCACCGCGGCCGAAAATAAACGGGTCGCCGCCTTTTAAACGCAACACCCGTTTACCTCCCAAGGCCAGCCTGGCCAGCAAGGCATTGATCTCTTCCTGCGGCAGGGTGTGCTGGTCACGCGACTTGCCGACATACACCAGCTCGGCATCGCGCCGCACCAGTTCCATCACTTCCTTACTAACCAGCTTGTCATAAACGCAGACATCGCATTGCTGCATCAAGCGCAGCGCGCGGAAAGTCAGCAAATCGGGATCACCGGGCCCACCACCAACCAGATAGACTTCTCCGCTTGCGGGGGCATCGTCACTTTGCGTTAATAATTCACCGAGCAATTCCCTCGCCGCCTGCTCCTGTCCGGACAATACCCGTTCCACCAATGGGCCATTCAATACATTTTCCCAGAACCGCCGACGGCTCTGCGTGGTAGAAAATCTGGCTTTAACCTGGTCACGGAATTCGCCAGCGATGGTCGCAATCCTGCCATAAGCAGCGGGCAGCATGGTTTCAATTTTGCTACGAATATGGCGGGCCAGTACCGGTGCATTACCTTCGCTGGAAACCGCAATGACCACCGGGCTGCGGTCAATAATCGATCCCATGGTAAAGGTACATAAGGCTGGTGCATCCACCACATTGACCGGGATATTCATCCGTTTGGCAGCCACTGAGACCGCATCATTCACCAGCTCATCATCTGTTGCTGCAATCACCAGGCAGGCACCAGTCAGCTGTTCAGGCGAAAATGAGTCCCGCACATATTCAATCTCATTTTTTTCCAGCATCTGCTGTAATTCAGACGTTAACTCGGGCGAGATAACAACCACATTACCCTGCGCTTTTAGCAACATGGTGACTTTGCGCGTCGCCACGTCGCCGCCACCTATCACCAGGCAGCGACGTTGGGCAATATTGAAGAAAATCGGTAAGGCTTGCATGCAAATAAGATTTTTTTAGATGTAACCATTTTACCGCAGTCCGCGTATTGCGCTGCCGATTATCATGCCAGCCACAGTCAAATAAGCTAAAATACTGTTTTGATTTGAAAAAATGCTAGATGAAGCAGGACAGCGGTAAAAAAATATTCATTAAATCGTTTGGTTGCCAGATGAACGAATACGATGCTTCACGCATGGTTGACCTGATGCATGAACACGACGGCATGACCCAAACCGACAATATGGAAGAGGCCGATGTCATCTTGCTGAATACTTGCTCGGTACGTGAAAAAGCTGAAGAAAAGGTATTCAGTCACCTAGGCCGCATGATTCCGCTTAAAGAAAAAAATCCCAACCTGGTGATCGGTGTCGGTGGTTGTGTTGCCAGCCAGGAAGGCGATGCGATTATCAAACGCGCACCGTATGTTGATGTGGTATTTGGTCCGCAAACCTTGCACCGCTTGCCTGAACTGATCAAAGCCAAACGCTTAGAAAATAAACCCCAGGTCGACATTACCTTCCCCGAAATTGAAAAGTTTGACCATTTACCACCGCCACGAATAGAAGGCGCCACCGCATTTTTAAGCATTATGGAAGGCTGCAGCAAATATTGCAGTTTTTGTGTAGTACCTTACACACGTGGTGAAGAGTTTTCACGCCCGTTTGAAGATGTACTGACCGAAGCCATTCAACTGGCGGAACAAGGCGTGAAAGAAATCACCCTGCTTGGACAAAACGTTAACGCTTACCGCGTGCAATATGAGGGCATAGAAGCGGACCTGGCGATGTTGATTGAAACGGTAGCAGAAATACCGCAAATCGAACGTATCCGCTACACCACCAGCCACCCGAATGAGATGAACGAACGGCTGATTGCCTGCCATGCCAATGTGTCGAAACTGGCCAATCAATTGCACCTGCCGGTGCAAGCGGGTAGTGACCGTATATTGATGGCTATGAAACGCAACTACACTGCCCTGCAATACAAAGGCCTGATCCGCAAACTGAAGATGGCAAATCCGCAATTGACAATTACCAGCGACATCATTGTCGGCTTTCCAGGCGAAACGGAAAAGGACTTTCAGGCTACGCTCAAGTTGATGAAAGACGTCGGTTTTGATTACAGCTTCAGCTTCCTCTACAGCTCTCGCCCCGGTACCCCGGCTAGCTATTTGCCGGATGAAACTCCACAAGCGGTCAAAGCTGACTGGTTAAAACAATTGCAAACCGAGAACGAAGCAAACGGCGATGCTATCAGCCGTGCCATGCTGGGGACTGTGCAACGGGTGCTGATTGATGGGCCATCATGGAAAGACCCCAGCTTGCTGGCCGGTAAAACAGATAATGGGCGCGTGGTGGATATTGCTGCCGATGCACGTTTTATCCACCAGATGGTCCAAGTAAAAATTACCGATGTCTACAACCCACATCGCCTCGTAGGCGAAATAGTGAATTAAGTAATGGAAATCACCCTAAAACCTGAAGACAACCTGATGCTAGCCAATTTGTGCGGCCCGCTTGATGAAAATATCCGGCAGCTGGCTAATGGCCTGGATATTGATATTAACCGTCGCGGCAGCACCTTTCATTTGACCGGCACAGATACCAATACCCGACTGGGTGCGCAGATGCTGGAAAACTTTTATGCGCGCTCAAAAAAACCCATAGAACTGGAAGATATTCAATTAGGCCTGGTAGAGATCGACAAGCTAAAGCCTGAAGAGGTCGCATCGACCAGCATGCCGACACTCATGACACGCCGTGGAGACTTGCATGGCCGCACCCCGCGTCAGGTCAGCTATCTGCAGCAGATCCAGGATCACGATATCACTTTTGGCATTGGCCCCGCCGGTACTGGTAAAACTTACCTGGCAGTTGCCAGCGCCGTCGATGCGATGACGCGTGATCGTGTCAAACGTATTGTGCTCGTCCGTCCTGCGGTAGAGGCAGGTGAGCGCCTGGGCTTTCTGCCGGGGGATCTGAACCAGAAAGTGGACCCTTACCTGCGCCCCTTGTATGACGCGCTATATGACCTGGCGGGTTACGACACGGTCAACAAAATGTTTGAGCGCGGTGCGATTGAAGTGGCGCCACTGGCTTATATGCGCGGCCGTACCTTGAACCAGAGTTTCATTATTCTCGATGAAGCGCAGAACACCACGCCTGAGCAGATGAAGATGTTTTTGACCCGTATTGGCTTCGGTACCAAAGCGGTGATTACGGGTGATGTGACACAGATCGATTTACAACGTCATCAAAAGAGCGGCCTGGTGGAAGCGCAGAAAATCCTTAAGGAAGTTAAAGGCATCGCGTTTACGCAGTTTATGTCGCAGGATGTGGTCCGCCACCCGTTGGTGCAAAAGATTATTAATGCTTATGAGAAGTTTGAGCAGAACAGTGAGAAGAATTAATTTCTTGGCATTAGTGAGAGACTGCTTTTCGCCACTCGGCGAAAAGTAATGTCGAATTGGAACGCTGAATCATCCAAAGAAATAGCTTTTAGACCTTCCAGAAAATGCGACACTAGTTCTCTATTGCTACTAAGCTAAGCATGTCCTTGCCTAGCTTTCCCCTTGCAGGGCGCACTGGCTTCTGCATAAGCCAGCCTTTCCGCGGGTGTACAGAACAATGCTCTGTGAACCCCTGCTAAATCCTCCACTGAAATGACGATTTATTCGACCGCACAATCACGCGCCAAAACTAACTCTCAATATAAGCCGGGAATTTCTGCATAACCTCAGCAAACAACTCTCCTTCCATCCATCCCGCCAGCCACTCCCGCAATCTGGAATACGAACTCCGACCAAACCACTCCGCATCCACCGCCGCAAACTGCCGGATAAACGGAAAAATCGCTACATCCGCAATACTGGCGGAATCCCCCAACAGAAAACGATGCTCAGCCAGCAAAGTTTCCAGCCTTTGCAAAAACTGCTCCCCCTGCTCACGATAAAACAACACTGATTGCTCCGGATAACGCTCAGGATATTTATACCTGTCCAATGACTTCTTAAACTCGCCATCATTAACACTTATCAGCGAATCAGCCATCACCATATTGCATTTAAGCCATCCACTCGGATCATTTTGCTGTAATGCCCAGTACATAATATCCAGGCTCTGTTCCAACACTGCTCCATCAGCCAACTGTAATACCGGCACGGTAGCTTTGGGCGATATCTGCAACAAGTGCTGCGGCTTCTCACGCAGCGAAATCTCACGCAATTCCACTTGAATGTGTGCTGACCATATCGCCATCCGGGCTCGCATCGCATAGGGACAACGGCGGTAGGAATAGAGTATTGGCAGCGACATTAAAATAACGCGCGGCGGCAATCTTTGATCAACTGCGGCCCTTTATAGATCAACCCGCTATATAACTGCACAAGGCTGGCACCTGCTTCGATTTTCTCTTTGGCATCCTCGCCACTCAAAATACCGCCCACGCCAATAATCGGCAGGCTGTTTTGCAAAGAGGCTGCCAATGTACGGATGACCTGTGTAGCGCTATCCCTTACTGGCGCACCCGATAAACCACCGGCCTCTTCTGCGTGCTGCAAACCGGCGACTGCATCTCTGGCCAGCGTGGTGTTAGTGGCAATCACGCCATCGATTCTATGTTGCATCAACAAACCGGCAATTTCCTCTACCTGCTCTGTAGTTAAATCAGGTGCAATTTTCAATGCGACGGGGACGTATTTACCATGCACTTGCGACAGGATATTTTGTTCAGCCTTCAAGGTCGCCAGCAACTGGCTCAGCGCATCCTTTTCCTGCAATGCGCGCAGATTTTTAGTGTTGGGTGATGAGATATTCACAGTGATGTAGCTGGCATGTGCATATACCTTACGCATGCAGGTCAGGTAATCTTCAGCTGCGCGCTCATTAGGCGTATCAAAATTCTTGCCGATATTGATACCCAAAATACCTTTAAATTTCGCCGCTTTTACATTCTGGATCAGGTGATCCACACCTTTGTTATTGAAGCCAAAGCGATTGATGATGGCATGCGCTTCTGGTAAGCGGAATAAGCGCGGTTGCGGATTACCCGGCTGCGCGCGCGGTGTCACCGTGCCTACTTCGACAAACCCAAATCCAAGCGCGGCCATACCGTCGATCACCATGGCATTTTTATCCAGGCCAGCCGCCAAACCTACCGGATTAGGAAAATTCAGACCCATCACTTTTTTCGGTTGATCAGCCAGATGACGGCCTGCCAACGCCAACAATCCTAACTGCTCTGCGCGTTTAAGCGAGTTCAAGGTCAGGTCATGCGCTTTTTCGGCATCCAGTTTGAATAATAACGGTTTTAATAAGGGGTACACGTTCATCAATTATTTCCGGTTATTGGCGCTTGAAAGTGATTTCACACTATTCAGCATGCATCAGGTTTGCGTTATATCAAAAACGCTATCGGCATAAGAGGCCAAAATAATCATCAGAGTCATTGTTGCAAGTATTACTACTCACAGGAGGACATATGAAAATTCTGATTGATTTACTCTCTACCGACTACGGTTTGATGAGCCTGGTCGTGATTGCCATCATAGCTATCGTGATGACCTGGGCCGGCATATACGTTTACGTCCAATCGCGAAAGTCATCATAATTTAAGTGATGTACCATCACTTTTTAATAAACTGATTTAGTCGCTGATTTAATAAAACCCCGCATTTGCGGGGTTTTATCGAAGTTACAGAAGTACCTTCTCGATACCGCCGTTATTGGCTTTATGTATGTAGTCTTCCATCCAGTTTTCGCCAAGAATATGCTTGGCCATTTCGACCACAATATAATCAGCCTCAATACCGGTGTCATCGCCATAACGTGACAGACCTTGCAGGCAGCTTGGGCAAGATGTGAGAATTTTCACCTGCTGCTCGGGTGCTCCGACAGTCAGGCCCATTTTCTCCATGCCTTTCTCAAGCTCTTCCTGCTTGCGGAATTTCACTTGCGTGGCAATGTCAGGTCGCGCTGCAGCAAACGTACCGGACTCACCGCAACAACGATCATTCAGCGCCACATCCGTCCCCATCAGCTTGTTGGTGACTTCCAACGGCTTATAGGTCTTCATCGGTGAGTGACATGGGTCGTGATACATGTAACGCGTCCCCGTGACGCCTTGCAGGCGCATGTCTTTTTCCATCAGGTACTCGTGGATATCCAGCAGGCGGCAGCCCGGGAAAATCTTCTCGAACTCGTATTTCTGCAACTGATCCATACACGTACCGCAAGATACGATTACCGTCTTGATATCCAGGTAATTCAGCGTATTGGCCACGCGGTGGAACAGCACACGGTTATCTGCCGTGATTTCCTGGCCTTTGTCGTGGTTACCCGCTGACGTTTGTGGATAGCCGCAGCACAAGTAGCCTGGGGGCAACACGGTAATCGCGCCCACCTCGTACAGCATGGCTTGGGTCGCCAAACCGACATTCGAGAACAGACGCTCTGAACCGCAACCGGGGAAATAGAACACGGCTTCCGAATCTTCGCTCACCTTTTGCGGATTGCGGATCACCGGAATCATGGTGTCATCTTCCACACCTAGCATCGCGCGTGAGGTTTTGGATTGCATTTTCTTCGGCATCGGGCGATTGATGAAATGAATCACCTGCGCCTTGATATCTGCTTTACCAACGGTAGCTGGCGGTGCCTTTTTATCTTTCAGCAGGCCAAACTTCTTCGCCAGGCTGTTGGCGATATTAATCGCCTTATAACCCATCTGTATCATGCCGGCGCGCACCAGCTTGATGGTAGCCGGATCCTTGGCGTTCAGGAACAGCATGCCCGCTGCGGTACCAGGGTTGAAATTCTTCTTACCCTGTTCGCGCAGGAAATTACGCATTTTGATTGATACATCGCCAAAGTCGATATTGACCGGGCACGGCTTCTCGCAACGATGGCAGACCGTACAATGGTCGGCTACATCGTTGAACTCGTCGAAGTGCTTGAGTGAGATACCGCGTCGGGTTTGCTCTTCGTAGAGGAAAGCCTCAATCAGCAGTGACGTACCCAGGATTTTGTTACGCGGTGAATACAACAAGTTGGCACGTGGCACATGGGTAGAACATACCGGCTTACACTTGCCGCAACGCAGGCAGTCAGAAATATCATCGGCAATCTCGCCAATGGCAGATTGCTCCATTATGATGGATTCCTGCTCGAGCAGGCCGAAGCTTGGTGTATAAGCGTTTTCCAGGCCTGAACCCATCAACAGCTTGCCTTTGTTGAAGTGGCCTTTCGGGTCAACCTTATTCTTATAGGCGGTAAAAGTATCAATGGTCGCCTGATCCAGGAACTCCATTTTAGTAATACCAATGCCGTGTTCGCCAGAAATCACGCCATTCAGCCCACGCGCCAGATCCATAACGCGTGCCACGGCTGCATGCGCATCCTGCATCATGCCATAGTCGTCTGAATTGACCGGGATATTGGTGTGAACGTTACCGTCACCGGCGTGCATGTGCAGCGCAATAAATACGCGGCTCTTCAATACTGTTTTCTGGATTTCGTCCAGTTTCTCAAGGATGCGCTGAAACTCACGGCCAACAAAAACATCCGCCATAGGCCGCTTGAGTTCGCGCTTCCAAGATACGCGTAAATCATATGACTGCACCGCACGGAATACATTTTCATATTGAGCAAATGGTTTTCCCATTTCCCCAAGCACGCTCACAGGTTCATCCAGCGTATTTAAAATCAAACGCCATTTTGCACGCAGTTCACGCAGCATTTGCAACGCAATATCCCGCTTGGATTTCACACCTTCCGGATCAGCATTACCATCTTCATCGGGCTGCAGTGGCAGGTCGCCCTGCATAAAGGTTTCTAGCGCATCCACCAGCCGCAATTTGTTCTGGATAGATAATTCTATATTGATGCGCTCAATACCATCAGAATATTCACCTAGGCGTGGCAATGGAATCACCACGTCTTCGTTAATTTTGAATGCGTTGGTATGACGCGCAATTGCTGCGGTGCGTGAACGATCCAGCCAGAATTTCTTGCGTGCTTCGGCCGACACGGCAATAAAGCCTTCGCCATTGCGTGCGTTGCACATACGCACCACGGCTGAAGCGACTTCACCAACTGCATTCTCGTCGTCAGAAGCAATGTCGCATAACAACACCATTTTCGGGCGTTGCTGGCGCGCAGCCTTGGTCGCATAGCCAACCGCTTTTACATAACGCTCATCCATATGCTCCAAGCCAGCCATGATCACGGCTGGCTCCTGCTTGGCAGTCGCGTCCAGGTAATCCTTGATTTCCACAATCGCAGGCACGGCGTGGGAAACATTGCCGAAAAATTCCAGCGCGATGGTCCGCACGTGTTTAGGCATGCGGTGCAAAATGAATGTGGCTGAAGTAATCAGGCCATCACAACCTTCTTTTTGCACACCAGGCAGGCCAGACAGGAATTTGTCGGTCACGTCTTTACCGAGGCCAACTTTACGGAAGCTAGGCCCGGGAATTTCAAGAATTTCCGGCTCGGCCAGCAGATTCTTGAAGCCGATGTCATAACGGCTGATTTTAAAGCGCGCCAGTGGGATATCGTGAATCTTGCCCAGGTTATGGTCTAGACGTTCAACTTCCAACCAAGTCGCATCCGGCGTCACCATCCTCCATGAAGCGAGGTTATCCAACGCCGTACCCCAGAGCACTGCTTTTTTACCACCTGCATTCATGGCAACGTTACCGCCGATACAACACGCATCAGCAGAAGTTGGGTCACACGCAAACTCTAACCCGGCTTCGGTAGCTGCATCCATCGCACGGCGGGTCACTACACCGGCGCCACACTCAATGGTGGCTACCTGGCGGGCAACACCCGGTAAGGTGCGCATTTGCACGCCTGTGTGTTTGTCCAGCTTTTCGGTATTAATCACTGCTGACAATGGCGTCAGCGGAATCGCGCCACCGGTGTAACCGGTACCGCCTCCACGTGGAATCACGGTCAGGCCAAGCTCAATACACGTGCGGACCAGGTAGGAAATTTCAGCTTCAGTATCCGGGTTGATCACCACAAACGGATACTCGACACGCCAGTCAGTGGCGTCTGTCACATGCGAAACACGCGCCAGGCCGTCAAACTGGACGTTGTCTTTGCGGGTAAATTTGGTCAGTTTTGCCAGCGCTTTTTTGCGCAGGTCGGCAGTTTGCTTAAAGTCATCCGCAAACTTTTCGACCGCTTTGGTCGCGGCTGCAATTAGCTTTTCAACCTTGTCGTTGCTACCGCTACGCTCACGGATAGCAGAGATGCGGTGATACAAGGCATCAATCAGTGCTTTGCGGCGTTTTGGATTTTCCAGCAAGTCATCTTGCAGATAGGGGTTGCGTGACACCACCCATAAATCGCCAAGCACTTCGAACAACATGCGTGCGCTGCGGCCGGTTTTGCGCTCGGTGCGCAAGACATTCAGTATTTCCCAAATCTCTTCACCAAGAAACCGAATCACGATCTCACGGTCAGAGAAGGAGGTATAGTTGTACGGAATTTCGCGCAAACGCGTAAGAGGAGTAGAATCCGAATTGAGCAATTCTGCGGTCACTGGTGCGTTCATTGATAATTTATCAAAAGCAAAAGTGAATTATATCATGCGGAGGTCGGCTCAAACACGTAGGCGCTTTAGGGTTTTTAATCTCAAGAAACATTATGTCGAAATACTTCTCTTCCTATAAAAAATGGATCATGCCTTTAGTGGCGCTGGCGTTATTCATCGGCCTGGCGATAGCAGTGATGCAAAAACCGCAAGCGCCAGAAGTGACCTTTACTACCCTGGACGGCAAAAAAATCAGCATGGCATCGCTGCGCGGCAAAACCGTGCTGGTCAATTTCTGGGCCACCGACTGCCCAGGCTGTATCAAAGAGATGCCGACGCTGATTGAAACTTACAAGAGATATAAAGATAAAAATTTTGAAGTCATTGCGGTGGCCATGCCTTATGATCCTCCAGCCCAAGTACTTAATTACAGTCAGGAAAAAGCGTTACCCTTTGCTGTAATGCACGATGGTTTTGGCGAAATGGTAAAAGCCTTTGGCAACGTTAACCTCACGCCGACTGCGTTCGTATACGACCCACAAGGCCGCCGCCTGCAAAAAGTAATAGGCGAACTGGACTTTCCCAAATTGCACGCACTTATAGAACAGCAGGCACGCTAACTCATGTTATGGATTAAAGCGCTACACCTTATTTTCATCACCAGCTGGTTTGCCGGGCTTTTTTACCTGCCGCGTATTTATGTGAATATGGCGATGGAAACAAATACGCAAGCCTATGCGCGCCTGTTGTTAATGGCTCAAAAGCTTTACCGTTTTATGCAGCCACTTTCTATCCTTGCATTGGCTTTTGGCATATGGCTATGGCTAGGCTACAGCTTTAAGGGCGGCTGGCTGCATGCCAAACTCCTACTGGTATTTTTTCTGCTTGGCTACCATCATTATTGCGGCAAACTGCTTAAACAATTTGCGGCACACAGCAACCAGCGGAGCCATGTCTGGTTTCGCTGGTTTAACGAAATTCCAGTAATCCTGTTATTTGCCATTGTCGTTTTAGTGGTAGTCAAACCTTTTTAATCCATGCTGGACTCACTACTGCAATCAGAGTGGTTGATTCGCATGCTGGATAAATCCGGCCAGCAGCCAGTGCAAAAATTGCTGGCATTGTTTTCTGTGCTTGATGATTTACTTTCCAGCCCGTTGACTGCGAAAAATCAACCCGCCCCATCCGCTTCAACAGCTGACCGCTTACAGAAATTCCTCACGACACAATCTCAAAAAGCCGGCGCACGCCTGCCGGAGATGTTGGCAAACCAGTTATATTTTATGGCGATCAGCGCCTGTCAGGAAAAACTTCTACATCCGGATTCCACTGCCTTGCAGCATGCCCGGCAAGCAGCACAGGCATTGATTAAAGAGCAAACCACCCGTGAAATTAACTGGCTGGCAGTTCGTAATTACGGCATCGTCGCCACAGCATTATGTACCGGCATCCTTGCAGGCCACTTCTGGCCATCAACGAAGAGTATCGAAATCAGTATTGCACATGCTGCTGAGCAACCTGAGCCAGCGCCTAACCCATTTTCGCTTGAAGCCAGTCCGTCAGAAACTGCTGCCATTTATGGCCGCCTGGAAACCATGAAACATGGCGAATGCCGCCTGCTTGAAGCACTGCAACTGCCGGAAAAACTAAAAAGCGTGTATATCGAAAATGTCATTAACGGCCATGTCACCACCAACCGTGATGAGCAGGTGCTGGTCAACCAGTTGCTGGACCAGGTGCAATGCAATTACACCCCAAAACTGATGGCTAACTCTAAAAGCTAACGCCAGCCATATTTTCATTGCTAAATGACTGTGACTATACTGTTTAGTATAGGGTGCTATAATCAGGCATATGAGCGTACTCAAACAAAAAATCCTGCAAGTATCAACGGACTTATTCCAGACCCGTGGCATCAACTCTACCGGAGTAGATACTATTGTAGCGGTCGCGGGCACCACCAAGATGACGCTCTATAAATACTTCGAAACCAAAGAAGAACTCATCCTGGCAGTGTTGCAGCAAAGCCACCAGGATTTTCAAACCTGGATGAACGATAAACTGGGTGGTTTGAGCGACAAGCCTGACGAGAAAATTCAGCAACTGTTTGATTTTATTGAAGAGTGGGTAACTTCGCCTTCCTTTGTTGGTGTGGCTTTTATTAAAGCTTCTGCTGAATTCCCCAGTGAAGAAAACCGTATTCACCAGCTTTCATCACAGCAATCACGCGAGTTCCGTCTGTTCATCAGCAAGCTTGCACAAGAAGCAAATATTAAAGATGCCGAAGGTTTAGCCCTGCAGCTTTCCATCCTGTTTGAAGGTGCGGTACAAGCAGAGCAAATCAAGCGCGGTTCCGGCGCCATCAAGTCCGCTAAAAAAGCAGCCAAAACCTTGATTGATATAGCCATCAAGCAATCCTGAAATAATCAGCCTCATCGGGCACTCAGTCTTGTCAAAGTTTAAGTAAGACTTGCCAGCTTAAAGGCTGGCGGCAATAATAGCCGCTATTATCACAACCCCTTTTTGACCACACTAAATGAAGATTTTAATTTGCGGCTCTTTGGCCTATGACACCATCATGGTGTTCCCCGACCAGTTTAAAAACCATATCCTGGCGGACAAAATTCACAAGCTCAGCGTGGCTTTCCTGGTACCGGAAATGCGCCGCGAGTTTGGCGGCACAGCGGGCAATATTGCCTATAATCTGCAGTTACTGGAAGGCCAGCCGCAGATTATGGCGACCGTAGGTGATGACTTTGCGCCTTACCAAAGCTGGCTTGATCAACATAAAATTGATCGCACACATATCAAAACCATCAATGGCGCTTTTACCGCGCAGGCATTTATCACTACCGATATCGATGATAACCAGATCACGGCATTCCACCCTGGTGCCATGCAAAACGCCCACGCCAACAGCGCCAAGGATGTAAAAGATGCGGTACTGGCGATTATCGCGCCGGACGGGCGTGATGCTATGTTCCAGCATGCCAAAGAGTGCCATGAAGCTGGTATTCCTATGATGTTTGATCCCGGTCAGGGCCTGCCAATGTTTAATGGCGAAGAATTACTCTATTTTATTGAGCTGGCAGACTACCTGGCAGTGAACGATTATGAGTCTCAGGTCATCCAAGATAAAACAGGGCTTACACTTGAGCAACTTGCAGGCAAAGTGAAAGCACTGATTGTAACGCTGGGTGGTGAAGGATCACATATTTATGCTGATGGTCAACGTCATGAAATACCGTGCGTTAAAGCTGAAGCAGTGATAGATCCGACTGGCTGTGGTGATGCTTACCGCGCTGGTTTGTTGTACGGGATTGCACGTGGCTGGGACTGGAAAACGTGTGGTCGCCTGGCAGCAACGCTGGGCGCGATTAAAATTGCACATCGTGGTGGTCAGAATCACAAAGCCAGTCGCGAAGAGATTGAAAGTATTTATAGCCATGCGCTGGTACAGGATGCAATTAAGGAAGACCCGTCATTAAGCCGTCCCGCATCAAGCTAGGCCAATATTGAGCTAACAAAGAGAAAATAGTACAGGAGAAAACACATGAAAGTGCGTGCATTAAAGTGGGTTGCTGTAGCGGTAATGGTAGGATTTTTAGGCGCATGTGCCAGTTCTAATTCCGGTAGTGTGTATTCGCGAGACGAAGCACGTAAAACACAGACAGTGAAAACCGGTGTGGTAGAAAGCGTACGTAGCGTAAAACTGGAAGGTACCAAATCTCCGGTAGGTACCGTCGCCGGTGGTGCTGTGGGTGGTATCGCGGGCAGCAGTATTGGTGGTGGCAGAGGCAGCATTATTGCAGCGGTAATTGGTGCAGTCGCTGGTGGTTTGGCTGGTTCAGCGATTGAAGAAGGTGTTACCCGTAAAAATGCCTACGAAATCACTGTTAAGCTGGATGGCGGTAACCTGGTTTCTATCGTGCAGGAAGCGGATGAACAATTCGCGCCGGGTGACCGTGTACGTATCGTTGAAAATGGCTCAACCTCACGTGTAAGCCATTAAGTCCTTAATCACAAGTAATTTAGCAAATAAAAGAGCGACCTGGTCGCTCTTTTTTATTGCCGTACAAAGCTATTTTCGTCACACAACTGTCACGACTTCGTCACCAATCGTTCACATGCCAATCCTATCATCTCGCTAAATCACCAAGGAGAAGCGGGATGTTTGAACAAGATTTGCAACCTGGCATACATCAGTCTGATATTCAAAGCAGCATCCATAGCGCGCGCAAACCGGCGACCTCACTGAGCGTTGCACTAGCCACCAGTGCAGAAGAAATCACCGAAGCTCAGCGTCTGCGCTTCCAGGTATTTTCCGAAGAAATGGGCGCGCATATCAAAAGCCAGAACGGATTGGATGTAGACGGCTTCGATGCCTTTTGTGACCATTTACTGGTACGTGACGATGCCACACAACAAGTGGTAGGCACTTACCGCATCCTCAACCCGATGCAGGCCATGCTGGCTGGCGGCTATTATTCAGCCGGTGAATTTGATTTAAGCAGACTGTCGCCATTGAGTGACCGTACCGTCGAAGTGGGGCGCGCATGCGTACACGCAGATTACCGCACCGGTGGCACGATTACCATGTTATGGGCGGGACTGGCCAAATACATGATGGCGCGCCAATATGAATACATGATCGGTTGCGCCAGCATTTCCATGCATGATGGTGGTCATATGGCCGCTTCATTGTTCAGCAATTTGCGTGAAGAGTATCTTTCACCGGCTGAATACCGCGTGTTTCCGCACAACCCATTACCGATTGAAGCACTGGATCAATCATTGCCGGTCACCTGCCCGCCGTTGATCAGGGGTTATCTGCGCCTGGGCGCCTACATTTGTGGCGAACCAGCCTGGGATCCAGCTTTTAATACTGCAGATATGCTGGTATTGTTACCTCTCTCCCGCATCAATCCCAGATATGCAGCGCATTTCCTGAAATAATTTGCCTAAGAATCATATAACCAACTTACAGCGACGCGAAGCGCCTTTTCTAATCCGCGGGTGGCGCATCGCCCTTATCAGCTTGCATGTACTGATAGGCTTAACCTTGGCGACACTGGTGTTGCCAGTAGCCAATCGCAGCGTGCGCATGGCAATCATTCAATGGTGGTGCCGCCGTTTATTACGTTGCTTTAACATCACCCTGACCACCAGTGGCACAGTGCCAGGTAAAGACACACATGGCGTACTATTTGTCGCCAACCATATTTCCTGGGTAGACATTCATTCCATCAACAGCTTGTTGCCGGTGCGTTTTGTTGCCAAACTGGAGGTGAGAAACTGGCCGGTATTTGGTTATCTGGTGAGAAAATCCGGCACTATTTTTATTAACCGTACACGTCAAAGGGATGCTGCGCGCGTTGTGCAGTTAGCCAGCAATGCCTTAAAGCTGAGGGATAATTTATGTGTTTTCCCGGAAGGGACCACCACAGAAGGTGACCAGGTTTTACCTTTCAAAAGCAGCCTGATACAAGCGGCTATTGATGCCAACACTATCGTGATTCCGGTGGCCATTTGTTATGCACAACCTGATGGCAGCATTAACCACGCGGCGGCCTATGCCGGTGAAACCACCATGATTGAATCGATGCTGGCGTTTATTCATATGCGTGCGCCAACCGTGCATCTACATTTTTGCCAACCGATTATCGCCAGGGAGTTGAGCCGTCAGGCACTGGCGGAACTGGCCCATGCCGAAATCACAAGTGTGCTTTACAAGTCACCTGCGCAATACCAGCAAGCTGTAGCCTAGCTTACAAATATAATTAGCTAGGCCACATAAGCTTGCCAGCCAGCCTTTAACACTAATAGCGTCACTATCACAATAAACACCCTTCGCACCAGCAATGCACCATGCTTGAGGGCGAGCGAGGTACCCAGCACACTCCCGGCAATATTGGCTGCTGCCATCGCCAGACCTGCTTGCCACCAGACGTGACCGGTGGCCGCTAACAATATCAGTGCGGCCAAGTTAGTTGAAGCATTCAATACTTTTGAGGAGGCAGAGGCATGTAGGAAATCCACACCCAGCCAGCGGATCAGCAAAAAGATAAAGAAACTCCCAGTACCAGGGCCAAAGAATCCGTCATACCAGCCTATTATCCCGCCTATGCCCATGGCTAATAACAGGCGATTGCGGTCTGTACGCATGGGGCTATGCAACATCCCGAACTGACGGTGCTTTAAGGTATACAACAACACAAAAAGTAAGATCAGCGGTAGTAGCTTACGCAAGAATTCCGGATCGGTTTTAGTTAATGTCCACGCACCTAACCATGAACCGGCAAATGCCACCAGCGCAGCAGGTATTAGCCACGCCCAGTCCAGTTTTACGCGCCTGGCATAACGTGTAGCGGCCACTGCAGTGCCAAACACACTTGAACATTTATTGGTGCCTAGCAATAAAGAAGGTGGCAATGAGGGATAAGTTGATAACAGCGCAGGCACGGTCACCAACCCTCCCCCGCCAACCATGGCATCCATCACACCGGCCAAGAACGATGCCGCAACCACCAGCCATAAGTCCATCATACTGACGGTACGTTCACACTGAAAAATCCGTTAATCACTGCCACCTGCCGCTGGCCGGTCTCGTGCATCCAGCCCCACTTGCCGGATACTTTTGTCATCCATATTGTATGCCGTCAGCTGGCGCCCCCATAAACATCCTGTATCGAGTGCTACGACGCCATCGCCTTGATGCAACCCGAGCGCTGACCAATGCCCGAACAGAATCGTTTGCATGCCGGCCGAGCGCCGTTCAGGAATCTGGAACCAAGGATAATAATCGGCAGGCATATCAGCCACTTCGCCTTTAAAGGTGAACTCCATCTCGCCTTCTGCATCGCACAAACGCATACGGGTAAACGCATTTACAATCGCCCTCAACCTGTCCATGCCCACCAGCGCATCGTTCCATTTCGCTGGCGTATTGCCATACATTGCAAACAGGAATGTCCCGTAATCAGCACTACATAAAACGGCTTCCACTTCTTCGGCCAATCGTTTGGCTTTGCTTAAAGTCCATTGCGGATACAGACCGGCATGCACCATCGCATAGTCGTCTTCCAGCACCATCAATGGTTGCTGGCGTAACCAATGTAATAATTCGCCACCATCGTCGGCAGCAAAAATGTCGGCCAGGGTATCAAACCGGTGTGGCGGACGCACGCCATGCGCTACTGCAATCGCATGCAGTTCGTGATTACCCAATACCAGTTTGATCTGGTCTTTATGCTTGTAAGCCCAACGTAAAACCTCCAGCGAGCCATTGCCACGATTGATAATATCCCCTACCAGCCACAACTGGTCCTGCGCGGGCTGAAAGTTGATTTCGGCCAATAAATCCATCAGTGAGTAATAACAGCCCTGAATATCACCAATTGCAAATCTTGCCATGCCTGTCACCTACGCCTGTATATACTTAAAAAGTTCGCCTCTAACCTGCACTATAAACAAAGAGGTGCTTGAAAACAAAAAAGCCGCTTGTGAAAGCGGCTTTTGAAACTCGTAGTATTTATTTCTTTAAACTTGCAGCATCAAATTTTGCTCCGGCCTGATTCGCCATGTAAGCCACGGCATCGGCTACCTCATGATCAGTCAGGTCAGCGCCGCCTCCACGTGGTGGCATGCTACGGATACCTTCAATCGCATGTTTAACCAGTGTTTCGTAACCTTGTGAAATACGTGGGCCCCAATCACCGGCATTACCGATTTTTGGTGCACCTAACGCCCCTGCAGCATGACAGGCAGAGCAAGTGACTTTAACAATCTCTTCACCGCTTTTTTCTACATGCTCACCAGCGTCTGCAGCCACTTCCACAGTAGCAACCGGCTGAATGTTTGCGGCTATTTTTTGTTCTGCCGCTTCTGTAACTTCCTTAGCGGGAGCAGGTTTTTCACTGCCAATCACGCCAAAAAGATAAGCCAATAATGACACTAACAGAGTGAATCCAATAATTGTGCCTGGTATCACAATGATTAACTCTTTGATGCTTGAACCTTCCTTGTACCCCGACATATCTGCGCCCCATTGATTTTTAAATGACCTGCGCGATTATAACGCAGAACCCAGTGTCATGAAATGTAACATGGCTTGAGGCCGCCCGCACACCTTTAAAGGCCTTGAAAACAAAACAGCCAGGCAATCAGTGCCCGGCTGCATGAGTCTTACTGCAAATGTTATTGTGATTTAGCTTATTTCTGACGGCGACGCATCGCGCTCACTGCTAACAGGCCCAGGCCCAGCATTGCGGCTGACGTTGGCTCTGGCACTGCGCTGATGCTGTAAAGCGAAGTGGTGTTAGAACCCTCGTTCGCAAATGCCAGGTAAGATTTACCGCCAAATGTAAACGCGGTCAATCCTTCCGGTGCCAGATCACCCGTAGACACTATCATGTCGATAAAGCTGACTTTGGTTGGGTCAGTAATATCAAACAAAGCAATCGCACCAGTGGTGGTTCTTTCCAGGCCAACCGCAGCAATGGTGCGGCCATCTAATGTAAACAGCTCAACACCTTCTGGCTCTACGCCTTTGTCGCGGCTGCGGCCATCATCGTAAATGCCACGGGCTGCGGCTTCTTTATCAAGGATATCGCCACTGTCATACACCAGGGCACCATTGGCATCACGGATGCTGAATGAACGAGCACCTGCCGCATACAAATCGCCGGGTGAAGAATCAGTATTGGATACACGGATATTCGCCAGCTCGCCGGTCGCACCTAATGAACTGGCTGCTGAACGGTCACCGTCATCTTCACGGAAATCACCTTCATTCGCCATCACCAGGTAGGTTTTGCCACCAGCAGAGTAGGTATCAATGCCATCTGGCATGTAAAGGCCTTTGACGTTGGCATTCACAAAGCTGACAGTACCATTGTTCGAAGGGTCCAGCGTATTGCCCGGCTGGCTGAAATCTTTAGCGCCCAGGCCAACCACATTGGTAAAGGTGTTGGTGTGCAGGTCCAGAATACCAATCGCATTGGCTTCCTGTAATGTTACATAAGCCTTGCTGCCATCTTGGCTCACCGCAATATATTCCGGCTCAAAATTCATGCCGGTATTGGTGCGGATATGCGAACCTGAAGTGGGCACGCCATTCAATGTCGCAGTCGCAGCCACAGTCCGTGAAGCCACATCAATCACGGTGACACTGCCAACAGGATCATTCGCTGCGGCGCCATAGTTACGTGGCACATCTGTACCGATACGTTTGCCATAAGTATCTGGTGTACCTTCGTTAGCCACCAGAATTTTTGAACCGTCATGCGTAAATGTCAGCATGTCTGGCAACGCGCCAACAGTAAAGCTGTTGGTGCCAGCGGCCAGGCTTCTGCTTGAAGTGTCATACAGTTGAACGATACCGGCGTTGGTCCGGGTATTATTTTCAATCGCAAATGCGGCCAGGCCATTTTTGATACTGACGCTGTTGATACTGCCGAAAGCGCTGGTATCAATACGCTGCACCAGGCTACCTGTGCTGGCGTTCAATACATCCACACCTTTCACACCTGCTACCCAGATGGTGTTGGTAATAGCATCATAGGCTGGAATTTCCGCCAGATAGCCGCTACCACTATGGGCAAAAGACCATTCCTTGCTGATTTGATAAGTTGTCGCGGCCTGCGCAGCACTCATGGTGCTTAACGCTAATGCCAGCATTACAGTGATTTTTTTCATTTTGGTGTCCTCTCTCAAAGACCTTAGAGGATACGTAGCGAATATGACAAATCCTTTAAACTCACATGTCAAACAGAAGTCAACGGACTATATAAAACCGCTAACAACAATTTTTCATCAGCCTAAAAACAATAGATTTGTGAGCACACACTCTCACATCACAGCCGGGCATAAGCATAATTCTGCGGATACACCACTTTTTCGCGGGCATCGGTCCAGATAATGTCACAATTCTCATCGTCAAAATGCACCATGCGTCCATTGCGGTCCACACAATACTCACCGCAGACGATACGCTCTTCCACTTTGTAATCCTGGGCGATACGCGTGTAATCAAACAGGATAGAACGGATCACCGTACTGTCGCGCTGGATATGGCATCCGTTGCTGATCCAGGTCGGGCCGATAATGCGTGCGTTCTTGTCCACCCTCGAACCGGAACCGATATATACCGGCCCTTCAATATGCGTATGTTCCCAATCGATATGCACATTCAACCCGACCCACACACCCGGTTTGATTTGCTTGCCGGGAATCGGCATCGAAGGAAAAAAGCCCTGCATCATCTGTTGCATCACCAGCCAGTAATCCGCCACTACGCCAATATCTATCCAGTTAAAGGGATGCTGGATTGCATAAAAAGGCAGCCCGCGCTGGACCAGCAACGGGAACAAATCCGAACCAATATCAAACTCACTGCCGGAAGGAATCAGGTCCAGCACTTCCGGCTCAAAAATATAGATACCGGTGCTCGCCCAGTTAGAACGCGCCTCCAACTGGCTGGGTTTTTCCTGGAAAGAAATAATGCGCCCTTCTTGATTGGTCACTACCACGCCATAACCGGAAACCTTATCCATAGGCACCTGCATGGTCACCAGGCTCGCCATCGCACCCTTCTCTTTATGCTCCCTTACTGCCCGCGTGATATCCAGGTCAATCACCGCATCGCCGCACAACACAATCGTCGTTTCATCAAAAAAACAACTGAAATCCTGGATTTTGCGCATACCTCCCGCAGACCCAACCGCATGAGGCACCACCTGCCCATCAATAATATCGCCCTCAAACGAGTAGCCGATATTCACGCCGAACCTATGGCCGTCCTCAAAATAATCCTGGATTTTTTTGTGCAGGTAACTGACGTTGATCATAATATCCGCCACCCCATGCAGAGCGAGATGCTCAATCAGGTAAGCCATCACTGGCTTGCCCAAAACCGGAATCATAGGCTTGGGCAATTCATAAGTAAGTGGGCGAACACGCGTACCCTTTCCCGCTGCCAAAATCATCGCTTTCATAATGCACTGTCCTTAAATAACTTTAACGTTTCAACGGACAAGCATAGTCAGGCACTATGACAAGATTATTTCAGGCTACTTATGCCAGCACAGCCTTAGAAAAAGGCGGCTAGCGCGCCGAGACAAGGAGACTTATTTGCTATAATGGCAGGATTGCGCCCGTAGCTCAGCTGGATAGAGTATTGGTTTCCGAAGCCAAGGGTCGTGAGTTCGAATCTCGCCGGGCGCACCAGTTTTCAATAGTGGTACAAAACCTCCTCACTCTGCACCTCTACAAAGCTACAAAAGATTCGTGAATCTTTCCAAACTCTGCTACTTAGATGGTAATAGGTTTGGTAGAAATTAACCTTACCGGCTCTTACCGATAGCTTTAAGCCAAATCTAAAAACATCGATGTATTAAAATACTTCTGATTTATTTGAACATCATCATCTGTCATGCAAACCTTCAACCTGCGTCAGTTGACTCAACATTTTAGCCATCACGGACGACTGGATGCCATTTACCTGCGTCCTGGCCGTGGTCAGCCTTGTTTGCAACAAGATCAAGTACAAGCAATTGCTAACCTTGGATTACAGGGAGATCGCATAAGTTTGCGCCAGTCATCGGCTCTGAATGGTAGTAAGCGACAAGTGACATTACTGCAGGCAGAGCATTTACCCGTCATAGCAGCGCTCACTGGTCATTCACAGATTGATCCGGCTTTGCTCAGGCGCAATCTGGTTGTTTCCGGCATCAATCTGTTGGCGACAAAATCGCTATTCAAAGATCAGCCGTTGCATTTATTGATAGGTGATGTGGTACTGGAGGTAAGTGGCCCTTGTGAGCCATGCTCAAAAATGGAACAAGTGCTTGGAAAAGGTGGTTACAACGCCATGCGCGGCCATGGCGGGATAACGGCACGGATTATACGAGGTGGTCTGTTACGTATTGGAGATTCGGTAAAGATAGTTGTAGGGACTGACATTGAGAAACCTCAGCAATCCTCCCTACCCCTGTTTGGCAATGACTAGCAGCAAACGTTTTAAAACTGTGTAATCCAATTTGAATCTTCTCACTGTGGGTTGAATGTATATCCAAAACTTATTATCCAGTTAACAACAAGTAATGTTCCCCAGAGTATTGCATCACTAATCCTTTCTCGATGATATCAGGTTACTTCTAAATTCAACTTATAGCCGGTAAGCCTCATCCTACAATTAAATGAGATAAATGCTGATGTATTGAATATTACATGCAGCGTTAAATACCACTGCGATAATCAATTTATCGTACCAAAAAAAGAAGTTCACTTGTTTATCCATCGCTAATAGCAGTTTTGGATAATTCGCGACGACAGTGAAAAACTCAAAGGTGGTTCATCTACACAAGAATTAACTTCCTTAGAGTTGCTTGATAAAAACTTATGGAGAAGTAATATGAATTTAGAGATCGTAGCTATTCACAACCACGGAAATCTAAGGGATGAATTTGTTGAGCTTAAAGCCAAAGCAGCATGCCAACTCCAAAATTATATGGTTGCAGATGCGGACTATGACACTTCATTCTCAAACAAGCTATGCCAGGTGTATTAGTTCTATCCTAAAGAGGTCAAGGAAGGCGATATTATTCACTTGCATACTGAAAAAGGGGATGACATTTCTACACCGAATGTGTTTGGGAGCACGACACATATCATCCACTGGGGTTTGGAGGAAGTGGTTTGGAACATTGGCGATGTTGGCGTTTTATTTGAATTGAACAATTGGTGCCCCAAGAAAACTGGATAACTAAACTCTGAAACATCTATTTATTGATGCATTTAGAAAAATATTGATAGAAAAGACTCGAATGCTGTTAGTTGAGTCTTTTTTACGTTATGTTTAGTCAATCATCTCTTCCGCATGCAAAAGGGGAACAAAAATGCGTAGTATCGGTAATTTTCTCTGGTTTATTTTTGGTGGTTTTTTCATGGGCCTGGCCTGGTGGTTTTTTGGCATGTTGGCCTTCTTAACAATCATCGGTATTCCTTGGGGTAAGGCCTGCTTCGTTATTGGCCAATTTACTTTCTTGCCATTTGGTCGAGAAGCGGTGAGTCGGAGAGAGTTAAATCACAAGGATGACATTGGCACAGGTACACTTGGATTTGTAGGAAACGTCATTTGGTTTATCTTTGCTGGTGCATGGCTGGCGATTGGTCATGTTGCTTCTGCGCTTGCCTGCTTCATTACAATTATCGGTATCCCTTTTGGTATTCAGCACCTGAAGCTTGCAGTGCTTGCACTGGCCCCGATTGGTAAAACCATAGTGGCTAAGTAGTTTGCCTTAACGAAGAAAAACAATAATGTTCAGCCAATTAAAAAAAATAGTGTCATCGATTCAACTAAGTGATGTTCATGCCTGGCTGGGCAGATTCATTATCTGGTCGGCCGCTGCTGCCACAGGTCTTGTGATCGTTCTTTTTGCAAAGGCTACCGAGAAAGCGATCTCATTTTTTGAGGGGATTCAATCCGAGATTTGGTGGGTATCTATTTTGATGATGCCTGTGGCAGGCATTTTCATTATATGGGTTACCACGACCTGGTTTAAAGGAGCTTCCGGTAGTGGCATCCCGCAAACGATGGCGGCTTTAAATCATGATGAACACCAGCCTATCAGTCATTTGATATCCATAAAGATAGCCATTGCTAAATTCTTCCTTGTCACATTGGGGCTTGCCGCGGGGTTTTCGGCAGGGAGAGAGGGGCCATCTGTGCAGGTTGGTGCAAGTATCATGCACAGCTTTCGAAGATTCTTGCCGGCAAGTTTCACCATAGACCCTAAACACCTGATACTTGCTGGCGGTGCAGCGGGCATTTCAGCCGCTTTTAATACGCCATTGGCAGGGATTATTTTTGCCATTGAAGAGTTAAGCCGTAAATTCGAACAAAAAACCAATGGCGTCATGATTACAGCGATTGTGCTGGCCGGGCTGGTTTCTATTTCTATTCAAGGTAATTACACTTACTTTGGTCATCTGAATGTGGGCATCATCAATAAGGATATTTTGCTGCCGGTACTGATCTGCGGGCTGGTTTGTGGGGTAACCGGCGGTATTTTCAGTAAGGTTCTGATCGAGTTTTCAGATAATCTGCCCGGTAAAGTCACGACCTTTCGCACGAATCATCCCTATTACTGGACAGGGTTTTGCGCTTTGTTGGTGGCAGGGCTTGGCATTGTGAGTCACGGAGCGGCGAATGGCTCAGGATATTCGCTGACTAAAGCGATGCTGCATGGCTCAATCGATGAAACTTGGTACTATCCAGTGGTCAAGTATCTAGCCACTATTTTCACGTATTTAAGTGGCATTCCCGGAGGGATCTTTGCGCCAGCGCTTTCGATCGGGGCAGGCATAGGCTACGACCTCGCGAGTATCTTTCATTATGATGGAATGGTGATTGCGATGACCGCTTTATGTATGGCTGGCTTTCTGGCTGGGGTTACACAGGCACCCATTACCTCATTTATTATCGTGATGGAAATGATAGACGGGCACGAGATGGTCATCAGCCTGATGGCGGTTTCACTGATCGCCACCGCGACTTCGCGTGTATATAGTCGCCCGCTATATGCAGTGCTTTCTACCAAGTTTGCAAAAGGTGTGCAAACCTAGTAGGTGCTAAGCAGTATTTTATAGCGCTTGTCACTGTAATGAAGGGCTCAATGCACCTTCAGGAAGTCGCATTTTCAGCTCAGCATTTTTAGACAGATTCAACGTCATGGTCGGGAAAGCAAAGCTGACGTTCATGGATTCCAGTTCGCGCATCAGGTATAAATTGATGGCTTGTTGTATATCCATATATATGTTGTAACTGCTATCCAGCACGTAATAAACCACTTCAAAATCCAATGAGCTAAGCCCAAATCCCTTAAAGTGGGCGCGGTCGAATCTGGTTTGGGATTGTGATGTAATTGCTTGCTTAACGATCTCCGGTATTTGTTCAACCACATCTGCTTTGGTCCCGTATGTAACGCGAAACTCAAAAACCACTCGTCTTTCTGCCATGCGTTTGTAGTTATGAATGGTGTTTTTAAGTAACTCAGTATTGCCACAGACAATCTGTTCGCCACTCAGGCTACGAATATGTGTGGTCTTTAAACCAACGCGCTCTACCGTGCCGAGCACATCACCGAAAATAATAAAATCGCCGATCACAAATGGTTTATCCAAGCCGATCGCTAGCGATGCAAATAAATCACTGAGTATATTCTGCACGGCTAAAGCAACTGCCACCCCGCCCACGCCCAGACTGGCGACAAAAGCGGTGATATTCACACCCATGTTTGCCAGGATACTTAGCAGCGCAATTGACCAGACAACCGTTTTGAAAATCCAGGAAAGCATCGTGGTCAGCACTGCATTTTCCGCTGAGCCATCGGTGGCGACCACTTTAGCTTTAGCCCATAGGCTGATTCCTTTGCTAAACCATATCGCTACCTGAATACCAATTACAAAGAAAGACAGATAATCCAGGCGAGTCACCCACTTGGCGTTCAACTCCAGGAAGTGCATGGCAAACAGCAATGAAAATAATGCAAACGTTAATTGATTGGTACTGCGCATTACCTCGATAACCAAATCACCCAGTTTTGTCGGGTTTGTTAAAGTAAATTTAGAGATTTTCTTAATGGTAAATTTCCGGATCAGCAGCAATCCCACATAGGTGATCGCGAAAATCAGCAAGGTATAGAGCCACTCATTGATGGTGAAACTTAGAAATTTATATTGAAGCCAGCTATTCATTTCTTTCCTTATATGAAAGGTTAATGATTAGTCAGGATGTTTATTTGAACTTACAGAAGAAGCAAACGAGGTTTTGAGAATTTCACAAACAGAAACACTAACCATTACCCAACACAGAGAAAGTAGGATAAAAATGAGGTTTGATAGTTCAATAAAAAATTGAACGTTGTTGGTAATAAATACGATGGCTATGGATGGCGGTTAAACACAATACCAGCCAGGCAATGGCTTCCAGAAATGCTGCCAGTACATCACTTAGATAATGCGCGCCTAGATACAGTCGGCTAAACGCAACCAGTACAATCATCGCAGAAGCGATCAGCAGAATAACTGCGGCTCCACTCCGCGAATGCGTTTTTGTAATCAGCAGTGCAGCCAATACGCCATAAAAAACCGTACTGGCAACGACATGCCCGCTGGGGAAACTGTAGGTAGTCAGCGTGATAAGTGGATTTTCAAATGATGGGCGCGCCCGGTGAAAAATTTGCTTGGCAAGCAGATTGAGCAGCATGCCTCCTTGCACAATTAACAAAATCGCCAAAGCTGCATACAACCGTTTTTTCCAGGCGAGCGTTAACGTTATTAAAGCGGCTATAGGGCTAATCACCCAAGGATCATGCAAGTTGGTAATGATAAGCAGGCATTGAGTTAACATTGGAGAGCCATGCTCATGCAACCATTGGGCAATTTCGATATCGACGACTGTCAGCGTACCACCGCTGACAACATTGTTGGCAATAAAGCCAAATAGTGACCCTGTGAGCATCACCATTATGCCGCCGAGCGTTATATGGATCCGCAGTGATTGAGGGCTATCCATCACTCGACAACCCCAAACCACCAGCATAATAACGAGAGCGACGGACAGGATACTGCCAAGTAAAATCCACGACATGGTCAGCGTTTAACCCTAGTTTGCATATCCCTAAGAAAGCTTCAATAGCTTGTTTTCTGCAATGATAAACCGGGAGGATGCTGCATCAAAATCCATCCGCTCCACTATGCAAGAACGCAGTGCTGAGTCATAGCGGATAAGATTCACTGAATTTGGCTTTTTTTCGCGTACCCGCTTCGATACGGCAGTACCCGCGGACACTATCCAGAATGGGCGTGTGACATCCTGAAACTTTTCTTGCAGATTGCGGATGTAGGCTAGATGAATATGCCCACTTAAAATCAGGTCTGCCCCCGCCGCTGCCCAGGCCGCTATCGCCTTTTGGTGCCCATGCAGCAAATTCTCTTTATCGCTTTCGCGCTCAACGTATACCGGCTGGTGCACAACGACGATACGCAACTGATTTGGTGATGCGCTCTGCAATTTTTGAGAGACACTTTCAATTTGTTGCCTGGAAACTTCACCATCCGCATGACGCCAGGGCCGAGTGGTATTCACACCAATCACCTGTACATCCTGATTGGAAAATTGTGGCGCAAGCACCTGACCAAAAACGCGTCGGTAATTGCCATAGGGATTAAAAATACGCGCGAAAATATTAAACAGGGGAATATCGTGATTGCCAGGAATCACCAGCTTAACCGACGCAGCCAATTGATCCAGAAAGCTGCGGGCGCTATCAAATTGTGCGGCACGTGCACGCTGCGTGACATCTCCGGACAGGATGGCGATATCAGGGCGTATTTCTTGCGCTAGCTGCAATAAAGCAGCCATTACTGGTGGTTGCTCGGTTCCGAAATGGGTGTCGGAAAGATGTAGGATCACACTCATACTTCGTTTCCTGACGAAATATGGGCAACCAGTCGCAAGGGCTTGGGCCCGACTCGGAATGTTAAAGGCGGCTGCATGCGGGAAACTTCACCATCCATCGCCACCTTTACAGAACGCTTGTGGCGGCGCAATAAGGGTTCAACCACCAGCTGACGACAGGCAAAGTGGGTGACATTCTGCGATTTGCTCAGCACGCCTAGCATGCCGTGAAATGCCACCGCCACCCGTTCAGTTGCTGTCATAGGCGGGAGTGCAATAATGGCAAGCTGTCCATTTTGGACCTGTTCAGATTCAGGCTGGAGGCCGATAGCCTCTAGCTGTATCGCGTTGTTGCCTACAAAGATTGTTGAAGCAGGCAGGACTTCCTCCCCGCTTTCCTGTTGCCCGCCACTATGCTCAATGCGTAGCAGCATTTTGATATCGCGCTTTAACAAGGTAAGAAAAGCCGCCACTTTGGCGACCGCGCGGTTACGGCCATGCTGCTGTTTAAACTCCTCCCGGTCTGCAAGTAGTTGCGGATAGAGCCCCAGGCTGGCATTCACCAGAAAAACCTCATCATTGAGTAGCCCCACCTGTATTTGCCGCTCACTACCAATACGCATGCCATCAATCAACGCTTTAGCGGCTAACGCCACATCCTGCGGTATTCCATTGTCACGCGCAAAGTAATTGAAGGTGCCTAGTGGCACTATGCCAAACGGCAATCCGGCAGCCAGCACCTTCTGCGCGACAAAACGTATGGTGCCATCCCCGCCCGCTGCAGCGACCACCCCATGACGATGACTTGCCTGTTCCAATGCCTTGTTGGTCATTTCTGGCAGGTCTGAGCCGCGCTGGCATAAAAATAGCTCATAGGGCTGCTCAGCCTCGTGAAATATTGTTGCCAATTCATTGGCGACCGTCGCTGCATCTTTTGCGCCGGAACCGGCGTTTAAGACGATAAATAGTGGAGGAAAATGATTGGATGGATTCTCTGCAGAATGCGGCGGTGGTTGCGGGAGTGAGTTGTTCATATGTTTAATACATAAAGATGTTCATGAAGTTTCACACCTTTTGCAGATTTAATCCATACAAAAAATAATTGTGTTAATCATTAACGAAATAATTAATCATCTGAACATAAAATCTTTTAGGAAAATGCATGTATGCAATCTCGGATTGAAGCGGCAGATCGTGGGCAAAAAAATCTCTCGCATCCTTAATCAAGCTAAGGATCACGAGAGGCAGAGGAATCTAACTCGAAATTACTTACACTTGCGCTGAGCTGCCACGCAAGGCAAGTGCGACATTCAAAGCTGTCAGCACGTTTTCAACATCTAAAATGTTATCGCCTATGACTGCCTGGATATTGCCAGCCAAAGTATGGATTACCACTGCGTATTGTGGGGTGGCAAGCAGCCACATGACCGCACCATAGACCAATGAAAAGGTGCCGATCAAAGGTAAGTTACCATTACCAAAGAGCATTAGCAGACCGCCAATCAGGCAAACTTTAGCCATACCCAAGTTTGGGCTAAGCTTCTTCGATTCGACCGTTGTGACATGTTTGATGGGGATCGGTTTACCATTAACAATAAACCGGCTATTACTGACACTTATGCCGTGATGACTGAAGTAAATGGACTCTTCCATAAATTTACCTCCATCTAAGTGATAAAATGTGTTAACATTATATTACTATAAATATACAATAAATAACAATATATTTTAGTCCTTTAGTCTTAGCCAATGTGGGCCATTGTTGTAACACAATGCCCCTCATAGAATTCTCAGTGTCACCACTAACAACAATAAAGAAAAATATGTTTCAGAAATTGATTTTTACTACAGGCTTGCTCACTACAGCAGCAACTAATGCCGCTTCATCTACTAACTCTCCAGTGCCTGAACCAGAAAGCATTAGCCTGATGCTGTTTGGCGTGGGACTGATTGGTGTGATTGTGTTTCGTCAGAAATAGACGAGTGTTTGAATAGTAGTTGCCAGTATCGTTTTAACCTTGCCTGGTACGCTACCTGTGACTCTTACTGAGAGCACTGACGGATTCCGAAATACAGGATTTTGAGAGCTCAAAGGCTGATTCGCCACCAGCTAGCTATCAAAAATCCGTTTTTGCTGCACTGTTTATAAGTGAACCCCAAGATTCACTTATAAAATGAATTTACCTTAATACGCACCTGCAGTCTGCAGAGAGAACCTGCCTGGTTTCTTGATATGATTTGTGGACGTTACTTTTGGTTTTAGAAATGTATCAATTGCCGCAGCCAGGCGCGCAGGTTCATCGTACGGTAACCCATGCCCGACATCAGGAATCAGCTTGTACTGCAGATCCGGATTGAGTGCATGCAATTCGCGCGCTGTCTCGGCAGACACAATACCTTCGCTGCCAAGCACCAATAACGTCGGTACATAAATATTGCGGATCAGTTCGTCAAATTCGGGGTTAGGCGGAATCAGCACATCAAATGCGTTCTCGCTGGTGCGTAACCTTGCCTGCACAATGTATTCGATGACCTCGGATGAGCGATAGCGGTACCTGGCTTTGGCTTCCCTGAATAACTCCTCTTTGGTCGACTTCAGCATCTGCCGGTGTTGCTCAACCATATCACTCTCGTACACGCGGTTTTGAAATTCAGGGCTGACAAACGTAGGGTCGGCCAGGATAATGCCGCTGACAGCGAAACCCAACCGGCTGGCAACCATTGCCGCCGTCATGCCGCCCATCGAGTGACCAAGCAGGTAGGGTGATTTAATATCCAGCGTCCTGATCAGCTCGATCACATCATTGGCATGGTCTTGATAGGTGTAGCCATGCTGTGGCGCACTGGAATAACCATGGCCGCGTGCATCAGGCATGATGATGTCGAAGTGCTCTTCTAGCTCACGCGCCAATTGCGACCAGCACGCACCACTACCGGTCAAGCCATGCAGCGCGATTAGTGTAGGCTTGTCTGAGCCACCCGTTCTTAAATAGTGAATATTGATGCCGTTTGCGCGGCACATCGTATCCATCCAGTTTGCAGAAATAATGTTTTTGCGTGTCATGATTAAAACTTCCTGAAAGAACCGGTCACCACACCCCAGATTGCGAATTGCATTTTGCCCTGGATGAGGATAGGTTCATATTTACCTGAAGAGTTGGCCGGCAATAACTTGGGGTCGCCGTTCTTTTGTTTGGCTAAGGTTTTGATGGTGAATTCGCCATCAATCATCGCCAGCACGATATCGCCTATCGAAGCCTGTTTTCTTTTATTCACAATTGCTTTATCACCGGGCAACAACCCGGCTTCAATCATGGATTCGCCCTGGATAGTGACAAAAAAAGTATTGGCCGGGTCCTGGATCAAATAACCATTCGGGTCCATACGCGACTCTTCATCGCTATCAGCCGGAGATGGCAAACCGGCGGGCACTTTGGACTGGTAGAGCGGCAAACTTAAACTATCCAGCGTTTCGGCTAACTGTGCAAACTCACCCACACTATCCAGATTGCCTTCCATCTGGCGCAGCCGTTGCTTCTTGGCATACGCCTCCAGAAAGCTGGCAATGACCGGCTTTTGACTGTCTGGCACTCGGATAACGCTGGTGGCTTCCATGTAAGTACCGGTGCCATGCTTGCGGCCTGAACCAGGTCTTTTGCCACCATTTTTCTTGTCTTCTTTACTCATGGATTTTATTGTAACAACAATCAGTTTTTATTGTAACAATAATCAGATTAATTTTATGTAAATAGTTGAAGTGTGATGATGCGGATAAATCACAGCTCTTTTTAACTGGTCGCTAGCACCTATATTTCAGGCGCTAGTGACAGAATGGCAATCAGAAATTGAAGATCGTGTAACCGTCGCTGGATAACTGGGCGATGCTGGTCAAGCCTGACGTACCCGGCACACTGTTATCCGTTATCAGATCGAAACCATGTTTTTCTGCCTCGTCCCTGGCACCAAACACATCCGCGCAGCCACATGAAACACCGGCGACCACATCAGACACTGCGGAATACAATTGATATAAAGGATGACCTACTTTGTTCAGGTGACTAACCCAGCGTGTGCCGGCGCCCTGAAAATAAACTGCAACGTCTATGTTTTTCTGCTTGAAATCATAGGCGGCTGCCAGGCCATTGAAGGCGCGTCCCAACGCTTCTTCACCGCCGTGGGTGGGATCGGAAAAAATGATGATGGCTGCTTTCATGTTGCTCTCCTTTGTTCGGGTGATGTCTTGATTGACAGCCCGAATGTTAGAGATTGAAGGCAGTGGGAAAAACTACTTATGGTGAAATGGATTGTTTCGCCAGGCGCAATATCGTCAAGGATTCAATTTTCGGTTGGCACGCAAGTTTTCGACAATGTAGTCGATGAAGCTGCGTACTTTGGATGAGCCTAGTTTATCTTCCCTGTGCACCACATGCACAGGCCAGGGCTCTTCTTCATAGTCTTCGAGGATCACATGTACGGCGTTTGTTTCAATCTCGTTCCACACCTGGTATGAAAGCAGACGCGCAATACCCAAGTCGCCGATGGCAGCCGCGAGTGCCGCATCATTGCTGGTAACGGTCAGGCGCGGATCCATACGTACCTGTAACGGCTCATGACCGGCTTTAAAATGCCATTCGGTATGCGGTGATACGGCGCTGGATGAAATAATGGAATGCTTAGTCAAATCAGCGGGCTGCCTGGGCGTGCCGGATTTTTCCAGATATGCGGGCGATGCACAGAGTACCCGCCGGACCTCCCCTACTTTGATCGCACGCAGCCCGGAGTCAGGCAAATGCCCGATACGGATCGCGACATCCATCCCTTCATCCACCAGGTTGGTAACGCGGTCTACCAGGTTTGCCACCATATTGACCTGCGGATAACGTTGCATGTAATCGATCAGGCAAGGCATGACAAACAGGCGCCCGAACATCACCGGTGCGGTGATTGAAAGCGTGCCACGCGGTGTGGCATTACTTTCAGCAACCGCTTCATTCGCCTCGGCAATGCTGACCAGGATAGCCCGCACATTTTCGTAATACTGACGGCCGGCATCGGTGAAGCGCACATTCCGTGTGGTTCTTTGCAATAGCCTGGCGCCCAATTGCTCTTCGAGCGCCACTACCGCACGCGTGACTGCCGCAGGGGAAATATCCAGCTTGCGAGAAGCAGCCGCAAAGCCGCCCTCTTCAGCGACGCTGGCAAACACGCGCATTAAATGAAACTGGTCGATAGTATTTCTCCCATTATTACGTTTCTCTTATACATTCATTAACGACAAGGTCACCTGCAATATTTCTGTGGGCGAAATAATGTATTGCGGCTAGCCCTGATTCTCTCCTTCGCATTATTTACTAAAATTCGTCCATCAGTAAACAAGCAGAGGAGAAGATCATGACTGAATCATTCGCTTCAACATTGGTATCCCCCAGTGACGTCGTATTCACAGCAGCAGTGAAAGCCAGACAGGAAGAAATGGGGTCGAGATCGGGCTATGCAAAATTCGAAAGCACCCGCGGTTGGGAATCCCGCGTGACACCAGTGCTGGCCGAATTTATTGCAGCGCAGACCAGTATGTACATTGCCACGGCCAATGCAGAGGGACAACCTTATATGCAGCATCGCGGCGGTCCGCTAGGTTTCCTGCATGTGCTGGATGAGCAAACGCTGGCCTTTGCCGATTATGCGGGTAACAAGCAATACATTACGGCGGGCAATCTGGATGAAAACCCAAAGGCGCAGCTTTTCCTGATGGATTACGCCAATACACAACGCGTCAAAATCTGGGGCGAGGCGAAGATTGTGACCGGCGATCAGGCGTTAATCGCACGCGTTTCTTCACCCGATTATCCGGCCAAGGTTGAGCGCGTGATCGTGTTTACCATCAAGGCCTGGGATGCGAATTGCCCTAAACATATTCCGAAACTCTTAAAAGTAGAGGATGTGATACCGGCAATTCAGGAACGTGACCAGAAGATTGCCGCCCTGGAATTGCGACTGAAAGAACTGGAGAGCAAACTCTCCGCCGCAAACTAAACGAAAGTGTGCGGAAAGGGCCTGACTTTAAGCTGAAGTCAGGCCCTTGGCATATTAAAAACATCAATCTTGTCTGTTGAAATGGTTTTGGAAATTTGCATGCACTTTCAGCCTGCGCTCTACAACATACCCGCTTGCTTTTTTATGCAGGCATGCAGAATGAAATTGTATTAGTGCTGTCATATCCCCATATTTAATCATCCGGATAAATGTTGGATTTAACCTCATGGAACTAGTGGTAGCCCGTCCCGAAGGCTTGTATTGCCCACCTGGCGACTTTTACATTGACCCCTGGCGGCAGGTAGAACGTGCCGTCATCACGCACGGGCATGGCGACCACGCGCGCACTGGTCACTCGCATTACCTGGCTGCGGCCGCTGGTGAAGGTATTCTGCGCAAGCGCCTGGGTGAGGATATTAATCTGCTGACGCTGGAATATGGCGAAGTAATCAATCACCATGGTGTGAAGCTGAGCCTGCATCCCGCCGGGCATGTACTGGGTTCTGCCCAGGTGAGGCTGGAATACAAAGGTGAAGTATGGGTAGCTTCAGGCGATTACAAAGTAGAGCCCGACGGCACCTGCGCGCCGTTTGAAAGTGTACGCTGCCATACCTTTATTACCGAATCCACCTTTGGCCTGCCGATTTACAAATGGCAGTCGCAGGACGAGATTTTTGCTGACATCAACCAGTGGTGGCAAAGCAATGCCGATAACAATCGTGCCAGCGTGCTGTTTTGCTATTCTTTCGGTAAAGCGCAACGGTTGCTGTCCGGGCTAAACCCGCACATTGGGCCGATCCTGGTCCATGGCGCGGTCGAACCCTTGAATAAAGTCTATCGGGAAGCGGGCGTCAACCTGCCAGCCACCCAATATGTCAGCGACATGCAGGATAAATCTCAGATAGGCAAAAGCATCGTGCTGGCTCCGCCCTCAGCGCAGGGTACACCTTGGATCAAACGTTTTGGTGATTATTCGGATGCGTTTGCCAGTGGCTGGATGCAGTTACGTGGCACTCGCCGACGTCGTGGTGTAGACCGCGGTTTTATTATGTCTGACCATGCAGACTGGCCTGGTTTGCAAACTGCCATTCAAGCCACTGGTGCCGAACGCGTGTTTGTCACGCACGGGCAAGTACACCCCATGGTGCGCTGGTTATGCGAGCAAGGTCTGGATGCGCAAGGCTTTGTCACCGAGTACGGTGAAGAAGCAGCTGAAGCAGAAACAGACCTGTCACCTGAATCTTCAGAAAGCAGCCAAATGACGGAGACTGCTTTGCCACCCGAAGCCGGGCTGCCAGCGGAGACTGAGGGCAGCGAGCAAATGAACATAGCAAAGGCGACCGTTTGAAAGCATTTGCCGATTTATATAGCAGGCTGGATGCAACCACCAGCAGCAATGCCAAACTGGCTGCGTTGCGTGATTATTTCCTGCTAGCCTCTCCTGCCGACGCCGCCTGGGCCGTCTATTTCCTGGCTGGTGGCCGTCCGCGCCAACTGGTTCCCACCAAACTTTTACGTGAACTGACACTCACTGTAGCCAGCCTGCCGGAATGGCTATTTGAGGAAAGCTACCACTCGGTGGGCGACCTGGCGGAAACCATGGCGTTGCTGTTACCAGAATCCGCGCATACGTCAGAAGAAGGTTTGGCCACCTGGATAGAAAACAAACTACTCCCGCTGCGCGGCCTGGCACCAGACGTGTTGACCCTGCAATTGACACCGTTATTGCAACAACTGGATCAGCGCAGCAAGCTGGTCTGCATCAAACTGATTACCGGCAGTTTCCGCGTTGGTGTTTCGAAACTGCTGGTCACGCGTGCCCTGTCTGCGGTGGCTGAAATAGATGCCAAGCGTATCGCCCAACGTCTGGTTGGCTATACCGACCTTTCGGCACGTCCGACTGCCGAGCATTATTTAAGACTGATTGCGCCGCTGAATGAAGAGGGTGACGAGCGTAGCGAAGGCCAGCCTTACCCATTTTTCCTCGCCCATCCTTTACAGTTGCCGACTGACGAGTTTGAAACTGCGATTGGCAGCCCGCAAGACTGGCTAGTGGAGTGGAAATGGGATGGTATACGCGCGCAGCTGGTCAAACGCGACGGCCAGCTATGGGTATGGTCGCGCGGTGAGGAACTGGTGACTGACCGTTTCCCCGAATTGAATGTGCTGGCGGAAGCCCTGCCGGATGGTACGGTAATTGATGGCGAGTTGGTGGTCTGGAAACATGCGCCTGCGCCTGATGTTGAAGTTGACCCTGAGAAGATAAAAGATCAAATCGCCGACCAGCCTGCGCCCCAAAGGACACAAGGGCAGGTTCAACCGTTTGCCTTACTACAACAACGCATAGGCCGTAAAACGTTAACCGCTAAAATCCTGGAAAACCTGCCGGTGGTGATCCTGGCTTATGACCTACTCGAATGGCAGGGTGAGGACTGGCGCGAACAACCGCAGTCTGCCCGCCGTGATCAACTGGAAAAGGTTGTTCTGACCTGCAACCGGCCACAATTGCAGCTATCGCCTTTAGTCACAGGCAATAGCTGGCAAGACCTTGATCGCCAGCGGGAAGCCTCGCGCAGCCTGGGTGTGGAAGGCTTTATGCTCAAGCGCAAGGATGCGCAATACGGCATAGGCAGAACCAAAGATGTCGGCGTGTGGTGGAAGTGGAAGATAGAGCCTTACACCGCAGATGCGGTGCTTATCTACGCGCAGACCGGGCATGGCCGCCGCGCCAGCCTGTATACCGATTACACATTTGCGGTGTGGGACAGTGCCCAGGGTAATCCGGATCGGAAATTGGTGCCATTTGCCAAAGCGTATTCCGGCCTCACCGATGCCGAAATGCGGGAAGTGGATGCGATTATCCGTAAAACCACGGTTGAAAAATTTGGCCCCGTGCGCAGCGTAAAACCGACCCTGGTATTCGAGCTAGGATTTGAAGGTATTTCTTTAAGCGGACGCCATAAAAGCGGCATCGCCGTGCGCTTCCCGCGCATGCTGCGCTGGCGGCAGGATAAGCCGGTGGCAGAAGCCGATACCTTACAGACTTTGCAGGCATTGTTGCCGCAGGTTTCACGCCCTGAACCTAAAGAAGAAGCGGCTCTGCCATGACCCTGGAAGCCATCAAAGAGTTGACGCTGCCGCCTGCTGAGGCTAGTGAAAAGCCCAAACGGAGTGCTTTTCAGTTAAGCCGGCAATGGTTTGCTACACATCAGTGGCAGCCATTTCAGTTTCAGAAGGATGTTTGGCAGGCAGTGGCAAATGGTCAATCCGGTATGCTGCACGCGACCACCGGCGCCGGTAAAACCTATGCAGTATGGATGGCGGCAATTGAGCGTTTCGCTCTCACAAAACCGAAGGCATCCGCTAAACATTTAAAGACGGCTGCTGAGAAACTTGCCAAACGAAAAGTAGTGATGCAGCCGCTGACCGTATTATGGATCACGCCCATGCGTGCGCTGGCCGCAGATACCGAGCGTGCATTAATGACGCCAGTGAATGAATTAAACCTTGATTGGAGCATTGGTTTACGAACAGGCGACACCAACAGTGCTGAGCGCTCGCGGCAATCCAAGCGCCTGCCGACCGTGCTGATCACCACACCGGAAAGTCTGACCCTGTTACTGACGCGTCCGGATGCCGCCGACACTTTTGCCAGCCTGAAAATGGTAGTCGTGGATGAATGGCATGAGTTGATCGGCAACAAACGTGGTGTGCAGTTGCAACTGGCCCTGGCGCGCCTGCGACGCTGGCAGCCAGCATTAATCACTTGGGGATTATCGGCAACATTGGGGAATTTGCAACATGCCATGGATGTCCTGATTCCCGGCGTATCCGATAGAAGCCCCTCTGGTCCAGACGCATCCAATACAAAACAATTCAAACCGGTGCTGGTGCAAGGCAAGCTGGCGAAACACCTGGTGATAGATACTTTATTGCCGCCCGGCATTAAACGTTTCCCCTGGGCCGGGCATTTGGGTTTACGCATGCTGCCGCAAGTAGTGGAGCAGATTGAATCCAGCCCCAATAGCCTGATTTTTACCAACACCCGCTCGCAATGCGAAATCTGGTACCAGGCTTTGCTGGAAGCGCGTCCGGACTGGGCGGGTTTGATTGCACTGCACCACGGCTCACTGGACAGGAATGTACGTGAATGGGTAGAAAATGGCCTTAAAGAAGGCACGCTAAAAGCCGTGGTCTGTACCTCCAGCCTGGATCTGGGCGTGGACTTTCTGCCGGTGGAGCGCGTATTGCAGATAGGCTCGCCCAAAGGCGTCGCACGCCTGATGCAACGTGCAGGCCGCTCTGGCCATGCGCCCGGCCGCGCTTCGCGCCTGACCGTAGTGCCTACGCATAGCCTGGAGCTGATCGAATCGGTGGCCGCCCAGGATGCGATTGCGGCACGTAATGTGGAGCCACGTGAATCCCCGCAAAAACCTTTAGACGTATTGGTGCAACACCTGGTGACGATTGCGCTGGGTGGTGGTTTTACTGCAGATGACTTGCTGGCAGAAGTGCGCAGCTGTTACGCCTACCGCCATTTAACCGATGAAGAATGGCGCTGGGCGCTGGCGTTTGTGCAACACGGTGGCGAGTCGCTGACTGCCTACCCGGATTATCGCCGCGCAATTCCAGACGAAAACGGCGTCTGGCATGTGCCGGATGCAATTCTGGCCCGACGGCACCGCATGAGCATAGGCACCATCGTCAGTGATTCCAGCATGGTGGTTAAATTCTGGAGTAAAGGCGCGTCTGGCAAGAGCTTGGGATCGGTGGAAGAAAACTTTATCGCGCGGCTCAAACCCGGTGACCATTTCCTGTTTGGGGGACGCCTGCTTGAACTGGTACGCGTGCATGAAATGACTGCTTTTGTGAGCAAAGCTACAGGCAAAAAAGCCGCTGTGCCGCGCTGGAATGGCGGGCGCTTGCCGCTTTCTACCGAGCTTGCCAATGCGATGGTAACGCGTATGGATGCGGCGGCGCACGGCCATTTCGATGGCCCGGAAATGCAGTTGATCAAACCTTTGCTACAAGTGCAGAGCAACTGGTCCGCATTGCCGACCAACCTGAATTTGTTAGCCGAATCCATGCACTCGCGTGAAGGCTGGCATTTGTTTCTATACCCTTACGCCGGGCGCAGCGTCCACGTCGGGCTAGCCAGTTTACTGGCCTGGCGGGCCGGCAAGCATCAGCCGAATACGTTTTCCATTGCGGTGAATGATTATGGTATCGAACTGCTTTCCGCCACAGCGGTGGATTGGGATGCGTTATTAACAAAAGATATTTTTTCAACCGATAACCTGCTCCAGGACGTGATTGGCAGCCTGAATGCAGGCGAACTGGCACAAAGACGTTTCCGCGAAATCGCGCGTATTTCCGGACTGGTGTTTGCCGGTTTTCCCGGTGCGCATAAAAGCGCCAGGCAGGTACAGGCTTCATCCAGCCTGTTTTTTGATGTATTCCGCAAATACGATCCCAATAACTTATTGCTGACGCAAGCGCAGGAAGAAGTGCTGCAACAGGAATTGGAGATAGCGCGCCTGTCTGCCACCCTGCAACATCTGCAAAGCAAACAAATACAATTAATGCATATCAAAAGACCGACGCCGTTTGCGTTTCCTTTACTGGTAGAACGTTTCCGTGAAAGCAGCAGCTCGGAAAAACTGGCTGACCGTATTGCCCGTATGGTGGCCGACCTGGAAAAAGCCGCTGGCGCTGGCGCTTACATCCCGGAAGAGAGCGTGGACGCGCAGGCAAAATTCAACGTGCAGGAGAAGGTGTATAAAAAACGTGAACGCGTGCGCAAAACCGGTTTGCCCATGGAACCAGATAGTGAACATGCAACGAATCCAAAACGACGTCGTAGCAGAATCATTCCGCCAAAAGCGCGACATGGGTTTTGATTTATTCGTTCGTCATTCTTTCGCAGGGTGTATCAGGGGTTTCATAGAGCATGCTCTATGCCTGCGGAACGGCTGGCTTATGCAAAAGCCAGCGCGCCCTGCAAGGGAGAATCTAGGCGAGATGGCATATAGAGTGATGGCTAATTATTACAACGCTAGGTATATGAGTTGTCGGATACTGGCCGTCGCCAGTATGACGATTAAGAATAGTCGAAGTTAATGATGAAAAATGAATACCCTTTAAACATAGGCTCAACCACTTTTCTGTTACTCGCCGACAAAGCCATTTACTGGCCGCAGCAGAAAGCGCTGTTGATCGCAGATGCGCACTTCGGCAAGGCCGCGGCATACCGTGCCTTGGGTCAACCTGTGCCACAAGGCACCACTAGCCAAAACCTTCAACGACTGAACGCACTGCTATCTGCTTACCCGACCGAGCAACTGATTTTCCTGGGAGATTTCCTGCATGCGCCCAAGTCGCATGCACCGGCCACTTTGGCAGCGTTAAGACACTGGCGTGCGCAACATAAATCGATGAAATGTATCCTGGTACGCGGCAATCACGATAAAAATGCCGGTGACCCGCCAGCGGATTTGAATATTGAAACAGTGGGTGAGCCTTACCTGATGGGCGATTTTGCGTTGCAACATATTCCCGCACCCCACCCTACACATCATGTGATTGCTGGCCATATCCACCCTACTTTCCGTTTGCTGGGCAAGGGTCGGCAGCGCCTGATTTTGCCGTGCTTTCACCACCAGGAAGGCATGACTTTGCTGCCCTCTTTTGGTGACTTTACCGGCGGGTTTGTGATGGAGAATAAAGCAGGTGACTTTATTTGCGTGACAGATGGTGAATGTGTCTGGTCAGTTCCGCACAATCAGCAGCGAATAAATAACGAAGCGTTCAATATCTAACGATGAAGCAAGCCAGAGGAAAAGTAAGAGGAGATGATCGGCCGAGCTTAAATAAGCACCTATACAGGCTGATTAGTGTGCTGAGTCGCTACTTTATTCAACTCTTGCAGGGAAATTCTTCTCGCAAGCAAGGCTTTTGTTGTGATGTTTGCGAGGCCAGTCAACACCTGTTTCTGCATATCATTCAGTGCATTTGGTTTAGTATCAATCACACACACAGTACCAATCTTTTCCCCTAGAGGCAGGGCAATCGGCGCACCAGCATAAAAAACAATATTAGGATGGCCTGTTACCAGTGGATTATCCAGAAAACGGCTATCTTTGGTTGCATCCTTGATCTCCATCAAGCTATTTTCACGGATGGTATGCGCACAAAACGCCAGTTCACGACTAGTTTCCCTCACACCCTCTAAACCAACCTGTGCCTTAAACCATTGTCGCTCACTATCTACCAGGCTGATCAGGGCGATTGGCATCCCGCAAACCTGGGAAGCCAGCAATGCAATGGCATCAAAAACAGCCTCGTAAGGGGAGTCTAAGATAAGCAGTTTACGTAAGGCCGAAATACGATCAGGTTCGCTAAACTGCTCTTCATAGTGACTGACCATAACAACCTTTATTATCGAATTATAAACATCAGAGTGTACTATTGTTTACCACAGTTTCATACAAATAATGGATGTGAAAACTACACAAAGGAGAGTATTTAGTTATTTTTTTATGGTGAACAAACTACCAGGAAAGACAGGAAAATATTCATTAATATCAATGTATTGCAAAAATACCCCATATTTCATTGCTAAAGACATGCATCTTTCCATGAGTAAAAATTTGAATATTTCTTGCTGTAACTATTCTTGCGATAAATATAGGGTTATTTTTATAAGCGGGCTTATTCATGATCAAGATTTTGTTAGCACTTTTCTACAAGTCAATGTTAAAACCAAACTGCAACCCATTACCTTTTCCTCGCCAAAAGCCAGGTTTCAAAAACAGCCTGCGGCAAGGGTTTTGAATAGAAATATCCCTGGATAAAATCGCAGCCCATGCTGTTTAACAGTTCCAATTGCGCTTCAGTTTCTACACCCTCTGCAATGACTTTCAATCCTAATTTATGCGCCATCATGATGATGGCTTCAACCAGGGGGAAATCAGTAGATTCAGCGGCTATATTAGTAATGAATGTACGGTCAATTTTCAGGTAATCGACATCAATGCGCTTGATATAAGCCAGCGAAGAATAACCGGTGCCAAAGTCATCAATTGCAACTTCTATCCCCGCTTCGCGGAAACGCATCAGTTGTTTGGCTGTTTTCTGGGAGGCATCCAGCAACACGCCCTCGGTAATTTCTACGCACAGGCAGTTATTGGTATTGGCCGCTGAAGCAAGCAGGGTGAACCATCTGTCGAAATAAGTAGTGTTTTTGAATTGCGTCGGTGAGAGGTTGACGCTGATCTGGAAATCCGGGTGAAATTGGGTACGCCATTTCAGCGCCTGCGCCAAACTCTCTATGAGTACCCAGCTGCCTATTTCATGGATCAGCCCAGTCTCTTCCGCCAGAGGGATAAACTCTGCCGGACTGACCATGCCCATGGTACTGTGCTGCCAGCGGATTAGGGCTTCGGCTTTTGTCACATTGCCGGTTTTAAGATCGACCACCGGTTGATAATAAATTTCGAATTCGTTATTCAGCAATGCGCTGCGTAACTCACGCTTTTGCTCAGAGCGACGGGTTGCCACATATTGCATTTCCCGGGTGTAAAAAGAATACTGGTTGCGACCCAGCTTTTTGGCTTCGTACATTGCCTGGTCGGCATTTTTAATCAGGCTGGAGGCATCGGCTGCATCGTCGGGGTAGACAGTGACACCGATACTGGCCGAGATATAAGTGGCGTGCGTATCGACCATAATCGGCGCCTGCAACAACTCAAGAATAGAGGTGGCGACCTTGATCGCGGTTTGATATTCGTGCACATCGACCAGAGTTACCGTGAATTCGTCGCCACCCAACCGCGAAGTGCAATCCGTCACGCGTATCACTTGGTTAAGCCGCCGCGCGACTTCAATCAATAACTGGTCGCCGCCTTGATGGCCCATGGCATCGTTTACTTCCTTGAAACCATCCAGATCCAGGTAAAGCAAGATGACTTTGGTGCCCAGGCGATTGGCACGGAACACCTCTTGTTGCAGGCGTTCCTGGAATAAACGGCGGTTTGGCAAATGGGTTAGCGCATCGTAATTCGCTTCATACCAGATGCGCTCTTCATGTTTCTTTTTCTCGGTAATATCCGAAAACAGTACCACGCGCCTGAACGGCCGCCCTTTGTCATCGTTAGTGGTGTTGACAGTTACCCAGTTGATATATTCTTCACCGGTTTTTTTAATGCCGCATATTTCTCCACGCCATGAACCGTTATCCTGCAGGTCTTTGCGAATGGCCTCATAAAAATCCCGGTCATGCCTGGGCGAGCCAAACGTGACAGGATGGTGACCGATGACTTCAGATGAGTCATAGCCGGATATCTTGGTGAAAGCCGGATTGGTCGCAATGATGATGCCATTAATATCCAGCACCAGCATGGCTTCACTGGTATTTTTAAAGATAGAATCTGACAGCCGTAACTCTTCTGCAGTACGATGACGCTCGATAGCGATACGGGCCAGGTTGGAAAGATATTCCAGTTGCTCAATATCCGCCGCCAAAGGCGTTTTCGGCGCTTTGTGATAAATCGCGAAAGTGCCCGCCACATCGTTGTCGTCCACAATTATCGGCACCGACCAGCAAGAGGCCAGCCCATACTTGGCAGCAAGTTCTTTGTAACCTTCCCAGCGCGGATCGGTCTGTATATTTTCGACATACACCGGCCTGCCTTCAAATGCAGCAGTGCCACACGAACCTATATCAGGACCAACCTGTAAATTCTCTATCGCTGCGGAATAGCCTGGCGGCAAGCTTGGAGCGACATAATTTTTCAGGAGTTGCTTATTCTTATCCAGCAAATGGATAGAGCAAAAACGTTCAGGATTTTCTTCTTCTACCCCGCGCACAAGATACGCAAGTATGCTTTTCAAAGGGGCATTGTGCGCCACCAGATCCAGCACATGATTTTTGATATGCTCGCGCGTTTCGGCACGCTTACGATCAAAGATAGGCCGCACTACCGCACAGTTATACTCCTGGCCTTGATACTCAATGTAGTTGGAGTTGATTTCAACCGGTAAGAATTGACCATCTTTTTTTCGATGTTGCGTTTCAAATGTCCGCGAACCCAGCGCTTTTAGCCGCTCTAAATGTGCAGCCCAAACCTCAGGTGTGTAACTCAAATCGATATCAAAAATTTTGAGTTTATAAATTTCTTCTTTGGTATAACCAAGCGCTGTATACGCCGCCTCGTTCACATAAATAATGTCGCCTGCGCTATTGATACAGGTAATCCAGTCTTGAATTTTACTCAATGCAAACCGCGAAAATAAAGCAAAGTCCAGAAAGTCTCCATGGTCGGCAACTGGCATGGCAAATCCTCCCAAAGTGCAAAATCTGCTGGCTACAGATCTGTATATATGAGCAACATTTACTCAGCCATAACCACTAGACAATATTTATTCCAATATAGTTGTGTGAAGTTAAACCTGCAATGACAAGGCTAAGCTGCTGGGCAGCTGAGTAAAAGTGAGGTTTGTCCAATTAAAACTAAAAAGCTTTTAACATTTGCGGCAAGGCGATCTATTTGAATGCCTTAGCGTTGGCTGTCTTTAAGAGATATCCCAATACGATTTTCTAGCGGGATCAAGGCAGCGAATAATATTAAAAATACTTTGTCATCCTGATTCCAGCTACGCAGTAGTCTTCTCGCCAGCCTCATCAATGCGCTGAATCAGCATTTCAAAATCTACTGGTTTGACTAGGTGGTGATCAAAGCCTGCCAGAAATGCAGCCTTTTTATCATCCTCCGTGCCATAGCCGGTGACGGCGATCAAAGTGGCATGTGACATGGCTTTATTGGCTTTAATACGTTGTGCAAGCTCATAGCCATCCATTTTCGGCAAGCCTATATCCAGCACGCAGACCATCGGCAAAGTGGCTTCAATCAACTCGAGCGCTTTTAAAGAGTCGTGCTCAACCATTACTTCATGACCATACAACTCTATAAATGAAGCTAGTGTAGTAGCCGCATCTACATTGTCATCAACTACCAGCACGGATATTTTCTTTTGCTGTTTTAATTCAACTATGTCGGTATTGTTTTCGTGCAAAACCTTGTCCTTCCACAAAGGCAACGTGATCGTAAACTGGCTTCCCTTATTGCGCCCTTTACTGAAACAACTGACGGTGCCGTCATATAATTTCAGCATACTTTCACTAGCGCCAAATCTATGCCAAGTCCACCCTGAGAAGCTTCAGAAGTGGTTGTTTACATAACAGCTCTTGTTATTAATTACGCTCCCATCAAATTCAGGATTGATATTACAAGATAATGTCGGCACGATGGTGCAATACAAAGCTGCTTTGCAGGCTGCATTCATGTATTGCGACTTACCAAGTGCGGCAATATTTTAAAAGAAACTCGAATAACAAGGGAAGGAGAACAGGTAGCCCTTATACAGACGAAGAATTAAAACAATGACTCACACCGGTTGGTTTCTAAAATTATTTTGATGTTAGCCTCTATTAATAATCGCAGTATTCAGTGCGCGAATCACTCGATCCACATCAGTGCTATTAGTGCTGGTTAACGCCTGCTTCTCACCTTCCTCGGTATGAATAACCACAGCATACAGGGTCTGTGCAGTGAACCAGGCCACCAAGCCGAGCGCTATCGAAAAGCCACCGACAAACATGAAGATATCTTCAAAAATCATCAGGAATGATCCTGATAGCACGCAGATGGTTGAGAATGTGCGCTTTGGCTCTATCAATCCATGCTGTACAGCAGTGACTGTATCAATCGCATAGGTTTGCCCATCAGCGATAAACTGTGTATCACTGACTTTAATCCCTTCAAGACTGAAAAATACGGTTTCTGCCATCGACGTTTGAGCTTATCAAGCTGCATCCAAATTGAATTTAAACATTCCTTGCAACATAGTTTACTATCTATTAACAAATATTCACATCAAGAGTAACCTCATTTTTAAAGCTTAATTCTCAAAGTTGCATTTATGCCCATGTATTAATAAGAACTTCACTTCAAGTGATGCTGCAGACTAGGTGAAAGACCAGATGAAAAAAGTTTAGCCTGATGTATGATGAAGTTTGAGAGCAGATGTGTTTAAGACGAATAGCCCACTAAGGATGTTTTGTATGCACCAAAAAGAATTTGTCGCCAAGGATGGCCTAACTTATACGATAAAGCTCGATGCAACGGGTGAAGAGATTTCGGTCTTAAAAGGGACTGAGCTGATAGGGGTGATAGACTTGAAACGCGTAATCAATCCCAGAGGTTCCAACTATTACCTGATCACAGTTTTAGACCTGGAAAAATGCAAAAGAATAGGATTGGGCGAAGCGAGCCTTAGGTACCATCAGGAGGTATTCCGCTTACCCCTTACCGCCAATGGCGACATAGGCGAAGGCAGGCGATCAAGCAAGGGCCAGATGACCAGGGAAGGCATTGTTTTTATACAGAAAATGCGCGCCAAAGAAGTGATTGAAGCAGAAGACTTTCACAATGCATTCAGCGAAGACGAGTGATTATTTAATAAAAAAAATCACACTGAACAAACTGACTAATACCAAAGAGACTATCGGAAATAATTTGATTAGTACGTATGAGATCCACACCAGCCTGAGTAGCAGCGAAACACCTGACCAATACAATATTTTAATTACCAGATTTTTATAATCAGACATTGTTATATTTCTTGTAGTGTTGTTATATTTCTAGCAAGCTGGCTCTAGCGAATCTGCTTTCCCGTCACCAGGTTCTTGCAATCAAGCTTGTTGCAGGCAATCTTTATAAAACAAGAGGCGAATTATATCGTCCCAAATTAATGACAGCGTCTTGGAAATACGGTCTAAATACCCTGTTCATTGCCGGATATTCGGGTAAGTTTGTTTTGTAGAAAAACTGGCTTGGCCATGCTTTTACCATGAAACGGTTATGTCTCAAGTTTTGTTTTCAAGCAAGTTCTGGCATGCTGATTTAGCTCAATAGCCCGCAATTATCAATGAATGATGGATAAAAATTAAATAAGCTGTGTCAGATAATCTCAATCCTGGACCGCTTCATATCTTCAACTCAGAACCCAGCCAATCACCGCATTAAATATAGACTCTGGTGATTTTCACATGTTTTTTATTACTAGCGAACTGGGCTGGTAGGTAGCGTATTGCCGTAGGCTGATTCTTACCTTTAATCCAGCAAAGTCCTATACTCAACACTAGATTCAGCTCTTATGATGACAACAGCTTTAAAACATTTACCATCATATTATATAAATTATATAAATATTAATACACTATAAAGGAGCCGGAACATGCTTTACTATGCGCTGATATTTTTAGTTATTTCCCTGATTGCAGGTGCGCTGGGTTTTCGCAGCGTTGAGTCTGGTGCAGCAAAAATTTCAAAAGTATTTTTCTTTATTTTCCTGATTCTTGCTATCGGTGTTGCTATTCTGGCTGTCCTCGGTATAAGCCTGTTTGTATAGCAGCTTAACTTTGTTTCCATCAAGCTAGTTTAGCGTCCGCAATCGCGTCACTGCGAGAAACTTATCCAGGCATGCGGCCTGGATAAGTCGTAAAATGGCACGATTAATCAGTGATTGCGAGAATACTTTTCATGTCTTACCTTGATGACCCACGCGTTTATTTTGCTGCCGAGCGCACTTTACTTGCCTGGCAACGCACATCCATTGCCTTGATGGGACTAGGATTTGTGATTGAACGATTTGGCCTGTTCATCAAGCTAATGAATATTGATGCCCGGCTTGCAGAGTCACAAAGCACCGTCTCATTGTTCATCGGCGTTGGCTTTATCCTGATTGGCGCATTGACCGCTTTATTATCTGCGATGCAGTTTGTCGTATTCTGTAAGTCCCTTGGTCAACAGGAAAAACCGCGCGGTCACCTGTTCTGGTTACCACCGGCGGTGAATGTTTTTTTAAGCTTATCTGCTACTGCATTAAGTATCTGGTTAATTCTGGCGCGCTAAATCTGGCAATGTGACTTGCACAGACTAGCTACTCCTGACTAATCCATTAAACGATCAATCTAATAGCCAATGTCATTCAACTTAAATACTTTGACTGGCTTAAATTACTTCGCTGGCTGGGCCTGCTCTTTTGATGGCTGATCAGCTGCGGTGGCTACATTCACCAATGTGCCGTCAGTAACGCCATCCGGCGGGTTTTCAATCACCCGGTCATTAGCCGTAAGGCCGGTCTGTATTTCCAGCGTTTTACCCAAATCACGTGCAATGGTGATGGTTTTCAGAGACACTTTCTGGTCGGCGCCAACGGTGGCGACTTTCAAGCCATTCTGGTCAAAAATCAATGCACTGGCAGGAATGCTTAAAATGCCAGCGGCATCCTTCATTTGCAGGTTCACATTGGCAAAACCGCCCGGCAAAAACTTGCCTGCTGCATTATCAACCAGCAATTGCACCAGCGTTGTACCTGACGAAGTATTAATGGCGCCGGAGGTAGATTGGATGGTGGCTTCAAAACTGCTCTCGGGATACTCTGGCACACTGAAAGTCGCTTTACCGCCAGGTTTGATATGGCTGACGTAATTCTGCGGCACATTGATATATAAACGCAGTTTGCGTGTGTTGGACACTTCAAATAATGGCAATGCTGTACTGCCGCTACTACCAGCATTGATCAAAGCACCCGTATCCGTATTACGTGCAGTCACTGAACCATCGAACGGCGCCACGATGCTGGCAAAACCTTTAAGTGCCTGCAAGCGCTGCACATTGGCCTCAGCCGCTTTTACCAGCGCCTGTTTACTTAAATAATCGCCCTGTTTCTCATCGACTTCCTGCCGCGCTATTGATTGGGTTTTCAGCATATCCTGCCAGCGTTTGGCAGTAGTCTCTGCAAGGCTAACGTTTGCCTGCGCACTCGCCAGATCAGCCTTCGCCTGCAATAGTTCCTGGTCAAGGTCTGGCGTTTCCACCTCGCCTAATAATTGCCCGGCTTTGACTGAACCGCCGATATCGACTTTCCAGTTTTTGAGGTAACCGCTAACGCGGGCATAAATCGGTGCACGTGAAAATGCCTCAAAGCGCCCCGGCAAAATCAGCTGACTACCGTCAACCGCTCCACCTGGATGGCTGACACTTACGGTAGGCACCGCCTGCTTGTCAGTCCAGTCTTTAAGTTTGTCATCATGGCTGGCACGGGTAGACATGCCAATAATGACAATGCCTGCGGCAATCAAGGCCAGCAGCAAGCCGCCCATTTTCAACCGGCGCGAAGCGTGGTGGGAGTTAGTGGTCATGAGTCTCTCCTGTAGAGGTGCTGACAGGGGTAAAGTGTGTTTTCCTGTGTATGGCGCTAAAGACCACCGGCACAAATAATAAGGTAGCGACGGTAGCAAAAATCAAACCGCCGATGACCGCGCGTCCGAGTGGCGCATTTTGCTCCCCGCCTTCACCGAGGCCTAATGCCATCGGCGTCATACCGATCACCATTGCCAGCGCAGTCATTAGCACCGGGCGGAAACGTACAAAGCCGGCATCAATAGCAGCTGCGGTAGCATCTTTAAGCTCATCCAGCCGTTCGCGCGCAAAACTGATGACCAGCACACTGTTGGCAGTCGCCACGCCCATACACATAATCGCGCCAGTCAGCGCAGGTACGGAAAGCGGCGTGTAAGTCATAAATAGCATCCAGACGATGCCGGCTAGCGCAGCCGGTAATGCGGTAATGATCACGAACGGATCACTCCAGGATTGCAGGTTAACCACAATCAACAGGTAAATCAGCACGATGGCGCCCAATAAGCCGAAAAATAAACTGGTAAAGGCATGGTCCATGGTGTATGCCTGACCAAGCATCACGACACTGGTAGCCTTGGGTACTTTGTCTTTGCTGTTCTCGAGAATCTCGCGAATGTCGGCGGCGACTGCGCCCAAGTCTCTATCCTGGGTACTGGCGTGTATCTGCACCATGGGCTGGATATCGTACTGGCTGACAACCGCGTTACCTACATTGCGCTTGAATATCGCCAGGCCGCCTAAGGTTTGGGTTTGTCCGTTATTGCCACTGACAGGCAGGTTCGCAAGCGTATTCAGACTATCAAGCTGATATTGCGGGGTTTGCAACACGATGGGATAAGTCACGCCGTTGGCAGGGTTTAGCCAGTATGTCGGTGATACCTGTGAGCTGCCTGCCATATTGATCACCATGCTATTGGTGACATCCCGGGTGCTGATGCCGATTTCCTGTGCGCGGGTTTTATCGAGATTGATATCAAATGCGGGACGGCTGCGCGATTGCTGGATACGTGCATCGACCACGCCAGGCACGGTGCGTATTTTCGCCAGTAACTGATTGGCATATTCAAAATTATCCGCCAGCTTGCCGCCACGTATCTGGATATCGATCGGTGCCGGTGACCCAAAGTTCAGGATCTGGCTGACGATATCAGCTGGCGGGAACGAAAATGTCGTATCTGGAAATTGCTTGGGCAATGTTTCGCGCAAGGTGCGAATATATTCAGCTGTTGGGGCATGCTCCGGTTTCAGCGCAATCTGGATATCGCCATCCTGCGTACCGATGACGCCGGTGTTGTTATAGGTCATATTGATGCTGCTGATAGGCATGCCGATGTTGTCGACGATGGTCAGGATTTCATCCGCAGGAATGACTTTTTTAATAGCTGCCTGGATATTGGCAAAACGGTTGGCCGTCTCTTCAATGCGGGTACCAACAGGCACGCGCGCATGCATCAGGATTTGTCCGCTATCCACCGCCGGGAAGAAGTTACTGCCCAGCATCGGGGTCAGCAAAAAAGATAGCAGTACAATCAACATAAAGCCGCCCATGAACAATCGGCTATGATCAATCGCCAGCTCCAGCAGACCTTTGTAAGACAGGCGCATGCGTTCAAAAACTGCTTCAAAACTGCGCTGGAAACGCACCAACGGGTTGCGGCTGACTGGCCCATGCTCATCACCATGGACATGCGGTTTCAACATGTAATTTGCCATGGTAGGCACCAGCGTACGCGACAGGATAAACGAACTCACCATCGCAAACATCACCGCCTCGGCCATAGGCACAAACAGGTAACGCGACACGCCTTCGAGGAAAAACATTGGGACAAACACAATGCAGATGCATAGTAGCGAGACAAATGCAGGCGTCACAATTTGCGCCGCGCCATCAAGGATAGATTGCTCTACCGGCTTGCCCTGCTCCAGGTGCCAGTTAATATTTTCTATGGTAACCGTGGCTTCATCAACCAGGATACCAACCGCCAATGCCAGGCCGCCAAGCGTCATGATATTTAAGGTTTCACCGGCAATCGATAAACCGATAATGGCACCCAGGATCGAAAGCGGAATCGATGTCGCAATAATCAGCGAAGACCGCCAGCTACCAAGAAAAAGCAATATCATCAAGCTGGTTAAAATGGCCGCCAGCACGCCCTCAAACACCACGCCGTGAATAGCGGCGCGCACAAACAGTGACTGGTCGTTGATCGGCGTCGCAACCAGGCTATCTGGCAAGCTGGGCTTGATTTCTTCCAGCTTGTCTTTGATACCTTCCACAATCGCCAGTGTAGAAATCGCGCCATTCTTGAGGATGGTCATCAATACCGAACGGTTGCCATCCACGTGTACGATATTGGTCTGTGGCGGACTGCCATCGCGTACTTGCGCAATGTCGCGCATGTAAATGGTAGTCCCATTGACGACCTTAACCGGGATATTGGCCAGCTCATCAACATCTGAAGCGGCATTGTTCAGGTTAAGTGTGTATTCAATGCTACCAATTTTTTGCGTACCCACCGGCACGACCAGGTTGTGCGCAGCCAGGGCATTTGACACGTCCTGCGCTGATAATCCACGTGCCTGTAGTGCAGGCGGATTCAGGTCAATCTGGATCTGCCTGCTTTTACCCCCATACGGAAATGGCACACCGGCCCCGGGCACAGTGACCAGGCGGATGCGCACTGCATTTAAACCCAGGTCAGCCAGGTTTTGCTCGGTGAGGCCTTTGCCGGACAGTGCAATCTGCAAAATAGGCACCGTGGAAGCATTGTAATTAAGGATCAACGGTGGCGTGGTGCCGGTCGGCATTTGCCGGGTGACGGTTTGTGAAATCGCCGATACCTGCGCATTGGCAGTCGCAATATTGACGCCGGGATGGAAAAAGATTTTGACGATGGCAAAGCCGTTAAACGAATTCGCCTCGATATGCTCAATATCGTTGACGGTGGTGGTCAAGCTGCGCTGGTACAGCGTGGTGATACGTCCGGCCATATCATCAGGCGGCAAACCGCTGTATTGCCAGGCCACCGCGACAATAGGAATACGGATTTCAGGAAAAATATCAACCGGGCTGCGCACCGCTGACAGTGTGCCGACGATCAGGATCAGCAGCGCCATCACCACAAAGGTATATGGCCGCTTGAGGGCAATACCAACTACATTAAACATTGACGTCCTTTGCCGGCGGCAGGCTGATAATATAACCGGCATCCCGCCAGGCATCGATCCCGCCGCTTAATGGCCGGATATTGCGGTAACCACGGTTGATCAGTTTCTTGGCGACTTTGGCCGCCGTGACTTCATTCGGGCAGGAGCAATACAGGACCACCGGGGCATCTGCATCAATATCCAGCACCAGGTTATCCACATCTTCCAGGGTAATAAACTGCGCGCCTGGAATCCAGCCGTCATCTACCAGGTGGGGAGCACGCGTATCCAGGATCACGGGCGCCGCGCCTTTATCCAGCATTTCGTTGAGCTCTTCAATACTGATACGCGCCATCCGCAGGCTTTTGATAAACCGCTGCCTGTCCCACCACTTGTATGCGATAAATGCGGCGAGTAACGCCAGTACCAGCAATGTGCCCCACTTACCCATCTGCACCAGTGTAGACATCAGTTCGTCAATGGCAGAGCTGAACAGGTTACCTAGCCACAGCGCTGTCCCTGCCCACAATGCAGCGCCCAAACCATCCATGATGACGAAGACCAGGTAACGCGTGCCGGAAGAGCCAGCCAGCGCGCTGGAAATAGAAGCAAAGCCCGGAATAAATTTACACACCAGCAAGGCTGGTGGACCGAGTTTCAGGTACAGCGATTCGGTTTGCCTGACACAGGTATCTGGTGAAAGCGAAATCTTGCATAACTTCCCCATCACTTTTTTACCGTATTTGCGGCCAGCCATATACCAGATGGAATCCGCAATCAGGGCGGCGATCACGGCCACTGCCAGCAAAGTGCCCAGACTGTATTGGCCATTGGCAATCAGCACGCCCGACAGCAACAGTGTAGGGTAAGCGGGCAGCGGCAAACCTAGCTGCTCTAGCAGCACATTGGCGAATATAATCAGCAGGCCGTATTGTTGAAGTAATTCCAGGAGGGTACTCATCATTCACTCATGCGAACGCCATTTGAATGGCGCTTAATTTTACAAAACTTTCTTGTAGAACTTCATTCTTGTAGCATTTTTTTCTACATGCCTAGCGTTGCCAGCATGGCAAACGCCATAAATAATACAAAATGCGTCATGCCTTCAATGGCATTGGTTTCGCCATCGTGCAAGTTGATGGTCGCGACCACCAAAGTTAAAAACGTCATGACCATCTGCGTTGGAGACAGGCCAACGATCAGTGGTTTATTCTGGATCAGGGCGATCGCCTCAATCACCGGCACCGTCAGAATGACAGTTGAAAGCGTTGCCCCCAGCGCAATATTCACGACCGTTTGCATGCGGTCATTCACCGCTGCTTTCAGCGCAGTCAATACCTCAGGGCTGGCAGCAATAACCGCCACGACAATTGCAGCCACAATCGGCGGCACACCACTCCCGTTTAGCCCGGAATCCATGTGCATGCTCATCTCTTCTGACAGCAGGCCTATGGTGATGATACCGACCAGAATATACACAATCGCCAGCCTGACATCTACGATGGTTTTGCGGGATGCCATCTCGCCCAGCCCGTCTTTATTATGCTGGTCACGGTAGCTGAAATAGTTACGGTGACGGCCTGTCTGCATTTTCAGGAACAGCGCATAAAACACACTCATGGTGATGATCGTAAACATCGAATATATACGCCAGTGTTCAGGCGGCAAAAACGCCGGCAATACCATCGAAATCCCCAGCGCCGTCATGATCATGACAATATAAGTATTGCCCGAGTTAACGTTGTATTCCACCTCGCCATACTTGATACCACCAACGATCGCACATAACCCGAGAATGCCATTGATATCCAGCATCACTGCCGAATAAATCGCATCCCTGGCCAGCGTGGTAGAAGAGGTATGGCTTAACATCATGACGATGATCACCACTTCAATAATGACCGCGCTGATGGTCAGAATCATGGTGCCATAAGGCTCTTTCAGTCGTTCCGCAACATACTCGACCTGGAACGACAGCTGGAATGCGAGGTTGATAATCAACACTACAAAGATAATTGAAACCACCAGCGACTCTTGCTGGCCAATGTGCATCACCTTGTCAATTTGAGTGAGGGAGATGTAGGCAAGAATCGATATCACGAGTGATATCAGGCCCTGAGGAGGTTTTTCTGCAAGCATGCGCTAAATGGAAAATGAACAGATAACCATCTTAACACCGACCTTTAGTTTATGCCTTCAAACGGCCCAATTTGTATTGCATTCCATGCAAACCTTTTTGCTTCTTGACTGGCCTGTGCAATTCTTAATGCGCTGCCAAAATCTTAAACTATCTAAATATGGCAAAATCTAGACCGCAAATTCAATCGCGCTCTAAATTACTATACCGTCTTTAATCTATGCTTTTGCAGCAGCATTGAACGAAGCAATATCAATCACAAAACGGTATTTCACGTCGCTCTTTAGCATGCGTTCGTAAGCTTCGTTGATGTAATTGGCATCAATGATTTCAACATCACTGACGATGTTGTGCTTGCCACAGAAATCCAGCATTTCTTGCGTCTCTGCAATACCGCCGATCAATGAGCCAGCGACCTGGCGGCGTTTGGTAATCAGGTTGGCGCCATGCACTTCCACCGGATCCAGCGGACCAACCAGGACGATAGTTTTGTCGCGTTTGAGCAAGCCGATATAAGGGTTCAGGTCATGCGCCACCGGTACCGTGTCTATGATCAGATCAAAGCTGGCAGTATGTTTAGCCATGTCATCGGCATCTTTTGAAATCAGCACTTCATGCGCACCCAGTTTAGTGGCATCCGCTGCTTTACTGGCCGAGGTGGTGATCATGACAACATGCGCGCCCATGGCTGCCGCCAGTTTCACGCCCATATGACCCAAACCACCAAGGCCGATGATGCCGACTTTCTGGCCCGGCTGCACATTCCAGTGTTTCAGTGGAGAGTACAGGGTAATGCCCGCGCACAATAATGGCGCGACTGCTTTGGTATCCAGGTTTTCCGGTACGCTGACCACGAAATTTTCATCCACGGTAATGCGTTCGGCATAACCGCCAAACGTCAGGCCACCATGGCGGGTATCTTTTGAATTGTAGGTAAATACGGACTCATTGCAATATTGCTCTTCACCGGCACCACAGTCTTCGCAGTGGCGGCAGGAGTCGACCAGACAGCCGACTCCAACCAATTGCCCCAGCTTGAATTTATTCACATGGTCGCCGACTTTGCTGACGCGACCCACGATTTCATGGCCCGGCACCATAGGGTACAAAGAGCCACCACCCCATTCATTTCTGGCCTGATGAATGTCGGAGTGGCAGATACCGCAATATTCAATATCTATCAGGACATCGTGCGGACCAGGTTCACGGCGGTCTATGCTCATAGGCGCAACCGGGGTGGTTGCGTTTTGTACACCATAGGCGGCTGTTTTAAAAGTGAGTGCCATGTCGCGTTCTCCATATTTTTATTGAAACTTGGAATCACCGCCGGAATCAAGCTCAAGCTTGCCGACAATAACCATTAAAGTCTAAAAGAATCACTGCAATAATAATTGCCAGCTCTTCTTGAATGATTGCCTAAAGCTATGAGTTTTCCTGTCACTAACTCAAGGTCTACTGTTGCACCGTGACATATCTGGCATCCACATCACTCGGGGTAGTAATCAGGGCACTACGTACTGCACTGACCTCTTCCATCGGGCTTTTGCCAAACATACGCTTGAACTCGCGGCTAAACTGCGAGGCACTTTCGTAACCCACCTTGCTGGCCGCCAGGGTGGCACTTAAACCGTCTTGCACCATTAGCAACCGTGCTTTATGCAAGCGGGTCATTTTCAGGTACTGGATAGGTGAAGTAGCCGTCACATCCCTGAACGCCGCATGAAACGAAGGTACGCTCATGGTCGACTCCGAGGCCAGCTTGTCCACATTCAGCTCTTTGTCATACTCAGAATGGATCAGCCGCAACGCCTTGCTGATCTTACCTATATTATTGTGCGTGCTATGCGCCGCCAAAATGGCCGAGGCCTGCGATGTCTGCAAGATTCGGTAATGAATCTCGCGAATAATCGCCTGGCCCAATACCGTTGCTTCGGTTTTCGATTGCAGACATTCTAGCAGTCTGACCACCGCATTTGATAAACGTGCGTCCAGTGGTGTAGATGTGATGCCACTCTTGCCATTAATTTTCATCGGCGTGTCATGCTCAACACTCAATAGAAGCTCAGAGATCATGGCCAGATTGATACGGATGGAAATCGCCAGCAAGGGCTCTTCCAATGAAGCGATGGTTTCACTCTCGAATGGCAGCGGCACCGATAAAATCAGGAACTGTTGCGGATTGTATTGATAAACCTCTCCGCCGAGGTAGCCGATTTTGCGGCCCTGACAAACGAATACAATACTCGGCTCGTAAAAAACCGGGCTACGCGGAATCGACCGATTCCAGCGCATGAGTTTGACGCCATCCAGCGCAGTCAGCGTAAACCCTTCACTGCGGGTCTGGCTGGATAACAGCGCAATGGTTTTATCGCGGTCGTGGGCATACCAACAGTCAGCATTGCTCATATATTTATACTATGTGATTGATTAGGCATAAATAATACCCCTAAATGACTTTATTCACCTAATAAGACATAGAAATAGGCAACGATTTCATATTTTTAAACTTACCAGCGAGCCTCAGCCTGAGTAGACTACTCATACCACACTTGTATTGAATGCAATATTTTTGGAGAAGAGGAAAACGTGATGAAAAATCAGCTGATAAAAGGCCTGATCGGTTCCATATTCGCAACCCTGTCAATGTCAGCCTGGGCGGATATTCAGGATGTGCGGGACAACCTGAGCAAATTGCGCGTGCCTGACGGTTTCAAAGTCGATGTCTACGCTGAAGTGCCCGGTGCACGCCAGATGACACTGGGTACCAACGGCAACGTCTATGTAGGCACCCGTGGTAATAAAGTGTATGCAGTGGTCGATAAAAACAAAGATCACAAAGCCGATCAGGTAGTAGCGATTCTGGATGACCTGAATGTTGGTAATGGTGTCGCCATGGTAGATGGACATTTGTATGTGGCCGAACAGCACCGCATCACACGTTATGCTGCACCAGACTTTGATCTGACCTTGCCATTTAAGGCCATGCGCGAAGTGGTCTATGACAAATTACCGAATAAAGCGCATCACGGCTGGCGTTATATCGCGACCGGCCCGGATAACAAGTTGTACGTCACTATCGGTGCGCCTTGCAATATTTGCGATCCGACCGGCATTGAAGCTTCCATTATTCGCATGAATCCAGATGGCAGCCAGGTGGAAACATTTGCCAAAGGGGTAAGAAACTCCGTCGGTTTGGATTTTCAGTCTGGCACGAATACCTTGTTCTTTACCGATAACGGTGTCGACTTGCTTGGCGCAGATATCCCGCATGATGAGTTAAATGCGGCACCTAAAGCCGGCCTGCATTTTGGTTTTCCTTACTTTGCCGGCGGCGATGCGCGTGACCCTAACTGGAAAAGCAAAACGCCACCTGCAGCAGTGACGAAACCAGTGGCTGAATTCCAGGCACACAGTGCCAACCTCGGCTTCAAATTTTATACCGGCAAGCAATTTCCAAGCGAATACCAGGGCAATGCCGTCATCGCACAGCACGGTTCATGGAACCGTAAAGAGCCTGTCGGTTACCAGCTGGTCCGCGTGACTTTCGACGAGCAGAAGCAGGTTAAGGAAACCAAAGTATTTATTGATGGCTGGCTAAGTGCCGAAGGTGAAGTATGGGGCCGCCCGAATGACGTACTGCAATTGCCGGATGGCTCATTGCTGGTTTCGGATGACTACAATGGCGTGATTTACCGTGTGAGCTATGATGGCAAAACACAGGGTAAATCTGCCGCGGCCGCCGCGCCCAGCACTCATACAGGCGAGACGACTTTGACCGGATTCGCCATGCCGGAATCTGTATTTGCCGCACCGAATGGCGTCGTCTATATCTCGGAGATTGGTGAATTCGGTAAAGCTGGTGATGGGAAAATCACCCAGATCGAAGCTGATGGCACCCGCAAAACACTGGCAGAAGGCCTGAATGATCCTAAAGGCCTGGATATGCTCAATGGCCAGCTGTATGTTGCAGATGTAGATAGAGTGGTGAGTGTTGACGCGCAAACTGGCAAGCAAACGGTGACTGCTGCTACTTCAGCTTTTCCGCGCAAACCAGTGTTCTTAAATGACATTGAAATCGATGGCCTGGGCAATGTATATGTCTCGGACAGTGGCGATGACAATGGCAAAAGTGCTGGCATCTTCAAAATCACACCCGCTGGTAAAGTGACTGAAGTGCTTAAAGCGAATGCCGGTATCAAACGTCCAAATGGCTTGCTGATGGATGGTGCCGACAGTTTACTGGTGGCTGACTTTGGCACAGGCAAATTGTTCAGGGTACAGTTAGGCGGCAAAAAAGCTTCCGTGACCTTGCTTAACCAGGGCTTTGGTGGCGCTGATGGTTTGGTTCGTGATACGCATGGTCACCTGTATGTGAGCGACTGGGCGGGCGGCAATGTCTGGCAGCTCACTGAGCCTAAAGCTACACCGCAACGCATCATCCAGGGCTACCAGTCCGCGGCAGATATCAGCTTGTCAGCAGATGGCCAATCCTTATTGATCCCTGATATGAAAGCAGGCACATTGCATAGCGTACCTGTTCAATAAGCATTCATTGCGTACGTTTAAGCCCGGTTAATGACCGGGCTTTTTTATTCCACCCCGATGATCCTGCTCTGTGTCAGAATGGCGTGGTCAGGCTCGCATTCTGGCAGCCTGAATCATTTATCATCATAATTCATAATTTGTTAGGAGAATTTCATGAAAAAACTGGTTCTTGCGCTACTGCTTTCCTCATTCTGTCTTTCAGTTTCAGCAGGCCCGCAACAGGAAAAAATGAAAACCTGCAATGCAGATGCCAGCACCAAAGCGTTAAAAGGGGATGACCGCAAAGCGTTTATGAAAACCTGTTTATCTGCTGATAGTGCAGACTCCGGCCTGACTGCACAGCAGAATAAAATGAAGACGTGTAACGCAGATGCAAAAACCAAAGCTTTAAAAGGTGACGAACGTAAAGCGTTTATGAAAACCTGCTTATCCGGTAAATAATTCCAGCAAGTATCCCGTCTCAATCACGCCTGCAGCCACGCTGCAGGCGTCTGATAAAAAACTTTTACCTCCACCTAAAGTTTTAAGCCAACCTGCCGTTAATCAAGTTAACTCCTGGTGTGTCTTTTTTAGCATGGCCTGAGATTCAGTGCCGATAAGGGTTTACCAGGCCATCATTTGCAAATACAGATTGATTGGTATGGATAACCCACTCAAGAAAATCATTCAAACAATGTTGCTCACCGCCATGCCATTCACCGGTCAGGCGACAGCAGCAACCCTTGCACCAGAAACGTCAGCCACCAACCCGGGGTTGTTTAGTCAGTTGGCAGTTGAAGCTGGCATAACAATACTTGCCCTGGCATGCATGCTGCTGGTGCATCAGCTCTGGCGTTTCTACCAGCGCGCGCAACGGCGTGAAGCCGAGGTACGTCAACAGATCTGGCGGCAAGCCAATTATGATTACCTGACACAATTACCTAATCGTTATTTACTACAGGATTGCCTGGAGAAATCGATTCAGGAATGCCAGCAATCACAATAGCAATTGGGCTTACTGCTGATTGACCTGGACGGATTCAAGGATGTGAATGATATTGCCGGACATGCAGTGGGTGACCGTCTGTTGCAGAATGCAGCGTTACGCATTCAATCCTGCGTACGAGATGGCGACACCACCGCCAAATTGGGTGGCGATGAGTTTGTAGTGGTAATTCCCAAACTCAAAAATATCAAGGTATTGCACGACATCGGCGCCAAAATTGTAGAGACTGTGCGCTCGCCTTTTCATATCGACGATAACCAGTATTTTGTCACCGCCAGTATTGGTATTGCGGTGTTCCCTGACCATAGTGACTCTGCCGAAACCCTGATGATGTACGCCGACCAGGCTTTGTACGCGGCCAAGCGTGCCGGTAAAAACCAGTACCAGTTCTTTACCCAAACCATGCAGCAGGAAATCAGGGAACGCATTTCCCTGACGCATGACCTGCGCTCAGCCATTGAAAATAACGAGTTGCATCTGGTGTACCAGCCTATTTATCGCCTGCAGGATATTTCGCTGATTAAAGCGGAGGCGCTAATCCGCTGGCAACATCCAACACGTGGCAATATTCCGCCAAGTGTGTTTATTCCAATTGCGGAAGAATCGGGCATTATTATCGAGATCGGCAAATGGATATTTAATGAAGTGCTGCATGACTTGTCGACCATAGACCCAATGCGTTTGCAGGGTATCCAGATCAGCCTCAACATTTCACCGATACAGTTTGCGCATCCACAGCATTTAATGGCGTTTATCAAACGCCTTGAGCGCTCGAATATTCCTTGCGAACTGTTCTGTTTTGAAATTACTGAAGGGTTGTTGCTCGAGCCTTCAAAAGTGATTCAGGACACTTTAAAAACGCTTAAACAGGCGGGCATTAAATTATCGATTGATGACTTCGGCACCGGTTATTCTGCACTGGGTTACCTTAAAAAATACCATATTGATTACGTTAAGATCGATAAGTCCTTTATCAATAATCTGGGCGTGGATAACTATGACTTTATCCTGTGCCGCTCCATCATCCAGATGGCACATGAGCTGAATATGCAACTGATTGCCGAAGGCGTGGAAAATGCGCAGCAGGAGAGCATACTCAAGGTTATCAATTGCGATTTTATACAGGGTTTTCTGCATGGAAAACCGGCCATATTCAGCTCATTACTCGAGCAGCTGGATTTGCAGATGCTGCAAGAAAAGGCATATCCTATGCTGGGCGCTGAAACAAAAATGGCAGCATTGCAACATGCTGCCACCAAAGCTAATTAAGTACTTTACGATCTAAATCAAATAGTGATCCAGCAATAGCGCCGCAAATATCAGGCTCAGGTAAAGAATAGAATATTTGAAAGTGGTTTTGGCCAGATCGTCAGAATAGCGACGATAGAGGCTGACTACATAGTAAAGAAATACCGCATTCAGACCTGCTGCCGACGCCAGATACAGCCAGCCACTCATGCCTAAGCCATAAGGCATTAAAGACACGACAATCAGGATCACGGTATATAGCAAAATATGCAGCAGCGTAAATTTCTCACCATGGGTTACCGGTAACATAGGCATGCCCACTTTGGCATATTCTTCTCGGCGATATAAAGCCAGTGCCCAGAAGTGTGGTGGCGTCCATGCAAAAATAATCAGGAACATGACCAAAGCTTCTGGCGACACGGTGTTATTCACTGCTGCCCAGCCAAGTATTGGAGGCATTGCACCTGATGCGCCACCAATGACAATATTCATAGGCGTTGCCGGTTTCAGAAACACCGTGTAAATAACGGCATAACCGACAAACGTCCCCAGTGTAAGCCACATGGTCAGCGGGTTCACCCAGTAATACAAAATACTCAGGCCTATGCCACCAAGCACACTGGCGAATAACAGGGTTTCCATCTGCGATAACTGGCCGGTAGGAATCGGACGCGCACGCGTGCGGGCCATCATGGCATCAATCTTGTGTTCGATTAAACAGTTAAACGCCGCTGCAGCACCTGAGGCAAACGCAATGCCCACAGTTGCCGCTAATAATATCTGTAAGGGCACCATGCCAGGCGTGGCCATAAACATGCCGATGATTGCGGTAAAAACAATTAATGCCGTGACGCGCGGTTTGCACAGCGCATAAAAATTGCGCAAGCTCATTTTGGCCGATGTCAGTTGTGTAACCCAAATACTTTGCATGACTAATCCCCCAACTTTTCTAATAAGACGTATTCATTAATCTCGCATTGACTGTCACCAGGCAGATGCCCAGCAACGCTGCGCCGGCGTTATGCAATACAGCCAGCACTAATGGCAGTTGCAGTAACAGATTGCCGATACCGACACCGATTTGTAAAAGCAAAACCAGCAGTAGTGTCCACGCCAAGGTTCTGGCGTTTTGACGCTGTAACAAAATCTTGACGCTGACGATGCCCCAACCCAGCACGACCAGCGCACCCAGTCTGTGTATCCATTGAATAGCGGTCAAAGCATTCAGGTGCAATTGCCCGCCATCCCGGCTTTCTCCCAGTGCCCGCGTCAGGTGGAATGCATCGTGCAAATCCATATCGGGCCACCACAAGCCATGGCAGGTGGGAAAGTCGGTACAAGCGAGCGCCGCATAATTACTGCTGGTCCAGCCACCCAGCATCACCTGTAAAAACCATACCACCAGCGCCAGGCGTAACCACCATTGCTGTGCTGTTGGCAAAGCGATGGATGGTTGCGCATTATTGCGTACGGCGATCCAGCATAGTAGCGCCAGGGTCGTCATCCCGCCCAGTAAATGTAAGGTCACAATTACCGGCTTAAGTAACAGTGTCACAGTCCACATACCCAGCAGTGCCTGTAAAAAAACCAGCACGACCAGGGCAACCGATAACTGCCATGAAGTTTTTATTTTTAGCCTGTTCACATACGCTAGCCAGGCCAGACCTAAAATAACCAGGCCCAGACTTCCGGCCAGATAACGATGGGCCATTTCTTTCCAGGCTTTCGCGTGTTCTAGCGGCTTATCCGGAAATGCCTGCTGCGCAGAGTGGATTGCGGATTCACTTTGCGGCACGGATAAGGCGCCATAACAGCCAGGCCAGTCTGGGCAACCCAATCCTGCATCAGATAATCGTACATATGACCCTAATACCACGACACAAAACGCCAGCAGCACAGCCACAACACTTAAAGACCTGAACATACTCAACCCGCCCACGAAGCCTTCAGCAGCTTCGTCAAGTCTTTGCGTATCCATTTGGCTTCCTGCTCAAGCGGATACTGCATCATGATATTGCCTAGCGGATCAATGAAATATACCCGCTGCGCATCCAGTGTGTTCTGCCCGCCACCACTCAGCATGCGACCCAAGGCGGTTACCTGTGCAGACTCGCCATTGATAATCAACAGATCAGGGTACCGTTCACGAATCTTGCTGGTATCAGCCTGTTGTGTGATAAGCACGCGCTGCACACGGATCATGTCTTTATACAGCGATACATACACTTGTCTTAAGTCATGCAACCGCTGCATACAACGTGTATCGCATTCGCCTGCGATGAGGACAATATTCCATTTATCTTGCCAGAAGGTTGGCATGGCCTGCTGTTGATCATTTACCCAATGCGTGCTGGAAGCCAGCGACACTGGCGGTTGAATCAACTGGCCATAACTTTTACCGCTAGGTCGCCAGTCAAATTTGATCATCGCCACGACTACCACCAATGGCACGGTAAAAAATACTGCCAACAGTAAAAAAATCATGCGCCCTTTGCGCTGTTGGGCGGCATTTACTGAAACTTTTGACTGTGAATTTTCTTGCACTACCGGGTTACCTTTTTCCTGACCGTTTACTGCCGTTTTTCCAGCATTTGATACACACCAATCAGTATGCTTGCCAAAGCAAATCCAAACCATTGATAGGCATAACTTAAGTGTTTTTCGACCTGCCCGGCCGGGACATCCCAATGGCGCATAAATCCATCTTGCGCTACGTCAGGGTCCAGTTTGAGGATAGCATGCGGCACCAGTGGGTAAGGCAAATGTTTTTGTAAATATTCAAAATCTATCACTTGCTGTACTTTATTCCAGTGCTCATCTGTATGGCCCAATTGAAAGCCGGTTTTCTTTTGATGCCATAGCATCCCTGCCACAGTTTGCTCCCCTACAGTCGTCTTTATCACTGGCAATTGCTGGTGATCAGAAAATCCTACTACCCACCCTCGATTCACCAAAATTACTGTCCGCTGATCACTGAGTAAAAATGGCGTTAACACGTGAAATCCAGCCTGCCCCTGCTCCACCTGATTATCCAGAAAGAAAAAGTATGCTGGCAGGTAATGTCCGGTGAGTTTTACAGCTCGGGTATGTAAAGCTTCTATGCCGTTCTCATCCAGCTTGCCATCAGTTACTAGCTCAACCACATTGAGTTTGCCCTCAGCCAGGGCAAGGGTAATCGCCTGCTTTTGTTCGGCTTTGTGCCACTGCCACATGCCTAATTTCAAACAGCCAAAAACCATGAGCGCCACCACCATCATTACCACTGGCCGCAGCCTCAAAACATAAGATCCCAAAGGTATTTGCATTTTCTTACTTACAGCCCATAATGTGCCTTCACTATTTACTTACACTTAGCGCAGGATCACACCATGCTTATAAAAATTGCTACTGTTCTTGTACTGCTAGTCATCATCGGCAGTTTGTTTTCTGCCCTGGTTTTTTTATTGAAAGACAAGCGTGGTTCAGATCGTACGGTAAAGGCATTAACCATGCGTATTGGCCTGTCTATCGTCCTGTTTCTGCTGTTGATTCTTGCTGCACACTTCGGTTATATCGGCCATACGCTGTAATAAATCCGACTGTTAAAAAGGGCGCTCTTGGCGCCCTTTTTTAATGCTAGAGCATGTAGACGAAAATATACAAACCCAACCACACCACATCCACAAAGTGCCAGTACCAGGCAACGCCTTCAAAACCAAAATGATGTTCCGGTGTGAAATGACCTTTCATACTGCGCAGTAAAATCACAATCAGCATCAATGTACCAATCGTCACATGGAAACCGTGAAAGCCGGTCAACATGAAAAAGGTAGCGCCATAAGCACCGGATTTCAGCGTTAAGCCCATTTCTGTGTAGGCGTGATGATACTCAGCTGCCTGACAGATCAGGAAAGTAATACCTAAAGCCACTGTTAATGCCAACCCCACAATCAGTTGCTTGCGATTGTTTTTAATCAATCCCCAGTGCGCCCAGGTAATGGTTGCGCCTGAACTCAGTAACAGCAGCGTGTTGATTAACGGCAAGCCACTCCAGGTCATCGGGTGGAAGTCTGGATTAGGTTTGAAAGTCTCACCCAGCACCACCCCGCCCGGGCCTTGTGTCGGCCAGGTATTCAGGAAATCTTTGTAGGGCGTGATATCCGGCGCATAGGAAGCAAGGTCAGGCACTGACAGTACCCGCATATAGAACAAGGCGCCAAAGAATGCTGCAAAAAAAGCGACCTCTGAGCAGATAAACACAATCATGCCAATACGGAAAGATTTGTCTTCCCACTTTTTATACTGGCCTGTCAGACTTTCAGTGACTACATCGCTCAACCATTTGAACATCATGAACAGAATGATCGCCAGGCCTAGATACATCATGTATTTGCCGGGTGTCGCCAGAAAATCCAGGGAAGGATTTTTGAGTGAGCCATCACCACGTAAATCAGAGCCGGTGACATTAAATACAAACCCGCTGGCCATAGATAGCAGACCAACAGAAATCAGTGCAGGATAAATACTGCCGTGTGGTACGAAATAATGGTTATCTGAATGACTTGCCATGCCTAACTCCCAATCATTTGATTTTTATAATTTAAATCACAATCAATCATTAATTTGAATCATTTGCTTGCCGGAAAGAATGAGTAGGATAAGGTGAGCTCATTCACTTCTGGCGGTAGATCAGTACTAATAAAAAACCTGAGCGGCAGCTGTTTTACCTGGCCGGGATTAAGCGATTGTTTTACAAAACAAAAACACTCAATCTTTTTCAAGTGAGCAGACGCCTTACCTGGTGTCACACTTGGAATAGCCTGCCCGGCAACTACTTCACTCGTTGTATTCTTTGCTTCAAACATCACTACGGTTACCTGGCCGGGATGGACCTTGATGCTACTTTGTTTGGCATAAAAATTCCAACCTAGCCCAGGCATCACGGAAGAAACGAACTGCACAGTCACTTCACGCGATAAATCTACTTTCTGCTTTGCCGCGGTTTGCGCAACATTGCTTGTTTTGCCATTCAGGCCAGTCACAGAACAAATCACGTCATACAGAGGCACCAGTGCAAATGCAAATACCAGCGCACCTGCAAGAATCCACGCCAACTTGAATGCCAACTTTTTGTTGGCTTCTGATTTATCCTGGTTCACCATGACCTGGGTTCAACACTAGATACCTTCAAAAAACTATTTCCACATGGTGAACATTGAGATTACGTACCATGCGATTGCCAGTCCAGCCAAAATCCAGGCAATCTTTTTATTGTTACTCTGCTTCGGTTTGCTCAAAATCTTTTTCCTGTCACTTTCATGCCTGCATGAGGTTTATCACTGACCATCCATAGTTAAAATGGATGGCCGATGATAACGATTACTTCACGACATGTTTATTTCACTACAGGTTGCTCAGTGAAACTGTGATATGGCGGTGGAGAAGGCAATGTCCACTCAAGACCAATCGCGCCTTCCCATACCTTGTCTGTCGCTTTTTGGCCGCCTCTGGCACAACTAATGATGTTGTAAACCAGCAGCAATTGTGACAAACCAAGGACGAACGCACCAATGGTAGAAATCATGTTGAATTCCGCAAATTGCAGTGCATAGTCAGGGATACGACGTGGCATACCTGCCAGACCGACAAAAAACTGTGGAATAAAGGTGACATTGAATGAAATGGCCGTTAACCAGAAGTGCAATTTACCCAATTTCTCGTTATACATATGGCCAGTCATTTTTGGCAGCCAGTAATAGACGCCCGCCATGATGCCCATAATGCCACCAGCAAACAGTGTGTAGTGGAAGTGTGCAACCACAAAATAGCTGTTGTGGTATTGCGCATCGGCTGCCACATCGGCCAGTACCAAACCAGTCAAACCACCTACACCAAACAGGATAATCCAGCCTACGCTAAACAGCATAGGCGTTTCAAACGTCATTGCGCCTTTCCACATCGTGCGGATCCAGCAATAGAATAAAACGGCAAGCGGCAGAGAAATCGCCATGGTGCTATACATAAAGTACAGCAAGGCAGGCACTGGCATACCAGCTGTAAAGAAATGGTGCGCCCACACAACGACAGACAGAGCACCGATAGACCACAATGAATAAACTTGTGCTTTATAGCCATACATCGGTTTACGGCTGAATGTCTGCAAAATTTGTGGTATGAAACCCCAAACAGGCAACAGCAAAATATACACTTCAGGGTGACCAAAGAACCAGAATAAATGCTGGAACATGATCGGGTCACCACCACCGGCAGCATCAAAGAAATGGGTACCGAAATGGCGGTCTGTCAGCAACATGGTGACTGCACCAGCCAATACAGGAATCGTCGCAATCAGCAGGAAAGCAGTAATTAACCATCCCCATGCAAACAATGGCATTTTCATCAGGGTCATGCCTGGTGCACGCATGTTGAAAATGGTGACGATGATGTTGATAGAACCCAATACTGAAGAAATACCCAGTAAGTGAACCGCGAAAATGGCGAAGTCTACGCCGATACCACCTTGCACCGAGAGTGGTGGGTAGAAGGTCCAGCCGGTTGCCAATGCGCCATCACCAATACCGAATAATGCCAAGGTAAATGGCAGTGTCAGCAGGATGGCTGAAGGTGGCAGAATCCAGAAACCCCAGTTATTTAACCGCGGTAATGCCATATCCGGCGCGCCCAGTTGTAACGGCAACATCCAGTTGGCGAAGCCGGTAGCAGCAGGCATCAGCGCCGCGAAAATCATGATCAGCGCATGCACGCCAATCAGCTGGTTAAAGAATTCCGGATTCATCAATTGCAAACCCGGCTTGAACAGCTCGGCACGGATGCCAAGAATCATACAGCCACCGACCAAAAACATGACCAGTGAAAATGTCAGGTACATGGTACCGATATCTTTATGGTTGGTGGTCGTCAACCAACGCATAATGCCGGTTGGATGTTCCTCATGCTCGTCGTGATGTGCTACGGAGGTGGTACTCATCGTTGCTCTCCTAAAAATCTTACAAAGTTATTCGCGTGCTGCTTTGACTTGTGGTGGCTGCACCAGGGCATCCACCGACGCTGTATTACCCAGGGCATTACGCTCATAAGTAATCACAGCAGCAATTTCAGTGTCATTCAGGGTCGCTTTCCATGCCGGCATAACACCTTTGCCGTTCAGTACGCGATCCAGATGACTGTCTTTTTGGTATTTACCATCGGCACCGAAAATCGGGCCTGTCGCAATCTTACTGCCTGTCAACGCCGGGAAGGCTGGCGGCAAACCTGCACCACTCACCTGGTGGCAAACCGCACAGTTTTTCTCGTAAACAGTTTTACCTTGTGCCAGCAACTCTTCTTTGGTTAGCTCTTTGACATCACCAGCGGCTTTTTGCTCCGCCTGTTTTTTACCCGCCCAGGCAGCAAACTCTTCTTTGGAGACTGCATTGACGACAACAGGCATGTAGCCATGGCCCTTGCCGCATAGCTCTTTACATTGACCACGATAGACACCGGCTTTTTCGACCTGTACCCATGTTTCACGGATAAACCCAGGAACGGCCACACGTGAAGAACCGAATTGCGGCACCCACCAGTTATGCAACACGTCAGAAGCAGTCATCAGAATACGGACTTTTTCACCGACAGGCAGCACCAGCGGATTGTCCACTTCGAGCAGATAGTTTTCGCCTTTATCTTCCTTGTTATGCAGCTGACCGTCAGAAGTCGCCAGGTTGCTGACGAACTTGATTCCCTGGGCATCGCCATCGAGATACTCATATTGCCAGCGCCATTGTGAACCTGTGATTTTGATCACCATGGTGGACTGGTCACGCGTATCCTCCATCATCACCACGCTGTGATAAGCCGGAATACCCATGATCACAAAGTCAATCAACAGCAGGATCGCAAACGGGATCAGCGTCCAGAAAATCTCCATCGTGGTAGATGGTGGTTTATCAACAACGGCTTTGTAACCCTTATCGTGACGATGTTTGACGATGGAATAAATCATGATTGCCAGTACCACCACAAAAATCACGGCGGTAATCAGCATGAATTTATTGTGCACATGCAGTGTATCCAGCGCCATCGGTGTGACCGGGTCTGGGAAATTGAAAGTGTAGTCAGCGCGTGCGCTTAATGAATAAAACAGTGCAAACGCACTAGCCCCAAGCTTCTTCATTCCTTGCATCTAATCTGCTCCAAAATCTAGTTATTTAGTTTTTTAGAAGTGTTCGTTTCAGATGCGATACCAGTTCAGCGCGTTGCGCGTTGTTCATGGTGTCGCGACCAAACTCAACTTCTTGATTACGGGACCCGATCCAAAGTGATGTTTTGCCATTCTCACTTTCCCTGAGCGTTATCCGGGTCCAATAGCGTTGAAAGCGGACGTGTTTTATTTTGCCTAAGACACTTTGCTCAATTTCAACATGATCCTCGACGATTGTGATTTTTTCGTAATCATCACTGTGCTTTAACACCCACACAAAAGCCAGAACCACTAACACTAATTCCAAACCAGCAAATGGCAATACCATCCAGGCACCGATATGCACAAAAGCCAGGGCGATCAGTCCAGTCAAAATGCCCAAACTCAGCAACAATCTGCAGACACTTTCAGCGGAAGCGGAAGCGTTTGGCTTTGCAATGCATTGCGTTTCGTATATGGATAACATGTTTGCCAACCCAGAACTGAATCTGTAGCAACTAAATTACGTTTAGTTACAAATTTGTTACACATTGAACGGTAGCATAAGACGACCTCAGTGACAAGAAAAAAGAATTTTTCTGAGGATTTAAATGCAGTTTTTTATGAACAAGGCTAAATTAAGGGATGACGTAAACAAAGGCTTGCGAGCCAGTAGGGAGGCCTGAAAAATTAAAATAAATCAATGAGATGTGTCATGAGTATTTCATTTATTCAACGTAGCTTTTCAATGACATTCACCATAGCTAAAATATACAAAATTTAATCAATATCGCGAGATGATTTCATTGAAAATCTTAATATAAAACTGCGGTCACACCCTGATGCGCAAATCTGGACCATGTAAATATGTTTGCTAGCGTTACAACTCCAGCAAACAGTAAACATTACTTAAAACATCTCATCAAGAGATCTGCGAATATAAAAACAGGTGAATAGCGAATTTTTATCGCTTTTATTTTGTACAAAAAAATCCCCTGTACTTACCGGAGGAATATGGCAAGCACAGGGGTTGGAGAGCAGAACTATCGTTAATGAAAGTGAGGGATAGCCTTTCCGATAATCCTGCCGCATGACACTGTTGTCATTGTTTTTATTCCAATTTAAAAGACACTGGGATAGTGATCTTGAAAGTCTTCTTCCTGAGGCTATCTTTCACACCTAGCTGGCCGATGGCTTTTTTCACCATACGCAATGCTTCTTCATCCAGTGGCGCATGCTTGCTACTATCCGCCAGCGATACTTGCACCAGTTCGCCGCGCACAAACTGCGCCAGGATAGTCACTTCACCCTCGAGATGCCTGCGTATCGCGATTGTTGGATACTGTTTGCTCTTGTTCACCAGCGAGCGCAACTGATCGCCGTAATCACCCCAGGCATCATTGTCACCAGGTGTTAACTCATCCGACTCATTGCTGACTGGTGCACTGACTGCGGGTGCAGCACGCGATTCCTTCGCAGGTGACTCAGCAGGTACATGGCTGGGAGCATCACTTGTACTCACTGATGCTGGCGGACTCAAAGTGGGCGCCGGCTCTGCTCGTGCAGGTAAAGCCTGCTCAGGTACCTGGTAACTCGCATCATTGCTGGCAGGTGCCGCGATAACCGATTTTTGGTTTTCCACTGGCGATGCTGTTTGCGGCTTGACAGTCGCCGGCGTTTTTTGTGGCTCAGGCGGAACCGAAGCAACCACTGCAGGCGCAACCTGTTGCTCACTAGGCTTTGAAGCTGGCATTTTCATGGTGAAGAATTCGATTTCGAGCCGATCCGGAATCCTGGGTAATTCAATATGCTTTAATGTAGGATAAATCGCGATGACTAGCGCATGCAAACCCAGTGACAGGATAACTGCCCGCCAGACCTTGGCCTGACTATCATCATCCATGTATACCAGGGCCGTCATGTTAGCTACTTTGCTTTGCAGAATCCGGTGACATCACAAAACTGAACTTGCTGATACCAGCACGCTGTATCGCCGCCAGCACTTTGGCGACAATGCCATATTCCGCATGCTCATCCGCATAAATCTCAACAGCCGGGTCTTGTTGTGCTTTTAGCGTGCCCAGGTTGCTGGTCAGGGTTTCCAAAGCCAGTTTCTGCTGGTCGAGGAAAACATCACCCGCATCGGTAATGCTGATATGCGCGGTCTTGGGTACGGTAATGGCGACTTCAGCGCTGGCTTTCGGTAGCTTTACTTTCACTGCGTTCATCAGTAAAGGTGCAGTGACGATAAACACGGTCAGTAATACCAGCATGACATCCACCAGTGGCGTGACGTTGATCTCGCTTACCAGGTCTTCCTGCTCTGCATCGCCAAGGATTGCCATGATTTAGCCTTCTACACCGGACTGGGTGAGTAAAGACTGGAAGCGGCTGGCGACTTGTTCCATATCGGCACGGTGTACTTTTTGCCTGCGCATAAAGTAGTTGTAAGCGAGTACTGCTGGTACAGCAGTGGCAATGCCAATCGCGGTGGCGATCAGCGCTTCGCCGATGGGGCCGGCAACCACATCCAGTCCGGCAGAGCCTGTGGCAGTGATGGTCTTGAGGGCGTTCATGATGCCCCAGACGGTGCCGAACAGGCCGATGAAGGGCGCAGTCGAGCCGATGCTGGCCAGTACCGCAACACCACCATCCATGCGCTTATGTTCGAGGTAGGCTTGTTGCTTGAGCGAGAGCAGGATCACTTCCTGGCGTTCATTGCGGCGTAACACTGAATTGGCCATGACTTCGTTCATGGCATTCATGCCGGCATTACACAGGCGGGCAAAGCTGCTTTCGCTTTGCGATATCAATTTAGGCAATTCATAGATGCTGCGCATCTGTTGCCATTCGGAGAGGAAATCCGTCGACTCACTTTGGGATTTGTACCAGGCCCAGCTTTTGATGATGATGATGGCCCACACCACTACCGAGAGCACGCCCAGCAAATACAGCACTAAATCTACGATGTCAGGTACCAGGTCCACGAAAACACTCCCCAAGAAAAATCAATGCATCAACATAAAACAACATGTCAGGAAAAAACCCCCACCAATATCGGGAATATTTCCTCTTCACGTCCCTACATATATACATCGCTGGGAGCGGAAAAAACCTCATGTTTTTAACTTATTTTTACATTTTAGCTGGGAAATAATATATTCATGTCATATTTTTACGCATTAACTGACTTTTAAAGTCTTGGGGGAAACTTAGATTAAAGTAATCATTAAAGACTTATAGCGGGTTTCTGCCGGAAATAGTTGGCGGCACATAGACAAAATACCATTCACCGTAATAACGCTTGTTGTTCAGGTGCTGTAGCTCTCCGCGGTAGCCTTTGATTTTAAACGGCGGTTTATCCGACAGACTGTAAATGCCCATGATGCCGCCACTCGGCGCCTCGACAATGCCCCAGCCTTCGCGCTGGGTGATCGGGTCCAGATAGGGTTTTCGCAAATGCCGACGCGGCGTTGGAAAGCGCTCATCACTGAGCAAGGCCTCAAACGTACGCGGAAAAGTTTTCACTACACCCGGCGTCTGGTTGTAATAGCGGCCAATGGCATCTCTGTATGCCAGCCCCACGTGGATCAACTCCTGTTCTCTTTCGCGCAAGACTTGTGTTTGCCAGCGCATGGCGGCCTGGGCCATCACCAGCCCGCTCAGCATCACCAGCATAAACATGCCGATCAGCACGAAACCTGTGCATAGGCGTTTACCAAATGGCATAAGGCGTACCATCACCGGAAACCTGGTTGGATCCGCTATGCACATCAAATACGCTGCCCTGCTCGTCTATATTCGGCGGTAAAGTGATGACCCAGGTATCACTACGCTCTGTCATCGGGTCAGGCGGAATCGCTTTCAGGTATTGCCGCTCAACCAGCTCTTCGAGTACCTCCGGATAACGGTTTTTATCGCTGTAGAATTTGTCGATGGCATCCCGCATGGTCAGCAAATCATGCCGCAATGTGGTCTCTTTAGACCGCTGTAACATATGCATGAATTTTGGTGAGACGATGGTCAGCAACATCGCCAGGATAGCCAGTACCACCAGCATTTCAATCAGGGTAAATCCGCGTTTCATCTGCTACCACTCACTATAAGGTTGCTGGTTGATGCCAAGGGCACCGGAGCGGGATGAAACGTCGTACACATCCTTGGCCATTTCATCTACCTCGCCGTCATATGCACGTATGCGCCAGGTCTGCATATTACTGAGCGTTACATCCGCGGCAAATGGATCACGCGGAATCCGCCGCAGGAAAAACAGCTTTTTCTTTTTCGGATCCTGTGCATTTTCCACTCCGCTGACCAAGATTCTCAGGTTTGGCGGATAGCCACTGCCATCGGCAGTTTTCTTGATCAACCCTTGATCCACCGCATCTTTATAAGCATCTAGTGCATCACGGATTTGCCATAATGCGCGCTTAAGCTCGCGCTCTTTTTCGCGCTTGCTGTTCAACTGCACCACAGGGCTGGCGGAGGTCACCAGCAACGCAAGCAGCGCTAGCGTCACCAGCAATTCCACCAGCGTAAATCCATTTCTTCGATGTGGCACCAACATCATCATGCTTTGCACACGATTATGGCTGCACAGTGCCAGTATCAGTGCTGTTCATAATTTGTGCACCAAAGCCGCCATCACTGCGTGCATTACTGCTTTGCGTGGATTGCGGCGTCACCGCTTGTGGTGTGACAGGCTCTGCCGCTTGCACCGCACGGGCACCACCTGCACCCACCGGATTGGCAGTCGCCGCCACCCCGGATGGAATCAGGCTATATACCGCATTGGCCGGGCTGATGTTATGCATGATGCGCGGCGTAATCAAAAGCACGATTTCATTTTTGCGCTTGTCCTGGTTGCTGTTGCTGAACAGCTTGCCTATAAACGGCAGGTTACCAAGGCCTGGCACCCGGCGTTGTGTTTTCTGCTCATCATCGCGGAACAGCCCTGCCAGGATCTGCGTTTCGTTATTGCGTAACTGCAAGGTGGTATTGGCGTTGCGGCTACCGATGGTATACGCAAGCACGCCGGTACTGGTCGTGACCTGGTCGGTAATGTTGCTGACTTCCATGGCGACCTTGATACTGACCTGGTCCTGCATCTGGATCACCGGCTCTACATCGAGTTTGATACCCACCTCAATGTAGTTCACATTCTGGCTGACAAAGCCCTGGGCGCTGGCGACACTGGTCAATACCGGTATTTTATCGCCGACATGAATCTTGGCGCGATCACGGTTTTTCACACGTATCTTGGGGCTGGCCAGCAGGTTGGTGTCGGTATCCTGGTGCAGCAGGTTTAATACGATAGCGGGATCACTGATAGTAAATACACCAAGGTTGCCGTTAAAGTTACGCAACTCTGAAAGCGTCAGTTCGCCGCCTTGTGGCTGGGTGCCGCCATTCCCACGCGCATTGCCCTGTACGCCAACACCGATCTGGCTAGGGTACTGTATCCCCAGATTCTCCAGGTTGCGGCGGTTGATTTCCATCACTTCCACTTCTAGCATCACTTCCGGCTCATTGAGGTCCTGAGAGGAAATCAGTTTCTCGGCGACCTTGATCCTGTCCATGGTGTCGCGGATCACCAGTGTATTCAGTTTTTCATCGATATAGATATCGCTGGCCCGCAATACGGTTTTCATCATATTCAGTGCGCGCTTGGCATCCATATGCGTCAAATAGAAACTGCGCACAAACAGCTCCTCATATTGCGCTGCGCGTGAAATCGGGTAAATCAGCAGGGTGTTGTCATTCAGTACTTTCTTGCCCAGCTGGTGACTGCTAAGGATGACGTCCAGCGCCTGTTCGATCGGCGTATCGCGCAAAAATACGCTGACACGTATACCTTCGTTTAACTCCTGGTCAAACGAAAAATTCAGGTTCCCGGCTTTGCCCAGGTATTCGAATGCATTTTTAATCGGCGTATTTTTCAGCTCCAGCGTCACTTTCTTTTTCAGCGACGATTGCACAGGCCGCACGACACCGACACGCTCACTTTTTTTCTGTTCCAGTTGCTCGAACAGTTTGCGGCCTTCCACGTGCGCAGGCTGCTCGGCCAGCACATTACGTAACAAGAATTCACCACCGGCAAAGTCTTCTGCCGCAATGGCGGTTTTGACCAATTCTATTTGTGCCGCATGTTTTTGCATCACTGCCACCTTATGCAAACCATCGCTGGCAGCACGATTGGTGGGTGAAACCTGCAACACCTGCTGGTAGATCACAGAGGCCGCTTCGTACTGTTGTGCATCCAGCAAACTGTCGGCCTGTTGCAGCTGTTTTTGCAGCTTTTTCTCTTGCAACAAAGCCAGCCAGTTCTTGTACTGCGGCTGTCGCGGATTCGCTTCTACCAGCGGTTGTAACAATTTGATCGCTTCATCATCCTGGCCACGCGCGGCATAAATGCGCGCTTGCTCGAGGGTGGCATCGCCGGGTGTAGCGGTGGGGAATACATTGCTACAACTGACCAACAGCACGGGACTCAACAACAGGAAAGGCCTGCTCGTTGCAAAAACCCGTTGCCAAAGATTTTTTCTGCTTCTTATTTGCTTATTCAAAACACCACTCCGTTATCCACCTTATCATCCAGCCTGATCTCGAAACGCTCAGCCGCATGTTGCAAAATGACTTTCTGTTGATCGAGAATTGCCACTTTCCAGCCTTCGGCAAAATGGTCGCCTTCATGTAAAACATACTGTTGCTGGCCGTCGGTCAAAAACACCGTCCAGCGCCCATCTTCCTGCAAACGGCCGGCATAGGTATAAGGGCTCACCGGTACCGAAACGGCTTCGACGGCCGTATCCGCAGGCGGCATCACCATTGCACTGAATAAATTCACTCCGCTCGCATCATCGGCAACCACCACATCAGGTGGCACGACCGCAGGCTCATCAGCGAGCAGCACCGGCATCACTTGCGCCAAAGGCAGACGACGTTGCACGCGCGGAGAGGCGGCAGTTACTGTATCTGCAGGCTGTTCAGCTTGCTCTACCCACCAGCAAGCCAGCAAGGTAAGTCCCAGCGCGCCCAGCATTAGCCAACGCCGCATCATGCCGGGCTCCGCTTGCGGGTATACAAACTGAATTCAACATAAGCTTCTATTCCGCTTTGCATCACATCACTACGCTGCAGTTTGAATTGGCTCAAAGCCAGGCTGGGGTAAGTCTGTAATACATTGTTCAGGAATTGCCGCACTTGTGGATAATCACCTTTCAGCGGCAGTTTGATACGCTGTATCTGCAAGCTGGAATGTTCAATCGGCAGAGACTGAAACTCAGCCCGCTCGAAAATCATGCCCATGGCATCCGCCTGGGCCAGGATCTCGCCACTGATACGTTCAGCTTCATCTTCAGATGGCCACTGCTGCAGCGACTGGATAGAGGTTGATAATGCATCAGCGGTTGCAGAGGTTGCAGGCACATTGGCCGGTATTGAAGCTACAGGCAGTTGTTGCAGTGCTTTTTGAAGCTGGTGTTGCCTGAAAAATGCATGCGCGATCAGCACGGAAAATATCAACACCACGACCAGCAAAGCCGTGACCCAACGGTGACCCAAGGGACCTTGCTGCCAGTGGAAAAGCAGGCGTTGTACAGGATGGTTCAAAACTGCCATCCCGCCTCCAGGTGCAAGGTTGTCATGATTAATCCGTTCACATCGGTTGATTCACTGGCATTCAATTTGACATCAGCCAGGCCTGCCTGCCGCTTGAGACGCTCGACCAGCGCCCAGCCTTGCTGACGATGCGGTGCCAGCACCGTCATGCGTATATGTTTTCGCTTGGCATCCGGTGCCAACTGCATCCAGTACAGCTGCGGCTGCTGTACTTTCTCCAGTGTATTCAACAGCGGAATCCATGGTGTCTGGATTTTCAGTTGAGCTTCGGCCAATTCTGCGGCGAGCGCCTGATGAGTGGCTAAAGATTGCGCGGTTATAGTTTTTGCCACTGGCGACGTAACGGCCTGACGCGCTGCCAACGCAAGCTTTAAAGCAGCATTCTCATCGGCCAGCCGGATGTAGAAAGCCAACAGCAGGCCTGACAGCACCAGCAATGCCACTCCCAGCAAGAGTGGGCCTGGCCCAGGCGCCTTGCCGTGCGCATGATTCAATACCAACCGCCGCATTACGCCAACCTCCTGCGTAATTGCTGGTGAAAAGCTTCACCTAACCAATGCACTGGCGCAACATCAATCAGTGAAAATGGCGCCAGGGATTTGGCGGTGACGCCGCTTAGTTGTGCCTGGGATAAAAATACCGGCAGCGCAGCGCGTTCGGAATGAATTATCTGTTCGCGCAGCAAAAACTGGCTCAGGCTTTCGCACCAATGCGCATCCACCGGCAAGTAACTTATCTGTTGCCATTCCCCCTGCATCAGGCAGCCGATTGTCAGGCTGTTGGATTCGCGACTGATGAACCAACCATCCTCAGCAAGCTTTTGCTGACGTATGGTATGTAGCGCCTGGTTAGCAGACAGCATCCAGGCCGGTGCAATCACGCCCGGCGTCAAATTGAATTCTGCAAACACTGCCTCTAACTTTTCCGTGAGCCCCGGCAGCACGGCATTGACCAATGTATTCTGCCCATAACCGCCAGCCTGTGAGCGCAGTTGCCAACCCTGCATTTCCAGGCCAAATGCCTGCTGCAGGCCATGGCTGTAATAAGCTTGTTTTTCAGCCTCGCTGCGAATTTCGGCTTGCCACGGCAGCACCAGCCAGCGCGTAAACTGGTTGGAAAGCACAATCACCACATGCCAGCGTTGCCCCTTAAACGGTGCAAGGTTGTCGCGTAGGGTTTGCCATAAGGGCTCGGGAGGTAAAGTATCCTGAGGTTGTCCCGGCAGAGGAAACTGCTGATGGCTGATTAATACGCGCGACCTGCCCGGCCACCATTGGCGTTCAAACGTGAACAGTTCCAGCGCATCACAAGTCACGACTACCCGCAACTCTGGCGCTGTCAGTGCCTGCCACCAGCGGCGGCTATCGGTATAGCGGCAATCGGAACCGGGGTCAGGATAATGCTGTAACACGGTTAATCTCCTGCAAGGTGGTTTCGCCAGCCTGTACCAAAGCCATGCCCGCTTCACGCATGGAACGGGTGCCGGATTTGGCCGCCAGTGCCTTGATCTGACTGATGGGTGCTTTGGCCACGATCAACTCGCGCATACCATCATCAAACAACAGCAATTCCGCAATGCCTTTACGCCCTTTATAGCCAGTGCCATGACATTGGCCACAGCCCTGGCCTTTTTTAAATTGGTAGTGAGTACTAGCCTTTGCATCCAAGCCCGACTTTGATAGCAATTCCTGATCCGGCTGATCATCTACTTTGCAAAACGGGCAGATCACCCGTATCAGTCGCTGCGCAAGAATAACGTTCACTGCCGACACAAAACTGTAGGCGTCTACCCCCATATTGGTAAAACGGCCAATCACGTCAAACACGTTATTGGCATGCACGGTAGTGAGCACCAGATGCCCGGTCAGGGCCGACTGTACGGCGATTTGCGCGGTCTCGCCATCACGGATTTCACCAACCATAATCTTGTCCGGATCATGGCGCAAAATTGAGCGCAGGCCGCGGGCAAAGGTGAGGCCTTTTTTCTCGTTGACCGGAATCTGCAATACGCCTGGCAGTTGATATTCCACCGGGTCTTCAATGGTGACAATCTTGTCCTGGCCGGTATTAATCTCGGAGATAATGCCGTATAAAGTGGTGGTTTTCCCGCTACCGGTGGGGCCGGTCACCAGGAACATGCCATAAGGAGCTTCTGCCTGTGTGCGTATCTGGCTTAGCATGGCAGGTGCAAACCCGAGTACTTCCAGGCTGATGCCCTGCGCTTCACTGAGCGCTTTGCGGTCCAGCACCCTTAATACTGCATCTTCGCCAATCACGCTTGGCATGATGGATACCCGCAGATCAATTTCGCGCCCCAGCGCATGCACTTTGCAACGGCCATCCTGCGGGATTCTGCGCTCGGCAATATCCAGTTCCGACATCACTTTGATCCTGGAGATCGCCTGCTCTGCCTGCATGATGCCACTCAGGCCGCCGACTTCATTCAGCACGCCATCAATCCGGTATTTCACGCGCAAGCCATGTACGGTGGATTCAAGGTGAATATCGCTGGCACCTGCTTTTAAAGCATCATATAAAGTGGAGCGCACAAAACGCACCACCGGGCTGCTATCTTCGCTGATGGATTTGAGGGAAAGCTGTTCAATCGGCACCTCGTCTTCGTTAGCCAGCCCATCTTCGGTATGCATCTGGTCCAGCGCACGCATCTGCGATTCGTGAAACTGCAAACAGGTAGCTATATCATTGCGATGCGCCAGACACCATTGCACTGGTAAGCGCACACTATTCTGCAAACGTAGTTGCAAGCTGTGATCAAAAGGATCTGCAATCACCAGCTTGACCTGCTGGCCTTCATTGTCATCCTGACGTTGATCGCGCATCAACACTGCCTGCATGGCAACCGCCTCGTTAAAACTCAAGCGGTCAAACAATGGCTGCATGGCATTCAGGTCAAGTGCGCTCACTGAGGGGTAATGCATCAAGCGCGCGAGTGCCTGCACAAACGCATCCGGCGATAATTCAGCCAACTCTTCCAGCAACTCGATCACAGGGCGCCCGCTCTGCGCAGCCAGCGTCCTGGCTTCAGACAACCTCTCGGCTGAAAGGGGTTGCGCCTCTGTTCCGGCCAAAGGTAAATCCTGCATATTCATTCAATGGCTCCTTTGGTGTTAGCTAGCCTCACTCGATGGCGCCTTTGGGTCAGGAGAGTCATCATTCAATCGCTCCCGCCAGCTCAAAAATCGGCATATACATCAATACCACCACCAGCCCGACAATCAGGCCAATCAACACCATCAGCGCCGGCTCCAGCAACTTGCTCAGCCATTCGACGCGCCTTGCCGTATCTTCGTCATAAAATATGCCTATGCGCCCCAGCATTTCATCCAGCTGCCCGGTACGTTCGCCGACACGCAGCATACGGTTTGCGATAGAAGTGGTCAGGCCGTGCGTTTCCATTGATGAGGATAATTGTTTGCCTTCACGCACTTCGCTGATGACCTTCTGCAGCACTTGCTGCAACTCTTGCGGTAGCAGAGACTGCACCATTCCCAGTGCCGTGAGCAAGGGAATTCCTCCCTGTAACAGCATCCCCAGCGTGCGGTAAAAACGCGCCAGCTGGTATATGCGTAATGCTTCGCCGAGGCTGGGAATACTCCACACACGCTGCATGATCCAGATTTTGCTGGCCGGACGTGAAAATATCAGCCATAGCAACACGCTGATGCCTATGGTGCCCATGAATACCAGTTCACCATGACCTTGCAGCAATTGCCCCCAGCGCAATAGTATGCGGCTGGCCCAAGGCAGGTTATCGCCGCCACTTTCATAAATGGTGCTGAAACGCGGCACCACATAGCCGAGCAAAAACAGCACCACCATTCCGCCAACCACAATCAGCAATACCGGGTAGATAGAGGCAGAAATGATTTTTTTACGAATGGCTTCTACTTGCGCCTGGTAAGCCACATGCCGTCGCAACGCCTGCGCCATATCGCCGGTGCGCTCACTTGCACGGATCAACGCCACGTACAGCGCACTGAACACTTCCGGCTGTAACGCCAGCGCCTGCGACAACGGCAGGCCCTCATATAAAGAAGTACTGAGACGGGTCAGCACATAGCGTGACTGGTCATGCTGTTCTTTCTCGGCCAGGCCTTCGATTGCTTCTATCAGGCTGAGGCCAGACTCAAGCAAAGCCAGCAACTCCTGGCTGAACAAGCTCAGGTTAAAACTCTGCTTGTTGAATGGCCATTTCGGTAACCAGCCAGCAGCATCCGCCTGGCGAACCTGCAAAATGCCGTAGCCCTGTGACTGGGCCTGCTGACGTGCAGACTGCTGGTCCGGCGCGTCCAGCGACAGCCAGCTGACCTGTGTCCCTTGCATGACTTTTAGCTCAAATTTCATGCCTGTTTAATTCCCTCAACCACACCCTAAGATTCGCTATCGCTGCACAATAATTCCGGGAGGATCACCGATGACCCAAACGCTTATGCCAGACCTGAATGCTTACCAGTTGCCGACATCACTATCTGCATCCTGGCCGCCGGTGACGCCATCACTGCCCAGGCTCCATACGTCATAGTCACCATGCTCACCAGGATAGCGGTATTGATATTGCCTGCCCCAAGGATCGGCCGGCACGCCTTTGGCAAGATAAGGGCCCTGCCATTTGGGCTCGTTGTCAGGGTTACGATTCAGCGCTGCCAAGCCTTGCTCGCTGGTGGGGTAATGCCCGACATCCAGGCGATAGGTATCCAGCGCGCGAGACAGCGCTTCAATTTGTGCCTTGGCTGTTTTGGTTTCCGACTTGCCGATCTGCGCAAAATACTTTGGCCCGACATAGCCGGCCAGCAAACCGATAATCACCATCACTACCAGCAACTCCAGCAAGGTAAAGCCTGATTGTTTAATTGTTTTCAACATATTTCCCCTTCTTTTAGTGCATTATTTCTTAGCGACAAATAACTGGCTGACCCGGCTTAATGCATCCAGCGTCAACAAACCACTGCTAAATTGCAGGTTCACCCAGTCACTGATCAGGCTGTAATAAGCCTTGGTCAGCGACAACTGGTTAGTAAATAATTTTTGCTGCGCATCCAGCACTTCATGGTTGGTTTTAAATCCGGCCTGGAAACCTTTCTGCGTGCCATCCAAAGCTACTTTCGCAGATTGCACCGCCTGCTGGTAAGCGGTGATGGATTGCTGTTGCGCGATCAGGTTCTGGTAATATTTGCGTACATTGAATTCGATCTCGCGCGACTTGGCAGTCATGGTTTCTTCACTGGCGGTGAGGCGGCTGGCACTCTGGCGCACATTGGCATTGACATAACCGCCGGCAAACAGCGGCACATTCATCTGCAGGGCGATAGTGGAAGTATCAAAGCGGGAACCCAGCGTATTGTTGCTATCGTTCTGGCTGTAAGAGCGCACGCCAACCAGGTCCAGCGTCGGGTAATGGCCCGCCTGTTTCTTTTCAACATCTTTCCTGGCGACATCTATATCCAGCGTCGCCGCTAACAATTCCGGATGATGCTGGCGCGCGGTGTCTATCCAGTGTTCCACACTGTATTCAGAAGCAGTCAAGGTATTCAAACCACCTACCAGCAACTCAGCAGACAGTGCATGCGTTGCCCCTGTCAGTATCTGCATACTTTGCTGATTGGAAAGTAAATCGTTGGCCGCCTGTATTTTCTCGACCTTGGCAATATCCAGATTGGATTGCGCTTCGTTGACTTCCACAATGGTGCCGCTGCCACGCTGATAGCGCTGCTCCGCCTGACGCAGTTGCTGGCCAACCGCATCCAGTTTGTTTTGCTGCAAATTCACGCGGTCCTGTGCATACAGCGTTTCCAGGTATACCGACACCAGTTTGAGGATCAGCTTGGCATTTTCCTGTTCAAGTAATGATTCCTGCGCGCTGACATAAGACTTGGCGCCGCCATAAATGGCAAAGGTTTCCTTGTTGTACAAAGGCTGGCGGACGGTCAGGCTGTAGTTTTCCAGCTCATAATTCAGCTCCGAATTCAACGCGCCTATACTGGTCTGCGTGGTGCGGTCGGTATTGCCGCGGCCGCGCATCAACCCCAGTTGCACTTTGGGATAAAACAGCGCTTTTGCCTTAGTCAGTTCTTCACGTTCGGCTTCGGTATTGGCGAGTGCTGCACGGAAATCCGCATTATGCATCGCAGCCAATTGATACAAACCATTGAGGTCATCTTGCGAATGTGCAGGCAGACAACCCAGATACAAACTCCAGATAGCTAAAGCTTTTAATGCATACTTCTTAGGCATTATTCTTCCTTCATCGAAGCAGCCAACCGCTTGCTCAACGGATGCATCCAGTAGTCCCACAACGTACGTTCACCAGTTTTAATGACGACCTGTACCGGCATACCCGGTTGTAACTGGCGACCTTGCAAGGCTTTGGTGCCTTTTTCTGTCAAGACTATCCGGGCCAGGTAATAGCTTTGGCTGCCTTCAGCCGTCGCCGCAGGTTTGCTCAGTAAATCTTTCGATACTGATTTCAACTTGCCTTCCGCCAGTAATTGCGGGCTATTGGCAAAGGTGGAGAAGCGCACATCCGCTGCCTGTCCGGTATGGATCTTGTCGATTAAATGCGGGGGAATCTGCGCATCGACAATCAGCGATTCACCGGACGGCACAATATCCATGAGCTTCTGCCCTGGCTGAATGATGGCGCCCAAGGTATGCACCTGCAAACCCACCACCTGACCCGATGCCGGCGAACGGATTTCGGTACGACCCAACTCATCGCGCAACGCCAGTACCTTTTGCGCATCGGCTTCTACCTGCAATTTCACCTGCGCCATCTCGGCATCCATCTCTTTGCGCTCTAACTGGTTGCGCTGGTTGATCTGCTGTTGCAATTCCATGATCGCCCGTTGCGCGCGGATAATATTCGCTTGCGTATTGGCGCGTTCACCGTGCAAAGCTGCTACGCGTTGTTCAAGGTCATTCTGCTGATTGCGTGGCGCATAGCCTTCGGCCGTCAGCCCGCGCACACCCTGCAACTGGTCTTCAAGCAAAGTGAGTTGTGATTCGTGGCTGGAAAGCATGCCTTTATATCCCTGCACCATGGCTTCGTAACCAGCAATAGATTCCCGTTTACCGGCAATATCAGCGGCTAAAGCAGACGTACGCGCTGCCAGCAATTGGGACTGGTTACGCATTTGTTGCTGTATCAATGGATCGTTCTGTTGCTTCAGCAAATCAGGATGGAATTCAATCACACTGTGATGCAGTTGCTCGGCACGCAGACGGTCTTCCTGCGCACGCAAGCCCGCGTAGCGTTGGCGCACTTCTTCGTACCTCGCTTTGCTGGCCATATCATCCAGCTTGAATAACAGGTCGCCGGCTTTCACTTCCTGGCCTTCGTGCACCAGCAAGGCGCTGACGATACCGCCGGTAAAATGCTGCACCACTTTGTGGTTGCTCTCGATGCTGATTTGCCCTTCAGTCGGCACCCCTTCATCGAGCGGCGCATATGCTGCCCAGGCCACGAAACCAATGATGCCAGCAAGCAATATCAGCGCCCCTTTCCGGGTGTGGCCTGTATGTTGAGCATAGCTTTCAATCGCATGCACATTATCGGGAACAACGGTGGCCATGGTTACAGACATAGGGTTTCCGGCAGGTAATTAGGATTTAAAGATATGTGGTGTACATGCATAGCGCTAAACTCAGGCGGATTCCGTCGCAATATTCGTAGCAGCAGATTGCAGTTGATTCAGGTAGACAATGCCGGCATCGCGCGGGCCATGATGAACCACTTCGCCGCGCTTGAGGATCAGCAGATCGTCAGTGACTTTGAGTACGCCCGAACGATGGGTCACCACCACAATGGTGGTATTGATCGTTTTTAAAACTTGCAGCAATTCCATCAGCCGCGCTTCACCAAACTCATCCAGGCTGGCATTCGGCTCATCCAGTACTAATAAAGGCGGCTCTTTATAAATGGCACGGGCCAGTCCCAGCAATTGGCGTTGACCACCGGATAGCGGCAAGCCCTGCTCATCGAGCCGGGTATCGTAACCCTGCGGCAGGCGTAAAATGGCTTCATGCAGGCCAACGCGCTGGCAAGCCAGGAGTATGTGCTGGCTTTCAAGCGCACCAAAACGGGCGACGTTTTCGGCAATCGTGCCTTCCAGCAGGGAGACTTGCTGCGGTAAATAGCCTATGCCAGTCAGCAGGGTGCGAGCATTATTCGCCTGTATGGCTGAATGGTTGATTTGATACTTTCCGGCATGCGCTGAAACGACCCCTACCAGCAGCCGCGCCAAGGTGCTTTTACCGGAACCTGACGGGCCCATGATGCACAATAATCTTCCTGGCAAAATACTCAGGTTCAGGCTATTTAATATGCGCCGTGACTGGAGCTCTACCGTCACCGAATCCAGCTGTAAATGATAAGGGCGCTGTAACGGCTGTGTGGCTGGGAGTGCTCGCAGGTTTTCTTGGCGGCTTTCTAGGATCAAATGCAGATCGCTCGCCGCAGTATTGGCCTGCAACCACTGGCGCCAGCTATGCACAATCACATCAAACGGCTGCAAGGCGCGTGCGATCAGTACATTCGAGGCAATCATGGAACCGACACTGATCTGGCCTTTAATGGTCAACCAGGCGGCAATCGCCAGCATCAGCGATTGCATGGTGTAACGCATCCATTTATTCACAAACTGGCTGCGGTCACTGGCAGCCAGCCATACGCTTTCGGCTTGTGATTGTTCGGCCAGCAGCGCCTGCCAGCGCTCACGCAAAGTTTGCGACATGCCCAGCACATGGCTGGTTTGCAGATGGCGGATTTTCTGCTGGATAAAGTTCTCGGTCAGCTGTTTGGCCTGCTGCGCTTGCTGTGCCGGACCGGCGATCACCTTCTGGTTCCAGAATGCTACCAGGCACTGGACCAGGCAAAACACAATCGCTGTCGCCCCAAGCACCGGATGCAGCACAAATAACACCGAGATATATACCACGCTCCACGGCATATCCAGCATGGCAAACAAGCCCTGCCCGGTCATAAACTGCCTGACGGTGGTGAGCTGCTGCAAAGACTGCACCGGGGACTGTGTTTGTGTGGTGCGGGTATCAAAAATGGCAGAGAAAATTTGCTTGCCGTAGGTGAGGTCAAACTGCACGCCAGTCTTAATCGCATACAGGTTACGCAACCAGTCGGCGCCTGCCATCAATATCAGCAAACCGGCGGTCAGCGCAGTCACCGCCACCAGCGTCAAGGTATTCCGGCTCTGCATCACGCGGTCGTACAACTGCAGCATATAAAGCGTAGGCACCAGCATCAGCACATTGGTCAGCAAACTAAGCCATGCCATCTGGATAAATTGCGCACGGAACGGTTTGACCAGCGCCCATACTGAGTTTTTAATTGCCAGTTTCATGGTTGTGCTGCTTTCACTACTTGCGGCTTGGCAATTTGCGGTTTAACCGCTTTTGCTTTAGCTGCTTCCGCTTTTGCAGCATCCGGTTGAAAACTCGCCATCACATCATGCGGCTTGCCGTAGCGGATCATTTGCCCCTGGCACATCACCAGCATGAAATCCGCGATATTCAGGATATGCTGCAAGTGGCTGATAATAATAAAGGTCGTACCCTGCTGTTTCAGGCGCGCAATCGCCTGCTGAAAGGTACGCTCGGCAGCGGTGTCGAGGTTGGCATTCGGTTCATCCAGCACCACGATACGCGGGTTGCCATACAGCGCACGCGCCAGGCCAAGCAATTGCCGCTCACCGCCGGACAAAGGCATACCGGATTGACCGATCAGCGTATTCAATCCTTCCGGTAACTGGTTGATCCAGTCAGCCAATCCCAGCAGGGCTATCACTTCGGATAATGCCTGTTTGTCCGGGCTCTGGAAGCGACAGATATTGTCGATTACCCGGCCATCAAACAGGTCTACCTCCTGTGCCAGGTATCCCACATACGGCCCTAACCTGTTTTTGTCCCAGCCGTGCACATCGACGCCGTCATAACGCACGCGGCCACTGGTTGGCGCGACCAACCCCACCAGTAATTTTGCCAGGGTGGTTTTGCCGGATGCCGAAGCACCCGCGACCACCAGCACGTTTCCGGCGGGCAGGTTAAATTGCACCTGACGGATAAACACTTCTGCCTGGGCTTTACCCGCTTGCGGCTGGGCATAAGCCAGTTGGTCAACGGAAATAGCACCGGTAGGCGGAGGCAGCACCAGCCCTTCGGCTTTTTGTGCTGCACCTGCAAACAGGCTTTCTATACGCTGAAATGCAGTCCACGCCTGCTCATAGGTTTTCCAGTGACCCACGCATTGCACCAGTGGCGACAGCACCCGCGCTGCGAGAATGGAGGCCACAATCATCATGGCGCCGCCATTGAACAATTCGCCTTCAATAAACAGGTAGCAGGCCAGGCCAAGGATCAGGCTTGTTTGCATGGTCTGCAACCAGCGAGAAGCCGCCGAATTTTTGCCTGCCAGCTCGGAGGCCTGCGCCTGTTGCCATAAAAAGCCGTGCTGGCTTTTTAACCACCGTTGCTCCACCGGCGCCATCATTTGCATGGACTGCATCACATCCGTATGGCGGCTGATACTGGCAAAGTAGCGGTGGGACTCCAGCGCATGCTGATTCGCCTGCTTCATCATCGGCGCGACACGGGCCTGGTTTTGCAGGGTCAGCACTAACTGGATAGCCAGTCCCAGCAGCGTCAGCACGCCCAATGCAGGATGAATCAGGAACACCGCCATCAGGAAAATCAGGCAGAAAGGCGCATCCACCAGACCAAGCAAGGCAGAAGAATGCAATGTACTTTTGAGGGTAGAAAAATCGGAAAACACTTGCTGCGCCGGAAACTCCGGCATGGAAAGTTTGGCGGTAAACACACGCTCAAATAAACGCTGTTGCAGTGATTTTTCAAAATGCTGAGAGGCGGATTGCAGAAGGCGGCGGCGTTGCCATTCCAGCGCCTCCATCACCAGATAGGCAAAGGCTGCCATTAAGGTCAGCATCAATAATGTAGACACATTACGGCTGTTGATGACACGGTCATACACCTCCAGCATATACCAGGAGGGGACTAAAATAAGCAGGTTTGTCACCACGCCAAACAGCCACACTCTGCGCCAGATGGGCCAAAGTTCAGACATGACTTGTTTCATGGTTTCGGATTGCGACAACATGTTCACCAGGGTATTTCTTAGGCTATGACTTAAAGAAAAACTGCGGATGGACACACCATCCGCAGCTATCGTATTAAACGATCACAAAATCTGAAGTAGACAATGTGTTTACGCCTGTGAGGACAGCAATATCTACCTTCGCACCGCTACCATTACCATCAGCGTCATAGCTGAGTGTTTTAGTAGTCGTGTTGTAAACCAGGTAGTCATTGGAGTCTTGCGCAGTACCCGTTGAATTCACACGCAGCATGCTAGCGTTAAAACCAGCCAGGTTGCTGTACTGGTCAAGGTGCAATTCCAGCTTGTCAGTACCACGGGTGAAGTCAGTGATGGTATCCACACCGGTCAGGTTGAACGCAGTGTTGGTGTAAGTCTGCACAGTGGTTGAAGAACCCGTCACCACTTGCTCATACACCTTACCGAATACAAACTTGTCAGCGCCGGCGCCGCCAGTCAGCGTATCGTTACCGCCATTGCCAACAAACACGTCAGCTTTAGTGGTACCGATAAAGGTTTGCTGGTTAGCATTGCCTTCAAAACGCAGGCCATTGGTTGTCACGCCAGAAGCATCAACCACTACATTGTTGATCGTGCCGCCGTTGTTACCCAGGGTGTTGGAAAGGTCAGATACAGTGCCATTAGCTTTAAAGTAGTAGTGATCATTCAGCAGTTGAAGGTCTGCATTTTCTACATTCAAGCGACCCACTGTACCGCCCACTTGTACGACTTCCATTGATTTGAAGTTGTCGTTGTTGAGCACAACAGTACCATTGGCTTTGGTGTTGGCACCGATACCAGTCGTGATGCGCAATGTATCCACGCCATCACCACCAACGATCACATCGTGTTTAGCGCCAGTAGCGATCCACTCTTTGTTACCGTCATCTGCTTTGGAAGTCGTGCCTTGCACACCGCTACCAAAACCGCCGATCACAAAAATGTCATCGCCTGTACCGCCATCGAGGTAATCAGCACCGCCATGACCGATCAACAGGTCATTGCCGCCGTTACCGTAAACAGTGTCATCACCCAGGCGCATGGTTGCGTAATCAACACCTTCGCTACCCAATACGATCTCGTGTGCATCGCTGCCTTCGTTAGCACCGTCAATGCGGGTGAAGCTACCTGCTACGCCTTCAGATGCGTCGTAAGTAACATCTACGTTGTGGTATAAGTGAGCAACGGAGTAATCATCCACTTCGAATACCGCTTTATCGTATGTGACCGGAGTGGCACCCACGATGGAAGCTGCTGGTTCAAACTCTTCCTCTTCGAACTCAAGTTCAAGAGTGACGTTTTCAACATCCCCACCGGCAACTCCATAGATGTGGGTGCCTGGATTTAATACTTCACCTAAACCTAGTGACTCTCCATTTTCTTCTAATTGCTCAGCCTCTAGAGTAATGCTCACACCACTGGAAAGCTCAATACGCTCAATACCACTAAATTGTAAGTTCTCATACTCTCCAGAAGCTGTAAAGGCCAGAGTATCCACAGCATTGTAGCCAGCAATAGTAGTAGCGAATGTACTAATAGCAGAAGAACCTGGTCGAGTAACAATATTCAAACGAACATCAGTTTCTGTCTCTAAAGCTACATCTAAATCTTCAAGTTCAATTGTTTCGCCTGTAACGGTGTCATAAACTTCAACCTCTTCGTTTTCTTCATTCTCACTTACCTCGATGTATCTTGCTTCGTCGCCGGAATTATCTAATCCAGACACGCCTGCAGCGATTACAGAAACTCCCTCAAATTCGCCATTAATGATGAAAGTATCGTTTCCTTCTCCACCCAGCATAATATCGTTATCAGTTACAATAAAGATATCCCCATTTACTGTTTCATCACCCAAGGTGCTACCGCCACCAAAAAGATTGTCTTGACCATTACCACCGATTAAAACATCATCTCCTTGACCACCATCAATAGTGTCATTGCCGTTACCTCCAGAGATAACGTCATTTCCCTCACCTCCTGCAATGAAGTCGCTTCCATCCCCACCATCAGCAACATCATTACCACTGCCAAGGTCAATTAAATCGTCCCCAGCACCACCATAAACAACATCATTTCCATCTCCTGCCAAAATCGCGTCTGAACCCGCACCACCAATAACAACATCATTTCCTTCAGCAACATCAATAAAGTTACCTAAATTATTACCTACTACGTAATCAGCACTTGAGGTTCCTGTATATGAAGTTTCTGTTGAATTAAAAATCTTCGTTGCCATGTGAAAACTCCTTAAATTATATTTAAAAAGGCAATGGTATTTAGCCATTGCCTTAGTGAGATTTAGAATGTGCTACCAGCAACTGGCGCAGGATTAGCGTTCGTACCGGAAGGTAGGAAACCATCAACGCGCACTTCGATAAACTGCTGACCAGTGCCTTGCTCTTGCCAAGTGGAGCGCAAACGAATCGCGTTAGCTGTGGCAACAGGTGCAGCAGTTGTGCAGGCTGCTCTAACATATACAGCTGGTGACGCTGGGCTGGTGCTGCCGTCGTCATCTACACTATTTGCATCAGTTGTAAATTCAAGCCAGTTGGTATCAAGATTTGCAGTTTGTTCAGCAGCAGCTGGCACACCTAATGCAGATACATTTTGACCGTTAATCGAAGCTGTTGAACCTGGCGTTAGTGGTAAATTGTAATATCCAGGCGCAAATGTACCTGACCCTAAACTAACAGCCCTATGCTGTACTGAAGTAAATGTCCTACCAGCACGATACACCACGTCAGATCCAGCCAAAATTCGAGCATATGCAACACTTACATTCCCTGCTGATGAAAACCCAGCACGAGCGATACCATTTGCTTCAAATGTCTGGGTACCAGGGGCAGAAACATTGTAATCTGTGTTAGTTAAAGAAACCTGTGCCCCATAAATGCACTCTGTACCTGCAGCATTACGAAACACAACGTCTTGCAATGTACCTATTTGAATTGAGGTACCACCAGTCAATGTATTGTTCATATTAACTGGACGGTTTGCGGAAGCCACCAGTGAAAACCCAGATACAGGTGAAATCAATATTGAGGAGGGTGCTGGAACTATTGCGCAGGTATTGTTAGACGTTGTGGTTGGAGCAACTGCACCAGTAGAAAGAGAGCCATAATTACCAGTACCATTACAAATTTTATATGGGGTAGTACCTCCGGTTGGCTGATGGGTACCGGCACCTGTACCAGTTACAGAAAATCCAGTGGCAGGAACACTTTCAAATCCCAAAGCTAAAGCCAAAAGTGGTGCAGTTGCTAAAGAGCTAACAACAACAGCGTTAAGAAGCGTATTTTTCATTTTAATCTCCAAAGAGTTACAATACGCAGGCATTTGTGGCTGCCTGAATCACCAATTCACCACAACGAAATTAGTTCCTCGTGAGTTCTAAACCGGTTGTAGCTGAATTCTTTGAAAGGCAGTTCACAAATGCCTCCCATTCAACGATGTTCATTACTGTTAAACATCGATAAGTTACCCAATTCTTCCACCTATACCACTGGGATTTTTTCCTGATATTGATTCAAAATTAATCTGGCACGAAATGCCAATTCAAACTAAACCAAATTCCGCGTGGCGCACCTGGTGCGATGAAGTTGGTACTCAGCCAGTCTCCTGAGTTATGGTTATATCCATCCGGCCCGATTGCACCGTTAATACTTGGGGAGAAAGGATTACGTCCTAAGCGCCCTGCACTGAAGTACTCTTTATCTAGCAAGTTGGTAACCAACAAAGTAGCTGTCCACTCTTTGGCTAATTTATAGCTGGTTTGAAAATTAAGCGTTGCGTAGCCTGCAACTTTGCCGGGATTCGATGTAGGCTGTCGAGCTACTTGCAACGTTTGAGTGCCTCCATTGATTGGGTCCGGCACTTCATAAGAAATGAACTGAGTTACACCTTTGCGATGCTCATTATTTTCATTGCCGCGCACAAAACTCTCTGAATGCGCTACCGCGGAGAGGCCAACTGTCCATTTATCAGTGACATCGTAAGTTAGGTTTGCATTTAAATTATGCAATCCCACTCCTGGCATTTTATTACCCGGCCTTACTGTTATCACGCGTGGAGTTGCTTCACCAGCTTGACCTGTACCAAACAACTCATTCGGGACACCACTACTGTTATCGTTACTAGCCATTTGGAAAGTATCTTGAAATGTTGCGTCAGTCATGGCGTAATTGACTTTAAAACCTAATCGGTCCACTTTACCGCCTATACCCATCTCGATTCCTTGACGACGAGTTTCACCAATAGTGTCGAAAAAGTTTCTATTACCTGGAAAAGTAACTAAATAAATATCATCCTTGAGATCGGTACGGTAGGCTCCAATATTCCATTCAATGTTATTACCCCATTTGCCTCTGAAACCTACATCGTAAGTAGTGGCAATAATTTGTGGCAGATGCGGATCGCCAGATAGTGCACTAGGCAGCGAACAAGAACGATTTTCAGCAATACTTTTAAAAACTTCTCTTGGAGTACCGTCGGGATTAGAGCCTATTTGAACGGGTGTTCTATCTAATGCGCAACCTAGTTCAATAACACTTGGAACTCGAGATCCTTTAGCCCAATTGCTGTAAAAGTTAAGATTTTCATTGGCTTGCCAGCTAACGCCTAAAGAAGGATTTAAAGAGTAGTAATTAAACTTCTCAGTTTCAGCCGGATTTAACAGATTAAAAATTTCCGGAACACGGTATCCAGTTGGGCAGCTTTGTCCAGGATTGCAAATATTATACTCATCAGGATTGCCGATAATTTGATGTAGATTTGCAACACTAAACCCATAAGAACGCGACGCCAGAACATTCTTTACACTGGTCATGTTATATCTCAGGGCTGTAGAAAAATGTAGGTTATCTATTGGCGACCATGTCTCACTTGCATAAATACTTTTTGTAGTAGAGGTGCCCTGAAAATTATTGTTGAAAATTTCCATATCAGCAGCTAGCAACCCATCTAATGCCTGATCTGGCGCCAGATAAGCTTTTCTTTGCGCATCAAAAAAACCCAATTGCTGACCACCCACATAAGTAGTATCTGCCGCATCAATCGAAGCACCGATCATGAATTTATGATGATCAAGGTTCCAATTAAACTGTAGTGAACCACCATCGATTTTTTGGTCGATACGTGTGTTGGTAATGACTGCAGTTGGCACACCCTCAACTAACCCAGTACCGTTAAATTGAGCGCCGTCATATTGCTTTGCAGTGCCATCTGGATTGGTATCATTTACGCCGCCTGTTTGGGCCAGTGGATTAGCTGCTTGTCCATCCGAGCATTCCTGAGCATTGGTAGCTCTCTCTGTCAAAATAACATTTCTTACCAACCCTCCGTTACCATCACTGCCGTAGTAATAATGATTAATACCCGAAATCACATCCACAGGGCCAGGAAGTTGTGGAATAGCTGGCTTTTGAGCAGTTTCTATATAGCCATACTCAAAAAAACTGGTCCCATCAACTATTATTTGTCCCGGCCTATTCGGTGGATTGTATGTGTTTTGGGCACCCGCTGCCTGAGGAGTGTATAATTGTGACGCTCTCAAATTCTTATAATAATCAAAGTTATATTTTGCGTATTGAACAAAATCATCAGGTAAATCTGCATTTCTTGCACTGGCTGGCAGTACACTTAAATCTGCAGGTTGACCAAAATAAATTGCATCAACATAAAGTTTGACCTGATTGTCCCCAAGATAATATTGGTTATATAACTGCTGATCCTGAGCTGAAGCATTTGCGGGATCAAATGTCATCATTATGGCTGCAGTACCAATTCGATCAGGATCTATATTTCCTGGAAGTTGCAGAACATAGTAGTTTGGCAGACCGTACTTAGTTGATTCATATAAGCAAGTATATTGAGCACCAGCAGTTAGGTTTCTAATGGCTGTTGAGTTTCCATATTCCGTATATACGTCTGCTCCAATCTGATGCCGCTTACTGTTTCTTCGATAAATTTGACCAGTTACCGTAAAGGTTTCAGTGGCAAAAAAACTACCAGAAAGTTGATATTGGTCCAGCTTGTTTTTGGTTCTATCAGGAGCGGTAAATACACCGTCCCTATCTTGCGCATACATCTCAAGTGGTAAGACGCCATTACCAACTAAATTTGTTTGTACGAGAAGCGTGCTTAAATTCAGATCTAACTTGTCGCCTCTGTAGCTGGCTTTACTAAAAAACTGATTGACTCTACTAGGTGAATTCTTCCGCCACCCATCCTCCAAAAAAAAGTTGCCAGCACCAAATAAGCCTATAGTTCCGTTGTTCCAGCCGCCTTCAAGCTGTAATTGTTTTCGGCCAAATGACCCAGTCAAAATATCTGCATCAACACCCGGATTATTAAAACCATCTTTGGTTTTTAGTGAAAATGCTCCGCCTAAAGTATTCAAACCAAAAATTGGATTTGAACCAGGGAAAACATCGACGCTAGCAAGCGCATTCATGGGAATCATGTCCCAGTTCACAATATCCCCGAATGGCTCGTTTACTCGGATGCCATCAATAAACACACTCAAGCCTTGTGGCGTCCCAATCTGAGGGCCCGCAGTAAAACCACGGTATTGCACATCCATCTGAAATGGGTTGCCCTGGTAATCATTCACCGTTACTGATTGCAGCTTGCGATTCATTAAATCAGTCAGACTTAACGAATGCGCTTCTTTAATCTCTTTGGCTGAAATACTTTGGACATTGCCGGGAATTTCTTCTTTCGTTAAGCCCAATCCAGGGAGTGGTCCGACTTCATAAAATCGCTTAGCCCGAACCTCGACCTTGTCGAGCTGTACGGTTTTATCTTCTTTTTTTTGGGGAGCCTTTTGAATATAGACACTGTCCGCTTCTATTTTTGGAGCTAAACCAGTGTCAGTCAGCATGCGACGCAAAGCTTCCTGGCGCGTCATGCGTCCACGCACTTCTGGCGCAGTTTTGCCAGAAACCAGATCATTAGGGAAAGAGATGCTCATCCCGGTTGCCTTGCCTAAAGCATGCAATGAATTAGCCAATGGCTGCTGTGGAATATCAATATTGACCGGTACACTGAATGTCTCCTCTTGCTGTTTAGGCACTTGTGTATTCAATGCTTCAGCGCAGGCAAACTGCACTGACATTACCCCCCAGACTGCAAACAGTGTGTACATTGCACACTGTTCAAATTTGTTGATTCGCATGACCTAAATCTCCCTCTGTATAGACTCATCTTTGGGAGAGATAAAAACCTGACGTCGTTTACCTATCTTTACATTTTTGGGTAATTAAGGATCATCTTGAACGCGAATATACATTCCAAATTTATTGAGATAGAGAATTGATTAAATTAAGATTTAATCAAGAATTGGATGAAGATGTGAGGGATGCAACCGAGAGGTGTATTGCAAATAAAAGCAACCTAACTTACTTGCGCAAATTAATGAAAGACGGCAGTAATACAGGTGAATGTAGAGGTGTTGCGGAGAAGTGCCCGAAAAGGCACCTGAGCTGAATTAATGTTTACTGCTAATCAATGTGTATTGTGGCGTTTCTTTGATAGACACTTTTGCAATATTGGGTAATCCACGCAGGAACTGCTCAATATCCCGGATATTAATATCGGCTGAAATATTACGAATATCCTTGCCGACTGCACGCACAGGTTTTTGTCGGTAGCGTGAGACTGTCGTCGCGATTTCATCGATATCGGCACGATCAAATACCAGCCTGCCATCGAGGAAGGCAAAGGCATCAGATGCCGGGCGGTTCACCAGCACTGTTGCACGATTGGGATAAACTTCTACCACTTGACCATTGGTGATGATGCGGGTTTCGCTGACAACCTCTTGCTCACCTTCTTCTACTTTTGGTTCTACTTTCACAGTGCCGTGATCAACACTCACACGCACCAATTGATCCAGGCGATTCACAGCGAAGCGAGTTCCTAATACGGTAACTTTTGCAGTGTCTGTTTCTACAATAAATGGGCGATCAGGGTCTTTAGTGACTTCAAAGATGGCTTCGCCCTCCCTGAGTAACACATGGCGTTCATGTCGATAGTATGTGACTTCCATATCACTTTTGGCGCTCAGTGTGACGCGGGTACCGTCATCCAGTGTTTTATGGGCGATCTGCCCGACCGGGTTTTGTGCAGCTAGCTGCATGACAGGTGTGGCTTGCCAATCAAGGTATTGTTGGTGGAAGACAAAGCTCATGATGCACAGCAAAGCAACCATAAACAACTGGCCGACACGGCGCTGCTTGTTTTTCCGTTTCGCTTCCTGCGCTAGGAAGGCATGCTGCTCTGCTTCATCTGCAAGTGAGGACAATGAGTCTGGCGAACTCATTCTCTGCATGGCACGCGTGATACTTTCATACTCGGAAGCATGCCGAGGATCATCGGCCAGCCAGCGCTCAAAGTCTTCACGCTCTGGTGCGCCTTGTGAATGCTCGCGCATCCGCAAGTACCATTGTGCTGCAACTTCGCTGACTGTCATTTGTTTAAGCATTAGGTGAGTATTTAATGTGCCATTTTTTGTTGAAACGCCCGGATGTCGAGCATAGCACGAATAAGATGTTTTTCTACCATGCTAGTGCTGATCCCCAGGTGGGTAGAAATGTCGCTTTGTTTCATTTCATCCACATGGTAAAGCCAGAACACCTGGCGGCATTTCTTTGGCAGCAAATCCACAATGCGTTGCAGGTTGTAAAGCATCTGCCGTGTTTCATAAATATGCTCTGGCGAACACTCCAGGATCAGCGCAGTTTCATCTATCTGGTCTTCTTCAACAAACCGGGTCCTGTAACGGTATTCATCAACCATCAAATGGTTAACAATGCCATTCAGGTAAGCCTGTGGCGACTCATCCCTTGCCGGATGGCTCGAAACGGCAAAATATACTAAAGCATCATGCAATATATCTTTTGCACGCTGTACACAAGCTGTACGCCTGCCGATGCGTCGCAGCACATCCGTATATGCCCATTGCAAATCAATCCCAGACCATGCCAACGTATCGCTCATATTTCCACCCACCACAAATTTTTATTTCAGTGAATTAGGTGCAAAACACGTGCCATTACATTCATTTGCAATAAGAGACTGATTCTCAATTAGAAAAATTATTGCTAGGGAATTTTTCCCGATTAAATTCAGGCTGAATACAACCATATTTGTGGAAATTGGCTATTTATAACCACAAAAAGGCAAAAGTGGTTGCGCGGTAAAAACGATCAACAGACTCCGCCAACACCAATTAAGCTTTACATTGTAGTTGCTACAAACGTAAAAAAAAATGCCTTAAATCAATGATTTAAGGCATTTTCAGTGTTGCTTATACATCTTATGGTGCGGGAGCCTGAACCGAATGTTGCGCTACAAGCCAATACGAATGAGATTGTTCTCATTTAAGAAAACATAGTTATACATAAAACTATACATTTTGCAATTTACTTACATCCAAAATAACTAACTCACCAGCTGATTTAATCGATTGATTAGTAATCTTATTAACAACGTGACTTTCAAATTACCTACATGAATCGATTAAACATCTAAAAGCTCACTCAATGTTACAATTTTGTTAGCTGAAAATTTAACAAAATCAAAAAATGCTATTCAACTCATATATTTTCATTTTCGCCTTTTTCCCAATAGCTTTCATCGGGTTTTTCTATTTAGGAAAGTATGGTCAATCAGTTGCAAATTTATGGCTTGCAGGTATGTCACTGTTTTTTTACGGCTGGTGGGATGAGCGATATTTGGCTTTGCTTTTAGGATCAATCTTATTTAACTTTTCCGCGGGTTATTCCATACATTTTTTCAATGCTATACGGAAGAAGAGTTATGCAAAACTTTTATTAATCGTTGCAATTATCTTAAACCTACTATTGCTCGGGTACTACAAGTACGCTGGATTTTTCGCCCTTTCTATTAATCAAATTTCTGGATCAATCTTGCCAAAACTTGACATCATTCTTCCCTTAGGAATTTCATTTTTTACGTTCACGCAAATCGCCTTTTTAGTCGATACATATCAAAGAAAAATTAAGGAATTCAACTTTATTAACTACACATTATTTGTTACTTATTTTCCTCATTTAATAGCTGGTCCAGTGTTACACCATAATGAAATGATGCCTCAGTTTTCTAAGCCAGATGCAAATAAAATTAACTCCGATAATATTTCAGCAGGTTTAAGTATTTTTGTAGTTGGGCTTGCAAAGAAAATTCTTGTTGCTGATTCATTAGCAAATATTGCTACGCCAATTTTTACTTCTGTGGCATCTGGATCTGAACCTATGTTAGTTGAGTCATGGCTAGGAGTAATTGCTTACTCGTTACAGTTATATTTTGATTTTTCAGCTTATTCGGAAATGGCAATTGGTATCTCGTTGATGCTAAATATACGCTTACCCATAAACTTCAACTCTCCTTACAAGGCTAGAAGCATAATAGATTTTTGGCGACGTTGGCATATGACACTTTCACGCTTTTTACGTGACTATCTTTATATTCCGCTAGGGGGGAATCGAAAGGGACAAACTAAAAAATATCTATTTATGCTAATTACAATGGTAATTGGCGGCTTGTGGCATGGCGCGGGCTGGACTTTCATTATATGGGGCGGGCTTCATGGTATTTATCTGATTGTTAATCACCTATGGAGAGGCTATAAAGAAAGTAAAAATTTAAAATATGTCGGGAAAACTAGTTATTTTTTAGAAGTATCCCTTACTTTTACAGCGGTAGCAGTAGCTTGGGTATTTTTCCGAGCCGACACCCTATCTTCGGCCTTTACTTTACTACAAGGCATGGCCGGAGTGCATGGCCTGATAGACAACTGGATTCCTGTAATAAAACAGCTATCGCTTGTTATTCCTTGTTTAGTCAGTGTGTTTTTACTACCGAATGTTTTAGAAATATTTAAGGAGTTACATCCTACTTGTGATGAATTAAAGGAATCAACAACAATTAAACCGTCGAATACATCATCAAAGATTCTAGAATGGATAAGGTGGCGGCATACGAAAGTACAAGCTATATTTTACGGGTGTGCTTTTTTTATATTAATTCATTCTATGCAACACAATACTGAATCAGAATTTTTGTATTTCCAATTTTAAGTAATGAAATTTCATCATCTATTTTTTATCTCTACTCTATCATCTGCAATTATTTTTTTTGTAGCAGCTTTGATAATGATCGGCGCACCTATTCGATCCGAGTATTGGGTAAATGAAATGCTCATAATAAAAAAGCACTTAGTTAAACAGCTTGAAGGCGAACCCAAATTAATCATTGCGGGAGGTTCAAGTCCCCTTTTTGGAATTGATGCAGAATACCTAAGTCAACAACTAAAAATGCCAGTTATTAACTTTGGTTTACACGCAGCATTACCATTAGAAAAGATTCTTAAGGAAGTAAGCAAAATAGCAAAAACCAATGACTCAATAGTCTTGCAATTAGAACCTGGGTATTACAATCGCATTCAGAAACTTGATACTTGGCAAATTGAAAATGTCATTGCGTGGGATCATTCTTTTTGGGAAACGATGTCTTATCATGAAAAAAAACAGTTTCTGACATCAATTCCCCTCAGCACTTTTGGTGAAATGGTTATGGCAACTGTAGCGAAAGAAATTTTTCCATCAATCATTAGAAAGCGTCTAAATGCCCTTGATGCAGAGTATGTCATATCCAAGTTCAATAACCGTCCACCTCCCTCTAGCTTTGAATATTCAGCCTACAACCTTAATAATTATGGTGACATGACAAAAGCAGAAGGTAGTCTTTATCAGGGAATAGAGGGAGACATTCATAATCCAAGTAGTCTATCCGATTTCACTTCAAAGCAATTAACAGCATTTGTGAAAGAAATGAAGCTTAAAAAAATTAAAGTTTATTTTGCTAATGCTCCATATTTAGTTTCTGAGTACAATCTTGATGAATTAAGAGCTAGCGAAGCTCTTTTCTCGAAGGATTTTGAAAAGATTGGTTTCTTTATCGATAAGAGAGAAGATTTAACATTTGGAAGGTCTTTCTTCTTTGATACAAACTTACATTTAAATACTCAAGGGCGTTCCTTAAGAACGGAGTTATTGATAATTTCACTCCGAAACAAAGCGCCAGAGATCACTAACTACGCCGAAAAGAAAAACTATAACCTATGTAATCTGCCTAATTAATCTACTCGAACTGCAATGCAGTTGGATACTTCGATTTATCAAAGATAAAAATTGCTTTCACTTTAGCCTCAGATAGACCAAAACTAATATTATATTTAGGATAATTGTAAATACGCCTGAGCTTATCTTCACTGGTTTTGATGTTGGCTGCACTTCCAAATGTGCTCTCAATTTCATTGACTGTACTTTTACAAGTTATCCCCCCAAACATTTCGTATAAATACTCATCTTTAGTACATACATGATATTTATCTATTTTATTTGATTATTTTTGAGAGAAAGTCTGTTGTTTCCATATGTGAGAGTTTCGGTTTCTCCATGGGAAACACTTTCTTCCGGATCACCTTTTCTAAACAATAGTTCGTCCTTTGTCCAAGAAAGCTGAATTTTAGAGTTTTAACCAGCGTTTAACGCACTGCTGGTGACGTTCTGATTTACTTTTATTGTGGAGTGCGTGCCATTCAGTGGCCACTACTTGAAATGCATTTGAAGATTCGAGCTAAGCTTTCTGCTTTTGCTCTTTTCGATCTTGCCCAGGGTCGATATCTTTCGCCACCAGCGCACGTGCTTCATCACGTTTTTGCTCTCGCTTGCTGCAGTGTAACTTCTGGATATGTACCAAAAGACATCAGTTTAGGTTTGCCTTGATGGCGGTACCGAAAACGCCAGCCTTTAGCACCCTTACTCGTCATCAGTATGGATAGGCCTTGACCGTCTGTGATCGAATAATCTCTCAGCTGGTTTAGCGTTGCGGAGCTGTGTATCAGTGAGTGCCATATGTATAACTTTCGGCTGTATAAGTTTGTTAGACACAAAATTATACATGAAAAATGTATATGTCAAGCGACGTTATGATATGAAAAAAGGCCTAGATTTTCATCTAAGCCTTTGATTTTTATTCGTTTTTCGTCTTTTGATACTGCTTGAGACTATATTATGGTGCCGGGAGCCGGAATCGAACCGGCACGCCTTGCGGCGCTGGATTTTGAGTCCAGTGCGTCTACCAGTTCCGCCATCCCGGCATGGGATATAATGTTGGACAACAAAGAAGCTATTATAACCATATTTTTGATTTATGAGAACTCTAGATTTCGATTTTCATCTCCCGCAGCACCTGATTGCACAACATCCTTTACCCAATCGTACACAAAGCCGCCTGCTGGAAGTAGACGCAATTGCAAACACCATCCGGGACAATTTTTTTCGCCAGATCAGCGATTATTTTGAAGCTGGCGATGTGTTGGTGCTTAACGATACCAAAGTGATAAAAGCGCGGTTGTTTGGACAAAAAGCCACCGGCGGAAATATCGAGGTGATGATAGATCGCGTTTTCAATACCCAGGAAGCTTACGCGCAAATCAAAGCCTCCCGCTCACCAAAAGCGGGCAGCCTGTTGCATTTGGCTAACAGCTACCAGGCAGAGGTATTGGGGCGTCATGCCGATATGTTTCATATCCGGCTGCTTGGCGATGAATCGTGGTATGACTTTCTGGAGCAGCATGGTCAACTGCCATTACCGCCTTACATTGAACATGCAGCCGACACGGCTGATGACACTCGCTACCAGACGGTATTTGCCAAACATGAAGGCGCAGTAGCTGCGCCAACAGCAGGCCTGCATTTCGATGACGAGATGTTGAGTGCACTGAGCAACAAAGGTGTGCATGTATGCTATGTCACCTTGCATGTAGGCGCAGGCACTTTCCAGCCGGTGAAGGTAGATAATATTGCCGAGCATCACATGCATAGCGAGGTGTATCACCTGCCTGAAGAAACCATCGCTGCGATTCTGCATGCACGTGAAGCCGGCAAGCGCGTGACTGCAGTTGGCACGACTTCATTACGCACGCTGGAAAGTGCGGCGCGTGCGGATAAACTTTTTGCCCACCATGGCGAAACCGATATTTTCATCACACCTGGATTTGAGTTTCAGTTGGTCGACCGCTTGATCACTAACTTTCACCTGCCGAAAAGCACATTAATGATGCTGGTTTCTGCCTTTGGCGGTTATGACTTACTGCGTCGCGCTTATGCGCATGCCATTCAGGAATCTTACCGGTTTTTCAGTTATGGCGATGCCATGCTGATTACGCGTGCACCACATAATAAAAAGAAGCGTTAATCAAAGCTGCATTAAACTTGCCGCTTAAAATAGCGTCTACCTAACACCCATAAACAGGATCACGGAGATATGCAATTGAATAAAAAATTACTCAGCGGTTTGGCACTGCTATGCCTGTCGCTTACCAGCCAGGCGGAAATTCTGCCGGAAGCAGAAGTCGGTATTAAAATCCCGCTCAGCAAAAAACCAACCACACGCCCGATGACTGTCGCTTATCTGCCCGGCAACCAACACTACTACATTGCGGATGGTGGCCTGGCGCCTATGGGTAGCGAGTTTGAAGCGCCCATTTCAAAATCAGAAGTGCATGCTTATACCGCTAATGGCCAATACGTGAATTCAGCCAAGCCGGGGTTTGATAATCGCTCACTGTATTACAACGCCAACTCAAACAAGCTTGAAACCATCACTTACAACATTTCTACAGCCGCTGGTTTTTCACCTAACACCGGTATCTTTAGCCTCGACGTGGACGACAAGGGTGAAGTGCTCACGAGCTCTAATGAGCTTTACCAGTTCAATCCTGCGTTTGGTGATGCGGGCACGATGCCGAGCTACGACCCGGCAACCAATCACTATTATGCTAAACAGGAACATGGCAACCTGGTGTTTGTGGTAGATGCGAAGCAGCGCGAAAAGCTTAAAGAAATCAAGCTGGACTATAGCAAAGCGCAAGTGGTTTACGATGACGTCAGCGACCATTTTATTGCGTTTACCGGTGTTGCGGGTAACGAACTGGCATTGCTTGATGTTGACCACAAAGCAGTGCTGATTTTTGACCTGAATGGTCAGTATGTCGGTAAAAGTGCGTTGCCTAAAACCATGAAGCTGCGCTCACACAACCATTTCAATGGCGCCGGTTACAGCAATGGCATGCTGTTTGTGTATCACGAGAACGAAGGCGAGTTTGGCACTTATTACGGATTCAAAGTAGTGAAGTAGCCGTTTTAATGAATAAAAAACCGCGCAGCAGCGCGGTTTTCTATTCAATCAATCATGCCTTATTGGCTGGCAATATTCATTTTTAGCGGAGAGTCATAATGCCAGTGATTGCGCCAGGCACCCACCACCAGGTTAGGGTATTCCGGCTTGCCTAGGCTGCCGTTGTAGCGGCCTAGTGCACGGTAATAATCACCGCGCTCTATATCCAGGTAGTGACGCAAAATCGTACAGCCGTAACGCAGGTTCAAGCGCATATCAAAGAGGTTATGTTCGTTGGCGCCTATGCTTTTTACCCAGAACGGCATCACCTGCATATAGCCACGGGCCCCTACGCTGGAAACAGCATATTTCTTGAAACCGCTTTCAACCTGGATCAAGCCCAGCACCAGCTGCGGATCCAGGCCCGCGCGCGTCGCTTCATAATGCACTGACTTTAAAAAGTCTTCGCGGTATTGTGTATCCGGCATGCGTTTTGTTAACCGCACTGACATTTCCTGCAACCATTGCTGTGCGGTTTGCTCGGTATCGAACAGCAAGCGAGGTGCTGCCACATCGCTGACTGACTTTTGCATCACAGACTTGACGCTATTGGCTAACGGCTCTTCTTTCTGGTTACCGGCCAGGGTGATTGACGACCAGAACAACAGGCCGGTCAATATCATGGCAGCAGGTAAAAAGCGTGGTTTATTCATCTTGCCTATTCTATGCAATAGAGAAGCGATCCAGGCGCAGAACAGAAGCAATAAAGCCTTCTAGTTAATGCCCAAGTTTGTCACGTAAAAACGCAACACTGTCAGCCACTTGCAAGTTTTGTGCCTCGGCATCGGTACGGCCTTTGTATTCCACTTTACCTTCGGCCAGGCCACGGTCACCAATCACAATACGATGCGGGACGCCCATCAGGTCACTTTCAGCAAACATCACGCCCGGACGCTCACCGCGGTCATCCAGCAACACATCCACACCTGCCTGCTGCAACTGCTTGTACAAATCAAACGCTGTTTGTTTCACTACATCACTTTTATCCAGGCCAATCGGGCAGATCACCACATCAAACGGCGCCATGCTGCGAGGAAAAATAATGCCTTTGTCATCATGGCCCTGTTCAATCGCTGCGCCGACAATCCGTGACACACCAATACCGTAACAGCCCATTTCCATCACTTGCGATTGCCCGTTTTCGTCCAGGTAAGTCGCCTGCATGGCCTCGGAATACTTAGTACGTAACTGAAAAATATGCCCGACTTCAATGCCGCGACACAAACTCAGCGTGCCTTTGCCATCCGGGCTGGCATCACCTTCTACCACATTGCGGATATCGGCCACGATGACAGGCTCTGGCAAATCGCGGCCAAAATTGACTCCCGCCAAATGGAATTTAGGCTTGTTTGCGCCGCAGACAAAATCGCTTAACACTGCCACTGCCCTGTCGGCAATCACGCGCACATTGCCATTGACGCCGACCGGGCCGATAAAGCCTGGCGGGCAGCTTAAATTAGCGCGAATTTCTTCTTCAGTCGCCAGGCGGAAATTTTGTACGCCCTCCACTTTGCCGAATTTCACTTCGTTCAACTGGTGGTCGCCACGCAGTAAAGCCAGTGTGAATACTTCATCAACCATTAAAGCGACAGACTTGACCGTTTTAGCCACTGGTACTTCCAGCAGTTTAGCCACGTCTTCACAGGTGGTTTGCTTAGGGGTATCGACTTCACGCATGGCTTCAGTGGCGGCCGGGCGGCTGGTATTCGATATTGCTTCAGCCATCTCGACGTTAGCCGCATAATCAGAGTCTTCACAGTAAGCCAGGGCATCTTCGCCGCTGTCGGCCAGCACATGAAACTCTTGCGAACCATCACCACCAATCGCGCCGGAGTCGGCTTTTACTGCGCGGAACTTGAGTCCTAAACGGGTAAACACATTGCTGTAAGCGGTGTGCATGCTGTTGTAAGTTTCCACCAGGCAATCAACGCTGGTATGGAAAGAGTAAGCATCTTTCATCAGGAATTCACGGGCACGCATCACGCCGAACCGCGGACGGATCTCGTCACGGAATTTGGTCTGGATCTGGTAGAAATTCAGCGGTAATTGTTTGTAGCTGCTGATTTCCTTACGCGCGATGTCAGTAATCACTTCTTCGTGTGTCGGGCCAAAACAGAAGTCACGTTCGTGCCTGTCCTGGATTTTGAGCATCTGCGGGCCAAACACTGCCCAGCGACCGGTCTCTTCCCATAATTCTTTAGGTTGCACGGCTGGCATCAGCAATTCCAGTGCGCCTGCCTTATTCATTTCGTCACGCACGACATTTTCTACTTTACGTAACACGCGCAAACCCAGTGGCATCCAGCTATAGAGACCGCTGCCTAACTTTTTGATAAGTCCGGCCCTGACCATCAGTTTATGGCTGATCAGTTCGGCATCTGAAGGGGCTTCTTTTTGGGTAGCAATGAAAAATTGTGATGCGCGCATAAGAATGGAGTTCTAACAGAATTCTAAAGGCCGAATTCTAGCCTTAAATGCGGCGCTAGTCAGCAAGTAAACAAGTCAGCAAATAAGCCGGGGTTATTCTCGATAGTGAATCGGGCTGTCTTCAGGAATATAGCCATCTTTCCATTGCGCCATCGGCACGATGGTCGCGGCATGACCATTATCGTAAAACCAGCTGTCGACCGCAAACTCAGCCTGGGTATCATTCTCGCGAATAACCGCAGTGCTATGTGGCCAGCCGGTAAAGAAGAATTTGCGGGTGCGGGTATCCTGAATGGTGTGAAAGCGTATCAAGCCCGCCTGCTGCATCAAGCGCATATAGGTAGTGCTATTAATGGCCTCATCGTTACAGTCTTGCTGGTGCTGGTAATCGCTATTGCCAAAGGTACCGGCGCGATCAGCAGCAGTGCCGGTTTTGGTGCCTACGATATCTTCCAGCATGCCGATGGCTTCGGCTATCTGGATGCGTTCTTGTTCAGCGGTTTCGGGGAGGGGAGAGAAGATTCGTAGTACATGATCCCACTCGGATTCAGCCAGTTGTAACGTATCTGAATGGGTGCAGCCACCCCCCTGGCAGATTTCAAATGCTGCCAGGCTGGGCTGGTTGTGGTAGATGCGATAAATATCTTTTAAATCAGCCTGCGCTGTGCCTGCCGCAATCAGTAATAAACCGCCCGACAAAACACTAGAGCACCAATACGTGATTGCAAAGCTCGTTGCGCGGAGTCGCTTGAGGCGGGAAGTATTCTGCAAGATGATCGCCAATTGCGGTAATGCCGTGTGTAACGCCTTGTTCAAACTGCCCACTTCTAAACATCCCTTCCATTTGCTGGCAAATATGCTGCCAACCCTGCGCTTGCACGTGCTTGTGTATGCCACGGTCAGCGATAATCTCTACATCCTTGTCCGCCAGCATCAGGTAAATCAGCACGCCGTTGTTCTGTTCAGTATCCCAGATATTCAGTTGACCGAACAGTTGTATCGCCCGTTGCCGTGGCGACACGCCTTGCATGATGGCAGAAAGCGGCAGGCCGGACTCGATCACGACACGGATTTCACCAGCATGCAAATGCTCATTCGCTGCAATTGCGTGTTCGATATGTTGCAACGCAGCCTCAGAGAAATGGCGTTTGACCTGCCATGGATGGCTGGTGAGATGACGGAAGAAACGTCTGAATGGATGTACGGGTTTCATTACCAATCTCCTGATGCGCCACCGCCACCAAAACCGCCACCACCGCCGCTGAATATATCGCGGCCGCCGCCTCCACCGCCGAAGCCGCCCGGGAATCCGCCTATCGGCAAACCACCCTGACCGCCGCCCATGGCCAGCGTGAAGATAAATGCGGCAAGGCCAACCAGCCCCATGACCAAAAGCGTTGCGCCCAGGAAACCAGCGAGTACAGCTAAAGCACCACCAGTGAGGGCACTACCAAAAAACGAGCCAAGCATGCCGCGCAAAATAGCGCCAAGAAAAATGGCGGCAAACATCAGGATAGGCAGCCAGTGCATCAAGCCCTGTTGCCCTGCCGCCGCTTGCGCTTTGGCAGGGGACGGCAATTGTTCGCCCTGGATTAGTTTGATCAGGGTATCTGTCGCCACATGCAGGCCCTGGTAAAATTGGCCTTGTTTGAATGCAGGGCTGAGCTGTTCAGCGACAATGCGCTTGGCGACCGCATCCGGGATAGCGCCTTCAAGCCCATAACCGACCTCAATCCGCATTTTACGGTCTTGTTTGGCGACAATGACGATGACGCCATCATCCTGTTTTTCGCGGCCGATTTTCCAGGCATCAGCCAGGCGGATGCCAAATTGCGCGATATCTTCCGGTTGTGTAGTCGGCAATATCAGCACGGCAATTTGCGAACCGCTCTGTTGCGAAAACTGCGACAGTTTTTCGTTGAGCGCTGTCTGCTCCTCTGCCGATAGCGTCTGCGTCAAATCAGTGACAGCGGCGCTTAACGGCGGAATGTCGACCAGACCTTTGGCGGCATGTACACTGGCACCAGTCAGCAACAGGCTGCAAAGCAGCAGCACACGCAACCAAACCGACAGCATCAACTTCAAAGCCATCAACAATTACTTATCGCCAAAATCTACTTTTGGTGCAGATGAAATCGCTTTTTCATTCTCTACCGTAAACGATGGTTTAGGCTGGTAGCCAAACATCATCGCGGTCAGGTTGTTGGGGAAACTACGCACCGTGACATTGTATTGCTTCACCGCCTCAATATAACGGTTACGCGCCACACTCACACGGTTTTCTGTACCTTCCAGTTGCGCCTGCAAATCACGGAAGCTGGCATCCGCTTTCAGGTTAGGGTAGTTTTCAGACACCACCATCAGGCGCGATAACGCACTGGTCAACTGGCCTTGTGCGGCCTGGAATTTGGCAAACGCTTCCGGGTCATTCAACAATTCAGGTGTCACCTGCATGCTGCCTACTTTGGCGCGCGCTTCAGTAACTTCAGTCAGCACTTTTTCTTCATGACTGGCATAACCTTTCACGGTAGACACCAGGTTAGGCACCAGATCGGCACGGCGCTGGTATTGGTTCAATACTTCAGACCAGCTTGCCTTGGTTTCTTCATCCAGCGATTGAAACTGGTTATAACCACAGCCAGAAAGCATTAACACTCCAGCTAACAACACAACCTTAAATATTTGACGCATCGTAATTTTCCTCATTGAATAGTTTTGATTTATATGGGGGCCAGATCCCTGGCTACAACTAGCTGAGTTTTATTTTTTCTGCGGGATTGATTGTGCTTGCTTCGCAACCAGCTTACTTTTCGGCCAGTAGCAGACACAAATCATGCCAGACTTCTTTTTTTAGCAAAGGATTGGCTAGCATGGCATCCGGATGATGCGTAATGACGTAGCGCATATCATCGTGCGTGAATAACTGGCCACGTATAGAAACGAGATCCAAGTGATTGGTTCCCAAAAAGGCATTGGCGGCTTCCAGGCCAAACAAAACAGCAAACCGGCTTTGTACTTGCGCAACTTTAAACGGCTGGTGAGAAACGTGTAATTCTTCAGGAGCCAGCTTCAAGGCACGCACGATATTTTGCAGTAAAGCTTGCGCAGCAGCGTCATCAACTTTTGGGCACATTAAACACCAGGGGGATTGAATCAGTGGCGCAGGCGCAATTTCCGGTTGCTTGTTTTCAGGAATCTCCGCTATCGGCGCAGGCTCACTGTCAGCCCTCAGTTCAATGACTGGATCAGCGCCTATGGTTTCAATCAAAACCTGACTGCTTTGTTCAGTGAGCGATTCTATAGAAACTTCAGGGGAAGCTCTAACTGTAATTGCCGGCAATGTGCTTTCCGCTACTGGCGTGCGCAACCGCCAGACAGGCAACAACTCCAATTCCCGCAATATATCTTCGCGCCCCAGACTCACGGCATGCTCCTGTTTTGAATATCTCTCGTCAATCTTAAGCCCTTATAAGGCGAGCCCCATCAGCACGGCATCTTCACGCCCTGACTTGGTCGGGTAATAATTACGCCGAATGCCCATTTCACAAAAACCCATCGTCTCGTATAAAGCAATCGCTTTGGTATTGCTTTCACGCACTTCAAGAAACATATTAGCCGCAAGCCGATGCCTGGAAATTTCTATCATATGCGCAAGCAATGCTCTCCCCAACCCCTGCCCCTGATGCGTTTGTCCGACACTGATATTTAACAGGTGCGCTTCATCCAGCACCATCATCACCAATGCATAACCTATGATTTCCCCGGACATCTCCATTACCCATGCGCAATAGCCTGAGTCCAGAGAGTCCTTGAAATTACCGTAGGTCCACGGGTGACTGTAAATTGTCGGCTCTATGCGGCAAACCGCGATCAGGTCTTCGTAAGACATGAGCCGGAATTGTGGCTGGTATTGAGGTAATGCACTCATTGATCTACCCTACAGTGTTTGCCCTTGTGCGCGCTCATCAGCGGTTAATGCGACGCGGTTACGTATATAAAGCGGTGCGGCCTGTTGCGCAGACTGGGTATCTCCCGCAATAAATCCGGGGGTTGCAATCATTAGCATGGCCTTGGCTGTAGGCATGATTTCCGCGTGAATGTGGCTTATCTGCTGAGTATATTGTGCTGAGAGCACTTCACCAAATACAGCCCAGCCAGAACCTGCCGCCAACCAGCCATCACCCGCAATCGCTGGCACCTCCTGCGGCTTGCACACCACTGGCGGCGAAACCTCTAGCCAGCCATGCTGTTGTTTGATTAACGCGGCATGGTATACCTCGCCCATCCGGGCATCCAAACACACCAGCACTTTTTCAGCCCCGGTTTCCAGCCAGGCTGCTTGCGCCACCGCCTGCACAGAGCTCACCCCAAACACAGGCAGGTCAGCCCCGAAAGCCAGACCCTGGGTGACGCCTACCGCTACCCGTACGCCTGTGAAAGCGCCCGGACCGGTGCCATAGACAATACCATCCAGTTCGGCCAGTTTTGCACCGGCTTTTGCCAGCAAACGCTGAATTTCGGGCAGGATACGTTGTGAAGCTGCAGGCCCTGTCGCTTCATGGAAAGAAGTAAGGCCAGCTTCGGTTTGCAAGGCCAGTGAGAGGAATTCGGTAGAAGATTCGATGGCGAGTAATTTCATGATAATGATTGTTGATCAAACACGATTTGACATCATCGGTAGAATCAATGAATTCTTTTAATAGCTATGCTGCGCGGCCGGAAACTCACCGCATTTCACAGCTTGAACGTAATTTATGATCGCTTTCTCTATGTTACCAGTCTGGCCCAGGAAATTTTGTGCAAACCTGGGCGCTTTATAATCTTGAGGATTTTTTTCTGCCGGCCCTGTATAAATACCCAATAAATCCTGCAACACCAGCACTTGGCCACTACAGCCTGCACCAGCGCCAATGCCAATGGTAGGGACGGAAATAGTCTCTGTAATGTGGGTTGCCAATGCTGCCGGCACCATTTCAAACAGCACCATGCTTGCTCCAGCCGTCGCCATCTCTTGCGCATCTTTTAATATCACCTGGCCTGCTGCTTCAGTTTTTCCCTGGATTTTATACCCACCGAGTTTTTCTACCGATTGCGGTGTGAATCCCAGGTGCGCACACACAGGCACACCATTTTCAACCAGGTAGCGGGCAGTTTCCACCATGTGACCACCACCTTCAATCTTGACGATATGTGCGCCAGCCTCAATCAAGGCCTGTGCATTTTGCAGGGCATCTGCGAGGTCATGCTCGTAACTATCAACCGGCATATCGCTCATGATCACGGCACCAGGCGCTCCCTTAGCCACAATACGGGTGTGATACAGCATATCTTGCATGGTGACGCCCAAAGTACTGTCACCTCCTTGTATGACCATTCCTAATGAGTCACCTACCAGCAGCATGTCCACACCGGCCAAATGCATCAACTTGGCAAAAGTAGCGTCATAACATGTCAACATGGCGATTTTCTCGCCGGACATTGCACGTGATAAGAGAGCGTTTAGCATAATTGGAAGAGACTTTTAAATTGCTTGTACCGGATAAAATCCAGAACCAGCGGAACATGTATTACATGAGGATGTTGAGCACCGCGCAATACAGGAGTTTGCACGCAGATGCATTTAATTAAAAGTTAGGATTAAAGTATTCGCGGCTGCTCTTGATCTGGTTGATCCGCTCAATCAGCAAATTGAAAGCTTCCGCGTCTTTAATGATATTGAGCTTTTCATTGTTGACGATCAGCAAGGGCGATGCGTCATAGGTATGAAAAAACTCACTGTAGGCTTCGGCCAGCCGGGCAATATATTCGCGCGGCATATCCTGTTCGTAACTGATGTTGCGCTCTTCTATCCGGTCAACCAGCGCATCGATAGGTGTTTGCAAATACACCACGAGATCAGGCTTGGGCGCTTTGAGTTGCAGGTGCTGGTAAATCTGGTGATACAGAGAGTACTCTTCATCATCCAGATTCAGGCGTGCAAACAGCGGGTCTTTTTCGAGGAAGAAATCAGATACGGTTGGCTGGCCAAACATGTCGCGTTGTGCCATGTCTTCAATCTGGCGTGAACGCTGGAACAGGAAAAACAGCTGCGTCGGTAAGGCGTAACGCTGGGCATCCTGGTAAAAGCGGGTCAGGAAAGGATTGGACTCAGCTTTTTCGGATAGCAGTTCTACCGAGAACTTGTCTGCCAGCATGCGTGCCAGCGTAGTCTTGCCACTGCCTATCGGGCCTTCGATTACAACATAAGGAAAACGGGTAAACATTGTTATTGCTCGTTCAGCTAAATTAATCAGTGATCCAGTTTTTGCGCGTCCAGTTTTCGCACCTCATCATGCGGGAACTCTGCTGCCCATTCTACAACAGACTGCCCGTCTGGCAGTACAAAGTCGGGCACAATTTCAGCCAGCGGCAAAATAACAAAGCCACGTTCGTGCATGCGTGGATGTGGCAATGTGAGAAGGAAAGTCTGCATGCGCATACCGGCATAATCGAGCAGATCGAGGTCTAGAATCCGCGGTGCATTGGGGAAAGGCCGCTCACGCCCGAATGTTTGTTCAATCGTTAGCAGTAACTGCATCAGTTCTGGCGCTGGGATTTCGGTAGCCACCTGAATGACTGCATTGATAAAGTCAGGCTGGTTATCGTAGCCCACCGGCGCCGTGGCATACAGGCTGGAAGCTTTCACTAAGCTCAAACCTGGCGTTTGTGATAACACCTGGATGGCGTTGGCTACCTGCACCTGCGGCTGCTGCAAATTGCTGCCGAGCGCAATCAAGGCCAGGGCCATTACGCCGACTCACCATTCGTAGCTGCCGGTTTTTTCTTGCGTGGACGGCGACGGCGTTTTTGCAAGCCGCTGTCAGGTAACAGCATACTGGTGCGCTCTTCGGTGCCGGCGTCAGCAAATCTCGTCCACCATTCACCAAGCTCTTCAGGCAACTCGCCAGAGGCACAGCGCAATAACAGGAAGTCGTAACCTGCCCGATATTTCGGGTTGGTCAGCAAGGCATATGGACGTTTGCCGGAGCGCTGTTCAAAGCGTGGCTGCATGGCCCAGATTTCTTTCATGGTGGCAGTGTAGCGATTATGGATCGCCATTTTCTCACCCTGTTTATCAATGATTTCATTCATTGCCAGGTGCAAGGCCGGAATCAAAGGCTCGCCGCGTTTCTGATTTTCCAGCCAGGCTTGCAACACTTCATGCCATAGCAAGGTCGCAAACAAGAAACTCGGATTGGAAGACTTGCCAGCCAGAATGCGATCATCGGTATTTTTCAGGGCCAGCATGACGAATTTTTCGCCTAGCGGTTGTTCCAGCACCACGTCCAGCAAAGGCAATAATCCATGATGCAAATGCTGAGCCCGTAGCGCACCGATGCTCTCAATTGCATGCCCGGATAAAAACAGCTTCAGCATTTCATCAAACAGGCGGCTAGGCGGTACATCTTCCAGCAAGTCTGCCAGTTTTCGTATCGGGGCTTCGGTGGTCTGCTCGAGTTTTAACCCCAGCTTGGCCGACAGACGAACGGCACGTAACATACGCACCGGATCTTCCTGATAGCGCTTGACCGGGTCGCCAATAATACGCAAGGTTTTGGCACGGATATCCGCCACACCATTGTGGAAGTCCAGCACTTCATGGCGTTTGGGATCGTAGTAAAGCGCGTTGGCGGTAAAATCGCGCCTGACGGCATCTTCTTCAATCGAGCCAAAAATATTGTCACGGATAATGCGGCCACTGTCATTGGTCTCTCCATCGCCCTCGCTTTGGTGGTGGCCGCGGAAAGTGGATACTTCTATCGTTTCCTGCCCCCATAACACGTGCACAAGGCGAAAACGGCGGCCAATAATACGCGAACGGCGGAATGTCTTATGCACCTGCTCCGGCGTGGCATTGGTGGCAATATCAAAGTCTTTTGGCGGGTGGTTAAGCAGCAAATCGCGTACAGCACCACCAACGATATAGGCCTCAAATCCGGCTTTTTGCAGGCCGTCACAAGTTTTCAGTGCGGCCTGGCTAATCAGCTTGGGATTGATCTTGTGTTTGCTGGCCGAAATCACCTGCACCGCAGATGATTTACCTTTTTTTGAAGTTTGGCCAGGCTCGGAGGTTTGACCTGGTGGCAGACCGCGTTTGCCAAATACTTTTTGCAGAAATTGTTTAATCATTACTCAGTGAACATCAGCGCATCATGCGCATTAAAGTTTATGTTGGTTATTCCAAAGCACATCCGGCACACCGGCATGCCGATTCAAGGTACGACATAATACAAACAACAGGTCCGACAAGCGATTCAGGTATTGCAGATTGACTGCCGTGACTGGTGATTGCGCATGCAAGGCATGCAACACGCGCTCGGCACGGCGGCACACAGTACGTGCCAGATGACACACTGCCGAAGCACGGCTACCGCCCGGCAATATAAACTCTTTCAGTGGGCTCAACTCGGCATTCCAGCGATCCAGAACCTGTTCCAGGATAGCAACGCGCCCGGCCTGCATAAAGGTATGTCCAGGCATACTGAGCTCGCCACCCATATCAAACAAATCATGCTGGATCGCTTCCAGCTGCTCGCGGACGTCGGCGTGCAACTCCTCCACCAGCAACATTCCCAGCACGGCATTCAGCTCATCGACTTCACCCATCGCCTGCACGCGCAGGTCAAACTTGGCAACCCGCGAGCCATCGCCAAGGCCAGTGGTGCCACTGTCTCCGGTACGTGTGTAAATCTTGCTCAGCCGATTGGCCATTCCTGAAACCTGACTAAAATCCTATATAATCCGCTCATTATAAATCAACCCGTGCCATTTCGATGTGCCCAGCGATTGCAGTCAGTGCCCCGGTTGGCGTAATGGATTCAGGCGTGGGCGGACTTACCGTCCTCAAGCACCTGACACGCCAGCTTCCGCACGAGCATTTCATCTATTTTGCCGATAGTGCCTATGCGCCTTATGGCAACCAATCTGCGGTAAAAATTCAACAACGGTGCTTTACCATCGCCGAAACCTTGATTGCTCAAGGTGCCAAAGCCCTCGTTGTCGCCTGCAATACTGCCACCGCCGCAGCCATCACCCCGATGCGTGAGCATTTTCCCTTACCGATTATCGGCATGGAACCCGCGGTCAAGCCGGCGGCGGCGGCCAGTAAAAACAATGTCATCGGCGTACTCGCCACCACGGGCACTTTACAGAGCGCACAGTTTGCGGCTTTGCTCGAGCATTACGGACATGGTGTGCAAGTGGTAACTCAAGCGTGTGTCGGCCTGGTTGAACGCATAGAACAAGGTTTACTCGACCAGCCTGAAACAATCGCCCTGTTAAACACTTATTGCCAGCCTCTGATCAATGCCGGTGCCGATACCATCGTACTGGGCTGTACCCACTATCCCTTTGTGCGTACCCACATTCAAAAAATTGTCGGCCCTGATGTGACATTGATTGATACCGGTGCGGCGGTTGCCAAGCGTTTACAACAGGTATTGGCCCAACAAGATTTACTGAAAACAACCAGTGATCAAGGCCAAATGCAATTTTTAACCAGTGGTAAAGAAGAGACGCAAGCTATCATGCGGCAGCTCTGGCAAATGCTTAAGTGAAATAAATAAAACCCACGCATTGCGTGGGTTTTATTTAAGTAAAGACTCAGTGGTGGTGCACTTGTGTGCCAGGTTTAAGCTTGAATCTGGTGCCGCAATAAGGGCAGGCTACTTGACCTGTCTTCGCCACATCCAGAAACACGCGCGGGTGGGAAGCCCACAAAGCCACTTCCTTGGTTGGGCAATGCAGTGGCAAATCGTTACCGTCTACTTCAAACTCTTTTACATCAGACATTCAGCTTCTCCCGCACAAAGCCATTTAGTGACTTGAAACCTTTAAGAACTTAAACCAAGGTCAGCCAATGTTCATATTTGGCATTTTTACCTTTAACCACATCAAAGTACAGGCTTTGCAGTTTTTCGGTGATCGGGCCACGTGTGCCTTCACCAATGGCGCGGTTATCCAGTTCACGGATAGGCGTCACTTCAGCTGCCGTACCGGTAAAGAATGCTTCATCAGCACTATAAACCTCATCGCGGGTAATACGTTTTTCAATCACTTCCAGGCCAAGCTCATCTTTAGCCAATGCGATGATGGTGTCGCGGGTGATGCCTTCCAGTGCAGAGGTTAAATCTGGGGTGTACAGCTTGCCATTACGGATAATGAAAATGTTCTCGCCGGAACCTTCAGCTACAAAACCATCCACGTCCAGCAGTAACGCTTCCTGGTAACCATCTTGTGCGGCTTCCTGATGTGCCAGGATGCTGTTCATATAGTTGCCGTTCGCTTTAGCCTTACACATCGTGATATTCACGTGGTGACGTGCAAAAGAAGAAGTCTTCACGCGGATACCTTTGGTAATTGCTTCTTCACCCATATATGCACCCCAGCTCCAGGCACCGACAATCACGTGGGTCGATAAGGTTTTGGCAGAAATACCCATCGCCTCGGCACCATAAAATGCCATCGGGCGCATATAAGCAGATTCAAGATTGTTTTCGCGCACGGCTGCTCGCTGCGCTTCAATCAGGGTCGCTTTATCAAACGGCATTTTCATGCCCAGAATATGCGCACTGCGGAATAAACGGTCGGTATGCTCTTTCAAACGGAAAATAGCCGTGCCTTTATCTGTTTTGTAAGCGCGCACGCCTTCAAACACGCCCATGCCGTAATGCAAAGTGTGGGTTAATACATGGGTAGTGGCATCACGCCAGTTGACCATTTTGCCGTCGTACCAGATAACGCCGTCACGGTCTGCCATCGAACTCGGTATTGCCATTTAAACTCGCCCTTAATCCGTCTATCGTCAAAAACCAGTATTGTAAACCAATCTGCGCGCTTTTCGCCTATGCTAAAATCCATTTCAATGATGATTTACAAGGATTTTTGTATGCGCACTCGTTTCACGTGGCTTTGGTTAATCGCAGCATTAGTGACTGGCCTGCTCGCCGGGTGCCAACCTGACAAAACTGCCAACTTTATCGGCACTGACCTCACCGGCACCCAGTTTGGCAAACCTTTAAGCTTGACTGATCATACCGGCAAGTTACGCAGTATCAATGATTTTAAAGGCAAGATAGTGGTACTGTTTTTCGGCTATACCCACTGTCCGGATGTGTGCCCGACCACCATGAGCGACCTCAAGCAAACCATGAAATTGCTGGGAGACAAGGCTAATGATGTGCAGGTGCTGTTTGTGACTGTAGACCCTGAGCGCGACACACAGGAAGTGCTGGCGCAATTTGTACCCGGCTTTGATGCACGTTTTATTGGCCTGCGGGGCACACCCGAGGAAGTCGCCGCCAACCTGGCCGAATATAAAGTCTATGCTGCTAAAGTGAGTGAGGCAGGCCAGAACGGCTACACCATGGACCATAGTGCAGGGTTATATGTATTTGATAAAACAGGCGCACCGCGCATTTACCTGGGGTATGGGGAAAAACCGGCCAATATCGCGCATGACTTGCAGCTGCTAATCTAGTATTGAGCAGACTTTCGATAATTCTGAGAAATACTGGATCAAGAACGATTTTCATTTATATTAGTGTTTAAAAACTCATTTTAAATCAATAAGTTACATCATATTTTTTATTGCATACTTTTCATTTTCCTGTATCATGCATTTCATTGAAAATGCATACAGGAGCCGGTCATGAAAGGCGATAAAAAAATTATTGATATTCTGAATGATTTACTGGCAGGAGAGCTTACTGCTACCGACCAGTATTTGATTCACGGCGAAATGTATGCCGACATGGGTCTGGGTGTGATTTCCCAACGCATCCTCCACGAATCACTGCATGAACGTGAACATGCCCGCGCGCTGATTCAGCGTATCCTGTTTCTTGAAGGCACCCCTAACCTGACCAAGCGTGACCCAATCCATATTGGGAAAGATGTGAAATCCATGCTGGAATCTGACCTGGACCTGGAATATGCCGTAGTCAAGCACCTGAAAAAAGCCATGCAAGCCTGTGAAGAAACTCAGGATTTTGTGACGCGTGAAATGTTGCTGGTGCAACTGGAAGATACCGAAATGGATCATGCTTACTGGCTGGAAAAACAGTTAAGCCTGATCAAACTGATCGGCATTGAAAACTATTGCCAAAGCCAGATGGGCGACGGCCCTGCTGTTGCAGTTTAAGGAGCCCGCATGAAAGGCGAAAAACACATTATCAGCACGTTGAACAAAGTGCTTAAAAACCAGCTGACTTCTATTAACCAGTATTTCCTGCATGCGCGCATGTTCAGGAAATGGGGCCTGGAAAGACTCAACGACTACCAATACAAACAATCCATCCGTGTGATGAAAGAAGCGGATGAAGTGATTGAGCGCATCCTGTTTCTGGACGGCCTGCCTAACCTGCAAAACCTTGGTAAATTGCTGATTGGTGAAGAGGTGGTGGAATGCCTGCAAGGTGACCTGAGTTTTGAGAAGGACGTACAGCGCCCGCAGTTGATTGAAGCGATTGCCGAAGCTGAAAAATTGCAAGACTATGTGACGCGTGATTTACTGACTGAGTTACTGGAAGCCTGCGAAGAAGCCATTGACTGGCTGGAAACCCAGCAACGCCTGATTGTCGATGTCACTTTGCCTAACTATCTGCAAACACAAATAGAATCTGAATAATCACTGATTTTCAGATCTCCTGAATTAAGCCGCTTTTGCGGCTTTTTTCACGCCTTGCCGGAACCAAACTACGCTTGACAAACTCTCAATAAATGATAATAATTATCATTAGTAACCTAATAGAGAACATATGTACGTTTGCGTTTGTAATGCAGTGACCGAGCGCCAGGTTCATCAGGCAGTCAGGGACGGCGCTAAAACCGTTAAGCATTTGAAAGAGCAGCTCGGCGTCGGTGCCGACTGTGGAAAATGTGTCAGTTGCGCAAAAGCCTGCCTGAAAGAGGCACATGCTGAACAACATCCGGGCCTGGTCAAAAAACTGATTCAGTTGACACCGGTGCAATTAGGCGCGGCTTAATTAATACCGGCGTATGATATTAAAAAAAGGGGCTTTCGGCCCCTTTTTGCATGTATGCTTCAGGCTTTGCAGGTATCCCAATCCTCCATACAATTCCAGTATCTTAATCTAGCTTATTTACTCATTGTCAGACAACCAGTCACCAACCTTAAACTGGCGCATTCTATTGTTGCTACTATTGCCGCCTTTATTATGGGCAGGTAACTTTATCGCCGGGCGCGCTATTAACACTTCAGTGCCGCCAGTGACTTTGTCACTTATCCGCTGGAGCATTGCTTTCGCCTGCTTGTTGCCTTTTGCCCTGCGGCCATTTTTGCGTGACCGCATCTATTATTACGCTTACCGCTGGCCTATTTTTGGTACCGCGATCACGGGCGTGGCAGCCTTTAACTTACTGGTGTATTGGGGTTTGCATACGACCAGTGCTACCAACGGCATTATCCTCAATTCGTTTATTCCATTCCTGGTCGCTATCTTCGGCTTTGTGTTTTACCGGAAAACATTACCAGCCAGCCAGTTAATCGGCTTACTGGTGTCGCTGACTGGGGTATTGATTGTCGTCTCACACGGCGATTTGCAAATACTGCTGACACTGGCTTTTGCAGAAGGAGATGTGATTATCTTCCTGGCGATGGTGTTCTGGGCCTTATATACCCTGTGGCTGAAAGACATTCCGGCATCTATCAACCGAACCGGGCTGATGTTATGCCAGGTGATGATTGCCTTAATTTTCCTGTTACCACTTTGCGTTTGGGAACTGCAGACCACAACCATACACCTGCAAAACCCGCAAACGTTGTGGATACTGGCCTATATCGGCATTTTTCCGTCTGTGATTGCGCTGCTGGCATATTCAAAAGCGGTGACGCTGGTGGGCTCGGTACGCGCGAGTGTCTTTATCCATGCCATGCCGATTTTTGGTTCAGTGCTTTCCACGCTGCTGTTGCACGAAGCTTTTCACTTGTACCAATTTCTGGGGATGCTCACCATCTTCACAGGGATATGGCTTGCGAATAGAATAAACTAATCAGCATCAGGGCGACCAAGAAGTAACCGTTATGCCCAATTGCCAAATTAAAGGAGAGTGCGTATGGCAATAGCAATCAACCCGGAACTGGATTTGGTACTGGAAAAAGAAGTCGATGTATTACCGGAAGAAATTTGGCATGCATGGACGACGCCGGAACATCTCAAACAATGGTTCTGTCCACTGCCATGGAAAACGATAGATTGTGAAATTGACCTGAAACCAGGCGGCCTTTTCCGCACCATCATGCAATCACCAGAAGGCCAGCAGTTTCCCAATAGTGGCTGTTACCTTGAAGTTATCCCCGGCAAGAAACTGACATGGACCAATGCGCTGGAACCCGGATTCAGGCCAGCCAAAAGCCCTGAACAGTCTCCCGGCCATGAATGCGCAGAACTCATGATGACGGCCAGTATCGTACTGGAAGCAATCACTAATGGAACCCGCTATACCGCATATGCCTTGCATGCCGACGCAGCTTCTAAACAGCGGCATGAGGCGATGGGTTTTCAGGAAGGCTGGAGCGCGGTACTTGATCAGTTGGTGGCAGTCATCAAACAGTCGCGCTAGTGGGTTTAGTGCTCACCAAGTTTGATCAGGCCATGCGATGCAAAATGGCAGACAAGGCTTTCAGTTCTTTTTCGGCTTGTACATGATTGGGAAACAGACTAGCCTGCACCGCATAAAACCTTGCCGAATGGTTCATCTCTTTCAGATGCGCCATCTCATGGCAAATCACATATTGGATAATATGCGGCGGCGCTTGTATCAACCGCCAGTTGAGGCGTATCTGCCTGCGGCTATTACAACTCCCCCAGCGTGAGCGGGCATTTGAAAGTGCTACGCCAGTCACCTTTTCACCCATCTGGGCGGCTAGCAGTTCTACCCGCCGTTTAAAGTCCGGCAACGCCTGCTGTGCAAACCATTGCAATACTTTGCGGGCAACAAACGCCTGCTGATCTATTTGTGGCGACCTCACCAGTAACTGGTTGCCTTGCAGCACAACCGCTTTATTCGTCGCGTGATGCTGCAGCGACAGCACGATATCCTGCCCCATAAACATCAGCGGCTCGCCATCAACCCACTGCATCGGGCTCACATGGTTATTTTCACGCAATGCGAGTTTTTGCTGGATCCAGCTGGCTTTTTGCAATAACACTTGCTGTAACTGGGTAGCATTGATGCGCTTTGGCGCATGAACGACGAGGCCTTCAGCAGTAATTTTGAGGCCTATGGTTCTGCGCACACGCAGATCGAGCTGGTAAGAAATCGTTTGCCCGTCAGGCAACTGCAACACCTGGTCTATCATATGGCGGCGATCACAAAGACTGCATTTCCGTTTCTATCCAGTCTTCCACCAGTTTATTCACCGCATCCGGCTTCAGGCCAGTAGTATCAATCGGCTGACCAATCACTACCTGAATGACACCAGGATATTTAAGGATAGAACTCTTGCGCCAGAATCGGCCGGCATTGTGTGCGACCGGAACAACGGTGCTGTTACTGTGCGACGCCAGCCAGGCGCCACCGATATGGTATTTGCCACGTGCACCCGGCGCAGTACGCGTGCCTTCAGGGAAAATCACCACCCATAACCCACGCTTGAGACGGTCTTTGCCATGATTGACCAGTTTCTTCAAAGCCTCACGGCCGGAACTGCGATCAATGGGAATAGAACCTACCGCCCACAGTGCCCAGCCAAGAAATGGCAGCATCAGTAACTCTCTTTTAAGCACCCACACCTGTGGTGGAAAGATAGATTGTAAAGCGATGGTTTCCCAGGCGGATTGATGCTTGCACAAAATCACTGAAGCCGAATCAGGAATATGTTCACGGCCTTTCACTTCATAGCTTAAGTTGCAGGTGATTTTCAGCCACCACAATACGCAGTCCGCCCATCGACTTACCCAGCGGGAGCGCGTGACCGCTGATGGCATGGGGATCAATATCAATGCAAATATTGAAAAAGGAATGGTTAATGCAAACAGCCCTACATAAAACAACAGCGCCCGCACATACAACACGGCATTACCCATTATCTATCCCCTGCAATAATGTCTTGCACGGCAGCGGCCAGGTCAGCCACCACAATGGTATTTGCAGGCACTTCGGCCAGGTTGTAGGTTTCTTCGCCTTTGCCGGTTCTCACCAGATAAGGCTGGCAACCGGCATCGGCAAAGGCCTGCAGATCGCGCAAGGCATCACCAACGCCATAGACTTTACTAAGTTCCAGATTAAAACGCAGCCCGATTTCTTTTATCATGCCAGTTTTTGGTTTGCGGCACGCGCAATTGTCACCGGCAGCATGCGGGCAATAAAACACCGCATCTATCCTGCCACCTGCTTGCGCGACGGCTTTATGCATTTTCTCATGTATGGCATTCAAGGTCGCCATATCAAAATAACCGCGCGCTATTCCTGACTGGTTGGTCGCGACAGCGACGCGGTAACCCCGCTGGTTCAGCAAAGCAATCGCTTCCAGGCTACCGGGAATCGGGATCCACTCGTTAGGATTTTTAATAAAGGTCGCGCTGTCCTGGTTAATGACACCATCACGATCTAATATAACGAGTTTCATCAACTTTCTCCGGCATTCCTGAACAACAGGAATGTCTTACATTAACTGGCTAATTTCGATAAATCTGCTACGCGGTTCATAGCCTGGTGCAACGTTGCCAGCAGGCCTAAACGGTTCGCCTTCAATGCAGGGTCTTCAGCATTGACCATAACATCCTCAAAAAACCTATCCACTGGTGCTTTAAGCGCAGCCAAGGCTTGCAATGAAGCGGCATAATCACCGGTTTCAAACAGCTGGTCAGCCTTTGGTTTGGTATTTGCCAGCGCCTGGTGCAACGCTTTCTCGGCCGGCTCCTGCAGCAAGCTGGAGTTCACTTCCGCCGTGACTTCGCCTTCGACTTTTTTCAGGATATTGCTGACGCGCTTGTTAGCGGCTGCCAACGCTGGCGCTTCCGGCAAGTTAGCGAAAGCCTGTACCGCAGCTAAACGACGCGGCACTTCTGCCAGCTGGTTGGGTGACAACGACAGTACGGCATCCACTTCCAGCGCGCTGGCTCCCTGATCGCGCAGGTTAACGGCCAGACGGTCAAAACAGAATGCCTGGATCGCTTCCGCCACATCAGCATTGCCGTTAAATACAGTTAATGTTTGCGCAATCAGCTTGTCGAATGCCAATGGCAACTCTGTTTCCATCAGCATGCGCAAAATGCCCAGCGCCTGACGACGCAAGGCAAATGGATCTTTGTCGCCGGTTGGTTTTTCACCTATGCTGAATAAGCCGACTAAGGTTTCCAGTTTATCTGCCAGGGCAACCACTACACCGACCTGGCTGCGCGGCAGATCATCACCGGCAAAGCGTGGACGGTAATGGTCTTCAATCGCATAGGCGACATCATCGGCCAGCCCTTCATGCTGCGCATAGTAGCGGCCCATGATACCTTGCAGCTCAGGGAATTCACCGACCATATCTGTCAGCAAATCGACCTTGGATAAACGTGCCGCTTGCGCGACTTTTGCCACAAATCCATCACCTCCGATTTGCTGGGCAATCACAGAGGCAATCGCCACCACCCGTTCATTACGCTCGCCCTGTGATCCCAGCTTGTTGTGGTAAACCACTTTGCTCAAGCCAGGCAAACGGCTGTCCAGTGTCTTTTTCCTGTCCTGGTCAAAAAAGAACTTGGCATCTGCCAGGCGCGGACGCACCACACGCTCATTACCACCAATCACTTTGCTGGCATCAGCCGGGTTGATATTGGAAACGATTAAAAACTTGTTGGTCAGTTTCCCGTTGGCGTTCAACAATGGAAAGTATTTCTGGTTCGCCTTCATGGTCAGTATCAGGCATTCTTGCGGTACAGCCAGAAATTCTTCTTCAAACTGGCCGAGCAACACATTGGGACGCTCCACCAGCGCAGTCACTTCATCCAGCAAGGCATCATCTTCAATCGGCTTGAGATTTTCTTTAGCAGCAGCGGCTTGCAGTTGCTTTACAATTTCAGCACGACGGTCTGCAAAACTGGCAATCACAGCACCTTCGTCGGCTAATTGTTGCGCATAAGTGTCAGCAGAGCTGAGTGTCACCACTGGATTCTTCGCTTCAAAACGGTGGCCTAGCGTGGTATTGCTTGCGGTCAAACCCAAAGTGGAAACAGGGATAATCTCATCGCCATGCAATGCAACCAGGCCATGCGCCGGACGCACAAAGTTGACACTTTGCCAGCCGTCATTGATCTGGTAAGTCATCACTTTAGGGATAGGCAACTTGGCCAGTGTTTCATCAAGGGCTTTTTGCAGGCCTTCCTGCAAATTGGCCCCTGATTGCGTCGCATCCAGGAACAGGATATCCGCTTTGCCATCATTTTCTTTGCGCAATCTGGCAACCGCAGATTCGTTTTCACCCAGCGCCTGCAGTTTCTTCAGTAACGCAGGTGTTGCATTGCCGCTGGCATCCAGACCTACAGTCGCTGGCATCAGTTTTTGCGCGACTTGTTTGTCGGCAGCTTTGGCAGCCACATCCGTAATATGCGCGGCCAAGCGGCGAGGGGAAGCAAACGTAGTCACAGCACTGCTATCGGCCAGCAAACCGGAAGCTTTCAGGCTTTCGGCCAATACACCACTGAATGCCTCACCTAATTTATTTAGCGCTTTAGGCGGCAGTTCTTCTACAAACAATTCAACTAACAGATTGCGGGTACTCATGCGGCGGCTTTCTTATTTTGTTCTGCTTTATCGCTTTCCAGTTTGGCGATGACTTCGTCGGCCCATTCTTTAGGTGCCATCGGGAAACCCATACGCGCGCGGCTATCGAGATAGCTGGCAGCGACTGCACGGGCCAGGTTGCGAATACGGCCAATGTAGGCTGCACGCTCGGTGACTGAAATGGCGCCACGTGCATCCAGCAAATTAAAAGTATGCCCGGCCTTGAGCACCTGCTCGTATGCAGGCAAGGCCAGTTGTACTTCCATCAAATGCTTGGCCTGTTTTTCGTGTGCATTGAAGGCGGTGAACAGGAAATCAACATCGGAATGTTCAAAGTTATAGGTAGATTGCTCAACTTCATTCTGGTGGAACACGTCGCCGTATTTCACACCCGGTGAGTACTCAAGGTCATAGACGTTTTCCACGCCTTGCAGATACATCGCCAGGCGTTCCAGGCCGTAGGTGATTTCACCGGTGATCGGTTTGCAATTGATGCCGCCGACCTGTTGGAAGTAAGTAAATTGCGTGACTTCCATGCCATTCAGCCACACTTCCCAGCCCAGGCCCCAGGCACCCAGGGTCGGGTTTTCCCAGTCATCTTCCACAAAGCGGATATCGTTTTCTTTCAGGTTGAAACCCAGGGCTTCAAGTGAACCCAGATACAGTTCGAGAATATTAGCCGGTGCCGGTTTCAGCACTACCTGGTACTGGTAGTAATGTTGCAAACGATTGGGGTTTTCGCCATAACGGCCATCTTTGGGGCGACGACTGGGTTGTACATAGGCGGCTTTCCACGGTTCAGGACCTAATGCGCGCAGGAATGTGGCTGTGTGGCTGGTGCCTGCGCCGACTTCCATGTCATAGGGCTGCAGCAAGGTACAGCCTTGTTTATCCCAGTATTCTTGTAGTTTTAAAATGATTTGTTGAAAGGTCAGCACCATTTTGCCTGATCCGATGAATGCAAAAGGCAGATTTTACCTGAATTACAGGTAGCCACGAAATGATTCGCCTACTAAAAAGACTTGCAGAATGCTACGGAATGACTCTATACAGGAAAGATCAGTCAGGTAGTCACAGTGACAGGCTGAACATGATGCTGGTAATCCACATACGCAGGGAGAGCAATTGCAGCCACAATGCCTAATCCGGCAATACCGACAACAAGCACCACACCCCAGAATGACCACTTTTTCTGCACTTCATTAAAATGGGCAACACTGTTCCAGCGTTTATTCCGCCAGGCCCATTCGCGGCCTTTGGCGCCGAGAAAGAAAGACATGACAAATCCCAGGTAAGGGATCAGGCATAACAAGCCTATCCAGGTTCTGTTGCGGATTGCCCAAATCCAGTTCAGGAAAAACGCGCCCCAGCTCCAGCCTTTCACGCCATCAGGGATGACTGCATCTTTACCCATACCAGAGGTATTAACGAATGCTGAATCGTTACTTTTAACATCGTCTTTAGTAAAGTCTTGCATGGTTTTATTCCTCAATCACTAAGCATTGATTCAGTGAGTTCGTTATTGCTCAGGCTGAACGTCGAGTGCATCGATGACTTATCAGCAAACCCAGCGCACTCAATATAATAAACAAGTAATTTCCCCACCAGACATATGGGGTGCTACCTTGATAGCTTTGCGCCTTGCCTACCAGAATCAGACCCTCGTCATGCGGTGCATGCTGCCTGATTTGTCCATCGTGACCAATAATGGCAGTGGCGCCGGTATTGGTACTGCGTAACACCATACGCCCGGTTTCAATTGCCCTCACCTGGCTAAATTGCATATGCTGTTCTGCCGCAAACGACCGGCCATACCAGGCGTCATTACTGATATTCACCAGCAATTCTGCTTCCGGCAGTTGTTGTGCAATCTCTTCACCGAACACATCTTCATAGCAAATATTCACGCCTATTTTTTGCCCGGCAATGTGCAGTGGTTTTCTGGAAGTACCACGTGACAAATCACTGAGCGGCATATGCAACAAGTCCTCATATATCCAGCCGAATACGCCTTTTAATGGGATGTATTCGCCGAATGGTACCAAATGACTTTTGGCATAGGATTGCGCAGGCGAAGTGCCCACACTGATGGCGCTGTTGTAATAATTATTATTTTTTGCTTCAACCACGCCGAGCAGGATATCGCCTTGCTGGCTGACGGCATGCTGTTTGAGTGCGGCAAGATACGATGGATCAATCTGTTCGGCCAGCATGGGTAATGCGGTTTCCGGCAAAACTATCAGTTTCGCTTCCGCCATGCGTACCATATCCAGATATTGCCGCAAGGTACGCTGCGCCTGCTCGGGTGACCATTTAATGGTCTGGCTGATATTGCCCTGCAAAAGGGCGACGGTGACAGGTTGCCCGACAGGATGGCTCCACGGGATTACTGCCAACACACTGCCAACTGCTAAAAGTGCAACCGTTAATATGCATGCACGTAAACGATTTGCGTTATTCAGCCATGCATAAGTCAGACTGGCAGCGATCCCTGCAGTCAATGCCGAAACACCATATACGCCGATGACCGGCAAATATCCCACCAACGGACTGGATGGCGCTTGTGAATAACCTAAAGTGAGCCATGGGAAACCGGTAAAAATCCAGCTGCGAACCCAGTCTGAAAGTGCCCATAAAAGTGGCGCCATCCACAACAGGTTGCCAGATCTTTTCGCAAGATAACCAGAAAGTGCCGGGAACAATGCCATAAATGCACACAGGCAAAACGTACTGAATCCGGCAAACCACCAGGGCATACCGCCAAAGTCATGCAGGCTGATATAAATCCAGTAAATGCCAACGCAATATAAACCGATGCCGAACGCGAGGCCCAGTTTAAATACCTGACCTGCGCTACTGGCTTGCTGCCAGAGGAATAACAAAATAGCTAAAGACAACCAGGGCAACCAGAACAGGTAATACGGTGCGAAACCTAATACGGTGACAGCGCCCAAAGCTAATGCCAATAATGCGCGTTGCCAGAGTGGCGCTTGCTGCGCCCAATGCTTGAACCTACTCAATGCGACCCTTTCACAGGTTTGATATCGGCTTTAGAAAGCCAGGTAGAAAAATCAGGTGACTGCATGACTTGCCATTCAATAATACGCGCCAGTGCAATCGGGTCGCTTTCGTCAGCTTTATCGAATGGCATGGCCGGATGACACATTAATACTGGCGGAAGATTATGTGGGGTTGGCGCTATGTATTGCTTGAGTTGCCTGGCCCAGGTTAACCAATGCGCCTGGTAATCCGCGGCATCGCCCTCAAAATCATAAACCCCGAGCAAGCAAGGCGACACTCTAAAACCAGCTTGTAAAGAAGCGGTTTGCAATGATTTTGCACCCAGCCAATGAATCATCCGCGCCTTCAAACCACTGTCCGCTGGCGGGCTGGAGATCCTTAACCATGGCCGTGCAGAGGCTGATAATTTGCCATAACGCTGTTGCATTTCCGCTAGCAACTCATCACGGATAACGGGCAATTGATGCACATGCAAATGGCCATCTACATAATCTGGCGCGGTGCCGGTTGCCTGTTCAAAGGCATTTAACTGCTGCTGGATATTGGCGCGCACTGCATGTTGATCCAGCAAACCAAGCAGGCTGCGTAACACTAGCACAGGGTGAGATAAGCGCAACGTCCGCGAAAACTGGGTAAAATCCAGATGCAAGCCAATATCAGCTTTCGCGCGAATTTCCGGGCTTAACTGAGTAGCGCTTTTAGCCCAGGTCGGGCTGAGGGTCATACACGAAGTGGCCGTGAGTACGCCGCGTTGAATCAAATCAAGAATAGCGGCATCAATCGCTGCAGATTGTGCAAAATCATCCGCACAGACAATGACTTTAACTTTAGCCATGCTTAAAAGCCCAGAAGCGGCTAAGCAACCAGGTGCTCATCGCAATAACCACCATTACCACACCCAACACAAACCAGAACGGCAATGGCGTGTAAGTAAGTGCCAACCAAACCAAGGCCTGATTGCCTAAAAATCCTGTTAATGAGACCGCTAAAAATTTGGGAAATGCTTGCTGGTGCCTGGCTTGTGTGCCGCGAAAAGACCACCAGCGGTGACCGATGTAACTGACCGGGAATGCGGCAAGAAACCCCAGCCAGTTCGCGTCAGATGGCAACCAACCTAGCGCATGTGCCAGCAGTGAGACTACATAATGCACCGCTGCAGCCACTGCACCGACACTGACAAAGCCTAATACTGAAGCGCGCATGAGTAACTAAGCATCAACCTTAGGTTTTCGACGACGCGAAGGTTTTACTGCTGCTTCCGGTTTAAACGTTAGCGGTTCCACCACTTCGGCAACAATATAGGGTGGACGGCCTTTAACTTCGTCATACACCCGCGCTAGGTATTCACCGAGCACGCCAATAAACAACAATTGCACACCTGCAAAAAACATCATGCTGGCGACCACCGTTGGCCACCCTGGAATGGATTCATGAAAGAATAAAGCATCAATCACGACCACTGCGCCATAGGCAAACGCTATCAACGCCAGTACCACACCGGTCAAACTGGCCAACCGTAAAGGTAATACGGAAAAACTGGTAATGCCTGTCCACGCCAGTGCAATCAATTTGAGTTTTGAATAAGCACTTTCGCCATGTAACCTTGGTAAAGGTGTATAGGGGATACCTATCGACTTGTAGCCAACCCAGGCATAAATGCCCTTCATAAACCGATTGCGCTCTGGCAGCGCACACAGGGCATCCACCACTTTCCTATCCATCAGGCGAAAATCACCGGCATCACGCGGAATATCGATATGGCTGCTGGAACTCATCATGCGGTAAAACAGGCGCGAACCCCATTGCTTGAACGAGGACTCCTGTTCGCGGTCCTGGCGGACGGCATAGACCATGTCGTAGCCTTCGCGCCATTTTTCCAGCATGGTAAACATCAGGTCTGAAGCGTGCTGGCCATCAGCATCCATACAAATCACCAGCTCGCCTTTGGCAAAACCTAAGCCAGCACTGATGGCGTTTTCCTTACCAAAGTTACGCGAGAATCTGACCAGGGTGACATGATGAACATCTATCAGGCTTTGCACGACCTGCGCCGTTTGGTCGCGACTGCCGTCATCCACCACGACAATGTCCCAATACGGCGACATTTGCTGCAAGACGCTGCTGATATTTTGCAGGGTACTGGCGATGTTTTTTTCTTCATTGTAAGCCGGCACCATGACCGTAATATGCGGCTGGGCAGTCGGGCGGGCAGAATCTGTGATTGTCATGGCATTACATTCTGGTAATGAACTGATTGGGATTGTAGCGGATTCAGTCTAGTTTTTGGCAGGTGTTGCTGAACGATCATTCGCCTGCAGATTACGCCTGTCTTTCACTACCGCTAGTGACATACCCTGGCGCTCAATATTAACGATAACTTTGCCCTTCATTACTTCGTGGCAATGCATATTGGTGGTTGAAATATAAAAGTCAGCTTCTTCCCATCTGCGTGTCACCTTAAAGCGGTGATCAAGATAAGGTTCAATTTGCGGTGTATCTACACAAGCACCGATCCAATATGGTTGCGAGCGCTCAGGCAGCTTCATCGCCTGCAACTGATCCGTGGCCTCTCGCAAAGCACTAGACCAGTAATCACCTTCCCAATTGAATTGCGCCTGCTTTTGATCACCAACCAGCCGGTTAAGTCGTACATATTCAAATGGATGTAACTGCACAATATCGATAAATGTAACCAGCATTAACCCAGCCACGACCCCAGCCCAGAGTGATTGATAAACTACGCGGCCGGACCAGCGGCTGTTTGCAAAAGCGTCATACACGGTCATTACCGCCCATGCACCAACAATCGCCAGCAATGGCAGCAAGAAAGTGAAGTGGCGGACACCGTTATAAAGTGCCGGCTTGTCGTTTAGCACAAACATTAAAGGTAATAGAATAGCGGCCAGCAGCGTATGCATAGTAATCCGCGTATTCATGTCGGCGGCCTGTACAGCGTTTCTGCATGCCAGCCATAGCAGCGGAATTGTGGCTAACCCGAGCAATGCGGCTTCCGGCAATTTCACCGCCAGATACTGGAACAGGTAACTGCGCGGCACATCACTGATGTTGTACATAACCCCATTTGCCATGGTCTGCATATTGAAATCAAAATGTGAGAATGATTCAGCGGCTTCGAGAATGTTATCGACATCGATCACGCTCCATGGCCAGCAGATGGCCATAAATACAAACGCCAATACAGCAGCAGGCAACAACACCAGCACCATGCGTAACAAGCGTGACAGCACGGGTGAGCCATTCGCTTTATGATCCAGCCATGCACGCCAGATTACCAGCAAGATAAGATAGATCACAGCGAACGCACCGCCTACGCGCAAGCCTAGCGCACCACCGACGGCAAAGCCCAACAATACGATGGCTTTGCCACTGACATTTTCCATATCACGCACCACCAGTGCCGTAGCGTATAACGCCCACAGCATACAAGCAGCGAATGGAATGTCTTTTGTATGGGTAAACATGGCACCTGACCAAGATACGGTCAGTAGCAGCATCAGCATGGAGACTAAGGCCAGGCGCTGGCCGCCTAATAAATAGGCAAAACGCGAAACACCGTAAAAACCCAGCAGGCCGAACAAGGCGGAGAGTAAGTGGCGGATGTCCCAAATCATAATGGGCACATAGGGGTCTAGCGCAGCCGCAATAATGTCGAACAAACCGCCATACAGGTAAAGGTTGCGGTAGTGAAAAGCATCCTGGTCGGTAAAACCTGAACTGTACCAATCCAGCAACATCTGGCCGTATGTATGTTGTACATACTCGTCATTGCTGATGCCATGCTGCCTGAAAGTCAAGGCGACCCAGACAATTAACCCTAACCAGAATAGACGTGTTAACCAGGTCAGCGTTGAAGCAGACGACAAGTGGGCAGGCGCAGGTTTCATAGGCATTACGAACATGAAAAACGAACTCGCAAGCGTATCATGCCGCAAACGCTTATGATAGTGTGCCCCCCGCCCCGCACACAAAAAAGCCTGCAGGCATGCAGGCTTTAGGCAAAATAACTATTGACCGGGATCAGTATGTACCGAAAAACGGTAGCCGGAACCACGTACGGTTTGAATCATATCCTGATGGTTAGATGCCACCAGTGCATTGCGTAAACGGCGAATATGCACATCCACGGTTCTGTCCTCAACAAATACACGGTCACCCCAGACTTTATCCAGCAACTGTGTGCGGCTGTGCACACGCTCAGGATTAGTCATGAAAAAGTGCAGCAACTTGAATTCGGTTGGGCCTAGTGGAATATGCACATTATGACCGGTGACGCGGTGGGTGGTAGGGTCTAGATGCAGGCCCGCGATTTCAATGGGGTCATCTGTCATCTGGGGCGCACGGCGACGCAAGACTGCCTTGATACGTGCATTTAATTCGCGAGGGCTAAACGGCTTGGTCACGTAGTCATCGGCACCAACTTCAAGTCCACGCACTTTATCAAATTCATCGCCACGCGCGGTCAGCATAATAATCGGTACTTCTTTGGTTAAACCATCTGACTTCAGGCGACGGGCAAACTCGATACCGCTCATACCAGGCAGCATCCAATCCAGCAGAATCAGGTCAGGCATGGTTTCACGTAATAGCATCTGCGCATGTTCTACACTGGTAGCGCGAATCGCATGATGTCCGGCTTGTTTGATATTCAATGCAAGCAATTCCTGGATTGCCGGCTCATCTTCTACGACCAAAATATTAGCTGCTGCCATGACGCTCCCTTTTAGGATTTCCAACAAAATGTACTTCTTTAATTGCTCGCCAGTTTATGAATGTATTGTGACATTTTAATGACAACCTCACATAATTTTAAATTTGCGCGGATTGCCTTTTAGGTGAAATTGTAACAAGATGTTACCGGGAGAAATTTAAGGGGTATTACATGTTGTTCAATCTGTCAAAAGAACATATTACGGCAGGCAAAGGCTTTAACCGCTGGCTGGTTCCACCAGCCGCACTAGCAGTACATTTATCGATTGGCATGGCTTATGGGTTCAGTGTGTTCTGGAAACCACTTGGCACAGCTTTGACCGGGCCAGATGGCGCACCACTGGCTGCATGTGCAGCTGGCGCAAGCACTTTTTCAGACAAGCTTGCAGGCACGGCTGAGGCCTTATTTGCGACTGATTGCAACTGGACACAGTTCGACCTGGGCTGGATGTACACCCTGTTTTTTGTACTGCTTGGTTGCTCTGCTGCTTTATGGGGTGGCTGGCTGGAACGTGCAGGACCGCGCAAGGCTGGTCTGGTGGCGACACTCTGCTGGTGCGGTGGCTTGTTGATCTCGGCTTGTGGTGTCTATCACCATCAGTTATGGATGATGTGGCTGGGTAGTGGCGTGATAGGCGGCATAGGTCTTGGCCTTGGCTACATATCTCCCGTGTCGACGCTGATCAAATGGTTTCCTGACCGCAGAGGCATGGCGACCGGCATGGCGATTATGGGCTTTGGTGGCGGCGCCATGATAGGCTCACCCCTCGCAACCAAGCTGATGAGCCTGTTTGCAACGCCTACTGAACCTGGTGTCTGGCAAACCTTTGTCGTTCTGGCCATTGTTTATTTTATCTTCATGACCTGTGGTTCTTTAGGCTATCGTATCCCGGCCGCCAACTGGAAACCGGAAGGATGGACACCACCAGACCAGCAGCATAAACGTATGGTGGTGAACAAACATGTACACCTGAAAAATGCACATAAAACGCCGCAATTCTGGCTACTGTGGCTGATCTTGTGCATGAACGTGTCAGCAGCGATTGGTATTATTGGCGCCGCGGCACCTATGCTCCAGGAAACCTTTGGCGGCAAACTGATCGCACAACCATCGCTGACTTTTGCCGATATCAAAGCGGATGAGTCATTGACTGCTGCGGCAGCCGCTGTAGGTGCCGGTTTTGTCGGATTGATTTCGGTATTTAATATCTTCGGCCGGATTGGCTGGGCGACATCCTCAGACAAACTGGGACGGCGTAATACCTATTTCATCTTTTTTGTACTCGGCGCATTCATGTATATCACCGCCACCTATGCTGCCAACCATCACCAGCTCGCACTGTTTTTGATCGCATTCTGCGTGATTGCTTCCATGTATGGTGGCGGTTTTGCTACCATTCCCGCCTATCTTGCTGATCTGTTTGGCACCCAGTTTGTAGGGGCAATTCACGGCCGTTTGCTCACGGCATGGTCCACAGCAGGCATCGTTGGGCCTGTCATCGTCAACTACATGCATGATGTGCGTCTGGAAGCGAAAGTACCGTTTGCAGACATCTATGCACCGATTTTCCTGACACTTGCAGCGCTATTAGGCATTGGCTTCGTTGCCAATCTGCTGGTGAGGCCGGTGGATAGTAAATACTTCATGACCGATGCCGAACTTGCTGTTGAACAATCCCTGGGTAAATCCAAAGAAACTGGCGCAACAAACGTTAAGCCTATCAATGATGGCAAGCCTAGCTCGCCATGGCTGGTCAGACTGGCCTGGCTGGCAGTTTTAATTCCAATCACCTATGGCATCTCGATGACGGTACAAAAGGCTTGGGCGCTGTTTGCCTAGGCTAATTCGCCGGCGATAAACCCTCATAAGGCAAGACTAGAAACAGGCTAAAAAGTAGCATCAGCAAACACTTTTTAGCCTGCTCACTATTCAATCAATCGCGATACCTGCGGTTTGGGTTAAAATACACGTTTTAAGTATTAGCCTACGGATTCCCAAGTGAATAAAATCTCCCCAAATCTGGACGGTACCGGCAAAAAAATCGGTATCGTTCTTTCACGTTTTAATGAAAACATCGGTACAGGCCTGCTGCACGCTTGCGAACAGGAGTTGTTGAAACTGGGCGTTAAAGCCGAAGACATCACCCTGGCAACCGTACCTGGCGCCCTGGAAAGCCCGCTGGTGCTGCAGCATATGGCATTGACTGAAACCTATGATGCATTGATAGCGCTAGGCGCCATTATCCGAGGTGAAACCTACCACTTCGAAGTGGTTTCCAATGAATCCGCACGAGGCATCTCTGAAGTGCAACGTGATACCGGCGTGCCAGTAGCGAATGCGATTCTCACTACTGAAAACGATGAGCAGGCAGAAGAACGCGTTGCGGTTAAAGGCGCCGAAGCAGCGCAGGTAGCCATCGAAATGGCCAACCTGGTAAACGCACTATGAGTCAGGAAAAGACCCCAGGGAGTCGGGAGAACGCCTCAGGCAATCAAGACCCGTCAAGCAAGTCATCTGATAAGCCGCAGGGCTCTTCAGCAAGAAGCAGAGGCACTAAAAATCGTCGTAAATCACGCGAACTGGCATTAAAAGCGCTGTATCGCAACCGCATGAATGCCGGCGATGTAAAACAGTTACGGTTTGATAGTCTGGATGACCCGGATTACACCAAAGCGGACGAAGGCTACTTCAAACAATTACTGACAGGCGTGCTTGAGCATACGGCTGATATTGATGCCATGATCAGCCAGTTTATTGACCGTCAACTGGAAGAACTTAGCCCGATCGAACATGCAGTATTGCGTATTTCCGGTTACGAATTAATGTTTGACATGAGCATTCCATACCGCGTAGCAATCAATGAAGGCGTGGAACTGGCCAAATCGTACGGTGGCATTGATGGGCACAAATACATCAATGGCGTCCTGGATAAAATTGCAGCGCAAGTCAGGCCGCAAGAGTTCGGAAATCAGATCAAAAAGTAATCCAATGGATCATTTTGAGGCTTACAAAGCCGCTCCCAAAAAAAGCGCTCAATTTAAATGAGCGCTTTTTTTTATTGATATTACAGAAACTAAATTCAGGGATTTAATTGCAATGTGACTAGTTCAATCCTGTCGTCATCCATTCGACAGACGACAGCTGTGTCATGCCAATCCCCTAGCACCCATCGTTCACACTTATGGCCATCAAACAATATGGTGTGAATACCCGGCCTGTGTGTGTGCCCATGCAATAAAACCTCTGGATATTCAAATTCATTTAAAAGTTGCTCAACCGCGGACTGGTTAACATCCATGATATCTATGGACTGCATAACTTTGTTCTGTGCGCTTTGGCTACGCGCTTGTTCGGCAAAGACGATCCGCTCGGCTAACGGCTGTGCCAGAAAGGCGTGTTGCCACTGCGGGCTGCGCACCTGGCTACGGAATTGCTGATAAGCCGTATCATCCGTGCATAACGCATCGCCATGCGACAAAAGAATGCGTTTGTTTCCCATCTTGATTAGTGTGGGATCTGCAAGCAATTGCAAGCCTGATGCATTGGCAAAATCGTCACCGATTAAGAAATCACGGTTGCCATGCATGAAATACAGTTTGACGCCGCTATCAGACAATTGGCGCAAGGCCTGCACAACAGGTAAAAATTCGGCACCCTGCCGAGGGTCTTTCAAAACATCATCACCGACCCACACCTCAAAAAAATCACCGAGAATGTAGAGCGCTTCTGCGTGAGCGACTTCTGCTTTCAGCCAATGCAAAAAAGCCTGCGTTACCGCAGGCCTTTGCGCACTCAAGTGCAGATCAGAAATGATCCAGGTGGTCATGCCTTAAGCGACTACAACTGCTTTTTCGATAATCACTGGCTCTACGGGCACATCCTGGTGACCGGCGCGGTTACCAGTGGCAACCGCTTTGATTTTATCTACAACATCCGTACCTTCAACTACTTTACCAAATACACAGTAGCCCCAGCCCTGTGTTGTCGCAGAAGTGAAGTTCAAAAAGTCATTGTCTTTTACGTTGATGAAGAACTGTGCTGATGCGGAGTCAGGCACCATGGTGCGCGCCATTGCCAGTGTGTATTTATCATTAGATAAACCATTGTCGGCTTCATTTTTGATGGTGGCATCAGTAGCTTTTTGTTTCATGTTGACATCAAAGCCACCACCTTGAATCATAAAATCCTTAATTACGCGGTGAAAAATCACCCCGTCGTAAAAACCTTTTTCAACATAGCTGATAAAATTAGCTACTGTGATAGGTGCTTTTTCAGCATAAAGTTCGATAGTGATATCGCCAAAGTTGGTAGTGAGTTTTACCAAAACATTCTCCGTTTATTGATTTAAAGGCTGAAAAAAATTACTTGGCGCTGATGATGGTCGCGCGCTTGATAATGACAGTACGAATCGGAACGTCGGAAAAACCGCGTTGATTACCGGTAGGCAAATTACTGATTTTGAACACTACGTCCATGCCGGAAACCACTTTACCAAACACGCAATAGCCGATCATGCTTGCTTCCGGGCTGGTGTAATTGAGGAACTGGTTATCCGCCACATTCACAAAAAATTGTGCCGTCGCAGAATTAGGATCCTGGGTACGCGCCATGGCGATGGTACCGGTCTGGTTTAGCAGGCCATTATTGGATTCATTAATAATCGGTGCGCGTGTCGGTTTCTCGGTTAATTCACGATCAAAACCGCCGCCCTGGATCATAAAGCGGCTAATCACGCGGTGAAAAACAGTATTGGTGTAAAAACCATCTTTCACGTATTGCAGAAAATTTTCCACCGTTTTTGGGGCTTTATCGGCATACACTTCAACGGTAAAGTTGCCCTGGTTAGTTTCAAAGGTGACTTGTGTGGCCGCATTTACAGACGAAACGACGGTCATCATGCATAACAAAGAGAGCGCTAACAGTTTACGCATTAAGCTGATCCTTCATATAAAATTTTCCATTGCCCATTTTCTTGCACCCAGTACTGGCGCTTCTTCATCACTTCACGAAGTGCAGGGCTGATATATTCCTGCTCAAAATCCACCACCACCATATTCTTGGTTGAATTAGGATAGGTAAACATGCTGACTTCTGACAAATTAATACTCACTTTAGGTTTAGACGCCTGAATCTGACGCTTGTAACCAGACCATTTTGATAAGCCACCTTCTGAATAAAAGAAATCGCCGGCGTAATGCGCCAAATAGGCGTCCGTGTTCTGCGATACCCAGTCTCTACGCCAATCCTCCAGCGCAACCTTTAACGCAGATTTTGTCTTCTCCTGCTGTTTCAGAGATTCAGGGCTGATCCACTCAAAGTTAACTCCGATCACCACTGGTGTACTGCCTACTTGCAGTATGTCCTGCAACGCTTTTACATCAGGGTTAGAAAGTACTACGCAACCATCGCTGGCACGCGGCGGACGACTATAAGTATCGCGAGGAGTGCCATGAATCCAGATGCCTGAACCGGTCTTGCGTTCATAGCTATCCATCTCATTCGGATAATTCAGCGGGTAGGCTGCGTCACCATATAGATCAGGCAGAGGTCGATTTAGTTTCTTCGACGCAAAGTAAACACCGATAGGCGTGCGTTTATCGCCCTGGTCTTTTTTGCCAGTGCCGTTTTTTCCGATGGTCACATAATAGTCTGCGACATACTTCAACGTGTCATTCTGGCTTTTTTCATATACGTAAAGCCTGGACCGCGCCGTATCCACAAACAGCACGTGACTTTGTTTTTCTGAAAGCTCTACCAGAAGATTTGGCTGGGTCAACCCACGGTTGCGATCAAAGTAATTACGGATACGGATTTCAGCTTCATCTTTGAGATCCTGGATGCGGTTTAAATTGGCGGGGTTCACATCGCCAAAACCATTGAGGATACGCGCCTTGGCAGATAGCAGGTCACCATGAATCAGATGAGCCAATGCGAAATTAGGGGAAATTGCGAGGAGCTGGTCTACATAGTCCAGCGCCTGTTGCAAGCGCCCTTCTTTGATAGACTGCAAGGTCTGCACCAGCATGCGTTCGACAGTACCGGTGTTTTTATTTTGTATAAACAGGCGTGCGGTTAACGCCTCGTGATTCACCGCTGTGGCATTCCATGGCAGTAGCGCTGCGCTCACAAATGCGATACAGCAATATTTTCTCAAACTTCTCATGCCAATATTATACATTCGTTAATTCAAAACTGCGCGCTAACTCGCTGAATTTGCTCGTTATTCACGAGTTTACTACCAAATTCAGCGCAATACATCCATTAGAACTTGCCTACGCGCTCCTGCTTGATCAGCCAGCGTGAACCTTCTTTGACCAGATTCAAGGTTTTATTGGAGTTAGCATCCAGGCCAGTTGCCTTGTAAATCTGCCTGAATGTGACTTTCGCAGAGGTCTGGCTTTCCATTTTCACAGCAATATTTTGCAGATTGACGGAAATTTTTGCCGGACGACTGACACGATCACGACGTGTAGCTTCCCATTGTTTGCGTGTTTCACCACCTGGTGTCTTAAAGTCTTTTGCGTAACTATCGAGGTAACGATCAACATTTTGCGCTGCCCAGGCATCCGCCCAGGCATTGACTGCATCAATTACCACTTGTTCCTGATTATCAACCACTGGCTTGGTTTCTACCGGTTTGGCTTCAACAGGTTTAGTTTCTACCACTACCGGTTTTTTGGTTTCTGCGACAGGCGGTGTTGCTGTTGTAGGCGCCGGTGTCGCTGGCGGCGTCACCGTAGGTGCATTGCTGTTAGGAGGCATAACTGTAGAAGCAGGTGCAGTTGGCGGTACAGTCGTCGCAGGACGCGCAACTGCCCTCTTGCCACCAAATAAATCGGTGATCATCGCCAGTTTATTTTGTGCACGGCTATTCGAAGTATCCAGCTTCAGTGCCTTGTCATAAGCTTCGGAAGCCATACGCGCATAAATATCACCCAGGTTTTCATGCGCTGTGGCGTAGCTTGGGTGGGTTTTAATCGCAGATTCCAGCGCTTTGCGGGCTTTATCATACTGACCCTGGTCAGCATATAACACAGCAAGGTTATTGTATGGCTCAGGCAGGTTTGGGTACTTTTCTGACAAATCAGTAAATGCTTTAATCGCCTCATCACGCTTGCCGAGCTCAACCAGAATGACGCCACGCATGAACATCGCCTCGGCATTTTTTGGGTTAGCCGACAAATAAGTGTTCACTTTATCCAGCGCCGCTGCCTGATTGCCCTGCTCTGAAAGCTGATTAATTTCGCGAAGTTCTACGTTTGTTTGACCGGCCATCACACTATTGGATAGTGCTGCCTGACTGAAAATGATCCCTACTACCAGAAAATATTTTTTTAATGTTGCATTCATGAGTTAATTACCTGAGCAATCGTTGATTTTTAGCAGTATGTTATACTTTAATTGTACAAGAGACAGTGCAAATATAGGTGAATAATACGCAATGATTTCCAGATCAATTCGCGTTTTAATCATTTGCCTGACAAGATAACAACTTGAATTATTACCAATGTTCAGCTGGCCTATACTAAGGCTATCTCCTTAACATTTTAGAGCATTCCCTTACTGCTGCTAATTTTATCACGCATTAATCCACATTACATTTGTTAGCATGTTAAAACTACACAACACCCTTACCCGCAGCAAACAAGATTTCAAGCCAATCCAACCTAATAAAGTACGCATGTATGTCTGCGGAATGACAGTCTATGACTTTTGCCATCTGGGACATGCCCGTGTGATGGTGGTATTTGATATGGTCGCACGCTGGCTCCGCGCCAGCGGTTACGAAGTCACATATGTACGCAACATCACCGATATTGATGACAAAATCATCAAACGTGCAAACGAAAACAACGAATCCATCCAAAGCCTTACTCAGCGCTTTATTACCGCAATGGACGAAGACTCGGCCAAACTAGGCATTATTCGCCCGGACATCGAGCCGCGTGCCACCGAGCATGTACAAGGTATGCTGGACATGATCAGCAAACTGATTGAAAAAGGGTTTGCCTACCAGGCAAACAATGGCGACGTATTTTATAAAGTGCGTAGCTTTAACGATTACGGCAAATTATCCGGCAAAACCCTGGATGACCTGCGCGCCGGTGAACGCGTGGACGTCGATGGTCACAAACAGGACCCGCTGGATTTCGTGTTGTGGAAGTCAGCCAAGCAGGGCGAGCCTTTTTGGGAATCGCCATGGGGCAATGGCCGCCCTGGCTGGCATATTGAATGCTCAGCCATGAGCGCAGAGCTTCTTGGCGAACACTTTGACATCCATGGCGGCGGTCAGGATTTGCAGTTTCCGCACCATGAAAACGAGATTGCACAATCCGAAGCGACACATAGCTGCACCATGGCGAACTACTGGATGCATAATGGATTTGTACGCGTGGATGATGAGAAAATGTCCAAATCGTTGGGCAACTTTTTCACTATCCGTGAAGTGCTGGAAAAGTACGATCCCGAAGTCGTGCGCTTTTTTATCCTGCGCGCGCATCACCGCAGCCCGCTCAATTATTCCGACAAGCATCTGGATGATGCGAAAGCTTCCCTGACGCGCTTATACACTGCATTGCGTGGTGTAAATGTGCCCGACAGCGACATTGACTGGCAGCAGCCACAAGCGGCTAAATTCAAATTAGCCATGGACGATGACTTCAATACGCCCGAAGCGATAGCCATACTGTTTGAGCTGGCAAATGATTTGAACAAAGACAAATCCCAGCAAACTGCCGCATTATTGAAACAATTGGCAAGTATTGTCGGCCTGTTGCAACGTGACCCGGAAGCTTTTATGCAAGGCGAAGACCTTGGCGCCGAACTGGATATCGACAACCTTATCACAGCCCGTATCGCTGCGAAAAAAGGCAAAGATTTTGCTGAGGCTGACCGTATCCGCAAACTATTGTCTGATGCAGGCATTGTGCTGGAAGATACTGCACAAGGTACAACCTGGCGTCGTGCCTAACCACCAATCTATTCTTTTGAAATTCTCAAGGAAAACGGATGCCCGTTAAATTAAACGCCCCTCTCGCCAAAGATTTATTGCCCGTTAACGGCGTACAACTTGGCTTCGCTCAAGCGCATATCCGCAAACCCAATCGTAAAGACGTGCTGGTGATGACCTTGCCTGAAGGCAGCAGCGTAGCCGGCGTATTTACCTTGAATCGTTTTTGCGCTGCGCCAGTGACCGTGTGCAAAGACCACCTGGAGAAAAACAAAGGTATTCGCGCCCTGTTGGTAAATACCGGCTGTGCCAATGCTGGTACAGGTCAGCAAGGATTAGATGACGCGCGCGCCAGTTGCATAGCCGTCGCGCAGGAATTAAATATCAGCCCGGAGCAGGTATTACCATTCTCTACTGGCGTAATCCTGGAAACACTTCCGATGGAAAGACTGCTGGCAGGCATTCCAAATGCAGTCGCCAACTTGCAAACAGATAGCTGGCTCAATGCTGCAGAAGCGATTATGACAACAGATATTGTTGCTAAAGGCACTTCACGCACGCTAAGCATTGAAGGGAAAACCGTGACGATTACCGGCATCAGCAAAGGCTCCGGTATGATTCACCCTAATATGGCAACCATGCTGGGCTACATTGCAACTGATGCCGCGATTAGTCAAAGCGCGTTAGATAAAATCATTCAACACGCAGTGAACAAATCGTTTAACTGTATCACTGTGGATGGCGACACCAGCACCAATGACAGCCTGATTCTGATGGCGACCGGCCAGGCCGGAAATGCTGCAGTCACTGAAGATAGTGCTGAATTTATCACCTTGCGTGATGCACTGACAGATGTGGCCACAGAACTGGCGCAAGCCATCGTGCGCGATGGTGAAGGCGCAACCAAGTTTATGACTATCCAGGTCGAAGCAGGAAAAGATGAGGAAGAGTGCCGCAAGGTTGCCTACGCGATTGCGCATTCACCGCTGATTAAAACTGCATTTTTTGCTTCCGACCCTAACCTTGGACGTATTCTGGCAGCGATTGGATATGCGGGGATTGATGACCTGGATGTCAACACAATGCAGCTGTATCTTGGCGATGTGCTTGTTGCGGAAAAAGGTGGACGAGCAGCTAGCTATGTCGAAGAGCAAGGGGCAGCGGTCATGAAGGAAAGTGATATTTTAGTGCGGGTAGTGCTTAATCGCGGATTGGCCGACGCTACGGTATGGACATGCGATTTTTCATATGATTATGTGAAGATTAATGCGGATTATAGATCTTAGGATCAACCAGTATCTTCGTAAGTAACAAAGCCAAACATCTACCTCGCCCAGATTCTGGCCTACGCCAGAATGACTGTCAGTTGCAGGTAGTTAAGTATCTGCATACCAAACTACGGGGATACAGCTCACTCAAAAACAGCGAGTGCTGTATTTAAGAGCCTCATCCTAATGATCCTCAACCACTCTCCCCCGCCCCTGCTTAATCACTCCCCGCTGCATCTTCCCAGCCACCCTACGCTTTTGTGAAGCCCGGGTCGGCCTTGTCGCATATCGCGTCGCATGCACATGACAAGCCTCTTCTACAATTGCCTGCAATCTGACAATTGCATCTCTTTTATTCGCTTCTTGTGTACGATATTGTTGCGCTTTAATAATGAGTACGCCCTCAGCAGTAATGCGCTGGTCTTTACTACTTAGCAATCGGGATTTCACCGCTTCATTCAAGCTTGAGGCCTGGATATCGAAACGCAGATGAATGGCAGAAGAGACTTTATTCACGTTCTGCCCACCAGCCCCTTGCGCGCGGATAGCGGTCAAGGTGTATTCATTTGCAGGAACAATTACCATGTTGATTAGCTACCCTGGACTGGCTCGGGCTTTTCATCCACACGCTCGAAAAACGCCCGCACTTCATCCAGTTTCCGTGTGCGCTTAAATGGCGGCAAACTTTGCCAGATGCGCCGTCCATAAGGTTTGTCTACTAATCGAGGATCACAAATGACCAATACACCTGAATCACTCTCATCGCGGATCAAACGACCTGCACCCTGCTTGAGTGTGATCACGGCATACGGTAACTGATATTCCATAAAGGCATTTTTGCCTTCGGTATTCATTTTGTCGATGCGCGCCGCAAGTACCGGATCATCCGGTGGCGCAAATGGTAGCTTGTCAATAATCACACAGGAAAGCGCTTCTCCACGCACATCCACGCCCTCCCAAAAACTTTGCGAGCCTACCAGCACCGCATTGCCATGCGCGCGGAATCTATCCAGCAATTCCGTACGGTTGCTTTCACCTTGCATCAGCAATGGGTACTCCATGCCCTGCTCTTCAAATGCCTGCTTTAACAAGGCATGTACTTCGCGCATAGCTCTCAGTGAAGTGCACAGCACAAAAGCCCGCCCCTTACTGGCTTGCAGTACCGGCAAGGCGATGGCGGCTACGGCTGCCGGATAAGCAATGCTATTCGGCTCTGGCATGCCTTCTGGCACATACAGCAACGCTTGCTGGTCATAATCGAACGGGCTTTGCCAATGCCGGGTTTGTGCGGCCAGCAGGCCCATTTGTCCCTGGTAGTGATTGAAGTCACTTTTCACTGCCAAAGTGGCGGAAGTGAAAATCCAGGCCCTTGGCTGTGCATTCAGCTGTTTGCCGAAGCCATCGGCCACACTGAGCGGCGTCGCATGTAATTGGACACTTTGCGTAAATACTTCTACCCAGCGCACCAGGTTTGCGTGATTTCCTTTTTGCCACGCTTCCAGCAAGGCGAGTAAGGCCTCGCCGCGTTGCCAGCATTTTTCCAGCAATGGATCGCGCGTGGCCTGTGTCTCCAGCACTTTGGTCAGTGCCGCCAGGGTTTCCAGCATGTGTTGATAGGCATCAGCAAAATTCTTTAATGATTGTGCCTTTTGCACCGGCATGCGCGCGCCTTCATACTGGAATACCAGGCGGAAATCACGGCAGGCCTTTTCCAGTGGAGTCACGGCTTCAGCCAGTGCGACACAGTCTTTGGCTATTGTGAGATAAGCCATTTGACTATCTCTGGCCAGGTCCATTAATTGCGAGGTAGAAATATCTTCACCAAAAAACAGACCGGCGACTTCAGGTAACTGGTGCGCTTCATCAAACACTATCGTGTTAGCGCTAGGCAACAGTTCAGCCACACCTTCGTCTCGGAGCATCACATCGGCAAAGAAAAGATGATGATTCACAACCACTACATCGGCCGCCAGCGCCTGCTTGCGTGCTTCCATCACAAAGCATTGTTTGTAATACTGGCAATCCTGGCCGACGCAGTTATCTCGGGTCGAAGTGACTTGCTGCCAGACGGTTGCCTGCTCTGGTACTTCTATGAGTTCGGCCTTGTCACCGGTTTGGCTGTTTTCGGCAAAGCTTTGCAGGATGGGGATATATTGCGCGTCTTCACGTGACTGGAAACGACCTTCCTGGCTGGCACGCTGCAAATGGTAATGGCAAATGTAGTTTGCGCGGCCTTTGAGCATAGCTACGGATACAGGCACTTTCAGTGCTTCCCGCACGGCAGGTAAATCACGCTGGTAAAGCTGGTCTTGCAGGGTTTTGGTGCCGGTTGAAATAATGACTTTTCCGCCAGACAAAAGCGCCGGCACCAGGTAGGCGTAAGTTTTGCCAGTGCCTGTTCCCGCTTCGGCTACCAATTGCTGCTGGTTATCGATGGCATCGGCAATTGCCTTCGCCATTTCCTGTTGTTGCGGGCGGCTTCTGAAACCGGGCATGGTTTGTACCAGACAACCGCTTTCTGAAAATGCTGACGTGACTTGTTGCATTAAAGACATCCGTCAATTATCCCACGGACCACTAAAAATGATGCAGTTTTTTGCTGATTTCAATATGAGCTACATGCTTAAATTTTCATGAAAACTTGCATCTGCCATTGAAGTATGGCAAGGTTTAGGCCGTTATACTTATTTCTGACACAACAAGAATGATAACCAAGCTTTGATTGTGATGAATAATTTAGTTCTTCGACTCGCTGCACTACTTATCAGTGCGCCTCTGATCAGCACCCTTTGCATCTCCCAAGGCCACGCCGCCCCAGGTGAGGACAAGCGTTGGCAGAATGCCTATAGCTATTCGCAAGAAGAGGTGTTAGACAGCCAAACCGGACTTTCCGGTTCGTGGTCAGAAAAAGTTGAAGAGATCATGATTCGGGCGCTGAGCCTGACCGGTGTAGGTTACAAATACGGTGGGCGTTCTCCTGAAACCGGTTTTGATTGCAGCGGGTTTGTACAATACGTGTTCAAGCACGCAGCACAAATTTCCCTGCCGCCATCCGCCCGCACCATCAGTGAGTTGGGTGATACTGTTAAGCGCGATGATTTGCAGCCAGGAGATTTGGTATTTTTCAACACACTTAAGTCAGCCTTCTCTCATGTCGGCATTTACGTTGGCAACAATCAGTTTATACATGCGCCGCGAGCGGGCGCTAAAGTACGTGTTGAAAACATGGATGAGCGCTACTGGCGTACCCGTTACAACGGCGCCAAACGCATAGAAGTGGAAACCGGGAATTAAAGCTTAGACGTAAAAACAAGCTTCCTACTACTCAATTATCACCCGCACTTTTTACCGGACTATCACTGTGTCCAAGTGAGCGCTCCGGATCAATCAAATCCCTTATCAGCTGTTTCAATTCTTTTGCTTCAGGAAACCGCCCTGCTTCTTTACGTGAAAAAATCACTTTTCCATCACAGCTAATGTCCAGAATACCTCCGGTGCCGGGCACCAGATTGACCGATCCCAGATCAGTATCAAATGTGGTAAGCAGCTCTTGCGCTAACCAGGCTGCGCGTAATAGCCAACGACACTGTGTACAAAACTCGATTTCTACGATAGGCTTTTGCATATTGCACTCTAATAAACTATTTGCGTGAAGAGTATAGTCAATTTTATTGAAATAGCGGAAAATGAACTTAACGTGATTGTTTCCACTCTCTCAAAACAGGCTGACATCACTGATGTCACTTGAATCTTTTATTACAGTAATCTTCATACAATAGTATTCTTCGCTTAATTGATCATACAAGGCTGGTATGCGTTCCAAATTTGAAAAATTTAGCTTGCTTGGTGCAGGCGTTTTTGTAGGTATTCTGGTAAGTATCAATATTTCTGCCTGGGCGGATAGAACCTCTGTTTCGCAACTGCCGATCGACGAGCTGCGCGTCTTTGCCGAAGTATTCGCCAAAGTCAAATCTGACTATGTCGAACCGGTTGAAGATAAAAAACTGATCAATGAAGCATTGGCCGGCATGTTGCAAGGCCTCGACCCTCACTCAACCTTTATGGATGCAGATGCCTACAAAGAGTTGCAGGCTGGCACCCAAGGTGAATTTGGCGGGCTGGGTATTGAAGTCGCCATGGAAGACGGCCTGGTGAAAGTAGTGACACCGATTGAAGACAGCCCTGCTTATAAAGCTGGCTTGAAATCCGGTGACTTGATTATGAAACTCGATGACACGCAAGTGCGTGGTTTGACCCTGAACGATGCCGTGAAACGCATGCGCGGTGTACCGGATACTAAAATCACGCTAACCGTTGTGCGTAAAGGCGAAGACAAACCGCTTACCTTTACCCTGACCCGTGCCATCATCAAGGCGCAAAGCGTTAAGAGCAAATTGATTGAGCCAGGCTATGCTTATGTACGTATTACACAGTTCCAGGAGCGTACTGGTGAAGACCTTGCCAAGGCGCTGAAAACCTTACGTGCTGATAACAAAGGCCCGTTTAAAGGCTTGGTGTTGGATTTGCGTAACAACCCAGGCGGCTTGCTGGATGCCGCGGTTGGCGTCTCTGCCGCTTTCCTGCCAAAAGATGACTTGGTGGTTTATACCGAAGGCCGTGTAGCGGACTCTAAAATGCGCCTGAATGCGACACCCATGGATTATGCCCGCCGTGGTAAATCTGACTACCTGAAAGATTTGCCTGAAGAGTATAAAACAGTGCCAATCGTGGTATTGATCAATGCAGGTTCTGCATCTGCTTCAGAAATTGTGGCCGGCGCATTGCAGGATCATAAACGTGCCACCATCATGGGCATCCAGAGCTTTGGTAAGGGTTCAGTACAAACAATCCTGCCTATGAACAACGGTAGTGCGATTAAATTGACCACTGCACGTTATTTCACGCCTAATGGCCGCTCAATCCAGGCGAAAGGCATTGTGCCGGACACGATTGTGGATGATGGTTCAGACCCAAGCCTGAGCTTGCATGAGGCGGATTTGAAGCGCCATTTATCCAACCCTAGCGATATTGCTAAAGCCAACGCTGAAAAAGCTGAAGAAGTGAAAGCCCGCGTTGGTGGTGATAAACCTAAGGATGAAAAATTTGCTGAAACCCGCGGCCCTATTGAACCCGCCAGCAAAGATGACTTCCAGTTTGTACAAGCGTTGAATCAACTTAAAGGCTTGCCAGTGCAAAAAGCACCTGAAGCGGTGAAAGCTGCAACAGACAAGCCAGCCAGCACTGAAAAACCAGCCGGCGCTGAGAAACCAGTGAAGAAATAATGATCATGCCATTGTCTGCAAGCCTCACAGCCAGCAGGCAATGGTGCTTTACAGGGAGTAATCAATGACTCTGCCGAGATTGACATTGGACAAGGCTATTGCCGTCATCGACATGGGCTTACGTACGGTATTTAGCCAACCCAGTCCTAGCCGCCCTTATCCAAAAGCAGAAGCGTCTAACGATAACTCTTTATCTGATAAAGAGCGCAAGCATGCCGCAGCCCTGATGCGCGTCAATCATGTGGGCGAAGTTTGTGCACAGGCCTTATACAGCGGCCAGGCGTTAGTATCACGTAATCCGGCCAATGTTGAAGCACTCAAAAAAGCCTCCCGTGAAGAAGTCGATCATCTTGCATGGTGTGAACGACGAATCGACGAACTTGGTGGCCGCAAAAGCCTGCTTAACCCATTATGGTTTGGTGCGAGTTTTGGCCTGGGTGTCACAGCAGGTTTACTTGGTGACAAATGGAACCTTGGATTTTTGGCCGAAACCGAGCACCAGGTGTCATCTCACTTAGGGAGTCATCTGCAGCAATTACCGGCGCAAGATCTCGCTTCACGCGCGATAGTGACGCAAATGAAGCAAGATGAAGAACAGCATGCGCAGACTGCAGAGCATCTTGGCGGTGCTGCACTGCCCGCCCCGGTGAAACTGGCCATGCGCCTGGCTTCCAAACTGATGACGCGAACCGCGTATCACTTATAGTATTCGTATTAACCTAGAGTCAACCATGCAAAAATTTAGTGACAACTTACTCACCCTGGATAATGCGGATCATGTGAAACGCATTGAGCTCTTCGATGAGCAAAGCCAGCCAGCCGGCCAGATTGAAAATAAACCCGGCACCCAGGGCTCGATTAAGGTTTATCATCATTTATTCAAAATATATGGTGAAATCAACAGCGATGCTGCCGTTGAGGGATTGGCGCTGTACGCAGAACATACAGAAGATGCCGAGAATCACCCAGGCAAACATCCGAACATAGACCGTTTGCTGACTGTGCTGGATAAAGAGCAAACATTGTCGATCAAAGTCGTAAGCGAATAGCTAGCTTTAAATCCTCTTAACAAATAAAGCCTCCAACAAGGAGGCTTTATGCTTTTGAAAAAAGTATCCAAATTTAGTTACCCGACATGCCTTTAACATGACGGCTAATTGGCGGATGGTAAATAAACTCAAGCAAATGACCGACGCTGTCCAGGCAATAAAAGCCCCGTGAGCCATCCCTGTGTGTTTTAGGCGCTTCGGTAATGCGTACGCCTTGCTCCACCATATGGGAATACCAGCCATCTACTGCCGCCTCATCCGTCAATGCAAACCCGATGTGGTCAAGACGCTGTAGCGGATCAGCCTTGTAATCAACCCGATGCAAGGCAAATACATCGCCATGATTGGTCAGGTAAACATTGTCCGGGTCTGGCTGCCATTCGATCTGCATGCCAACAATGCGCGTGTAGAAGTCTATCGCCGACTCCAGTTCTTTGATAAAGAGTGCCACGTGGCGAATACCTAACATGCCGACAGGAGTTGTCATCATTTACTCGGTAGTTGGCGTTCTGATTTCAAAATCATGCGTAATTTCACAAGCTTTTTGCAGCATGATACTGGCTGAACAATATTTTTCAGCAGAAAGGCTTATCGCACGCGAGACTTGTTGCTCGTTCAGGTTTTCACCGGTCACTACAAAGTGCACGTGAATCTTGGTGAATACTTTCGGGATAGTGTCGGCGCGTTCAGCTGCAATTTCTGCCACGCAATCCACAATCGGCTGGCGTGCTTTTTTGAGGATAGTCACTACATCAAATGCCGTGCATGAACCCATGCCGATCAGCAGCATTTCCATTGGGCGCATGCCGATATTACGGCCGCCATTCTCAGGCGCGCCATCCAGTACGACTGCGTGACCGGTTTCAGACTCGCCAACAAAACTGACGCCGTCTATCCATTTCACTTTGACTTGCATTGCTGATTTTTCCAATCGTTTTTTAATTTGTGACCAACGTCAATCACTTGAGGGCGGAGCTGGCAGATTGCAAGAATACCTAGCTTCCGTCACCAAGATGCTTAATTAAGAGCACCATACACCCAAACAATCACTTTCTATTTGACGCCGAGCAATTCAACGTCAAATACCAGTGTCGCATTTGGCGGAATCACGCCACCGGCACCGCGTGCGCCGTAACCCAGTTCAGAAGGGATAATCAGCGTACGTTTGCCGCCAATTTTCATACCTTGCACACCTTCGTCCCAGCCCTGGATGACCTGGCCACCGCCCAGGAAAAAGTTGAACGGGGAATTACGGTCCAGGCTGCTATCAAACTTTTTGCCTTTAAAGTCTTTGGCATTGGCATCGTACAACCAGCCGGTGTAATGCACGGTCACGTTGAAACCGATTTCGGCTTCGCGGCCATCGCCTACCACGGTATCAATTTTTTGCAGCTCAGTCACATTGGCAGTCATTTGGGTATTTTCCTTTGAATTGGGCGAGTTGGATTGCGCCTGGCAACCCGCTATTGATAACAGTAACACCATGCCCAAGCTTAATTTTTTCATTCCTGATTTCACATTTGCTCCTTGAAAACGACCATTATCATACGCGGTTTTTATTAAAAATTCTCAGTTGCCAGCTGGCTAGCGGCCTTCAATCAACGCTTTAATCAGGCCATCCTGGATGGAACGCGCTGCCGAAGCATTATTGTGATTGACCAGCATGACCAGCACATAGCGCTTACCCTGAACATCCTGCACATAACCGGCAATGCTGCTGACACCTTCCAGAGACCCCGTTTTCAAGTAAGCCATGCCTCGGCTGGGAGCTTCGGGCAAGCGCTTTTTGAGCGTACCATCTAACCCAAGAATCGGCAGGGAAGCCATCAGCACAGGCATCACCGGCCGCTGATAGGCTGTGACGAGTAATTGTGCAAGATGTTCCGCACTGATACGCTCGTTGCGTGACAGCCCGGACCCATTTTCCAACACCAGTTCAGTAAAAGACAGCCCGCTTTTGCTTAATAATTCCCTTACCACCAACGCACTGCTATTTTCGTCAGCTGGGACATGCCCTGCTTCCACGCCTATGGTCAGCATCAACTGCCGCGCCATGACATTATTGCTCCATTTGTTTATATCACGAATCACCTCATCCAGCGGCGCAGACCACCAGGTGGTGACCAATGTTGCGGAGGCTGGCAACACGGCAGCGACGGCCTGGCCATCCAGCCGCCCGCCCAATTGTGTCCATAATTTTTTGAAGGTATTCACCGCGTACTGATGCTGGCTAAGCGCGCTTAATTCAAGGTAGCGCTCCTCGCATTGTTCAGGTAATGTGCCGCTAAACGTCACCGTTGCGCCTTCTGGTGTCGCAGATACTTCATAACCCAGATTACTACGCCAATCCCCGCAAGCACCTTTGCTGACCTGCATGGCATTCAGCACTTTAATCTGTGGCAACTCAAACTCTTGTGTGACACTCACCACAGGCTTGCCGCCTTCTCTGGATACGCCAAACCTGAAACTGGTATGACCGCCATTCACCAGCAATGCATACGGATTGACGTTATAAGCGCGCCATGGCTCGTCATCCAGTATCGGACGTTGAGTGACTTCCGGCGTATAAATGGAAGCATCCAGCACCAGGTTACCTTTGATATGTTTAATCCCCTGTTGCTGGATCTGCTGCAACAAACGCCAAAGCTCGGCATTGTTCAGGGCCGGGTCACCGTAGCCTTTGATAATGAGATCACCATCAAGTACACCCTGATTCACTGACCCGTTTTTATAGACTTCTGTTTTCCAGCGATAAGCGGGCGTAAGGGCTTCCAGTACGGCGTAAGCGGTCACCACTTTCATGACACTGGCCGGGTTCATGGCCTTGGTCTGGTTATGGCTGATGAGCGGCGGCTCACCATCGAGGGGTTGCACCACAATCGCAACGCTATCCAGCGGTAATTTCGCTTTAGTAAGCGCTTCTTGCAATGAAACCGGCAAAACCGCCTGCGCAGCGCCGGTCCACAAGCAACAAAAGAACAGGCACCAGCGTATAGTTAGCTGCATGCCATACTTTCGAGAATCGTGGTTTGTGTTGCCTGTACCAGATGATCAATCTCTGCCTCATTCAGACAATATGGCGGCATCCAGTAGACTGTATTAGCTATCGGGCGCAGCAATAAGCCATGCCGCAACGCCGCCGCATAACAATCGCGGGCAAATTGTGGATTTTTGTTATCAACCTCAAACGCAGTGATCATGCCACGCTGGCGGACATGCTGTAGCGGCAAGTCATATGCCTGCACTGCTGTCCAAAGTTGCTGTGCGGTCTTCTGGTTATTGCCCAACACGTCAGAGGTTTCAAACAATTTCAGCGTTGCCAGTGCCGCACTACACGCTAACGGGTTGCCGGTGTAACTATGGCTGTGCAAAAAACCCTTGGCAGCTTGGTCATGGTAAAAAGCCTGATAAACATCATCGGTCGTGAGTACCACAGATAACGGCAAATAACCGCCGGTAATGCCTTTGGAAAGACACACAAAATCAGCAATATCACTGACTGTTCCACCCGCCTGCTCACAGGCAAACAAGGTGCCGGTGCGGCCAAAACCGACAGCAATTTCATCTGCAATCAAGTGGATATCATAACGGCTGCAAATCTCGCGTGCACTGCGCAGATAGGCTGGATGGTACATCGCCATACCAGCTGCACCTTGCACCAATGGCTCAATAATAAAGGCTGCCAATTCAGCGTGATGCTCGGCTGCATAAACCTCGAGCGCCTCAGCGCAGCGTAAGGCAAAAGCTTCTTCAGATTCACCGGCTGCAGCCAGTCGACTATCCGGACTGGGCATTTGTGCCGACTGTAAAATCAACGGCGCATAAGTGTCTTTAAAAATGGCAACATCGGTCACACTCAGCGCGCCCAAGGTTTCGCCGTGATAACTGTTCTGCAAACTGATAAATCTGGTTTTTTGCGCTTGCCCGCGATTACGCCAATAGTGAAAACTCATTTTAAGCGCGATCTCGGTAGCACTGGCACCATCTGAACCATAAAAAGCGTGACCCAGGCCAGTTAAGGATGAAAGTTTCTCTGATAGCTCCACCACCGGCGCATGGGTAAACCCGGCCAGCATTACATGCTCAAGCTGGTCTAACTGGGCCTTAATCGCATCTTTAATCTCCGTCCGGTTGTGCCCAAATAGATTGACCCACCAACTACTGACGGCATCCAGGTAGCCTTTGCCATCGGTATCAAATAGCCAGGCGCCCTCACCTCGGGCAATCGGAACCAACGGTGTGCGTTCGTGATGCTTCATCTGCGTACATGGATGCCACACGTGATTGTGGCTGCGTTGTAATAAATCCTGATTTCCACTCATGACGCTATTTTAAACCAAGCGCAAAATGCATGCTTCGTTTAAAATAGCGTCTTAAATCAAGTCGTTACACTGTAGATACATCCCGCATGCAAAAAACCCGCAAACATCTGGAACTGCTTTCACCTGCCAAAAACGCAGATTTTGGCATTGAAGCCATTAATCACGGGGCTGATGCCGTGTATATTGGTGGCCCGGCATTTGGTGCGCGCGCCAAAGCGCCGAATACCGTACAGGATATTGCCAGGCTGGTGCAGCATGCGCACAAGTTTCATGCCGAAGTGTTTGTCGCGCTGAATACGATTTTTCATGACAATGAGCTTGAAGGCGTACGCCAGTTGGTGCATCAGCTGTATGACTCAGGCGTAGATGCACTGATCGCGCAGGACATGGGCTTGCTGGAACTGGATTTACCACCGATACAGTTGCATGCCAGTACGCAAACCGATATACGCACTGTGCAAAAAGCCCAGTTTCTTGACCAAGTGGGATTCAGCCAGATTGTACTGGCGCGCGAGCTGGATATCGCGACGGTGAAAAAGATTGCTGATGCCACGACGGCTAACCTGGAATATTTTATACATGGCGCCTTGTGTGTTGCTTTTAGCGGGCAATGTTTTATCAGCCACGCACACACAGGCCGCAGTGCCAACCGGGGTGAGTGCTCACAAGAGTGCCGTTTGCCCTATACGCTGGAAGACCAGAAAGGTCGCATCCTGGGTAAAGACAAACATTACTTATCGATGAAAGATAACGACCAGAGTGCCAACCTGCGTGCGCTGATTGCTGCCGGTGTCAGCAGCTTTAAAATCGAAGGCCGTTACAAAGACCTGCCTTATGTGAAAAACGCCACCGCCCATTACCGTCAGCTGCTGGATGAGATTCTGGAAGAGATGCCGGAATACGCTAAATCCTCAGCCGGGCATGCCAGCTACACATTTACGCCACAGCCTGAAAAAACCTTTAACCGCAGTGCCACCGACTATTTTGCCAATGGCCGCCAGGCCGATATCGGTGCGTTTGATACACCCAAATTTTCAGGTGAAGAACTAGGTAAAGTGCGTAAAGTCGGTAAGGACTTTATCGATGTGGCGACAGAAGTTGTATTACACAATGGTGACGGCGTGTGCTTTTTTGATGTGCATAAAGAGTTGGTCGGATTGCGTGTGAATACGGTGCAAGCGCTGGATAACCATACACAACGCCTGTTCCCGAATGAAATGCCTGCGGATATCCGCAACAACACCCAACTCTACCGCAACCGCGACCACGCTTTTATGCGCTTGCTGGAAAAGGATTCAGCCACAAGAAAAATAGCGCTCGATGTTGTACTTTACGAAACGGCAGATGGCTTTGCACTGACACTGACGGATGAACAAGGCTTTAGCGCCACCACCCAATGCACTACCGCAAAGCAGCCTGCGAACGATACAGAAAAAGCCGAGGTATCGTTGAGGGAGAATCTGGCAAAACTGGGAAATACCGATTTTTCTGCCAGAGATATCGGCCTGGAATTGACCCAGCCTTGGTTCCTGCCCGCTTCTGTTGTGAACCAGCTACGCCGTGATGCCGTGCAAGAATTAATTGCCATCAGAACATTAGGCTATAATCGCCCGCCATTGCGTGCGGCTGCCGAGCCACCCGCTATTTATCCTGAAGATACTTTGAGCTACCTGGCAAATGTCTATAACCAGAAAGCTCGCGATTTCTATCACAAGCACGGCGTGAAGCTGATTGCCAGCGCTTATGAATCCAATGAAGAGCTGGATGAAGTGCCGGTGATGATCACCAAACATTGCCTGCGTTTCAGCCACGGCTTGTGTCCGAAAGAAGCCAAAGGCGTGATAGGTGTGCAAGGCACGGTGACGGCCGAACCTATGACGCTGATCAGCGGCAATGACAGGTACACACTCAAGTTCGATTGTAAGCCCTGTGAAATGCATGTGATGGGCAAAGTGCGCAAACATATCCTGCAAATGGCGCCACCGCAGCCAATTGCGTTTTTTGACAAACGTCCGGCATAAATAAAATGGCCTTGGCAATTTGTCCCGACCATTTTTTTAGGCAAGCTTGGCGACAAGACTGATGCCAAAAAGTGACTGCAATGAACGAATATACCTACCTGCTTAAAGTCGCAATTGCCTTGCTGGCGATTGTGAATCCCATCGGCAGCCTGCCAATCTTCATCAGTGCCACTAGTGGCTGGAGCAAAAAGGAACGTGCCCGTACCGCTCGCACGGTCGGTATGACTGTGATGATTGTGCTTTGCGTCTCGGCTTTTATCGGCGACAGAGTATTAGACTTTTTCGGCATCGACATTCCTTCATTCCAGGTCGGTGGCGGTATTTTGCTGCTACTGATTTCTATCTCAATGATGCATGGCAAGCAAAGTGGCACTCGCCAAACAGCAGAGGAAGCGCAAGACTTGGCAGAACGTGAAGTGATTGCGATTGTGCCATTGAGTATTCCGTTACTTGCCGGACCAGGCGCGATTTCCAGCATGATTATCACTGCGCAACAGCATCCTGGCTTTTGGGGGCATTTAAGCCTGATAATACCCGTGGCTTTGATTTCACTGTTTATCTGGGGCTTGTTATTACTTTCTGATGCCATCACCGATTACCTGGGCCCTATCGGGATTAATATCGTGACCCGCCTGATGGGACTGATTTTAGCGGCCATGTCAGTAGAGTTTATTGCGCATGGATTGACTGGTTTGTTTCCGCAGTTGGCGGGTTGATGACCACATATCGACAGCACATGATAGTAGTCAAGGCTTTAAGATAATTACCCTAATCAATCACTTAGCGTTAAAATAGCGCTTTTAACGAAACCCGCGTATTTTGAATTCACCTGCCTCTTCCAAGTCCTCCCAGCAGTGGAAACCCAACGTCACCGTGGCGGCAATTATCGAACAACACGGCAAGTTTTTACTGGTTGAAGAAACCACTGACCGTGGCAATCGCTTTAACCAGCCAGCCGGTCACCTCGAAGAAAACGAAACGATTATAGAAGCGACGATTCGGGAAACGCTGGAAGAAACTGCGTATGATTTTACGCCAGAAGCACTGGTAGGCATTTACCACTGGCAGCATCCGGGCAATGGCATCACCTATTTGCGTTTCGCCTTCACTGGCAAGCTGGGCACACATTATCCTGAACTAGCGCTGGACGACGGCATACTCCGCACTGTGTGGAAAACTGAAGCCGAGATCGCTGCCGACGGTAAGTTGATGCGCAGTCCGCAGGTGTTGTTATGCGTGCAGGATTACCTGGCGGGCAAACGTTATTCTTTAGATATTTTGAAACATTTGGGCCAGGCATTATGAGTAAGCCACATGTGATCGTCGGCCTGTCCGGCGGCGTTGATTCTTCTGTAACCGCTTTGTTACTAAAGCAACAAGGCTATCATGTCACCGGTTTGTTCATGAAAAACTGGGAAGACGATGACACTGATGAATACTGTTCTTCGAAGCAGGATTTGATCGATGCCGTGTCTGTCGCTGACAAGATAGGTATTGATATTGAAGCCGTGAATTTTAGTGAGGAATACAAAGAGCGAGTATTCACTAACTTCCTGGAAGAGTACCAGGCTGGCCGTACACCTAACCCTGACATACTGTGTAATGCAGAAATAAAATTCAAGGCATTTTTAGACCATGCGATGAGCCTGGGAGCAGATTTGATTGCCACTGGTCACTATGCCCAGGTTCGTGAGAACCCGATTCAACCAGGTAACTATCAGTTGCTGAAAGCAGATGACGGCAGCAAGGATCAAAGCTATTTCCTGTCACGCCTGAACCAGGCACAGTTATCTAAAACATTATTTCCGTTGGGTAAATATCTGAAGCGTGAAGTGCGTGAGATCGCGCGCGAGCATGGGCTGATCAATGCCGAAAAAAAGGACTCCACCGGGATTTGTTTTATCGGCGAACGCCCGTTCCAGGAATTCCTGCAACGCTACCTGCCAAGACAGCCCGGCATCATGCGCACCCCTGAAGGTAAGGTGGTCGGTGAGCACGAAGGTTTGATGTATTACACATTAGGCCAGCGTCAGGGTTTAAAAATCGGTGGTAGCCGCGACAGCAATGGTGAACCTTGGTTTGTAGCAGGCAAAGACATGGTCAGCAATGAACTGATTGTAGTGCAAGGACACGATCACCCACTGCTGCAAAGTGATGGCCTGACCGCCGGGCAATTGCATTGGATCAGCGGCGAACAGCCACGCACCAATTGGGTTTACGCGGCCAAAACCCGCTATCGCCAGCCGGATGCGCCATGCGAAGTCGATGCGGTGAATGATGAGGAAGCGACCATCCGCTTTGGTCAGCATCAATGGGCGATTACGCCAGGACAAAGTGTGGTCGTTTATGAAAGCAATGTTTGCCTGGGTGGTGGCATCATTAATGGCGCGATTTAAGCAATCAAAAGGCATGGTTATTGCTTCTGCTTCCCTGATAAACAATAACTCACACCTAAAGTGACAAGGAATGACACCTGATGGCCTACATACTTAAAAATAAAGAAGGTGCAATTATTGCCGCAAGTCCGGATACTCAGGTTTCGGCTGACTGGGTACAGGTAGAAAACTCAGATGCCGATTATTTGAATTTTCTGGATGAAGAACTTAAGAAACACCACACCTTCCGTGAAAGCGATATCCAGCTTGCGCGCGTACTTGAAGACTTGATCGGCATTCTGATCGAGCGCAGCCTGATAAGTTATACTGACTTCCCAAGTGCAGCGCAAAAACGCCTGAATGAACGCCAGACATTACGCCATAAAAATAATCTGCATACCCTGCTCGGTGATGATGATGTTGCACCGCTTTAAACAAATATATCATCTAAATATAGAAAAGCCTCAGAGATTCTGAGGCTTTTTAATTTCATTCAATACATTAACTCGACAAAGAATTTAACGTTTTTCCCCGGAGCAAAAATTCCCAATCCACCCATAGCAGCGTCGAGACGATACTCTTTATTGGTCAAATTTTCCCCTATCAGTCGCATTCCCAATTGTGGAGTAGCTTGCCAATGTACCCCGGCATTCCAGATTTCATAGCCGTCCTGCGTGCCAAAAACATAATCAGTGGTATTACCGCCACCGACAATTATATTCCTATCTGAAATCTTCCTGTAAGTGACATTAAAGTCCAAAGTCTTAGTTAACGACGCCCCCAAATTAATATTCAAGGTATTGCCAGGAATGGTATACAGTGGAACAAAACGCCCTCCGTCAAAAAGATTTCCATTTATTCGTGAATATGCGCCGCGCATATATATACCATGGTATTGAACAAAACCTTCTACCTCTATTCCATTTCTTCTTTCCCAACCTTTTTGTGTGATGCTCCTGTCATCGTTCTCACGCAAGGATGAAAGTAAATGCGAAGTATAGATGTGATAAAAGTTAATTTTGCTGGTAAGGCCAATATCAGTCCCCATTAGATGAGGATCTTGATAGCTCATGCCGACTTCGGTGGACTCAGAAGTCTGAGATTGATAAAGATCACCACAAATACCAGAGGGTGGGCCGTCTGGCATTGAAACTCCAGGAATCAAAAGTGCGCCTAATCGTCGGCATCTGCTGAATGTGCCTTGTGTAAACGACTCATCTATTAATGCTGGACGAAATCCTTGACCGTAATTGCTATAGACTGTCAATTGCTTGGGACTGGCACGAGGGAAGAAATCGTAAGCTAAGCCCAAGCTCCAGGTTTCTTCAGTAAATTCATTTTTACTGGCTTGTTTAAAAGGAGCAAGCAAGTCCAGAGTGCCACCGTCTGCTTCAATCTTATAATCATCCCTTCGATACCCTGGTTTGATACTTACTTGTCCAATCTGAAAATGTGGCTGAATATAAAATGCATTGTAAGAACGTTTGCCTGGAGGTGCAGAAGGATTGAAGCCATTGGGATAACCACTTGCCAAAGGGCTGGCGGGATTTTCAAGAAAGCGTTCTACGTCTCTTTCACTTTCATTGTATTGATAACCGGTTAACACGGCTATTAACATTGAATCAGCTTTAAAAATCGTGGAGATATTACTTAAATCCACAGTCTTTGTTTTGTAATCATAATAATCATTCATGTTTGTGCAAGTGCTGACATTGCACGGATTTATCGATGATTTGCCAGGCTGCAGCAGATCATGTAACTTTGTATGCCCTCTGCCCAATACAGCTTTCAGATTAACCCAAGGATGATCAGGCGTATAAAGCATGGTTTGAGTCCAGCTAAAATCATCAATACTTCGTATCACAGTGCCGAAGGTACCTGGTTGCCCGCCAGTTGCGTCATAAGGTTGCAACCCGCTATCATCAAAGGTGACTAATGAAGTGCTAAGTTCCAAATCTTCCCGTGGAAAAATGGAAACTTTGAGCAATTGGGAGATAGACTGGATTGCAGAACTATCTAATTTATCTCCATTTGCAAGCGTGATGTTATTCGCCTGGCGATTAGAGTAGTTGAATAAAATATCTACCCGTTCCTCGGGTCGGGCATACATCATATAAGAACGAGAGTATTCATCATTGTTATTGCCATAACCGAACTTGGCTTTGGCACCAAATTTCTGGCCGGGCTTTAACAAATCAGCCGCATTTTTTGTTTGGGCGATAATCGTGCCCCCTAAAGAACCTGAACCGCTGGTAATTTGTGGACCGCGTTGGATTTCAATACTTTTTAATAACTCGGGCTCTACAAAAGTACCCCCCATTCGATACTTTTCAAATCCTTTAGGCGCCCCATCAACTTTCACCATTACATCTTCATTATCCGTATAACCCCGAATACTAAAAGCCATACCACTTGGTCTTGGCCCCCCTGTAATTGATACACCTGGCGCAGATTTTACAGCCTCAAAAATGTTGCTCGGCTGCGTGCGTTGCAACTGCTCACTTGTGATTGTGGTAATCGGCAATGTAGGATTGATGCCAGACTCCTCTTTAACCCTGGTATCAGTGACGGACACCTCGGGCAATGTATCAACACTCTCCGATTTGTTTATCGGCTGATCATCCTGATCATTTTTAGACTGGGTATTTTCCTGGTTGGAGGTGTTCTCATCGCGGCTTATTTGATCTGCAGCAAAATTAATATGGCTGAATGAAATAAATAGAATGCAAATAAATAACTGAAATGCACCCATCATTGAAGAATAATGGTTATTAATTTTATTTCTACGTTGCCGTTGATCGAGGCATTCCATCATGAGCGCTTTACTACTAGAAGTATTAATTGAAACAAAGGGGCTGAATCAGCCCCTTTGTTTAGTTGCATAAATCGAAATCAGGTATTGCTTGTGCTAGTGCGACGTCTTGCAATCACACCTACCAGGCCAAGCCCGAGCGCCATCATGCCGTAGGTTTCTGGCTCAGGCACTGGCGTCACTGTTGGGACAGAAACAGTGGCTAAAGCAAGTTGATCCAAACTCATGCTTGATGAAGAGGCTCCGAAATTAAAGGTATACAGGTTTGAGCCTGTTACACCAGTCCATTTCCAGTACAACTCTTGCTCATAAGATGTACCAAATCCGCCAAAGTCACCTTGCGACTCAGTCTTTTGCACTACCACTTGACTTGCTGCCTGGCCATTCAAGAACGCAGATGCTTGAGATGCTGTATTACCTACCGTACCTATACGCAAATAAACATCATACAATCCACCTGCTGTGCCGCTTAAAGTTGCAGTAAATTGTGTAGCTACAGCGAAACTATATACATTGCCGCCCACTAAGAATGCGCCGCCAGTTGTTTCTTTTAGAGATGCTGTCGTTCCTGCTGATAAAGCTATTTCAGGGGTGGTATCACCTGTACTAAGTGCTGTGCTTTCAAATGTGTTCCATTCGGCATATTGCGTTGTTGTGCTCCAAGGTGCTGCCGTATCCCAAACACCTGCTGTTGCAAATGCTGATCCACTAAAGGCAAAACCAAATGCCAAAACCAAAGCTGATAATTTCATTTTATAAATCTCCTCTTACAGCGCATAAGTCCCTTCCTCTTGAAGGTGATACGCCATATACCTCAAAATAAGCCTCACGGACTCACACCGTTGAGTATTCAATTTCCATGTAAAAAACATGGACAAACACCTTTAACACTTAGCGGAGCGCCCGGCGGGTTTCCGAGGTTGCCTGAAGCGACAAAAGACCTGCACGTATTGACAGGGCCTTTATCACTACTACATAGATAGGCTTAAGTGTTTAAACATGACGGCGACGGCGCGCCACAAAACCGACCAAGCCTAATCCGGCAAGGACCATGGCATATGACTCTGGCTCAGGCACTGGTACCGCAACCACTTGATTGAAAGTGTCGCTCTGTGTCAGGCGGGCTGCATAAGTTTGGCTGTGTGCGACGACATCGAAAGTCACATTGAATGATGAAATATTGCTGTAGCCACTTAAATCCCACTGGAATGCATAGAGATTGATGTAGATCGGTTCTTCTGTACCTCCAGCACTTGTTGTACCGTTCTCGCCTTTGGTGCTCAGTTCAGCCCAGTTGGCAGTCAACTGCGTGGTTGTGTTATTGCTGAAAGTCAGGTTCAGCGTAGGGAAGTAGTTAGTCACGGCTAAAGCACCTGCCGCATGCGTTGAAGCGTCACCAATTGTGGTTGTATTGCCCACAGAAGGCTGGTAGAAATCGTAACCATTGGCACCGCCAATTTCGACCTGGAACACCACATTGGCCAGATTGTCCACTGGCGCAGTTTCAAACACACCCAGCTTGCCACCGTTAACATTGAAAGCACCGCTGAAAGAGCCTGCATAGAGGCTGTCACTCGAAGGAAAGGCCCCACCTGTTGCGCCATTACTCACTTTTCTGAAGGTTGCTGAACTATCATTATCAGAGCTGACTTGCGAGATCACGTTTGGCAATGGAGCCATGCCTGGGAAGCCGCCACCAGGGATACCAGCAATCGTGACTGGAGTACCATCCACTGTTTTGGTTTTGGAAGCAGAGCTCAGGTTATACCAGCCGTCATCCTTTTTAATACCATTCAGCGATTTAGCTACAGGAATCGCATCCTGAATACCGGTGGGTGTCGCAGCGAATGCAGGGGCGATATTCAGGCTAAATGCAGTCAATGCAACGATTGAGAGGGGTTTGAAACTTAGTTGATTCATCATTTTTTCTTCTCCATAGTCATACGGGCACAAGCCCATTAAACCAGCTACCCCTCTTCTCCTAGTTAGAGGTAGCTAGCATGCTCGTTTGCAGCATATGCTGCTCTACAAGACATAAGTCCTGCAGATAAACGAATCTTTTAATGTCTTGTTGAGTATGTAATCAGAGGCGAGATGATGCTTATGAACATAAGCATGCAATACCACGTAGAAACCTAGGTAGAAACCCAAGTAGAAACAAGGTGCCATGGATAATGCCGTTGACCCTTCCTCATGAAGGCGCTTGCGGGCGAACTACTCAACTCAACATTTCCACGGCCCCATGCCGTCGGAACTTTTGGGGAAATATCCCCCGATTTAATTCAACTAACTAGCGAGCTACTTGCTGTCAGCTAGTTCTGCAGCAGGCTGAAAATCCACCACAAATCGATATTGCTTTCCGCAATCAATAATCACTTCCTTCTGACCGCGCTTTAAAAGACGAATATCTACCTTGATGCTGCCAAAACCATCATGCGCAATTAGCTCATCGACTAATTCAAGCAATCTTTTTTTTAGTGGCACGCTGGCATCCATCACGAAGTTTTTAACCGTTACTAAATACTATATTCTCAAATGATAACAATTATCATTTGTATTATCAATGCCAAATTAATGACTTATAGTGATCAATGGAACTTTTTACAACATTTAACGTGATCGATGGCTAGCGGAATTAGAGGCTAAATTGAAATGACAATTCAACTTAGCTAAATGTGATTGCAGTCTTAGTGCAATAGAAAAGATAACAGCTCAAAGAGTGCTATTGATTGGAAGCTGTTTTTCTAGGGTTGTGGCATGGTCTGTTTGAAGCTTGGGCGCTTGACCAGCACGCCATAATGTTTGGCAAGGTTAGGAAACTTCTCCTGCCAGTATTTACCCTCTAATTGGGTACTCTTGAAACGCAAATCGATATAACCCAGCGTGGTACCCAAGGCAATATCGGCGAGGCTGAATGTTTCATTGACACACCACTTTTTCTTGAGGAGATCGTTATCTAATGCCGTCAGGCCGGCGACTACTTTAGCCATTTGCTTCTCTATCCAGGCGCTTGTTTGCTGCGCTTCAGGTTTACGCTGTTCCTGCATCACCGCAACCGCTGCATCACAGACACCATCAGCCAAGGCCTCCCAGCGACGCACTTTGATTTTGGCCAGATGATCCTGTGGAATCAAATGAGCCACTGGCGTACGGTGATCCAGGTATTCGACGATGACACGCGAGTCATAAAGGCTTTCACCATCATCCAGCACCAGCACCGGCACTTTGCCCAGCGGGTTGAATTGACTGACAGGACAGTCAGGCTCAGCCAGCAAGACACTAGTTAATGTGAGATCAATGTGTTTTTCGATGGCAACGATGCGAACCTTGCGTGCATAAGGACTGTTAACCGTATATAAAAGCTGCATAGTGTGTTTGCCAATGAAAGGTGCTGTTTAAGAAAAAAAGCCGGTCACAAAAACTGATGTCCCGGGTCGCTATTTATTATAATAGCTTTTGGCATGGGCTTAAAATTGTCCCATGCATAATTTTCAATCATGTAGATACCCTCATGACACAATCTTCGATCTACCAAACCTTGCCACCTTACCTGAATGCAGTGTTAATTGCCGAGCAGGTTAAAGCGATTTTGCAGGAAGACATAGGCAAAGGTGATCTTACTGCGGACCTCATTCCTTCAGGCACACGTGCTTCAGCGACCATCATCAGTCGTGAACAGGCTGTAATTTGTGGATGTGCCTGGGTACAGCAATGTTTCATGCAGTTGGACCCGACAATCACCTTAAATTGGCACGTTAAGGATGGCGATCTCGTGCAGCCCAATCAGACGCTGGTAGTCATAGAAGGCGATGCCCGTGCCATGCTGAGTGCCGAGCGCCCGGCTTTAAACTTCCTGCAAACATTATCTGCGGTTGCTACCCACACCCGGCAATATGCCGAACGGATTGCGGATTTGCCTGCCAAGGTTTTGGATACGCGCAAGACCTTGCCCGGTCTGCGGCTGGCGCAAAAATATGCAGTACTCACAGGCGGCGGTGCCAACCAGCGACTCGCGCTCTACGATGGCATATTAATCAAAGAAAATCATATTACTGCCGCAGGCTCCATCGCGTCTGTGCTGAAAGCCGCATTTGATATCTGCGAGACTGAGAATATCCAGATTGAGGTCGAGACACTGGATGAACTGCAACAAGCACTGGATGCCGGAGCGAAAAGTATTCTTCTGGATAATTTTACGCTGAATGATTTGCGTAAAGCGGTCACAACGACGCAGAAACGTGCCTTGCTGGAAGCGTCTGGCAATGTGGATCTGACTACAGTGCGCGCGATTGCAGAAACTGGTATTGACCGGATTTCAATTGGCGGGCTGACCAAGCATATTCAGGCTGTTGATTTGAGTATGCGTATTCAGATGCAGCTCTGAGTCAGCCCAGGAAAGTGACCAATCTTGCCATATTTCAGTGGCATGCTTTTTGCACCATAGGCTAATACTTAAGCCTAGAAGTGTCATGAATACTCCAGCCCCATTTTCATTACCTAAATCCCTAGAAAGTCTGCGTCTGGGTGATTTGCTGCGCATGCTGGTCTCAGATGGACGCATCGAGAAGGTGATGGCAGAAAAACTGCATCAAGACCGCAAGCGCGATAGCTCAAAGACCCACCCGATTGTCGTCGTTGCCGAACAAAAGTGGCAAGACCACCGGGAGCCCGCTCAAATGCTCACTGTGGATAACCTTAGCCGCTATGTTGCTTATAAGGCTAAAGTACCTTTCTATCAGATAGATCCCCTGAAACTCGACTTTAGTTCGGCTACCCAAATCGTGTCTCAGGCTTACGCCGAGCGTTTACGCATTATGCCGATTTCGGTCAAGGACGGAGTAGCTAAAATTGCGACTGCCGATCCTTTCCACCAGAATTGGGTGTTTGACCTTGAACGCATACACAATTTGCGGATTGAAGTGGTCATGGTCAACCCACTGGATTTGCAGAGATACTTGCCCGAACTATACAAGCTGTCTTCCGCCATCCAATCGGCCAATGTTGCTAAAGCCGGGCAGATTGTCGGCGTACAGAATTTTGAGCAACTGATCGAGCTAGGCAAAGACCGCCAGCTGGATGCCAATGAACAGCATGTAGTGAATATCGTTGACTGGTTATTTAAATATGCGTTTGAACAGCGCGCCAGTGACATCCATCTTGAACCGCGCCGAAATCTAGGCTTGATGCGTTTACGTATCGACGGCGTATTGCACCAGGTTTACCAGTTGCCCAGCAACATCATGAACGCAATTACCAGCCGTATTAAACTGCTGGGACGTATGGACATGGTAGAAAAACGCCGCCCCCAGGATGGGCGCGTTAAAACCGTGGACACCGATGGCAAGGAAATCGAATTACGTTTATCGACCATGCCTACCGCTTTCGGCGAAAAACTGGTGATGCGGATTTTCAAACCGGATGTTCTGGTACAGGATTTCCAGATGTTGGGATTTTCCAAACGTCAGGGTGAACAATGGGCGCAATGGACAAGCCATCCCAATGGGATTATTTTGGTTACAGGTCCGACCGGCTCCGGCAAAACCACCACGCTGTACACCACACTCAAGCAACTGGCCACCGATGAAGTGAATGTGTGTACGGTGGAAGACCCGATCGAGATGATAGAACCCGCATTTAACCAGATGCAGGTGACACAGAATATCGGACTGGGGTTTGCCGAAGGTATACGCACGCTGATGCGTCAGGACCCGGACATTATCATGGTCGGCGAAATCCGCGACCAGCAAACAGCGGATATGGCGATTCAGGCGGCGCTGACCGGTCACCTGGTACTTTCAACCTTACACACTAATGACGCGCCGTCTGCCATTACACGTCTACTTGACTTGGGTGTGCCTGCTTACCTGATCCACTCCAGCGTGCTCGGCATCATGGCACAACGCCTGGTGCGCACATTGTGTCCGCATTGCAAAACCGAAGGTGAGATTTCTAATGCCGAATGGGCCAGCATCACGCGCCCGTTTAAAGCAGCCAAGCCCAATAAGGTCATGAAAGCGGTCGGTTGCCAGGAATGTCGTCACACTGGCTATCGCGGGCGCACCGGCATTTATGAAATGCTCACGCTCACGCCAGCCATCCGCAAACTGATTACACCAGAGACTGATTTATTACAACTGCGCCAGGCAGCGACGCAGGCCGGGTTGCAGCCATTAATGCTGAACGGCGCTGAAAAGGTTGCCGCTGGCATGACCACGGTAGCTGAGGTTTTAAAAGTCGCACCGCCGATTGAAATGGATTAATTTCCCGGCTTCGACTTGTGTAAGGCGTAAGTATTACTGATAGCGCAATGCTTCTATCGGGTTCAATTTGGCAGCTTTTCTTGCAGGATAAAAGCCGAAAAAAATACCAATGGTGGCAGCCACACTGAAGGCGATTAACACCGAGTCACTGGACACAATCACTTCCGCCTGGGTAAGCAAACTGACTAATACTGCTCCGCCTATCCCAATCACAATCCCGATCAAGCAACCTACGATAGAAATCATCACCGCTTCCAGCAGGAATTGCAGCAGGATGTCGCGCTCACGGGCACCAATCGCCATGCGTATGCCAATCTCACGCGTACGTTCAGTCACCGACACCAGCATGATATTCATAATGCCGATGCCACCCACCAGCAATGATACGGAGGCAATCGCGCCTAAAAGCAATGACATGGTACGTGCAGTTTCAGCAGCGGAATTAGCGATGGCGGTCAGGTTGCGCACAGAGAAATCACTGTCAGCGCCTTCGCGGATGTTGTGCCGCTGATTCAGCAGGCTATTCATGGACTCTTCAACCATGCTCATGACTTTGTCTGAATTGGCTTGCACAATAATCTGGCGCACGCTGCCTGGCAGCTGGTTACCGAATAACTTACGTTGTGCAGTGGTCAGCGGCACGATGATGGTGTCATCCTGGTCACGACCATCCAGCGTTTGCCCTTTACTGGCCAGCACACCCAGCACAACAAACGGGCGCTGGTTGATCCGGATGGTCTGGCCAACAGGGTCAATATCGTCCCCGAAAATGTTCTGCACTACCGTTTGGCCTATCAAAGCTACGCGGGTTGCGGAACGCACATCCGAATCAGAAAATGCATAGCCGGCAGACATATTCCAGGAACGCACATCAAAATAACTGGGTGTGGTGCCAATGATGTCGGTATTCCAGTTATTACTGGCATAAACAATTTGTGACTTACCCATAGTCACCGGCGCGACACCCGCCACATCGCTTAATTCAGCAATTGCATTGGCATCTTTTATATTCAGTGACGGCGCATTACCGGTAGCAGAACGGACTCCACCCATACGGGGAGGGCCTGACAACACTACAAACAGGTTACTACCCATAGCGTTGATGGAACGCTTGACGGAGGCTTCTGCCCCTTGTCCGATGGCCATCATCAATACCACAGCACCTACACCAATCACCATCCCCAACATGGTTAAAAAGGTGCGCAAGCGGTTGGCACCCATGGCATGCCACGCTTCCCCTAACATGGCGCTAAACATGCTGCCATCCTTGCATCACGATGAAGGTTCCGGTTGGATAAGAATCAAGCTTTGAATATTTCATTTCAATCATTAATAGTGGCCAGGCGAAATCCATGACAGTGCATTTATTCAGACTGTTCACTAGCACCCTCCGGCTGAGATTGTGTCAGGGTATCCTGCACGATTTCGCCATCCAGAAAACGCACTTGCCGTTTGGCATGCTCGGCAATATCGTTTTCATGGGTAACCAGCACGATGGTAATGCCTTCTTTATTCAGCTGTCCAAACAGTGCCATGATTTCTTCGCTGGTCACGCTATCCAGGTTGCCGGTCGGTTCATCGGCGAGAATCAGGCTGGGCGTATTGACCAGCGCACGCGCAATGGCCACCCGTTGCTGTTGACCACCGGAAATCTGGTTCGGCCGTGAATGTATATGCTTGCTGAGTCCCACCTTTTCCAGCAGCACTTTGGCCCGCGCATGCCGCTCGGTCTTTTCAATACCAGAATACACCAGCGGCAGGCCGACATTATCGAGCAGGCTGGAACGCGCCAGCAGGTTAAAGCCCTGAAACACAAAGCCTATGGTCTGGTTGCGCACGCCGGCCACCGCATTCGCTTCCATGGTTGCTACCGCATGCCCATCCAGCACATATTTGCCAGACGTAGGCTTATCCAGGCAGCCAAGAATATTCATGAAAGTGGATTTACCTGAGCCAGACGGTCCCATGATGGCGACGTAATCACCCTCGGCAATACGCAAATTGACATCTTTCAGTACCGGGAATGGTCCGGCAGCCGTCTGGTATTCTTTATACAGATGGCTGACCTCAATCACATTTTTTTGACTCATCTGGTTACCCGTTAAAACATTCTGGGTCCACGGGCATTATTGTTATTTCCACCCGGTTTTTGCTGGTTGTCAGGCTGCAATTCGCTGACAATAATCTTATCGCCCACCGCCAGGTCACGGCTGTGAATTTCTGTTGAGCGGCCATCGGTGATGCCGACGCGCACTCTGACCATGGTCGGCTTGCCTTCTCTTAACACATAGACTTTACCCATGTTGCCGCCACCTGGACGTTTGCCACGGCGTTCGCCTCTGCCTTCACCGCCACCATCGCCGCGGCCTAGACCTCCCCGGCTCCACCGGCCTTCGCCACCGCCATTCTCCCCGCGTCGTGCACCTCGTTCACCACGCTTTTCGCCACCAGGGCCGTTTTTATCACCGGCAGCCTCATCTTTCTTGTCGCCAGCGTTTTCTTTTTGTTTGTCGTCTTTGCCGGCATCAGCATCCTGTTTGGGTTTATATCTTAACGCTGCATTCGGCACCAACATTGTTTGTTTCACATGCTCGACGGCAATATTCACGTAGGCCGTCATCCCGGGCAACAAGGTTAAATCCTGGTTATCGACAGAAACGACAACGTTGTATGTCACCACATTGGAAGTGTTGGTTGAATTCAGGCGCACCTGTTTGACTACGCCTTCAAAATTACGGTTTGGGAAAGCATCCACGTTAAAGCTGACCTTTTGCCCGACTTTTATTTTGCCGATATCCGCCTCGGCAAAGCTGGTATCGATCTGCATTTTTGCCAGGTCCTGCGCAATCTGGATCAGGGTTGGAGTCTGGAAACTGGCGGCTACGGTTTGGCCGACATCTACTACACGGTTAATGACCACGCCTGACACCGGTGAACGGATAATCGTAAAATTCAGATTGGTCTGGTCACGTGCCAACAAGCCACGTGCACTTTCTAATTGCGCTTTTGCTGATTTCATCACTTGCACTGCGGTATCCAGCTCCTGTTTGGATACAAAATCTTGCTCATACAACTCGCGCATGCGCTTTTCATTTGCCACCGCCAGCTCAACGCTGGCCTGGTTGTTACGCACACTGTTTTGCGATTGGACAATCTGGGCATTGAACAACGCACTATCCAGCTCCAGCAACACCTGGTCTTTTTTTACCTGGTCGTTAAAATCCACATACAATTTACGCACAATTCCGGAAACCTGGGTACCGACACTGATCAGGCTGACTGGGTTTAATGTGCCGTTCGCTGACACGGTTTGTTCAATATCACCACGAGTGACTTCATCGAGGCGATATAAGTCTTCAGGCTTGGGTTGATGCGTTTTCTGGTAATAGTAATAAGCCCCAGCGGCAGCAACTGCCAATAAAACAAACACAACAATTTTTTTGAGTAATTTCATAATATTGAATAGGTGAAGTTCTGATTAATTGTTGGCCGGGAGCGTGGCATTAGGCAGCGATTGAATCATTGCATTATCCAGCGCACCCATGGCTTGCGCCAGGGTTGCGCGTGCTATGTTTGAATTCAGCCCGGCCTGTATATTTTGCTGGCGTGCGTTTGCCAGCGCACTTTGTGCATTCAGCGTATCGATGATATTGCCGACACCGGCCTTGTAACGCCCCAAAGCCACCCGGTAAGATTGCTCTGCGCTTTCCAGCAATACCTTGGTGGCATTAATCGATTGCAAGGCTGTGCGCAGATTCTGGTAGGCATTCCAGACATCCAGCGAAATCTGCAAACGCAAGCGGTCACGTTGTGCCGCACGCAAGTCGGCGGTCGCTTCGGCGGCGCGGATGCGATAGGTAGGGGCGTAACCCGCAAAAATGGGGATAGACACTGTCAACCCCAAGGTTGAGTTATTGCTTGAACTCAGCTGGGTACCATCCTGCAACCCGTTGGAAACCGAAACAAAAATCGTCGGTTTGGTAGCAGCTTTACTGGCATCTATATTCGCCTGTGCCGCTTTTACCTGCGCTTCACTGGCAACTAGGTCCGGCCTGCGCGTGCCGGCCTGCTCAATCAACGCATTCACATCTTCCAGGATAGTGGAAGGTGCATCATTCGTTGCACTGATCAACTCCACCTTTTGCTGGGCTGGCAAGCCCATGACATTCACCAGGTTGCCATAAGCGATCTGGAGATTTCCCTCGTTGGTAATACGCGCCAGTGTAAATTGTGCAAATGCTGTCTGCGCCTGCAGCATATCCGCTGGCGTCGCCACTCCGGCCCGGTAGCGCGCATTGGCCGCTTTATAACTTTCTTCTCCGGCACGCTCGGCCTCGCGCGCGGCATTCAGGGCAGCGATGTTTGCCTGCACCTGGTAATAGGCCACTGTAGAAAGCAACAGAATTTGCTGCACCACACTACTTTGACTCGCACTGGCGGATAGTAATAACTGGCGCGCATTTTCCAGGTTGGCGTTTCGATTGCCGAAATCATATAAAAGATAACTTGCCACCAGGCTATTGCTTAAATTAAGTGATGGATTGCTACGCGTTGCAGATTCGGGGCTCAAAACATTCAAATTGCTGGATACATTATCCGTCACTGTAGGTAGGTAAGCAGATTTGGCAACACCCAGTTGCGCTGCCTGCACCCGGACACTGGCCCAGATTTCACTCGTCTGCGGGTTATTGCATAAACTTGCATCTGCCACTTCAGCCAAGGTGAGTGGTTTATTCAAGTCCAGCTGCGCACAAGGCGAGCTAGTCCCCCGGTAACCTTCGGGAATCCTTGGCATCGCTTCAATCTGAGTTTTCAGCGGATCACCATCTTTATACCAAATGGACTCATCGGCATGCAGACACATACTCAGACTTGCTAATGCAATTAAAAGCAGATGCTTATTCATTTAATTTTTAAACCAACTTACTCTATTAATAACCAAAACAGCCAGCGTAGACACGCCGGCTGCAAGTAGTTTATGCCATACATAAATATTGCAATTATAAATGAGAAACGTTATCATTATCTCTTTGATACATATTTATACATTCTGATACATTTTGAAAAGCGAACCTTATTGAATGAGTCAAGCTAATCAATATCAGTTGTAACGAGCAGTGAATTCTCTGTGTTAATCGCACGAATTACTTAATTGACTCCCAAAAGTCAACGCTCGCAAATAAAGCGCGAATCATCTCTCAAAAACACCTGCTTGCATAGCAATAAGCAAAGACGTTTTGTAAGGATTTGTATCTGCGTCAATTCTAAAAAATATTGTATTAAAGCCCCATCGTGCCAGCCTAAGGTTTCCCCTAAAGCCAGCGAGAACATTATTTGAGGAAAGAAGATGAGTCATATTCGCAGCCGCAAGCATCATCCAGCGCGCATCGCAGCTTTAGTTGCTGCCACTTTTTCAATGACTGCCTTTGCAGCAGAAGAAGCAGCCCAGTTACCTGAAGTAGCTGTTAAATCCAAAAAGGAAGTTGCCCCTTTTAAGGCTGATACTTCTGCTAACACCAAATTCACCAAGCCATTGATTGACACCCCGCAAACTGTGCAAATCATCAAAAAAGAATTGCTGACAGAACAAGGTGTATTTACTTTGGTTGATGCTTTACGCAATACACCAGGCATCACTATTCAACAAGGTGAAAACGGCAATTCATCGACTGGTGACACATTCTCGATGCGCGGCTTCAATGCTTCCAACCAGTTATTCGTCGATGGCATTCGTGATCTCGGTGCCGTATCACGCGACATTTTCAACACTGAGCAAGTAGAAGTCGTTAAAGGTCCGGCGGGCGCGGATATTGGTCGCGGAGCTGCCTCAGGATATATCAACTTAATCACCAAGCTGCCAACTCTGACTAATAGCAACTACGCAACAGTTGGCTATGGCACTGCCCAAAGAAAGCGCGTAACTGTAGATCTAAACCAGGCACTTAGCGATACCATTGCTGTTCGCCTGAATGGTTTGATCACGGAAGGCAATGTGCCTAAACGCGACGAAGTGGATAACCAGAACTTCTCGATTGCACCTTCTATCGCTTTTGGCTTAGGCACAGATGCACGTGGCTATTTTTACAGCCAGCACATTCGCCAGGATAACACTCCAGATGGTGGCATTTCTACTATCGGAATGAGCGGTTTTTACAATGCAAATGCTGCTATTAATGCAGGGCCAAAAGTTGACCGAGAGAATTTCTACGGCAGTAAAAATGACTATGAACGTATAGACGCAGACATGCTGACTGCGAAACTTGAGTATGACCTCTCTGATAAAACCACCATTCGCAATATCACCCGTTATGGTCAATCATCCATAGACCGCGTGCTGACCGGTGTCAACGGGATCACCGCCGTAAACCCAGCCAATCCCAACACTTGGACTTTGGCACGTTCACGCCAGCGCGTAGACCGTGATGACGAAATCTTGATCAACCAAACCAGCTTGAATAGCATTTTTGATCTGGCTGGTTTCAAAAACTCCTTCACTGGCGGTGTCGAGTTCATCTACGAAAGACAAAAAAGCAAAGGCTATGGTACGGCAGCCACTACTACTAGCGGCGTGGTCTATACCGCAACGGTGAACCCGAATGCCAACCTGTACACCCCGAATGACAGTGATCCACTGGGCAAGCCTTATGCCAACCATGCTGATGTAGACGGTCGCACCTCGACCATGGCTGTATATGCATTCGATACCATTGATTTGAACGACCAATGGCAGGTGAATGGTGGCGTACGTTTTGAACGTTATGACACGAGGGCCACTGGCGCTTCAGTACTGCCAACCGGCAACCCTGTTCCTGCAATCACAACGTTAACGCCTTTCAATTTGAGCGATTCAGATAACCTGGCAAGCTATAAGGCAGGCGTATTGTACAAGCCCGCGACAAACGGCAGTGTTTATCTGGCCTATGGCAGCTCATATACACCGCCAGCCAGCGCCAACTTTGCTTTGTCAGGTACTGCTAATAACCAAAACAACGCTGCATTAGATCCACAAAAAACGGATAACTATGAATTAGGCACAAAGTGGGACTTACTCAACAAACAGTTGAATGTAAGCGCTGCATTGTTCAGAACTGAAAATGATAAGCAAACTTCATTTGATGACCTGGGCAATCCTGCGCAATCCGGCAAAACACGTGTGTCAGGCTATGAGTTGTTTGCAGTCGGCCAAATCACAGAAAACTGGCAAATCAGCACAGGCTTCACCAAGTTAAACGCCAAAGCACTTGAACAGCAGAGCAATGTCGGCGTTAACACAAATGCGGTGCGCTGGGTTCCTAATTACAGTGCGACTTTGTGGACGCAGTACTCCTGGAACGATTTCAGCATCGGTGGTGGTGCACGTTATATGGGTGAACAAAAGCGTTTGGTGACTACCAATACGCCAGCAAGCCTGAATAACATGCCTGAGATCCCGTCTTACACTGTATTCGACGCGATGGTGGCTTATGCAGTGAACCAGAACGTTAACCTCCGCCTGAATGTTTACAACTTATTCGATAAAGAATATATCAACACGATGAACAACAGTGGCGCACGCGTGCAGTTAGGTTTGGCACGCTCTGCAATGGCAACTGCAGAAATTAAGTTCTAAATGCATTAAACTGAATGCCCGTCAGAGGATTCTGGCGGGCTTTTTTATTTGTAGGCGAGAGTGATCATGCTGTTGCATATTCCCGAGATATTTAATCCTTCTCAAGTTGAAACTTTGCGCAACGCTTTACAGAGTGGCCCGTGGGTTGATGGCGCTGCGAGTGCCGGGCCATTGGCGGCTGAAGCAAAACATAATCTGCAATTTTCTACCGATGCAGCAGAATATCCATCGCTCGCCAAAACCATTGCTGCAGCATTGGAACGCCACCCTCTTTTTCTTTCTGCGGCATTGCCGCAGTTCATTCTGCCATTCATGTTCAACCGCTATACCGGCGGTGGCAATTATGGTGACCATATCGACAATGCCATACAGACTGACAGGCATACCGGACAACGCTTGCGCACCGATATTTCAGTGACTGTCTTTTTGTCTGACCCTGAGAGTTATGAAGGCGGTGACCTCATCATTGAAGATACTTATGGTGCCCACGAAGTGAAATTGCCAGCAGGCGATGCCATCATCTACCCCTCTTCCAGCCTGCATCGGGTAGAGCCGGTGACTGCCGGTGAGCGTATCGCGGCCTTTTCATGGGTGCAAAGCCTGGTGCCAGATGCCTGGCAGCGTAGCATGCTGTTTAACCTGGACATGACATTGATCAAATTGCGCAGCCAGATCGGCAACTCGGAAGAAATTGTTGCACTGACCGGCCACTACCATAACCTGTTAAGGCAATGGAGCCGCTAATGGTGAAGCCAGCCTTAACCGCGATCCCCCAGGATATCGTTTCTGCGGCTGACTACGAACGGCATGCACGCGAACATATCTCAGATGCGGCCTGGGCATACCTGCAAGGTGGTGCAGGGGATGAGTTAACACTGAATGCCAATATCAATGCCTGGCCGGACTTAAAATTGTGGCCGCGTGCACTGGCCGAGGTGGCTGGCGGTCACACCCGCTGCCAATTGTTTGGCGAAGAATTAACTCACCCTATCATCCTGGCGCCCGTTGCTACCCAACGTTTGTTTCATGACCAGGGAGAACTGGCCACAACCTTGGCAGCCGGGGTGATGGGTGGACTAGCCGTAGTTTCGACACAAGCATCTGTCCAATTGGAGGATGTCGCCAGTCATGCACAAGGCCCGTTATGGTTTCAGCTTTACTGGCAGGCGAATCGGCACGATACCCTGGCACTGGTTAAACGTGCCGAGTCCGCTGGCTATCGTGCACTGGTACTAACAGTAGATGCGCCGGTTTCCGGTGCACGCAATCGCGAACAACGTGCTGGCTTTTCTGTGCCGCCAGCCGTCGCACAAACCAATGTAGCTTCAATCGCACTTCCGGCACTGGCAGACAATGCGAGCCCGGTATTTGATGGCTTGATGACGCTAGCGCCTGCATGGGCAGATATCGCATGGCTGACCAGCCAGACGGATCTGCCGATTTTGCTCAAAGGGATTATGCACCCTGACGATGCTGCAAAAGCTGTCAGCGTCGGAGCGAGAGGTATCATAGTCTCCAACCATGGCGGGCGGGTACTGGACACAGCACCAACCACGCTGTGGGCACTGCCGGGTGTTATTTCCGCCACGCATGGCGCGATTCCCGTGATTATTGATGGCGGTATCCGGCGAGGAACCGACATCCTCAAGGCACGTGCACTCGGCGCTACTGCGGTCATGATAGGTCGGCCTTATATACATGCGCTGGCGACGGCAGGCGCGCTGGGTGTGGCACATTTGATCCGCCTGTTACGTGAAGAGCTTGAAATCGCCATGGCATTGACGGGTTGCCGGACATGGGATGATATTCATACGGGCGTTTTGGCCAGCGAATCTCTTTAAAGCACGCGTTCCAGCCAGCTTCACACCTGAGACATCCGATACAAAAAGATACATTGCAGCACTACTCTGACTGGCAAGCTTTACGCCGCCTCTGCTATAATGAGACTAGTTCTCATTTCCGCTGAAGCGGACAGAATATTGAGTAAAATTTTCGCCGAGAATGACACCTTACCTTACTAGCCAGACATGCAAATACAACTAAATTCTAACCGGGCATTCTGGCTTAAACATCTTTACCGCTGGCACTGGATCAGCTCGGCCGCCTGCCTGGTGTGCATGCTGCTGTTTGCATTCACCGGCATTACACTCAACAACGCCAGCCATATCGAGTCATTACCGGAAGTGTCTAAAAGAACAGCCACAGTGCCCGCACTGCTGTTAAAGCAAATTCAAACCGACCCGGCCGATGACAAGGCCGCTTTGCCCAAGGCGACTGGCGACTGGGTAGGCAATGCCATTGGTGTCGAACTTGCCAATCAACCCGGCGAATGGTCCGATGCTGAAGTGTATGTATCGCTACCCAGGCCAGGCGGTGATGCATGGCTGGTGATAGACCGCGAGAGCGGCGAAGTGAACTACGAGCTCACTGACCGCGGCTGGGTTTCATATATTAACGATCTGCACAAAGGCCGGAACACAGGCGTTGCCTGGAGCTGGTTCCTGGATATTTTTTCAGTGGTTGCACTGGTATTTTCCATCACTGGCCTGTTCATGTTGAGCATGCACGCCGGCAACAGGCCATCCACATGGCCGCTGGTTGGCCTTGGCGTCGTGATTCCGCTAGTGCTGGTTATTTTATTCATTCATTAGATTATTAGGAGTGTTCGTCAATGCGTAAATGGGTTCCTGCGCTTATCCCCACACTGATTGCTGGCTTGTTTGCCAACCATTCAACGGCTGGAGAAATCAACATTAAAGTGGCGATTCCTCAAATCAATACTGCTGAATACCATCGCCCTTACGTGGCAGTGTGGATTGAAAAGCCGGACCAGAGCGTACAAAAAAACCTGGCCGCCTGGTACAGCCAGAAGAAGGCTGCTAACGGTGACGAAGGCAACAAATGGCTGAAAGATTTGCGTCAATGGTGGCGTAAAAGCGGCCGTGAGCAATCGCTGCCGATTGATGGCGTATCCGGCGCTACCAGACCGGTTGGCGAGCAATCACTCAGTTTTACTGAAGGCAAAGAGCCGTTGGGCACCTTGCCGGCCGGCCAATACAATATTGCCGTGGAAGCTGCGCGCGAAAAAGGTGGCCGCGAAATCATTCGCGTCCCTTTCAACTGGCCGGTGCAAAAAGCAGAACAAGCCAAAGTGGCAGGTCAGCATGAACTGGGCGACATTACTGTCGATCTGAAACCCTGATTCTAAGAATAATCCTGAGGAATACACAGATGAAAAAAATTGTTGCTTTGGTTTCTTTGACACTGGGCATGACAGCCTCTACAGCACAGGCACATGGCTTCTGGATTTTGCCATCCAGCACCGTGCTGTCTGCATCGCAGTTCGTGACGTTTGATGCCGCCGTTTCCAATGACCCGTTTCAAATCAACCACCGCCCTCTGGCAATCGACGGACTTGTCATTCTTGCCCCTGATGGCAGCCAGGTAACACCGGTAAATACCCTGAAGGGCGAACTACGCACGGTGTTTGATGCGAAGTTTGATAAAAAAGGCACCTACCGCGTCGAACTGGTACGTTCCGGGTTCCGCGCAAACTGGAAAGATAGCGAAAACAAACCCAAACGCTTCATGGGTACAGCTGAAGCATTGGCTAAAGAAGTCCCCGCCGATGCGAAAGATCTGCAAGTATACGAAACTGAAAGCCGCCTGGAAAACTATATCACTGTAGGCAAACCTACCCCTCTCGAGCCAAACAACAAAGGTCTGGAATTAGTGGTTGGCAGCCATCCTAACGATGTCGTCTCGGGCGAACCGGTGGAGCTGACATTCCTGGTAGACGGTAAACCGACTGCCGATGTAGAGGTGGCTATCGTTCGCGGGCAGACTCAGTACAGGAATAATCCTGAAGAGAAAAACTTCAAGACCGATAAAAACGGCAAGATCAAAGTATCGTTTGACCAGGCAGGCATGTACTGGCTGGATGCTGACTTCAAAGATAACCGTGTTTCAAACAAACTGGCAAAAGAGCGCGCGTTATCTTATGTACTGACGCTGGAAGTGTTACCGCAATAAATCATGCCCACCAAGTAATGCAACGTGTCCTGATCCCACAATATTTAGCAACATTGCCTCAAGCATTATCGGTGGGCGAGCAGTTCACACTAAGCGGACAGACTATGGGAACGACCTGGACTGTCCGCTATATTTACCCACAGCAACATTCACAGCATGCTATACGCTCCTTGATACAGGATGAGCTGGATCTGGTTGTCAGGCAGATGAGTACCTGGCAACAAGATTCAAACCTTAGCCTGTTCAACCAGGCAGAAGCCGACACCTGGCACCCGCTACCCGATCCTTTTTTTACTGTGATTGATTGCGCACTAAAAATAGCGGCTGATACCAATGGCGCATTTGATCCCACCATAGGTCCTCTGGTTAACTTATGGGGATTTGGCCCACAGGGTGACCGTAGCTCTCCGCCAAAGCCAGATGAAATCAGCAGATTAAAAGCCAGCTGTGGCTGGCAGCGCCTGCAATTAGATACACATGGCAGACAGTTGCGGCAACCTGGCAATGCCTATATTGATTTTTCTGGGATTGCCAAAGGCTATGGCGTAGACAGGGTTGCGCAAGCTTTACAACGCGCCGGGATAAATAACTACCTGATAGAAGTCGGTGGTGAATTATATGGCGCAGGTATCAAGCCGGATAGCCAGCCGTGGTGGGTAGCGCTTGAATTACCCCCCGGCATTGCATCGGCTACCACCGAATCGATTGCCGCGTTATGCGGTGTGGCTGTGGCGACCTCCGGTGATTACCGCCGCTATTTCGAGCATGACAATCAACATTATTCACACACCATAGACCCCCGCACCGGTTACCCGATTGACCGCAGTATCAACGCACTGGTATCTGTCACTGTCATTCATGAAGAATGCATGCAGGCCGATGCCTTAGCCACTGCCCTTACTGTCATGGGTGTGCAGGCTGCGCTTGATTATGCGCAAAAACACCACGTTGCCACGCTATTGATAGAGCAAACACCCGATGGCTTCAAAGAATATCTCTCCCATGAATTAACGGCAATGCTGGAATGAAATACTTTCCCTTCGCATTATGTGCCCTGTTTAACCCAGTCATTGCTTTTGCATCGGACTTTGAACGTGCTTATACCGCCAAAGCAACTGGCGTTATTTTGCTGTACCTGCTTTTCTGTGGATGGATCATCTGGAGGCACAGCAAAAAGACCGCACTCAATCGTCTGGCAGATCAGGCTGATAGCAGCCTGCGCAATTCCCATAGCATATTGGTGGCTTATGCCAGCCAGACAGGCAATGCCGAATTGATCGCCAGGAAAACGGCAGAATCTCTTAAAACTGCTGGATTATCAGTAGAAACATTGCCTTTATCAGGGATTGATGCCACCGCGCTGCAAGATTTTAGCCGGACATTATTCGTTGTCAGCACCACCGGGGAAGGTGATGCACCTGACAATGCCGCTGACTTCCAGCAAAACCTTATGCAGAGCAATATCAATTTGTCTCATCTCCAATATGGGATATTGGCTTTAGGGGATTCAAGCTATACATTCTTTTGCGGCTTCGGTCATGCACTGGATGCCTGGTTACAACGCACACATGCCCTGCCCTTATTCGATTTGATAGCAGTAGACCACTTGGACGATGGAGCCCTCAGACACTGGCAGTACCAGCTTGGGCTGTTGGCGCACAATACAGAAATGCAGGATTGGGAAACGCCGGTTTACCAGCCATGGACACTCATTGCACGGTCACAGCTGAATCATGGCAGTGCAGGTGCTCCGGTCTTTCATTTAAAACTCGCTAGTGAAAAGAAAAACATGCAATGGCAAGCAGGTGACATTGCCGAAATAGGTCCGCGCAACTCGCAACAAGCTGTCGCTCAGTTTCTAACCCGGCTTGCGCTGGATGGCACTGTATCGGTTAGTGCAGAAGGCACCACATTTGCAGAGGCCTTACTGGAAAAATTGCTACCTCATGAAGATGCCAGCTGGAAAACATTATCAGGCCTGGATGCCGAAGTTATTTTGCGCACGCTGAAAAACCTTCCGCATCGCGAGTATTCAATTGCCTCTATTCCACAGGATCAGCATCTTGAATTACTGATCCGGCAAACACACTATGCAGATGGCAGACCAGGCATAGGTTCCGGCTGGTTAACGCAGCATGCTGCTCTAGGCGGTGACATTGCATTACGCATCCGGGAAAACACTGCATTCCACCCACCAGCGCAAAATATCCCATTAATCCTGATTGGCAATGGCACAGGAATAGCAGGCTTGAGGGCGCACCTGAAAGCCCGTATTGCCAGCGGTCATCAGCAAAACATGCTGATTTTTGGCGAACGCAATGCCGGGCATGATTTTTATTTCAAGAATGAATTACAAACCTGGCTTCAGCAAGGTTTGCTAACCAGGTTAGCCACCGCATTTTCGCGTGACCAAGCCGAAAAAACCTATGTCCAGGATGTAGTCAAATCCCTGGCAGAAGAGATTAAAAACTGGGTGCAGAATGGTGCCGCTATTTACGTGTGCGGAAGCGCCACGGGCATGGCGCCTGCCGTACATAACCAGTTACTGGAAATCCTGGGGGAAAAGATAATCGCAAATGTGACGGCATCCGGGCGCTACCGTCGCGACGTCTATTAAACAGGCATCCCCAGCTTGCTGGATGATCTCACCGGCGGCTTGCCATTTTGTACGATAACCTCAGACACCTTACGTGCCTTGCGCTTTTTCAGCCACAAGTACACACCGGTAACGGAAAGCATGGCTACCACCAGGCCCATTACAGAGATCAAGATACGGCCAGGAATACCTAAAATGCGACCTGAGTGTAAGGGAAACTGCGCCTGCACAATGACGTCTCCAGCAGTACCTTCCCAAGGAATACGTTTACCGACGTAATGTGCATCTAGCCCATCATAATACAATCGCTTATGACCAGCTCCGGCCACGCCATGATCGGCATCCGGACGATAAAAATCGACGTTAAATAACTGATAAGCAGCACTGTATGAGATACGTCCCGCAGGCTCTTGCCAGCCTTGCGCACGTGCATCTTTTAGCGCCAAATCTAATACCTGCTCAAAATCTACTTTTGGCGGTTGTTGCTGCGCTGGCGGTAAACGCGGACGCAAGTCTGAAGGGGTAGGCATTAATGTGAATGCAGACTTCATCACCGGCATAAATACTTCGCGACGCAGATTTAATGCAAGTGCAGAGAATGCCAGAATAATTAATAGAACCCAGGTCCATAAGCCAAATGCGCGATGCATATCGAAATAGCGTTTATGGGTACTGCTGTTCCATCGCATTTTCCATGCCGGCCACCAGCGCTTCCAGAACGAAGCCTGATTTGCAGAATGCGTCGCTTGCGCCTTATGCAGGCGCGTTTGCGGTTTTCTGCCGGATTTAGGCAATGTCAGGTAAAAGCCCACAAAACTATCTATCAGCCAAATGATCGCCACTCCACCCATCAGCCAGATGCCCCAGCGGTCTATACCCCACATTTCAGGCAGGTGCAAACTGTAATGCAGTTTGTATAGGAAGGAAATCACATTGGTTCGGTCTACCGGCCAAACCGCTCCCCACTCACGTTTGCCTAATTCCTGGCCTGTCACCGGGTCGACGAACACCTGGTTAAATTTGACAGATTCCAGCCCGTCCGGCAGGTTAGGCAACGGCCTGACACCTAAAGATAGTGTATGCCCAGACTCCACCGTCAGCGGGATGGAACTTACTTGTACTTGCGGGTAGCGTTCTGCCACCTGCTTTGCAAGAACCAGAGAAGACTGATGCGCCCCTACCGAGTCGCTATGCATCCATGCCGGATTCAGTAATTCATCCAGCTCGTGATCCCAGGAGATCACCGCGCCAGTGAGGCCGGTGATCAGCAGAAACAAGGCACTGGCTAGGCCCAGCCAGCGATGGCAAATAAGTAAAGTTTGTCGCAGTGAATCTTTGGCTGGGCTTGTTAATTGCATAGTGTTTAACAAAAATTAGAAATCGATAGTTGCCGATAATAATAAGGTTCGTGGTGCAGCGACAGTCAGGAAAGTGCCGCTTTGAAGCCAGTAATCTTTGTCCAGTACATTTTCAAGATTAGCGCGAAGTACAACTGGTTTGCCGGCTGCCTTTGTAATATAACGGGCACCAATATCTAAACGTGTCCAACCGGGAACACTGACTGTATTGGCACTATCGTAATAGGCGGAACCGGTACCAATGGCCCTGCCATTGAAACTCAGGCCATCAACCCAGGGCGTATCCCAATCCAACCCCAGATTAGCGGTAAAGTCAGGCACACCAATCGCATCTTTACCATCACTGGTGGCAGAATTACTTTTCACTTTTGGATCGGTGAAAGTAGTGCTCGCCATCATACGCAAACCGCTGGTCACTTCACCATAGGCGGAAATTTCAAGCCCGCGGTTACGTTGTTCACCAGAGTATTCCCTGCGATTAGTCACCGCATCAGTCTCAAGATTAGGCCTTTCGATCTGGAAGACGCTCACTACCGTAGTGATGCGGCCAAAATCCACTTTAACACCCACCTCATTCTGAGTGGATTTATAAGGAGCAAGCGCTTGCCCTACATTCTGGAATCCGGCACCAACGACCTCTCCTTGTGTTAAGCCTTTAGTGTGATTCGCGTACACAGAAACGTTATCTAAAGGCTTGATCACTATCCCCGCCAAAGGCGATGCAGCGCTCTCATCATAAGTGCCTGTTTTAACACCGCTGGTTGGGTCATAGCTTAGTTGCTCAACCTTTTGATCTCGCACACCCAAGGTGAGCAGCACTTTTTCATCAAGGAAAGACAAGGTATCTGTCAGCACATAGCTAGTAAGAGTCAGCTCCTGGCTTCTTTCAGGAGAGTTTCTCGTACCGACGATAGGCGGCAATGCGGCCGGATTGCGGATATTGGATACGACTGTGCCTGCAGACTGCGCATAAAAATACCCTGTTTCCTGATCTAAGCGATTGGCAGCCAAAGTCAGCGTATGCCCCACATTTCCGGTCGCAAATTTAAACCGTGCCCCGGCATTTGAAACAAAAGTTTTGCTGTAAAAATCATAATTGGCATTACTTAAGGTAAAGTTGCCACCTGCACCTATCCCACCCGCTGCCGATGGGAAATTCTGTTTATAGGAGAAATCAGTGTAACCAACTCCACCATAAAGAGTCACGTTTGAATTCACATCGTATTCCAGATTACTCAAAAACGTTTTACCGTTGTAATCCAGCTTTGTCCCCGGGTAAAAGTTTTTTCTAGCATCCGGTGCCGATGGAATTCGGGTCAGGCTACTCGCAATTGTCGCTTGTGGCCGGAATTCACGGATATCATCCCCTTGCACCAGTGCATCAAAAGACCAGCGCAATTTCTCACCCAGATAATCAAGCCCTAAACTCGCCAAGCCTGTTTGCTGGCTCCCTTTATCGATAGTGCCCTCGCCGGAACGCTTCAAGGCATTCACGCGCACACCCCATTCATTGTTTTGGCCAAAACGGCGGCCGGCATCAATGTGCGCTGCAAATTGCGATTCACCCAGGTAAGAAGTGGTCAATCTCGTTAGCGGGTCATTGCCCGCACGCTTGGTGACCAGATTCACCGAACCACCAATGCTGCCACTGGGTGGAATACCATTCACAAAAGTACCCGGGCCTTTAAGCACTTGCACGCGCTCCACCATTTCGAGAGGGACGCGCGTGGTTGAGGTCAGACCAAACAATCCATTCAAACCGGTATCTTCGTTACCAACGGTATAACCCCTGATCTGGAACTGATCACCGAAACCACCAGGTGCCGTGAGCGCCCGCACCGAAGCATCATTCACCACCACATCGGCAACGCTTCTGGCTTGTTGGTTCTGGATCAATTCAGAAGTGTAATTCACGGTACTGAAAGGCACGTCCATCACATCCTGATTACCTAACACACCCAAACTGCCGCCTTTTGCTACCTGACCACCGGCATAAGGTTTTGCCAGTGCATTCTTATCCGCAACTGATTTAACTTCTACTTCGCTTAAAGTTTCAGGGGCTGAAGAATCGGTAGCCCCTTTCTTTTCTTGAGCCATCACATGGCTAACACTCATGGCAAGAAATACGGAAACTGCAATTTTTTTCGGTGTAAACAACATCAACATACTCTCGTGGAATGACTTGATTAAAACAAAAGAAAAAGGCCGCCTTTGGATAGCAGCCTTTTGTAGATTACTTATAGATCAGCGTTTATATGATAATGATTATTATTAAACAATGCAATTAATTTTAGATATAAATACTATTGCGCCAGCCCTCTAACGCTCATACTTGAACATTAAAAATCAAGTTGTGCACTGACAGTGACAGTGCGTGGTGCACCTAAGACCAGATAACCATTCCCAGGGAAACCACCGCTAGATGCCCAATAATCTTTATCCGCGACATTATCTATACGTCCGCGTAAAGTAACTAAGTGCCCTTTAATATCAGTAGCATAACGCGCTCCGATATCAAGGCGCGACCACCCTGGCACCCGCAGTGTATTTTCAGCATTGGCATATACACTGCCAGTAGCAATTACGCGCGCATCAAGTGTAAAACCATATACGCCAGGGACATCCCATTCCACACCTAAATTAGCCTGTCTATCAGGTACACCGATGGCCTGGTTACCTTCTGTTGCGGCATTATTGGTATTGCGTTGTTTTGTATCTAGCCAGGTTACCCCACCTAATACCCTCAGGTTAGATAGCAGTTGGCCATAGGTCATTAATTCAACCCCCTGATGATCTTCTTCACCTCGTGCAGAAAAGATGTTGCCGGGTCCTAATACACCTAATGGCTTGTCAGTCGTAAAGTAGGCCGTGGTAACACGTAGCTTACCAAAGTCAAACTTAGCCCCCACCTCTTTTTGCTTTGAGTCATACGGAGCAAGTGATTGACCTATGTTAACTGCAGGCGATTGTGCGGTTGCACCTGGGCTCAAGCCCTCAATATAATTTGCATACAATGAGATCCCATCCCATGGTTTAACCACAGCCGCAAACATCGGACTCAGTTGTGACCTGTCATATCCGGTAGCAGCTTGTGTATTCCAAGCGTAATCGGTGATGTTGATTTGCTGTTGTCTGGCACCCAAAGTGAGCAATAACCGATTATCTAAGATGGATAAGGTATCGGCCAGAGCGATACTGCGCAATATGGTTTTATTGGTTTTTTTTCTGTCGTTGACATTGCCCTGAAACGCACCAGCTGAGAATGCAGGCTGCTGTTCATACATTACAGGCACGTAAAGATTCGTCGGGAATGTATTAAAGAAATCCCATGCATAAGAGCCTTTTCTATCGGCATGATATACGTTGGCATTAAGCACCACATCATGAGCGACTTCACCAGTCTCAAATTTACTTTTTAAACCGACTTCACCAGTCGCTACAGACTCTTCGCGGCTATTATCAAATCTGGACATGTTTCCTGCACCGGATGTAGAATCGGTGACTGTTAAGTTTGCTAGGGAGTTTACTTCTTTAGTTTCGCGAAAGCCGCCAGCAAAGTATGCGCTCACATTACTGCTTAAGTCATACTCACCACGCAAAGTACCGAACGTATCTCTTTCATTGGAGAATGTCCACGGCTGCGCCCAATTGGAATTACTGCTTGGTGCGCGTGGCACAGAAGCCAGACCTGTGATCGTTACATTGGTACGCGTCTCTCTCAGCTTGTTATCCTGATAGCCCAGGTCGGCAGACAGACGCAGGTTTTCTCCACGCCAGTCTAATCCAAGCGACACTAAATCCACTTCTGCATGCTCTTTATGGATCGCAGTACCGCCATCGCGGCGGGAGACATTCAATCTAACACCTGCACTGTCATCCGGCCCAAAACGTCTGGCGACATCTGCGGAATACAGTTGTTGATTACCTGAACTCCAACCAGCAGTAAATAAATTCAATGGATCATTTGGCGCACGTTTAGGCAATAGCGAAATAGAACCGCCTATGCCATCACCGCCAGGGCTAATACCATTCAGGAAAGTTGATGCGCCGCGTAATACTTCCACGCGCTCAAATAATTCAGCTGCGATGTATTGCCGTGGCAGGATGCCATACAGCCCGTTATAGGTAACACTGTCGGAGCCTAAAATAAAGCCACGGATGAAATAGGATTCCTGAAAGTTACCAAAACCACGGGCAACACGCACAGAAGGATCATTCAACAATACATCGCCGACACTACGCGCCTGCTGGTTCTGAATAAGCGCATTGGTGTAAGCATTAATCGAGAATGGTGTATCCATAGCATCTTTATTACCCAAGACGCCCACCCGACCACCTTTAGCCACCTGACCACCGGCGTAAGGTTTCATTAAACCTTTTGCATTGGCGTCAGCCGATGCACTTACTTTCACTTCTTCCAGCTCCACGGTGCCGTCTTTTTCTGATTGTGCATCTTGTGCAAACACAGTGCCAGCTGCAAACGCCAGCATGACAGCGATTGCAGCCTTTTTAGGTAGCAGCTTGATTGTGGAGCTGCCATATTTACTTGTTAATATCATCAAATCTCTCAATATTTAATAAAAACGCACTGGCAACAAAAAGGCCACTGATCTCTCAGCAGCCTTTTATAGAAGCTTGGTTGTTCGGCTATAAACTTAAATGTAATGATAATAATTATCATTTATTTAAGCAAACTTTTCCATAGGGAAATAGCTGCTTCGATAATCAATGTTGTATAAATCCAACTCGGTGACACCTATCAATACTTCCAAGTAAGCGTAGCTAGCCCATTTACAGGTGGCGCGTAATAGCCCTGGCCGGAAGACGAATACCGCAAGCTCGATAAATATTTTTCATCTGTGACGTTATACAAGTTAACAGCAACATCCCAATGATCGTCAATTTTGTATTGCGCCATTAAGTTGAGTATGGCGTAGCCATCCTGTGCATAACGCACCGTACCAATATCTACATGAACCCCGCTCTGCCAGTTAAGGCTGGCGCCTACTTTCAGGTTTTCAATGTATGGAAGCTTGTATACGGCACTCACATGCGCCAGATGCTTAGGCGTAAACGTGTTTACACTCTGGCCCTGATCGCCTTTGATACTCATCAATCGTGTATATCCTGCATTCAGGCTCAGGCGATCCGTTAGTTCACCTGCTAAATCGAATTCATAGCCTTTAGTGGTCGCTTCAATGCCTTCATTAATAGACCTGGTGCCGGAGGTTCCAATTTGCAGCGGTTGATTTTTTTGTTCTGTCCTGAACAGCGAGAATGTGCTATTCAGTTTCTTATCTAGCCACTCGCTCTTAATACCGGCCTCATAGTTTTTGCCTTCAAGTGGCGCCAAAGCCTTCAAATCTACGCCAATATCATTCTGGGGCATATAGATCTTAGAGTAGCTTGCGTAGACTGAATGCGCATTGTCCAAGTCATATACTGCGCCAATATAAGGAACGAAATTATTATTTTCCTTAGCATCTTGCGGGACTGTATAACTCTCTCCAGTTAATTTATAGCTGAATAAACTACCACCCAAAGTGACTTTTAAGGCATCAATCGGGTTCAGCTTTGCGGCAGCGTATAAGTTACTGGCTCTTGTTCTGTAATCAGAACTTTTGCTTTCAGGACTAAACGCGGGGTAAGGCACATCCCCTGCAGCATCAAAACTGGTGAGCGCTGTGGTCGCCGTCGAACGAGAAAACTCCCTCATAGCGACCCTGCTCATTGTGGCTCCGACTACCAACTCATGCTTGCGTCCAGCCAACTCAAATGGACCATTGGCATAAATATCCGCCACATAATCTTGCGTCTTAAAGGTATAAAAGAAAGGGTTGTTTGTTAAACCCAGACCAGTGATCCGGTTTTCGCTACCATCTACATAATTGTGGGGGCCCGCTGAAGTCACTGCCTTTTGTGTGAGTTGACCTTTAATTTTCCAGTCATTATTAAAATAATGCGTCAACTCTGCAAAACTGATGTTGGTGTCAACATTTCGATAGCTCCAGCCTGGTGCCGTCGAATCAGATGCTTTGTAATGTCGTTTACTACCATCGGAATATAGCAAATTCAAGCCACCAAACATGTTGCTGCTAGCATCATTTCTTTGGTAAGTATGACCAATCGCAAGACTAGTACTCTCTGTTAGATCTGCTTCTATGATGCCGTAAACAACATCTCTTTCGCTGCTATAGCGGTCAAGATATGAATTTTTCTCCTGATGAGCCAATACTAACCGCCCACGGATACTACCGTCTCCATTAAGCGAGCCTGAGACATCGGCATCCAGACGCCGGTTATCCCAAGAACCTATTGAAGCATTTGCTTTTGCTTGAAAATCTCGTGTTGTGCGTTTGCGAATAAAATTGATAGTCGCCGAGGGATTTCCAGACCCAGTTAATAATCCATTAGCACCGCGCAATACTTCGATACGGTCATAAAGTGCAATATCGAGATCTCCATAGTTAGTCCCACTAAAACTGATAGGCGTGCTCAAGCCATCTATCTGAAAATTAGTGATATTAAAACCACGTGAAGTATATTGAGTACGCTCAGACTCAAACTGCTCAACTTTGATACCAGTTGCGTAAGACAAAGCCTCATTCACAGTCAGAACGCGGAAATCATCCAACTGCTCCCGAGTAATTACCGAAATGGATTGTGGTGTCTCGCGGATGCTGGTATTCAATCGTGTAGCGGTTGATGTAGAGTCAACTGTGTATGACTTTGTTTTTTCCGAAGGCTGGTCTTTTTCGGCTTTGGAAGTCACTTTGACTTCAGGCAAAGCATCAACTTTTTCGTTATTGACCTGCTCTTCTGCAAACACTGAAATTGATGGGAACGCTAACATTAAGGCGAACGTAATCGCATTGATACGATGAGGGTGCATAAAGGCTCCGATAAACACGTCTGCTGACACCTGGAATAAAACTCTATGGTGAGCAAATCTTGAAAGGTTGAGAATGATAACAATTATCATTCAATTACTCAAGAAGGTATCAGAGTGCCTGCTAAAGACTCGACTACAAGATTTGAATGGAAGCTTTATTTGCTAATATGCTTTTGCGATTTGCTAGGTGCGACGATCACTTCACCGCTCTCACTGACTGCGCTGATCAGGCTGACGTCGTAAAGAGTTTCTAATAGGGGAATGGTCATCTGCTGGCTTCTATAGTCCCCCGTCATAGAGCCATCCTTAATGAATATCAGCCGCTCAAAGCCCTGCAATGCCTGGTTGATATCATGCAGAATCGCCAGAATGGCATGACCACGTTGTGCGGCAAAGGTATAGATGGCATCCATTAAACTGAATTGCAGACCGGGATCCAGTGCAGCGAGTGGTTCATCAACCAGCAACAGGCCTTTTTCAACATCCCACAGTTGCGCAAACACTCTTGCCATTTGCACGCGCGCCTTTTCTCCACCGGATAAGGTATCAAAGCGGCGTTCTAATAAATGTCCGGCAGATGCCAGTTGCGCTGCCTGGCGGACAATGTTCCTGATGTCAGGATCATAAGCTCTGGCAACACGGCCCAGCCCGATGACCAGTTCAACGGGTAGCCCGAAAGCAACTTCGTGGGATTGCGGCAAAATGGCGCGGCGGTGGCTTAAGTCAGCCAGCAACCATTCTTTCAGGTGACGTTGGCAAAAAGTAGCCTGCCCGCTGGCGGGGATTAATTCCCGTGCCAGCAATTTGAGTAGGGTCGATTTGCCTGCGCCGCTAGGGCCCAGCACCGCAATACGCTCACCTGCTTGAACGGATAACGTAAAGGGTCCGAAAGTACGCTTGCCGAGATCAATAGTGACATTTTGCAGGGCAAGCAAAGTCTCGTGATTCGTTGAAAGAGACATGAATTACGTTCCCTTCCGGATACCGGCCAGCAACACCAGGAAGAACGGTGCACCAAGCAAGGCGGTAAAGATACCCACCGGGATTTCAGCCGGAATAGCCACGGTACGCGCAGCGGTATCGGCCACCAGGAGAATAATGGCACCGACCAGCATGGACAGTGGTGCAAGACGCCGCTGATCAGGCCCTATCACCAGCCGTACAATATGGGGAGCCACCAGGCCGATAAAGCCTATCATGCCGCACCAGGCGACGGCAAAGCCACACAACAAGGCGACCAGTGTAATGACCCGCGCACGTAAATGACGCACATTGACACCCACATGCGCTGCCGTGGCTTCGCCCAATGCCAGTGCATTCATCTCGTTCACCAGGCGGCGTACATACCAGACGGCGGCTAACAGCAACGCCAGCAATGCCAGCAGCAAGGGCCAGCTGGCGCCCGCAAGTGACCCCAGGGTCCAGAAGGTCAGGCTACGTAGTTGTTCGTCGGTAGCCAGATAAGTACATAAGCCGATCACCGCCGTGGCCAGAGCATTGAGTGCAATACCTGTTAATAACAGCCCGGCAATTGAATCAGCCGTTAACCAGCGGGCGACAGTATCTAATAAAAAACATACACCAATCGCGCCTGCAAAAGCCGTGACCGGTAATATCCAGTAGCGGAGTGAGATGGGGATATGGATATCACTGTTGGCTAATAACACAATGGTTAAAGCCGCCGCGCAAGCCGCACCACTGGTAACGCCCAGCAAACCCGGGTCAGCCAAAGGATTACGGAACAAGCCCTGGGTCAGTGCACCAGAAAGGCCTAATGCAGCGCCTATCAATGCAGCAAACAATATACGTGGCAGACGCAGATTCCACAGCACATAGGCACCGCCGGTCAGCGGCTGTTCATCGCCTGCTTGCAGCAGTGCCAGCCAGTCGGCAGGCATTACATTCACTGCACCCGCCCACGCCGCTACCCAGATACAAATAATCAGGGTCACCCATAAAAACAAAGCTGGCCGATGCATCAGGCCAGCTGTTAAACGTGATGCGAACGGCATCACGTTGCTTGAGGCACTCATCCGTTCATCGCTTTCAGCAGTGCGTTATTCAGTGATGCGACCGCCTGCGGCAGGCGCGGACCAAAGCCCAGCATAAACATGGCTTCCAGCGAAGCGATACGACGCTTTTGCCCGGCAGGCGTTTGCGCCAGTCCAGGCAGTTTCAATGCGCCATCAATGCCGCCGACCACTTCAAGGCCTTGATCGGTAAACAACACGATATCCGGTTGCGCAGCAATCACGGATTCAGGCGTCAATGGCTTAAAACCATTAAATCCCTGTACCGCATTTTGCGCGCCTACATAATGCATCATGGCTTCAGCACTGCTGCCTTTGCCGCCTACCATGATCTGGCTTGGGCTATGCGATAGCACAAACAGCACACGCGGTGCCGGCGTTTTACGCGCAATAATGGGCTCACGCACTTTCTGCCAGTCTGTTTTCATTTTTTCCACCAGCTGGCTGGCTTGTGTGGGGCGGTCTAACAAGGCGCCGATGCGCGTAACCCGATCCAGCACACCTTCAAATTTATCATTAGCGGATAGCACTGTGACAGGCACACCCGCGGCATTGATTTGCCGCAAGACTGCTGGCGGACCTGCATCTTCAGTCGCCAGCACATGGTTGGGCGCCAGTGCCAGTATGCCTTCGCTGGATAATGTTCTGGCATACCCAACACTAGGCAGTTTTGTTGCCGCTTCAGGGTAAAGCGACGTGGTATCAACACCGACCAATTCGTTATGGGCACCCAGCGCATAAATGATTTCGGTCAGGCCACCTCCGATACTGACAATACGCCTTGCCGTTTTTTTCTGACTCTCAGCGGCCCAGACCCAAGTCTGCGGCAAACAAGTAGCAGCGGCCAACGCACCTACTTGCAGGAGGAATTTACGTCGGGTCGGTGAAGACTCTACATCATGCATATGCTTATTTAATTCAGACATGGTTCGTGATCCTTGAGCAGCGTTTCTACCAGCGCACGCCACTCGGCAAGTTCAGGTTTACCGGGCTTGCGCTCACCAAAGAACATGGCAATCACATTACCCTCAGCATCAAACAGCTCCAGCGCAGTGACCAGGCCATCCACCGTTGGCTTGCGCACAACCCAGGCACTGGCAATATGGTCTTCACGCAAATGCAGGTTAAAGCGGGGGTCTAGCACATTCAGCCACGGTCCCATCACCGCCACCTTTTTAACAATGCCGGAATGAATCTGCACCATGCCAGGGTTAGCGACAAAGATCATCAATGCAACGCCTTGATTGGCCGCCGTTTCCAGCAACTCACGTGCGCTTTGCTGGTTGACCTGCTGCACATACTGCTTTTCGGCAAGTCGCATGCTTTGTAACCGTGAAATGCCATACCGCTTAAGTAAGCCAAAAAAGTCGTGCGTGTCTTGCAGAGCGCGCCACGCGGCCTGGAATCCTGCTACATCAATCTCGCTATCAGCTTTATCTACTGGCAGCGGCGGTGCAGGCACGGTGGTAATACCGGGTTTCTGGTTCTCATCTGCAAAGTGTTTGACGCAGGCTTTATAAGCCTCGACATAGCTTTGCGGTTTAATAAATACCTTGTGAATGGCAGCACCTTGCGTGTCAAAAAACTGCAGGCTTTGCTGAACACCATTGTCGACCGTCTCAGACACCGCAAAACCATGCGCCCAATGACTGTAAAACGCGCGCAAATCAATATCACCACCAAGCACCAGCCCGACATGCCCGGTATCGCTTACATTCTTGTAAACGCCAGTTTTTTCATGCACACACGAAATATTGCGCGTCAGCGCCATTACCTCGCCCAGAGGCTCAAGCGACTTTATCAATACTGGCCAGTCTGCCTGCAGCCGGGTGGCTTGTAGTAACCAAGCCTCTTCTTGTGCGCCGGCATGGGCAGCTATCAGCGCACCTTCGGATATTTGCAATTTCTCAGCAATATCGCGATGACGTTTACCCGCCTGGCGTTCGATGACAAATTGCTCACGTATGCTTGCGTGGCCAATGCTGATTGGAGATTCAGTCACCGTTATGCCAGCTCATCCAGTTTCTGCTGTGCAGATGCGTCTGGTGCAGCATGGCCCTGGTCATTACGATGTGTGATTTGTAACAAATCCTGGCCATTCAGGTGATAGGCTTTAGCAAAACCTGCAACGTAACTGCCATGCGTTGGCATTAGCTCAATCATATGGAAATCGGTCAACTTACCGATCGCATCCATGAAGTTGCCGAATTTTTCATAGAAAAGCGCCATCACTTCATCAAACTTGGCTGAGCTACGTTCAACTTCCTGTGCTGTGCATTTGAACACCAGGCGTTTTCTGGCGAAAAGATGGCCTGCGTCTTTTTCACTCTCAACAAACATTGCGGAACACAGGCCGGTTTCGCGCAGGTTGGCACAATGTGTTGCCAGTTCACTCACATAGATATAAAACTTGTTATCACGCTCAACATACGCGGCATAACTTGCCTCAGGCACCCCTTGCGCATTAACGCTGGCCAGTTGCACTGTTTTGAACTGCCCTTTGAACGCAATGGCTTCTTTAGCCACTGACTGAAGTTTTTCCTGATCGGTCATCTTATTTCCTTAAAATACATTAATTACAGAGGCATCGATGTGGTGACAAAGGCTGCGGGAGTAATGGTTTAGCGCGATAAGCACGTTTGATTCAGACTAATTATGTTGCGTTAAAGCTCTAAAATCTGACAGACAAGCTGTCACTAACGATGGATAGTAATAAATTCTGACAAAGCCTATTCTACATGAGAAGCATTCCCATTTTCAAGTAGAACACATCAAAACTGGCAGCGTCTTTGCCATTGCTAACATGAAGTATGCGCCAAAAAATTCATGAACCATAGACATAGCCGCTTGCAAAATACAGATCGCATCTAACTGGATCTGCACCAGGTAATTTGAAGCTACACAATCCATCGACAAGTGATATATAAAAAAACTCCACTACCTTGGCAGATAGCGGAGCTTTACAATATTGGCTTTTGATGAGCTAAATAAACATTTAGATCAGTTTAAGCGTGCCCTTCATCAAGGAAGCATGGCCAGGGAATGAACAGAAGAATACATAGTTACCAGCAGCATCCAACTGGGAAGGGGCAAAAGAGGTACTTGCCGTCTCACCACCACCGATGACAGTCGTTGCAGCGACTACGCGTGGATCCTGTGGTTTCACATAGGATTGCGCCGCTCCTGCTTTACTACCATCTTGCAAAACGCCCTGTTCATCAGCCTGCTTGCTCACGACCAGGTTATGACCCATGATTGTTTTTTTCATGGCGCCTGCATGCTTCAGGTTGATAGTGAACGATTTGCAGGCTTTGGGCACAGCAATTTCTTTCACGCTGAATGTCATCTGATCAGTGGCATCTACACTCACATCACATTTGTCAGCCGCTTGCGCAGGTTGTTGCAGCAAACAGATTGCGCTACCAGCCACAGCCAGTAATTGTTGCCATTGTGTACGTTTCAAATTCATCATTTCTCCGTTTCATCCATAACAAAAAATTAGCTGGCTACCGAAGTTTCCACTTCCTGGCTGGCTCAGGTTTTAAAACTGCCCGAAGCATAATGTTTCAGGCAACATTAACTTTAAGATTTCTGTGCGCTAGTGCCTGGCTTGATCCAATAGTAATAAGCGGCAATCAGTATCGGCAATGCCACAGCCGCATCTGAAATCAACTCTCGTGCATCATCAACCAGCAACGCTGTTAATAAACCGGTGAATGACACAATCGCAATCAGCGTAGGCCATAAAAAAATTTGTGTTAATGACTTATTCCGCATGAATACACACTCCATCATGGTATTTGCTTGCTAGCATTCATTGATCAAAACCGATTAAGAGATGGCTTTATGTAATATCGGGCGCTTACTTGTCACTGGCAGGTATTGACGCCGTTTTTTCCACCAAAGTTTCAAACCGGTCCATAAAACGATAATACTCAGCACATCTAACACCGCCCAAATCCACTTCAGGCTCATGCCGCCGTAATCACCAAAGTGCAACGGTTGCGAAACCAGTAACGCGACCAGGTACCATGGCAAAGGACGGCTGTCGGTTAAGGTAGCGGTTTGGGCATCGATCAATACCGGTTTAAATAAACGCTTGGTGAGCGGGCTGTCGCCGCGCATGAAGATGCCATAGTGATGCTGGCTGGTGTACGCCGTGCCGGGGAAAGCAATAAAGCCTAATTGCATGGCTGGTTCGGCTTTCTGGGCAACCTCAAGCGATTGCTGTAACGAAGCGAATTGTGTGGGCGGCGGCAAGTTTTTATAAGGCGCAATCATTTGCGACATCTGGTCAAATTGCCAGTATTTCACCAGTAAGTCTGACCAGGCATTAATTACACCCGTGGCGCCCACCACCAGAAACCAGCTGAGGGTGACAATGCCGAGCATATTATGGATATCCAGCCGCTTGAGTTTTTCACCACGCTGGTGGCGGATTTCACCGAACGCCAGTTTGCGCATGAATGGGGCATAAAGCACGACGCCGGAAATAATTGCAATCACCAGCAGAAAACCCATCAACCCTAAAAACAGCATGCCTGGCAAACCTGCAAACATGTCGACATGCAGTTTGAAGACGATATACATAAAGCCTTCTTCTGCTGGTGGTTCACCCAGCACTTTTGCAGTGCGGGCATCCATCACTACATATTTAAAACCACTGGTGGCATCTGTAGTTTTGGCCATGCTGATAGTCCACTGTAATGGCTCATCATCATCGCGGTACATGTACAAGGGAACAAATCCGGGATTCTGTTTCTTTGCTGTCGCCACCAGGCTGTCCATGCTGGCCATAGTCCCGTTATGCTGTATATCAGGGGTGACGATATGATCGCCCAGCCAATCGTGAATTTCATGGCTGAAAATCAGCGGCAATCCGGTCAGGCACAGCAATAACATGAATACTGTACAAACCAGGCTGGACCATTTGTGGATCCAGGCCCAACGCCGGATGGATTGCTGCGTCATAGTCATCTATCTGTAATTCTATTTACTGCTGTGGCTGGCTGACAAAACCAACTTTTTTCATCCCTGCGGTTTGCGCTTGTGCCAATACTTCAGCCAGCACCTGGTACCGGGTATTTTTATCGGCACGTATCTGCAACTCCGGCTGCTCTTTTTTCACGCTTTCGTCCTTCATACGCGTCACCAGGGTAGCCTGATCAATTTCCGTATCGTTCCAGAACATCTTGCCATCGGCATCTACAGCCAGGTCTATCACTTCCGGCTTTTCTTCCAGCGGTTGTGAAGTCGCCTGCGGCAGGTCAATTTTTACTGCATGCGTCAGCAAAGGGGCAGTAATGATAAAAATCACCAGCAGCACCAGCATCACATCCACTAACGGCGTGGTGTTGATCTCGCTCATCGGCTGCGTGTGCTCGCCCGCGCTGAATGGATTATTACCGATCATGGATTGCCACCTTTATTCACTACTCTGGTGTGTAACTCGCGGACATTGGACTTACTGCCTGGCTTTATCATCAGCGGCGCCCCGGTCGTCAGCAAGGTATGCAGGTCCTGGGCAAAGCTTTCCAGCTCAGCCATAATGCCGCGGTTCGCTTTAATAAATGCGTTGTATGCCAATACTGCAGGGATAGCGACAGCCAAACCAATCGCCGTCATAATCAATGCTTCACCCACCGGGCCGGCCACTTTATCGATAGTGGCAACCCCAGATTGACCAATGGCTGTCAGCGCGTGGTAAATACCCCACACAGTACCGAACAAACCTACAAATGGCGCCACGCTACCAACTGAAGCCAGTACGGAAAGGCCGCTCTCCAGTCCGGCCTGCTCTTGCGACAAGGTGCGACGCAATTGTCTGGCAATAAACTCATCCTGGCTGCATGCAGCACCTAATGATTGTGCCGCATATTGCTGGTGATGCTGGGTAGACTCTACGGCTGTCTGCGCCAGTTTATAAGCTGGAGAATGATGCTGTGTTTCCTGCATTGCTTCCTGCAATGTCGATTTACGCCAGAACTGACGCACATACTCAGAAACCTGGCGTTTGTGTTTGAACACCTGCCAGGATTTCACAACCACAAAATACCAACTTAATACTGACATCGTCAGTAAAATCAGCGCCACGATCACTGACACAACGCCACCTTCAGTGATAAAAGCCAATCCGCTCGTAGATTCCATTAAAAAATTCCTTTCCAATCAAACTTTTAATATTTAGTACAAACTTGATAATTAATTTAACGTAAATGCTAATGGCACAATGACATAAGCACTCAATGCTTTTCCACCTTTGCGCGCCGGTTCAAACCGCCATTGCTTCACTGCATTTAAGGCCGCGGTATCCAGGCGTTCAAACCCACTGCCTTTTGAAACCTCTACCGTTTCCGGACGACCTTCGGCTGACACCAGTACTTTTAACAATACACGCCCTTCTTCGCCGGCGCGTTTGGCCAGCTTGGGATATTCGGGAGGAGGATTATTCAGGTAAGCCACACCGAATTTAGGCGGCTCTTCTTTTTCTTCAACAACTTCTTGCTTGGGAGGAGCAGCTGGCGCTGGTGCCGGTTTGGCTGAAGCCGCGACTGGCGCTTCCATTGGTGGTGCTGCGGGCTGGGTACTGGCTTCAAACTTTGGCTGATCCGCTACAGGCTCGACAATCCGCTCAACCACGGGCGCTGGACGCTCTACTGGTTTAACCGGTGTTTCTTTGGGTTTGATGACAGGTTTTTCAACCGGTTTTTGCTTGATGATAGGGACTACTTCTGGCGCAGGCGCCTCTTCTTTTTTTGCTGGCAGGGTAATCAGGGAAACCGTGATCGGCTCTGGTTTAGGTGGCTTGATTGGCGTTTCGGCGTGTATAAACATCCACCAGACCAGGGCTGCATGTAGCAAAATGACGGTCAGCAAACCTACAATAGACCAGCGTTGGCCTTTATCTTGTCTTAACCAGGATTCAGTCGCCAGGCTTGGCCAGCTAAAAATGCCTGCCAATTGTGCAGGCTGACGATGATGCAAGCTCAGCTCAGGAACCTTGGGCACACGTTGCTGCGCAGGCCTTAGGGGCAACCCTGTTATCAATTCACGCTGAAACATCCACACCCATCCTCATACTTGTAGAAAAATAGCCAGAAGGCAAGTTAATGCGCATCATTATCATATCAATTTACTCAAAGAATGACATTGAGTTCGTTAAAAGTAAAATTATTCAGTGACTTTGCCCAACAACGTTATCTATGACTAGAGCAAGGTTAGTCATTTAGCAGCAACCTCTCGGCTACATTACCAAGACAACCAGGAATTAAATCAGATCACAAAACTTATAATTGATGAATACCAAGGCTGCCATCCACAATTTCATGGTGGCATTTGGTTAACAATAATTTGTTTTGCTTGGTACGCGTAAGTTTATAGGTCTCATTGCCATGCAAAATAACCACCCCTGACGCATTACCCAGAAGTTGCACGGCATCGATCACAGCCAGAGGCGCGCCCGAAACCTGTACCAGCGATGGGTTTTTGCCAGACAAAGGTTGCATTTGGCTATTCATTCCTATATGATTGGACCCCAAAAAAAAGCCGACTTACATGCAAAAGCACAGCGGCATCAGATTTCAAGGAACACCCTTACCAGGGGTAATTTGGCGCATAAAAAACAACGCCTATTTGAGCAATGACATGTTGGGGTTAGGAGCATTGCTCAAACTCTTATTCGAGCAGCCTCCGGGCTGCTCGAAGCATTTCTTAAACGCGGTTAGCGTAATACTCAACAACCTGCTGAACATCCAGCGGGAATGGTACATCTTCAATCGAAGGCAAATGTCCAACTTTCACAGAAGCAGTTGTCGAATCAACAGACACCCACTCAGGAATTGCCAGGCTTGGTGTAGCTAACGCTTCAACCACCATCGGAATCTTGCGGCTTTTCTCTTTCAACGTCACCACATCACCCACTTTCAAGCGGATAGATGGAATATTTGCTGATTTACCGTTCAACAAAATATGACCATGGCTTACCAATTGGCGAGCTGCAATACCAGTTGGCGCAAACCCTGCACGGAACACAACGTTATCTAAACGGCGCTCAAGCAAAGACATCAATTTTTCACCAGTAGGCTCATTACCTTTACGGGCTTCAAGCATCAAACCACGCATTTGCTTTTCGCTCACACCGTAGTTAAAACGAATCTTTTGTTTTTCCACCAATTTCACAGCAAAATCTGAACGGCGACGACGCGCTGCCTGATTGCCATGCTGGCCCGGTGGATTTGGGCGGTTTTCAATAGACTTGCGTGACAAGCCAGGTAATTCAATACCCAACGCACGCATAATCTTTAATCTTGGTCCTGTGGTTCTCATTGTTTAAAGCCTTTCCTTTAAAATCTGAAATGAAGAAAATTAGTCGCTACTAATTAGTAAACCCTATATTGTAGCGTATTATTGTAAAGTTGAAGAGGGGGTGACAAAATCCGTGACTTCCTGCTGCAACGAAAATTCACGATGCGCCTGTAAAAGCGCCTGCCAATCCTGTAACAACTGCTTCGCCGCCGATTCAATCAAATGGCTTTCCGCATACTCTGGCGCGTTTAATGTCTGCGCCAAACTGCATCCCAACAATGCAAGGTCTTCGGAAGGATTGACCGCATAGCGGGTTGCTACACAACTCAACGATACAAGTACTGCACTGGCTGTTGGCAGGTCAGGATCAAAAAGATCACTTGCTTTTACAGCTAATTCAGTTTGCATCGTTTGGTTAACTTTCTTAAATCAGTGGTTAAATGATAATGTTTCTCATTTAGGAAGTCAACAATTATTTGCAAACTCTTTGCAATTATCCACCCACTGTTTCAAATACATTGTGTAAACCGCGATAATCTTGACCAAACTATCAAAGCAAGCTAATGTATAGGGTTCAACATTAATTAGCATAATAATCAAGATTTTATGGATTCTTCAGCCCACTCTGCGACCGACTCTCACACCAAATCCATGACTGGTGCTGATATCGTCATCAACTGCCTGAATGAAGAAAAAGTCAAATTCGTATTTGGCTACCCGGGTGGTGCTGTCTTGCATATATATGATGCACTCTACAAACAGAATGGCTTCAAGCACATTCTGGTGCGTCACGAGCAGGCTGCCGTACATGCCGCAGATGCATATTCGCGTGCGACAGGTGATGTAGGTGTTGCCCTGGTGACCAGTGGTCCTGGTGCCACCAATGCCGTGACAGGCATTGCCACTGCTTACATGGATTCTATTCCCTTGGTTGTGATCAGTGGACAGGTACCGGTTCCGGCCATCGGCATGGATGCATTCCAGGAAGTGGACATGGTTGGTATCACCCGCCCCTGTGTAAAACATAACTTTCTGGTTAAACACGTTAAAGATATCGCGCCTACGATTAAAAAGGCGTTCTTTATCGCCAAAACCGGCCGTCCAGGCCCGGTAGTGGTAGATATTCCTAAAGATATTACTGCGCACATTGCCGACTTTATCTACCCGAAAACGGTAGAGATGCGCTCTTACAGCCCGATTTTGAAAGGCCACAGCGGCCAGATCAAGAAAGCAGTTAAATTGCTGCTGGGTGCCAAACGTCCGATGATTTACACCGGCGGCGGCCTGGTATTGGGTAATGGTTCAGCTGAACTGGTTAGATTAGCCAAAGCGCTCAACTTCCCGGTAACGAATACACTGATGGGGCTGGGTGGCTACCCTGCGACTGACAAACAATTTGTCGGCATGCTCGGTATGCATGGCAGTTACGAAGCCAACATGGCGATGCAGCACTGTGACGTGTTGCTGGCAGTTGGCGCGCGTTTCGATGACCGAGTGATCGGCAACCCGAAACACTTTTCAGGCCAGAAACGCACCATTATTCATATTGATGTAGACCCTTCCAGCATTTCCAAACGCGTAAAAGTGGATGTGCCTATCGTGGGTGACGTACAGTCTGTGCTCGCTGATATGGTAGAAATTCTGGCGCAGGAAGAAAACAAAACCACAGACACTGCTGACTGGTGGGACCAGATCAATGAATGGCGTGGCGTGCAATCGCTGGATTACACTTATTCAGACACCGTGATCAAGCCTCAGTATGTGGTACAGAAGTTGTGGGAAGTGACCAATGGCGAAGCCTACGTGACTTCTGACGTAGGTCAGCACCAGATGTGGGCGGCGCAATACTATAAATTTGACAAGCCACGTCGCTGGATCAACTCAGGCGGCCTCGGCACCATGGGCGTTGGCTTGCCATACGCAATGGGCTGTCAGTTTGCTGACAAGCATGCACAAGTGGCCTGTATTACCGGCGAGGGCAGTATCCAGATGAATATCCAGGAACTCTCGACCTGTGCGCAATACGGATTACCGATCAAGGTGATCCTGTTGAATAACCGTTACCTGGGCATGGTGCGCCAGTGGCAGGAGTTCTTCTATGAGAACCGCTATTCCGAGTCTTACATGGATAGCCTGCCGGATTTCGTGAAACTGGCGGAATCATACGGTCATATCGGTATGCAAATCACCAATCCGGCAGACGTGGAAGGCGCATTGAAAGAAGCGTTCGCCAGAAAAGATAAGTTTGTATTTATGGACTTTTTAACCGACCAGGCCGAGAACGTATTCCCTATGGTTGAGAACGGCAAAGGCTTGTCAGAAATGGTCTTAAGCCCATTGAGCGGTTCACGCCTGAAGGGAGAGCAATAATGCGCCACATTATCTCCCTGCTGATGGAAAACGAAGCGGGTGCCCTGTCACGTGTGGCAGGCCTGTTCTCCGCACGTGGTTACAATATTGAATCACTCACCGTGGCCGTGACCGAGGATCCAACCTTGTCCCGCATGACGATAGTCACCACCGGCTCCGATGACGTGATTGAACAAATTATCAAGCAACTCAACAAGTTGATTGACGTGGTCAAAGTGCTGGACCTCAACGATGGCAAGCACATTGAGCGCGAATTGATGCTGGTCAAGGTTAAAGCCACCGGCGTTTATAAAGACGAAATGAAGCGTATGTGCGACATTTTCCGCGGCCGTATTATCGATGTGGCCGACAACAGTTATACGATTGAGCTTACCGGCTCTTGCAGCAAACTGGATGCATTTATCGAAGCCATAGACCGCAGCGCGATTCTGGAAACCGTGCGTACCGGCGCGTCCGGCATTGGTCGTGGCGACCGCATCCTCAAAGTTTAAACATCCCTATTTCTTCATATATATACCAAAGCATTTGTATTGAAAGGCAAAAGCAGACATGAACGTTTATTACGACAAAGACGCCGACTTAAGCATCATTAAAGGCAAAAAAGTGACTATCGTGGGCTACGGTTCACAAGGTCACGCACACGCAGCAAACTTGCGCGACAGCGGTGTAGACGTCACTATCGGTTTGCGTAAAGGCGGCAGTTCATGGGCTAAAGCAGAAGGTGCTAAACACACAACACTGGAAATCGCTGCTGCAGTGAAAGAAGCTGACGTAGTGATGGTATTGCTGCCGGATGAGACCATGGCAGAAATCTTCCACGCTGAAATCGCACCTAACCTGAAAAAAGGCGCTGCGCTGGCATTTGCCCACGGCTTTAACATCCATTACAACCAGATCGTTCCACGCGCTGACCTGGACGTGATCATGATTGCCCCTAAAGGCCCAGGCCACACTGTACGTTCCGAATACCTGAAAGGTGGCGGCGTGCCTTCACTGATCGCGGTTTACCAGGACACTTCCGGTAAAGCCAAAGACATCGCATTGTCTTACGCTGCTGCTAACGGCGGCACCAAAGGTGGCGTGATCGAAACTGACTTCCGTGAAGAAACAGAAACTGACTTATTCGGCGAACAGGCTGTTCTGTGTGGTGGTGCAGTTGAGCTGGTTAAAGCCGGTTTTGAAACACTGGTTGAAGCTGGTTACGCGCCAGAAATGGCTTACTTCGAGTGCTTGCACGAACTGAAACTGATCGTTGACCTGATGTACGAAGGCGGTATCGCCAACATGAACTACTCTATTTCCAACAATGCGGAATACGGTGAGTACGTGACTGGCCCACGCGTGATCAACAGCCAATCCAAAGATGCCATGCGTGAGTGCCTGGCTAACATCCAGAACGGTAACTACGCGAAACAGTTCATCCTGGAAGGCCGTACCAACTATCCTGAAATGACTGCACGCCGTCGTTTGAACGCTGCTCACCCAATCGAGCAAGTGGGTAACAAACTGCGCGGCATGATGCCTTGGATCGCGAAAAACAAACTGGTTGATCAAAGCAAGAACTAATATTCCTGGTGAATTGATCAAGCCTTTTGGTTGCGTTTAAAACACATTAACCAGCCATAGGCAAAAAGCACAGGCCGATGTAATATCGCCTGTGCTTTTTTATTTAACATCGCACAAAAAATAAAAACTTCTTGTTCGAGATTGAAACCGTACAAGCCAATAAGGGAATGAAGTGAAACTCTCTATTCTGCTGCAATACATCGCACCCAAACAATTGCTGACTGCCGCTGCTGGCAAACTGGCGCATTGGCAGGCTGGCGCCCTGACTACGGCTTTTATCGGCTGGTTTGTGCGCAAGTACCACGTCAATATGGAAGAAGCGCTCAACGGTGATATTGCCAGTTACGCCTCATTCAACCTGTTTTTCACCCGTCCGCTGAGGCCAGGCGTCAGGCCATTGGAAAGCAATGCTTTTATCTGTCCGGTAGACGGTGCCATCAGCCAGTTCGGCGATATCAAGTCAGGCCAGATTTTCCAGGCCAAGGGTCATCATTACACGGCACAAGCTTTAGTTGGTGGCGATGCCACAGTAGCCGCCAAGTTTGACAACGGCAGCTTTGCCTGCCTGTATTTAAGCCCCAAGGATTACCACCGCATCCATATGCCTTGCGAGGGAAAACTGTTGCAGATGACTTATGTGCCAGGCGATTTATTTTCAGTGAATCCAGACACTGCCGCAAATGTACCAGGCCTGTTTGCGCGCAATGAGCGAGTGGTGTGTACATTTGAATCCGCCGCGCACGGCAACTTTGTGTTGGTGTTGGTGGGCGCAACCATTGTCGGCAGCATGGCCACCGTTTGGCATGACGCCAAAGACCGGATCATTAACCCGCCACGTCCAGGCAAGGTTCTGCACTGGGATTACAGCGACCGAAACATCAGCCTGAAACAAGGTGAAGAAATGGGCCGCTTTCTGCTGGGTTCTACCGTGGTCATGCTGTTTGAAAAAGATGTATTGAAATTCAACGAGAGCTGGCACGCGGGTAAACCGATCCGCTTAGGTGAAGCCATGGGGCGCTAAAACGAATTTTTGCAGGGGTATAAAAAAGGAGGCGATTGCCTCCTTTTTTATACCATCCATTGCTCACTAACCGTTGAGGCTCTTACTTACAATCTCGAACACATCCCCGGACAAGTTTGGCGTTGCCAATATGGCTTCCAGGGCTGCTTTCATTTGTGCCTGCAATGCCGGAGTATAACGTTTCCATTCACGTAATGGCGTCACCATGCGCGCAGCGATTTGCGGGTTGATGGTGTTCAATTCGATAATCACATCGCGCAAGAAGGCATAGCCTTTGCCGCTAGGATCATGGAATTTCACCGGATTGTTAATTGCAAATGCGCTATATAGTGAACGCACACGGTTAGGGTTTTTGATATTGAAATCTGCATGGTTGCGCAACATGGCGAGGTCATCAAAAATCTGTTCACGGTTGGCAATTGCTTGCAGTGAGAACCACTTATCCACGACTAAGTGATAATTCTTGAAGCGGGTATAAAAATCGGCAAAGACTTCTGCGCGTTGTGGCTGGCTGCTATCTGACAAACAGGCCAACGCTGTCACGCGGTCTGTCATATTATCCGCCGCATCGTAATGCGCTTTTGAGCGTGCCGCGCAAACGGTACCATTAGTCACAGTGAGAATGTCCAGCACTGCATGCTGCAACGCACGGCGGCCCATCGCCTCAGGTGTAATGGAGAACTCACCTGTGTTGCGGTTTGCATCATATAACGCAGCCAAAGCATCTTTATGCGTACTTTTGATTTGCTTGAGAATCGCAGTGCGCGCTTCATCAATGGCTGCCGGATCCACCACCGCCTGATGCTGCGCAATCACGCCCAGCAAAGGCAAGCTTAATGCGCGTGCCAACAAGGCTTTATCACCCTGCCCCGCCAGGCCTTGCTCAACCAAGGTGCCGACATCGACAACGAATTGCGAAATATCGGTCTCTGGTTTTTCCATCACGCGCTGAATAGTACGCAATGCTAATGTCTGTCCGGCTTCCCATTTGTTAAAACCATCGGTGTCATGCACTTGCAGTAAACGCAAGTCATCGTCGCTTAAATCGGTTTCCAGTTTCACTGGTGCTGAAAAGCCACGCAAAATGGAAGGCACAGGCCTGCCGGTCAAGTCAGCGAAAGTAAATGTTTGCTCTCGCTCAGTCACTTCCAGCACGCGGGTTGGCAGAATCTCTTTACCACTGGCATCCAACAGGCCAACCGCGACTGGAATATGTAAGGGCTGCTTGTTGCTTTGCTCAGGCGTATCCGGCTGCGATTGCTTAAAGGTCAGTGTATAACTTTGCTGCGCTGCATCGTACTGACTGCTGACCTGCAAGGTTGGCGTTCCCGCCTGCTTGTACCAGCGGAAAAACTGCGATAGGTCACGGCCAGACGCATCCGCCATACATTGCACAAAATCATCGCAAGTGACGGCATGACCGTCATAACGGTCAAAATACAGATCGGTGGCTTTGCGGAAAGTCTCGGCGCCGAGCAAGGTATGCTGCATGCGGATCAGTTCAGACCCTTTTTCATAAATTGTTTTAGTGTAGAAGTTGCTGATCTCGATAAACTGATCCGGCTGCACAGAGTGCGCCAGCGGACTGCCATCTTCAGGAAACTGCAAGCGGCGCAAACCGTTCACATCATCAATCCGCTGCACGGCACGCGAGTTCAGGTCAGCACTGAATTCCTGGTCGCGGAATACGGTAAAGCCCTCTTTCAATGACAGCTGGAACCAGTCACGGCAGGTCACGCGGTTACCGGTCCAGTTGTGGAAATACTCGTGCCCGATCACGCCTTCCACGCTCATAAAATCGCTATCGGTGGCGGTTTCCTGATGTGCCAGCACCAGCGCGGTGTTAAAAATATTGAGAGAGGTATTTTCCATTGCGCCCATATTAAAATCACTCACCGCGACAATATTGAACAAGTCGAGCTGGTACTCGCGGCCATACACTTCCTCATCCCACTTCATGGATTTTTTCAGTGACTCCATCGCGTGACCGCACTGTTTTTCATCCCCTGCCCGCACATAAATATGCAAATCCACCTTGCGGCCAGACATGGTGGTAAAGGTATCCGCCACCCGCACCAGATCGCCTGCCACCAGCGCAAACAAATAGCATGGTTTAGGGAAAGGGTCATGCCAGACAGTGTAATGACGGCCATCCGGCAAGCTGCCAGAATCCTGTAAATTACCGTTAGACAGCAACACCGGATAAGCTTTGGCGTCCGCTTCAACGCGTACGGTAAAAATACTCAGCACATCCGGCCGGTCCTGGTAATAAGTGATGCGCCGGAAGCCTTCCGCCTCACACTGCGTGCAATAGTTACCCTGCGATTGATACAAGCCTTCAAGCGCCGTGTTCGCCGCAGGATCGATCTCGCTGGTGATGGTTAACGTGAATTCATCGCCAGGATTCACTAAGGTCATTTGCCCATCGGCAACCGAATAGCTATCAAATCGCTGACCGTTCAACGCTACCGAAAGAATTTTCTGCTCTTCACCATCCAGCACCAGGTCATTCGAAACGCCCGCCGGATTTTTCGCATATTTCACTTCAGAGGTGACGATAGTTTTACCCGGCAACAGGTTAAAACTTAAATTGACCTGTTGCGCCAGGTAAGGCGCCGGTGTGTAGTCTTTAAGGTAAATGGTTTTTGGTGCAACAGCGTTTTCGGTTCGCATGGGATGACCTGAATAAAGTATTAATAGGGATTATATTTGAGAGTTGGCTTATGCGAATTGGTTTAATTCAACTGTAAACAAATGATTCGACATAATATGGTTAACATATGTTAATTTATAATTAAAATTTACCATTGACTAATTATTTTATGTAATTACAATAATATGAGATTCAGTTATTCTAAAAATAAAAATTTAACCAATTTACAAAAGCACGGCATTTCGCTCGCTGATGCCAAATTGCTTGATTGGAACTCGCTGTTATTTATCGAAGATGAACGCGAAGACTATGGTGAAGTACGTTTAATAGGATTTGCACCTATTGCAAACCGCTTGTATTGCGTCGTCTATACAGAACGTAGTGAAGCAATACATGTGATTAGCTTACGAAAAGCAAATACCAGGGAAGTGAACAGATATGTCAAATCACGCAAAAACATTGAAACCTAAAGGGTTGAAATTAGAGTTGCCGGATGCTGCGGAAGAAGCGCGCATCAATGCAGGAATAGCAGCCGACCCTGACACATTTGAAGTTAGCGATGCACAATTCAAGAAAATGCGGGGTAGGCCTGTTGGTAGTAATAAAACACTGGTACATATCCGGCTAGATAATGAAGTTGTAGAAAAATTTAAGGCGACGGGTGCGGGCTGGCAGACGCGCATTAACGAGGTACTAAAAAAGGTAAATGTAGCCTAATAGAATCTGCCACTTAATTACATAATTAAGGCTTGGCCGGCTTCTCAGGCCGCTGGAATGTACCCACCAGCTCACCTTTGGCAACAACATGGCCTGCCATCGCTTTAAGCAAGGTATCGCGATTTGCACCCGGGGGAATTTGCAGCACGGTATCCAGTGCAAACACCTGCACATGGTAATGATGTGGTGGGTCACCTGCTGGTGGTTTGGGGCCAACATAGCCGATTTTCCCGGTGGTCGCTTGGCCTTGCATCAGTCCATCCATGCGTTCAGCTTTATCTTCCAGCCTGTCCTGCTTTTGCAGGCCTTCACGCAAGGTAGTGATTTCTTTGCCTATATTCCATGCCACCCAATGCACGACTGGAGTGATGGGTTTGGCATCCGGGTCTTCCATAATAATGGCATAAGATTGCATAGCCGATGGCCCCTTACTCCAGCTCAACTCAAAGCTGGCATCCTGATCATAGCTGGAATGACTATCCGGTATTTTTTCGCCATTGGCGAATGCAGGACTGCTCACAGTTAACTTGGCTGCCTGTTTTCCTGCGATTTCGGTTTCACTACGCAAAGTGGCAATCTGCACACCAGACCCTTGCGCTGCTTGCTGCTTCATACTATCCGGAGGAATGGCTGAAGGTGGATTCGCCGCTGCTTTTCCATCGCCTTTGTAGCTGACTTTATAAATCACACCGTTGAGGTCATCACTGAAAAGTAGATTGCCCTGCTTATCAGTCACCAGTCCGAATGGTCGGCCGCTCTGGCCTTTATTGCTAACAAAGCCTGTCAGAAAAGGCGCGATGGAGACAGCTTTACCATTCTCGAAATGGATACGTACGATCTCATAGCCGGAAGGGGTCTGGCGGTTCCAGGAGCCGTGCATCGCGACAAAGGCATCATTGCGGTATTCGGCAGGAAACTGGCCCGCATTGTAAAACGCCATCTGCATGGGGGCCGCATGGCCAGCATAGCCAAGCACCATAGGCACGCTGGTTTTCTTCCATTCCGATTTTTCAAGCTTGCCTGAAGGAACCAGTCTCGGATTCTCTACATTGTTACCAAAAATATATGGCCAGCCATAACGCTTGCCCTGCTCTATTTTATTGACTTCTTCAGGCGTCACATCATCGCCCAGCCAGTCTATGCCATGATCCATGCCCCATAACTCACCGGTCTGCGGGTTCCAGTCGAAACCGATTGTGTTGCGCAAACCGGAAGCAAAAATGACGCGCTTTTTGCCATCCAGCGTACTGCGTAGCATGGTCGCATTCTCAATATTGGTTTCTATGCACTCATTACAGGTGGAGCCGACTGAGATATACAGCATGTCATCAGGCCCGATCGCAATCGTGCGGTCATGGTGTTGCCCCGCATCCGGCAAATCGGTGATGATCATTTTCAACGGCCCGAAACGACCATCCGCCAACACAGGTGCAGTAAACACTTCTTTCACTGTCACCATGTAAACCGTATCACCTCGGAAAGCGATGCCATGCATGCCGGAACGGCTAGCGACGCGCACCGGCTTGCCATACGTATCACCCGTTTTTGGCAACATCAATACATCGCCCTGCTCACGCCTGGTCACGTAGAGATTGCCTTGCGGTGATATCGCCAACACACGTGCATTGCCCAGGCTTTCCGCTACCTTGCTGACTGAAAAACCTTGCGGTACTTTAAGCTCACTGATGGCAGGAGGTGGCAATTCAGCAGGCTGCAAAATGTAACTTTGAACCGGCAGAGCCACCTTTGCCGCAACATTTGTTTCTGCCATTGCCACATGAGCAGTGAAAACCACTTGCGATAGCAAAGCGGCTACACCCATTTTGCTGATTGCTGGTTTACGGAGTAACGGCTTGTGAGATAAATGCAATGACATTAAAACAATCCTTAATACGGTGAATTAAAACTGAGGCAGGCGGCTTTAAATAGCCACTCCATGGTTTCTTTTGACTTCAATCTCATCCACAACGCCGTCGTTAATCACAAATTCAGAAACAGGATGCCCGCCCTGATAAAGCAATCCGACATTAGCTTCAGTAGCGGGCACGGTAATGCGGGAATTGTTAATCATAAAAACGGTGAAGTACTTATTAGCGTTTTTATCGTAGTGTTCCCATACAGAAAATACATCTTCAAGATACAAGCCAGCGATCTCCAACCCATCAAGGTGGAGATCTGTTTTATTAAAATTGTTCATTACATTCGATTCAGAAAGTTAACTTTGCAGCGGTTAAACCTGTTTGATAACTACGAAGTCACTTAGTTGCGAGAAATATCTTTAGTTCTGGTGTGTGACACCGCTTTTAATATGCCAATACCCGTGAGAATCACGGAAGCAATAATGATGTATGTATGCGGCACACCAGCTTCAACCAGCGCCCATGCAATACCGCCAATTAGGATTGCGAAACCAATAAGATACAGAACAAACGATGACATACAACCTCCATAATTTAATTTTTATAAGTAACTAAATCATAGTTTTTAAGAAGTATTGCGGTATCAGACATGTGCTGAAAATTGTGTAGGAAAAGTGGAAATTCGTTAGAATCAGGTTCTTATGTTTCGCAAGACTAATGTGATTGCGCTTTATTTTTCTTATAAATGTTTTGGAGCATTAGCGCTTTGTGTTTGGATGTAAAGATATAAATCTAGATCTATTAACTAAAAAGTAATTTCTGACATTTGATGATTGAGGCGCTAGCTTAAATTATGAGTTTAATTAATCCCAAGTACGGACAACTTAAGCCAACGCTGGAATATTTATCTGACCCAGTTGTGCTGGCACAGGCTTGGAAAAAAAGCCATAGTTACATCCGATCACATAATTGGTATGCAGATACTTTAGAACTGGATGCGTCAACCTTCAATCTGGAACAAAGTATCAATGATTGGTCTGAAGAGTTAAAGAATCAAACTTACAAACCCTCGCCTATGCGTTTAGTCCCCGCACCCAAAGCAGATATATGGGACTTCGAAAAGAAACAAGATCGTTGGGATTGGAAGCCCAAAAAAGACTCAGGCAGCGAGGCTTTGCGACCATTAGCACACATCTGCATTAAAGATCAGACAATTGCAACTGCAATAATGATGTGCGTAGCTGACGCAGTCGAATCGATTCAGGGCCCTACTGTAGACAAGAAAAAAGTTAGCAATTATGGAAATCGATTACTCTGTAAATGGGATGACGAAAGAACAAAAGCAACTTTTCGGTGGGGAAATAGTAGCACTTACAGTAAGTACTATAAAGACTATCAAAGATTTCTTGAACGCTCTTATGAAAGAGCTGCGAACGAGAAACTATTCTTAGATATATTCGACTCTGAAAAGACCTTATATGAAATTCATCTTGATATGTCTGCGTTCTATGATTCAATCCATCGTGAACAATTGATACTAGAACTTAGACAACTAGTCGACACTTTCTATAAAATTCCTAAAAAGGAAACTGATAGTTTTTGGCATGTCGTTGAGAAAGCATTTAATTGGGAATGGCACAAAGATGATTATTCATTAAATGATTGCTTAAAAGTTAAACTGAAAAACGATGGTCTGCCGCAAGGATTAGTTGCTAGTGGTTTTCTTGCGAATGTTTATTTAATCGCTTTTGATAAAGCATGTAAGTCACTGCAGAGTGTTCGGCAATCAGACTTCTCAATCCATGATTATTGTCGATATGTAGACGACCTTAGACTTATTATTTCTGTTGATATCAGTAAAGAGATATCTGAAGATGAAATTAAAAAACAATTAGTAGAAAAACTACAAAAATTACTACCTATAGGAATTACTCTTAATCCGGATAAAACAAAAATTATTCCATGGAAAGGTGAGCAAGGGGAAACCGTTAGGCAAATGGAGGGAATACAATCTTTGGCCAGCGGGCCCATTGACATGGATTCATTGGAGTTCGCAGAGAACTCTCTAGACAACTTATTTACTCGCGCAGAAACGTCTCAATTTACTGAAGATAGCACTCAACATCCATTAGCAACCGTACACCAACCGAAACTTGAAGTGCGTGAAGATACTTTATTAAGATTTGTGGCAAATCGTTGGACTAAACTATTCAAATCGCGAAGGAAGCTAACTAATCAAAAAGAGTTAATTATCTTAGATGCAGCACAAGAGTCTGTAGCTAGGCGATTTGTAGCTAGCTGGTCTAGAAATCCGGCATTAACCCTCCTATTAAAAAAAGGATTTCAACTTTTTCCTGAGAAAAACTTACTAGAAACAGTATGGAATTCTTTGCTACAAAAAATTAATGTTGAAACACCTATCTGCGAAAGAAATATTGCCTATTATTGCTTAGCCGAAATTTGTAGATTTTCAGCGACTGACCTAAAAAAAGTGTTGCAAAGAGATCTACCAAGATTACTTCTTATTCAAGATTATTTTGAATGGCTAGATGGAGCAGCAAGAGAGCTTTTAAAAAACCACCAAATACCTTGGTATGTTAAACAACAGATAGGGCTTCTTTTAATCGGAAAAGTACCCTCTATAAAAGATGATGGCGAGGGGCTTCTGAATTATGCAATGCAAATCGCATTTGGTGAAACTGTTGTAGGTCAAAGTAGAGAAATTCTTCCCGCTACCATCGTTGCGTGGCAAATAACAAAATCAGATAAAGTCATTAGCTCTCTGTGCCGGTGGCTTGCTAATCTAGAAAGCTTGGAAAATTACAACGCATTAATCCTTATTGCGGAAAACGATCCCAGTTTATTTAATCAACTAGAGATAACTCCAAAAGAAAAAGGAAATGATGAGCTACAGAAAGTCAGAGCTACTCTAGGGATGAATAATGTTCCTCTCCCACCAGATCTAACTTTATGGAGTAATAACGCTCAACTTGCATCGGTTATAAAATCACCATCAAATCCTTTTGTTCATGAGAATGCTCTTATTGAACTTGCTATTCATTTAATAGAAGCAATAAAACATAATTCCAAAATCAACTTAACCCCTCAAGCACTTTTGATTAAGAGTAATGACTGGTCAAATGTTCAAAATCCACAGATTTCCTTTTTGCAAATATCTGAGAATGCTTCTAATACTGCCAAAGATCCACGATACAAATCTCCAACATGGCTAAATAAAAATGAAGACGCTCTCAAACTGTATGAATTGGGATGTTTATTGAGAGCTTGTACGATAGGGGATTGTGACTTCACATCGCAAAAAACACTATTTCGGCAGGATCTAAACGTTTATTACGGAATAAAGAGTAGCTGGTTTAAAAGAACTACTAGCATGATGCATTCTCCAGAATCATTGGTAGGAGAAACGGCTCCTATGTCTAGTTGGGTTACTGAATTGCTATTTAATTTATTACAGTGGCCAGGTTTAGAGTTAGAGCATATGGAATATGCTTGGCCTAAAGAAATAACTTTTGAAGCATTGTTTAAAACACTGAAGGATAGAAAAAAACATCAACAAAGTATTTATGGAGCTGCATCTAACACACCCTTTTACATTGAAAGGATCAAAACAGCATCGCCGATAAACGGGAGTCTTCGAGTAATCAATGTGCAAACATTGTATCCAACCAATGAAAGCCTAAAAAAAGACTTTAAACAGGATCATAAAGATTTAAGAATAATTCATCGAAATCACCTAGCAGATATTTGCAAATTAACTCTAAAAAAACTTGAAGCTACTGATTCTGCAATAAATAAAACCGTATCAACAAGGGAACAAAACAACAAAAGTGAAGCTAACTTAATAATTTTTCCAGAACTATCTGTGCATCAAGACGATATTGATTTATTGGAATCGTTATCAGCTACGACAAAAGCGATAATCTTTGCAGGGATTGTTTTTCATGAACACGAAGGAAAGTTAATTAATCGCGCTTTATGGTTAATACCTTATCTAACCCCGGAGAAAGGAATTCGCTGGATTAAAAGATGGCAAGGAAAGCAAAATATGACTAAGGAAGAAAAAGATGGTCATATCATTCCGTGGAGGCCATACCAATTAATAATTGAGTTGAAAGATAGTTTGAGTGAAAAAATGGAGAGAGGTTATAGACTATCTGGTTCAGTATGCTATGACGCAACAGATATGAAGTTAACCTCAGATTTGCGTGATATTTCCGATGCATATGTCGTAGTTGCATTAAATAATGACATCACAACCTTTGATAATATGATAGATGCACTCCACTATCATATGTATCAACATGTTCTTTTAGTAAATACAGGTGAGTTTGGTGGAAGTGCAGCTAAAGCACCATTTAAACTACCTCACCACCGAACAATTGTGCACAATCATGGCAACAATCAAATTGCCATTTCTATTTTTGAAATCGACATGATGTCTTTGATGGAAGATAAAGTATCAACAAAATCAGAAGAATATTCAAAGCTGCGAAAAATGAGGCCAGCCGGAATTAAAAGACAAGGATTTAATTAATGCATTTTTATATTTTTCTGGAAACTCTGTGTGCCTATCGGTAACTGCAATTTCTAATAGATATATTCAAACATAATCAACTAAAAACGAATTAATATAAATCTACCTTAGGCCTTTTTCACAAACTCCGACTTCAGTTTCATCGCGCCAAAACCATCGATCTTGCAGTCGATATCATGATCGCCATCGACCAAGCGAATATTTTTCACTTTAGTGCCGACCTTCACCACTGACGAAGAACCTTTCACTTTGAGATCTTTAATCACGGTAATCGTGTCGCCGTCTTGCAGCACGTTGCCATTGGCATCGCGAATGACTTTTGCTTCTTCTGAATCTGACACTGCTGTCTTGCTCCATTCATGCGCGCATTCCGGGCAAACGTAGTTGTCACCATCTTCATAAGTGTATTCAGATTGGCATTGCGGGCAGGCTGGGTAGGACATAAGAACTTTCGTGAGGCGATTAGCAAAACCTATATTTTACAGGGTTATTATTGAATAACTTTGTTATTGATCAAACTTGCCCAGGCGATTAGTAACCAACAAAGAAAAACCGCCTGCAAAAGGCGGTTTTGTAACTGACAGCTAACGACTGATAAGCAATCATCGCCCAGCTTTTGGCAATGCCGCCTTTGCTTCTGCCAGGCGCATTTGTTTGGCGGCTTCTTCATCGCGAACGGCGTCAATCACGCGCACCACGCTTTTTAAATCTACCGGTGTGTTGTCTTGCTTGAATCTGCCGGTCAGCTCCGTTTCAAGGGTAAGGTCGCCATGCGCGTAAAGTGCCCAAATCTCTTTGCCATATTCTGTATTGAGTAACTCAGGCGCAAATTGGCCGAAAAAGTCGGCCAGGTTGCGAACATCACGTTCGAGCATGCTCATGGCGTGGTTGTTGCCTGCGGCATCTACCGCTTGGGGTAAGTCGATGATCACCGGTCCGTTTTCACTCAGCAGAATGTTGAATTCAGAAAGGTCACCATGCACGATACCGGCACACAGCATGCGCACGACTTCTCTGAGTAGTGTTTGATGATGCAGGCGAGCTTCTTCAGCGGTAAACACGATGTCGTTTAGCCTGGACGCGGCGTTACCTTCAGCGTCGGCGACTAAATCCATAATCAATACCCCTTCGTAGAATTGATACGGGGTTGGTACGCGGACTCCAGCGGCGGCTAGCCGATACAGTGCATCCACTTCGGCGCTTTGCCAGGCTTCTTCTTGTGCCTGTTTGCCATATTTGGAGCCTTTAGCCATGGCACGTGCCTGACGGCTGCTTTTGACTTTGCGGCCTTCGGTGTAATCGACACTCTGGCGGAAGCTGCGTTTGTTAGCTTCTTTGTAGACCTTGGCGCAACGGGTTTCTTCGCCACAGCGCACTACATATACGGTGGCTTCTTTGCCGCTCATTAGCTGGCGGATGACATCGTCAATAATGCCGTCTTCGATGAGGGGTTCTAATCTTTGCGGGGTTTTCATAAGGCTAGCTAATAAGAGGTGTGCTCAGACTACCATTAAATGAAAAAAACGGGGCAAGTCTTGCAAATCAAGCGAACTTTTTGAATCGTATGTGCGTCATGTAAAGGTCATGAGCAATTTATCCATATAAAAATTATCCAGGTGAACGCATTTGTACGGCTGTTTCCTGATAATAATACGGCATGAGAGTAACTGGCGGGTTCAATACACTTGAATTCAAACGATGCGCAGTGTTTATCAAAGAAGAATAGAATGAAACTGAATAAACCACATAAGGATTCACGCAATGTGGCTACGTACTGAATGTGACATCACATTTAATGTGAGTATCCCTACCCCATTTATTTTGATGCTGCGACCGCGTAGCGGTGTGCAGCAATGGGTCGCGCAACAGTCTTATACACTTAACCCGAGCGTGCCGGTGGTTGAGTATACCGATGTTTATGGCAACCTTTGCCAGCGGCTGATGGCACCTGTAGGCAAATTTAGTATTAGTACCTCTGCTGATATTTTAACCGCGGACGGGATCGATACCGCCCCCGGTGCGCCGTTTAATGATGTGCAAAATCTGCCAGATGATGTGCTCACCTATCTGTTGCCTTCGCGTTATTGCGAATCGGACAAGTTGATTGATCTGGGCCAGCAGATAGTGGCGAATGCGCAGCCAGGCTATGACCAGGTGATGGCGATAGAGCAATGGATTCGGCAAAACATCAACTACAACACAGACTCTCCGCATTATCAGCTCTCTGCGGTGGAGGTGAACCAGGCGCGTGAAGGTGTCTGCCGCGAACTGGCGCACCTGGGGATCGCCCTATGTCGTGGCTTGTGTATTCCGGCGCGGATGGTGGTGGGATTTTTGTATGAGCTGCAACCAATGGATTTCCATGCCTGGTTTGAGGCTTATGTGAATGGTCGATGGTATACCTTTGACCCTACACAACCTTCTCCTCGTGGCGGCCGTGTAACAGTTGCCTATGGGCACGATGCTGCCGATGTGGCTATTTTTACCCAGTTTGGTCCTGCATTGTATCCTGAAGAGATGTCAGTACGCATGACCCAACTTCCAGGTGCCCCTGGTTAACGTGACCTGATATAGATACCTTGAAACGTCTTAAAATCAAACATCTTACCGAGTATGTTTTTTCTTCTCCGGTGACGCTGCAACAACATCGCTTGCTGATACGTCCGCGGGAAGGACACGACTTGCGTATCGAATCTTCGATTCTTAACATCTCGCCGGCTTATCAGATCCGATGGTCGCGGGATGTGTTTGATAATTCGTTGGCGACTGTCAACTTTTCACAGGCTAGTGACAAGCTGACTATCGCTAGCGAAGTGGTGATACAACATTACGAAGAGGCTCCGCTTGATTTCTGGATGGAGAGTTATGCCGTGAACTATCCATTTTCTTATGCGGAAGCCGAATGGGCAGATCTGGCAGCGTTTCAGCGTCCGGTGTTTGTACAAGACGAGCCTCAAGTTAATCAATGGCTGCAGCAACTTGGTTTGCTGAATGGACAGCGCAATACGTTTGAGTTGCTAACCACCTTGAATCAGGCGATCTATACGCAATTCCGTTATCAGGCTCGTGAGGCATCAGGTGTACAAACGCCAGCTACCACCCTGCAATATGGCAGCGGCTCCTGTCGGGATTATGCAACCCTGTTTATCGAAGCTTGCCGAAAAATGGGGCTTGCCAGCCGCTTTGTCAGCGGTTATCTGCACGCACCTGCCACTGAGGCAGGCAATGCAACAACACATGCCTGGGCTGAAGTTTATTTGCCGGGTACTGGCTGGAAAGGGTTTGACCCGACCTCTGGCCTTGTCACAGGGACGCACCATATCGCGGTAGCCGTGTCTCGCAACCCGGAAGCAGTTCCTCCAGTTGCGGGGAGTTTTATCGGCCCCAATGTGAAGCCCATACTGCGGGTGGATGTGCAGGTCAATTTACTCACCGCATAGAGATAAGTCATTACTTTGAGCTGATTCCATAGTATTAATATCTGCGCAGCTATCCATACAAATAAAAAAACCGCTTCCTAGGAAGCGGTTTTTTAAACTGCAAATCTGTTTAATTACAGTACAGATTTAACGGTGTTGACTACGTTTTCAACAGTGAAACCGAAGTGCTTCATCAGTGCGCCGCCAGGAGCAGACTCACCGAATGTGTCGATACCGACCACAGCACCTTCTAAACCTACATACTTACGCCAGAAGTCTGGGTGAGCAGCTTCAACCGCTACGCGAACAACGCCTGGAGTCAGAACGCTGTCTTTGTAAGCCTGGTCTTGGCGGTCGAATACGTTAGTAGATGGCATTGAAACCACACGTACTTTAGTACCGGCAGCGTTCAACTCAGCAGCAGCTTTCACAGCCAGATCCAGCTCGGAACCGTTAGCGATGATGATCACTTGTGCGCCAGCAACGTCGGAGAATACGTAGCCACCCTTGCGGATTGCATCGAAGTCTTTAGCTTCGTGTTTGATACCTGGCAGGTTTTGACGAGACAGAACCAAGCTTGTTGGGCCGTCTTTCTTCTCAACTGCAGCAACCCATGCAACGGTAGTTTCAGTCGCATCAGCTGGACGCCATACATCCATACGTGGGATGTAACGCAAGCCAGAAGTGTTCTCAACTGGTTGGTGAGTTGGGCCGTCTTCGCCTTGACCGATAGAGTCATGGGTCAGCACGTAGATCACACGTTGATGCATCAACGCAGACATACGCATACCGTTCTTCATGTAGTCAGAGAACATGTGGAATGTACCGCCGAATGGCAACAGGCCACCGTGCAGTGCAACACCGTTCATGATCGCAGCCATACCGAATTCACGTACACCGTAAGAGATGTAGTTACCTGGTTCTTTCGCGTTTACATGTACGAAGCTGCCAGTTGAAGTCAGGTTAGAACCAGTCAAGTCAGCTGAACCGCCCAGGAATTCTGGCAACAATGGCGCCAAGGCACCGATCGCATTTTGTGAAGCTTTACGTGAAGCAACACCTTCTGCTTTTTCGTTGATCGCAGCGATGATTTTGTCTGTTTCTGCTTTCCAGTTAGCTGGCAGCTCGTTGTTCATACGACGCTTGAACTCTGCAGCTTCAGCCGGGAATGCTTTTTCGTAAGCTGCGAATTTATCATTCCAGTCAGCTTCGCGTTTGGCACCCTTCACTTTTTGATCCCAGCCAGCGTAAACGTCAGCAGGAATCACGAATGGCTCGTGTGCCCAGCCGATTTCAGCACGTGTTGCAGCAACTTCTGCGTCGCCCAGTGCGGAACCGTGGCAGTCGTGTGAGCCGGATTTGTTTGGTGAACCTTTACCGATGATTGTTTTACAGCAGATCAATGAAGGCTTGTCAGTAACTTTTTTCGCTTCGTCGATTGCTTTTTGAATCGCGTCCTGGTCGTGACCATCTACTGAAACAACGTGCCAGCCGTAAGCTTTGAAACGGCCTGCTGTGTCGTCTGTGTACCAGCCTTCGATATGACCGTCGATAGAAATACCGTTGTCATCCCAGAAAGCAACCAGTTTGCCAAGGCCCCAGGTACCAGCCAGTGCACATGCTTCGTGAGAAACACCTTCCATCATACAACCGTCACCCAGGAACACGTAAGTGTAGTGGTCAACGATGTCGTGGCCTGGCTTGTTGAACTGGTTAGCCAGCAGTTTTTCAGCCATTGCGAAACCAACAGCGTTAGCAATACCTTGGCCCAATGGACCGGTAGTGGTTTCAATGCCTGGTGCGTAGCCGAATTCCGGGTGACCAGCACAGCGTGAGTGCAATTGACGGAAAGTCTTGATATCTTCGATACCTAAATCGTAACCTGTCAGGTGCAGCAATGAATAAATCAGCATTGAGCCGTGGCCGTTTGACAACACGAAGCGGTCACGGTTAGCCCATTGTGGATTTGTAGGATTGTGGCTCAAATTGTGGTTCCAAACCACTTCAGCAATTTCCGCCATGCCCATAGGAGCGCCTGGGTGACCGGAGTTTGCTTTTTGTACAGCATCCATGCTCAAAGCACGAATAGCGTTGCACAAGTCGACACGTGTTGCCATTGTTTTCTCCCAAATGAAAATAAGAGCGGTCTTACACAAAAAGCTGCAAAACCTTGATTGAATTCTTTAAAAAAGGCGAGAAACCAGCCCTTTTACGGAAAGGGTAGATTATTCCTTAGAACCCGTTTTTCATCAAGGGTTAATGAGTATTTAATTATCGTGGCAAGCGGTAGCAGTGAAATCAAAAACCTGCTAATTCAATGTCCGCGATAGCCATGCCTGGCGTTTTCCCCTACCATGTAAAAAAACATTGATCACAAAGGAGTATGTAGATGTCTGACGATAGAATCATTATGCGTGTCGGTGAAGCCCTGGTTGCTGGCGGCCCACCCGGAACGGCAGCAGAACCCGAAGTCGCGATTGGCGAGATGAACGGCCCTATGGGGACTGCATTTGCCAACTTATTGGGTGACCAGGTCAAAGGTCACACCCGTGTGCTGGCAATCATGAATACCGACATCATGGTACGCCCGGCGACGTTGATGGTGAGCAAGGTGACGGTAAAAGACCCGCGTTACACCAATATTCTGATGGGTACGGTACAAGGCGCGATTGCCAATGGCGTACTGGATGCAGTCCGCAGCGGCGATATTCCTAAGGAAAAAGCCAACGACCTCGGCATTATTGTTTCTGTCTGGCTAAGCCCGGCGATTCTGGAACAAGACAAAATCGACCATAAAGCCTTGTTTGATATTCACCGTGAAGCGACTTTCAAAGCAATTCAAAAAGCCTTGCGCAACGAGCCCAGCATAGACTGGCTGCTGGAAAACCAGGAGAAAATTGTGCATAAGTATTATCAGATGGGCCTGGACAATAAAATCTAGTCTTCCCATGCTGCAAAAAGAAAAAGGATGCCTGAGCATCCTTTTTTTGTGTCCGCGCTTTTTATTTGTTCAATGCTGAAATCACCATTTCAATCGCCCTGCAATTGCCCTTGGCATCCGCAAACGTCAGCAACGGTGATTTGCCATTCAGCACACAGTCACCAAAATGCTCGATTTCGAGATTGAAGTGATTGGCTTTGGGCAATACGATGGTTTCTGACTTGCCGCCCGCTTCCCAGCTGATCACAGGATCATCCACTGGATAGCTCCACATATTGTGGCATCTGATCCAGCCTTTATCACCGATGATTTCATATTCAGCTTTGCGCCCGCGCTCGAAGCTCACATCAAAGTGACCGTAACGCGCGCGGCCATGGGTATCGTGCCCAAAATCAAGAATGCCGCTCGCTACCACATCGGCGCCATGTTCATTCAACTTGCCATAGGCAACGACATTGACCGGCTCGGCAGGCTCGCCATTCCTCTCGAAACACCAGCGCAAAGCGTGAATGGCATAAGGCCCGATATCCCACATCGCACCACCCCCATGCGCCATATCACGCGTAATGCGGTACATGCGGGCAGGTGCCATCAGGAAAGAAAAACTGGCGCGGCAAGAGAGCACATCGCCAATCAATCCTGAGTCGATCAACGCTTTCACTTTGGCATGCTGGGGATGAAAGCGATACATAAAGCCCTCCATCACTGTCACACCGTTGGCTTTAGCCGCTGCTTCAATGCTGATGATATCTGCCAGGCTGGTCGCCATCGGTTTTTCGATCAGGATATGCTTGCCAGCTTCGATCGCTTTCAACGCCCATTCGGCATGCTCTTCATTTGCCATCGGGCAATAAATCGCCTGCACATTGCGATCAGTGATCAGGCTTTGCATATCGTCGTAACAAGTCACGCCGTCAGTATTCGGCGCATATTTATCCAAGATAGCTTTTGCTGCGCCCGGACGGCGACTGCCAATGGCTACCAGTTGCGAATTTGAGGCTTCAACAATGGCCGGCAATAAGCGCTCATTGACGCGGGCGGCACCTAAAATGCCCCATTTGAGTTTTGTAGTCATAGGTATCTTTCCTGTCTGCTAATTTTGGCTGATTATACCCCGCAAAAAATGGCGGGATATTTAACGCTTATGAATGGAAGACAAAAGCCAGCTAGCGTTAGTGCCATTGCAATCTTAAATCAGGCCCATTTTCTGCGCAGTGATAGCGGCTTCAGCCCTGGAGGATACATTTAACTTGCGGTAGATTTCTTTGACATAGCCGGCAATGGTGTTGCGCTTGAGGCCAAGCATACTGGCGGTTTCGGCCATGGTCATGCCTTTGGCAATAATCGACAGCACTTCCTTTTCACGTTCGGTGAGTGATTCTTGTGGCTGCAAACTATAGGGTTCATGAAAATGCCGCAGCAGCTTTCTTGCAATCGCGGGTGATAACGGCGGCTGCCCGGTCACAATGCCATTCAACGCTTGCACCAGCGCAGCTTGTGGCTGGTCTTTCAGCAAATAGCCATGTGCACCGGCGCGTAATGCCGGGAAAATATGTCTATCATCGTCGAAAATGCTGGCAACCACGCAAATAGTATGGGGCGAGTGCCGGTTGAACCATTCAATCACCGTGATCCCACTGCCATCTGGCAGACTTAAATCTATCAGTGCGATATCAATCGGCAGGCTGGTAGACACCAAAGCAATGGCTTGTGCAATATTATTTGCAGAACTAATCGCAATCCCCGGAAAGCTATTGTGTAATACTTCTGATAACCACAGTTGTGACTCCGGCGTATCTTCAAGTATGAAAGCAGTTTTCATTGGTGGTTAGTGCGTATGCGCTCAAAGTAATATGAATGACTATATACGAATTTAAAAAGAATACACTCCCCACAAACAGGGGTATCAAACACCACAAAAAGAATCATGAGTACTTCAAAGCACTATGACGGATCTTTTGCCCATTTCTAAGAGTCATCCGACCGCCTGGCTGATGCTACTGGCGTCTTCATTCGCGGTAACCGATACGACGGCTGGCCAGAATATTCCCACAGCATCCTATTTCGCGCTGGATACCATGGCACCCGAAAGCAGCTGGGCGATCCGCTTTGAGCAACGCAGCAGCCATTTCGATGAGCGTTATGATGACCGTGGCCACTTATCACCACTAGGCAGCAGCTTTAACAACCTGAACCTGGATGCCAGTATGTTTCCGGCGCTCGCGGCACTGGGACCCGGCGCCTCATTAGGCACCACGCGATTCGATCATAAAACCGATAACCGGATCAGCATTTTGACCATAGGCTATGGCCTGACACCCGACCTGACCGTGGGCGCAATTATTCCTTATGGCGTGACGCAATCGCGGGTAAATTTCAACGTCGATGGCGGCAACGTAGGCTTTAACCCGGCGTTCAATGCCAACCAGCCGATAGGGGCTGGCAACTTCCCATTTGCCCCGGCAGGTGGGGGCATTCCGACCATGGGAGCTGCCGGTGTGCAAAACATCCTGACCAATCCGGCTTTCGGTTATCAATACAAAGCACTTAAAGATACACGCAACGAAGGGTTTAGTGATCCGACCTTGGGCGTATTGTGGCGTGCCATGAAATCGCCAGGCGAGAGCCTGATTCTCGGGCTTGGCTTGCGCATGGGCCTGGCAAAGAAACAAGATCCGGACAACTTGCTGGATACGCCATTGGGTGATGGCAGCACCGACATCCGCACGCGGGCCGAATACTTTTATGATCTCGGCGCTAACTTTGATTTGCGCTTGCTGGCCGATTACAACTGGCAGTTTTCAGACAAAGCCCGCATGCGGATTCCGGCGACTAGCCAGGGGTTGGCGCTGGCCAGCTCTAAACAAAAACTGGAGCGTGACCTGGGTGATTATTACGAGGCGGATATTGAATTAGGCTATCGCTGGACCAACTGGCGCTTTGCTACGACCTGGCATCGCTTTGAGAAAAAATCGGATGACTACAGCTCCCGTTTTGGTACCGACACTTCAGCACTGGAGGTTTATACCGACAGGCGGGCAGATCAATATCGCATCAGCGCGACCTGGAGTGGTGTACAAGCATGGCAACAGGGTAAACTGCCTTTGCCGGTGATCGTGAAACTGGAATTCCAGGATACCTATGGCGGCCGTAACTTTGTTGATGTGCAGGATATTTACCTGCAAGTTATCACCCTGTTTAAATGAAAAATCGCACGCCATTTCAATCCTGGATATTCATACTTGGCTGGTTGCCAGGCTTTTTGCTTTGTATAAATGCCGCTCTGGCTAATGTCGCAGCAGCGAATGCTCAAGGGATAGAAATAAGCCAGGGATCATTTGTACTCAGCGCCAGTGAAACACCACCTTCAACACAGCCGGCCTGGTCATCGACCAGCTTGCCGGATATCTGGAAGCTGACCCACCCTGATGCCTTCGGCACTGGCTGGTACCGCTTTCAGTTTGATTACCCAGGCCTGAATGCACATGAAATTTACGCCTTGTACCTTTCACGCATGAGCCTGAATGCCGAGGCTTACCTGAATGGCAAGAAGATAGGCTCCGGTGGCTCATTCACCGAACCCATTTCGCGTAACTGGAACCGCCCGCTGTTATTCACCATTCCACCCGACACCTTGAAAGCGACAGATAACACGCTGTATATCCGGGTGATTGCACCGCAGCACTCGCAGGGCATGCTTTACCCGCCAAAGATCAACCTGCTGCATACCTTGCAGCCGGAATATGAGAAAGCCCGGTTTATCCGCATCACGCTTAACCAGACCTCCAGCCTGCTGATTGTCGGCATCGGTATGTTGATGCTCAGCCTGTGGTGGCGCAGAAAACAGGACACGGCATACGGCCTGTTTGGGCTTGCGGCGTTTGTCTGGGCACTGCAATCGCTTAATTTTTACATCATTACTGCACCGCTTCCCACTGCACTGTGGGAGATACTGGTCAATGCCAGCTTCCAGGCGATTGCCACCTTGTGGCTGATTTCGCTGCTCGACTTTGTCGGCATCCGCTTAAAACGGTTTAATCAGTTGCTATGGTCGATTTTGATTTTAGCACCGGTGACATTGCTGCTGACGCCAGCGAATCACTTTATGCTGGCTACCGACTTCTGGCATTTGATCACCATGATAGTGGTGATTTTCGGGTTGGCCTTGCTGGCAAAAACCGGCTTTGTACACCGCAACAAAGATGCCAAATTATTGTTGCTGACGCTGAGCATTATCCTGCTGTTTGCGTTTCATGACTGGTTGATTCATACCAATGTCCCCGGTATCAATGCCTGGCTGATTACAGACGAAGAATACCTGATGCAGTTTTCAGCACCGGTGCTTTTCCTGATTGTCGGCCTGATGATGACTTCACGGTACGTTGGTGCGCTCAACAACTATGAGCAACTGAACCAGGAACTGGAGCAGCGCGTGGTTTCCAAACACCAGGAGCTCAACGATAACTTCCAGCAACTGCAAACTATCCTTAAAGAACAGGCCACGCTGGAAGAACGCGAACGTATCTACCAGGATTTGCACGATGACCTGGGCGCCAAACTGTTGACGCTGGTCTACAGGGCGCAAAACCCGAATAATGCCGAGCTGGCACGTTCAGCGCTACAGGATTTACGCGATGTCGTGTCACGCGCCGGCGATGAAAGTAGCGCGCTGAATGACATCATGGCCGATTACCGCATCGAGTGCGAAAAACGACTGGGCGACGTGCAGATACAACTGGTTTGGGATAACCAGATTGAAGACGACAGTTTGCAGCTAACGCAACCGCAGGCTCTGAACCTGGGCCGGATCATCCGTGAGGCGATCTCCAATGTGATCCGCCATGCGCAAGCAACAAAGGTCAGCGTCACCTTGCAACAAACCACACAACACTTGTTGCTGCAGATTCAGGACAATGGGGTTGGTTTGGCTCCAAGCAGCGATAAATCGGCGGGTCGGGGTTTAAGCAATATTCAGAAACGTGCAGCCTTGCTTGGTGGTGAAGTGCACTTCGCACCTAGTACCAGTGGCGGCTTAAAGCTAAGTCTGTACTTGCCCTGGCAGCTGATCTCACGTCAATCAGCCCAGTTCTCACAACAAAGCAGTTCATACCCTTAATGCGTTACCCCCCCGTTCTCGGGGTACACGTTAGCCTCACCCTCCGGTAGTCTTATTGCAACTTAGAAAAATGCTAATGGTTACTTTTGAGAGAGGAAGGCAACATGAATTTCACAACACGTGGCATATCACTATTGGGGGTTGCATTAAGCCTGTTAAACCCACTCTCAGTCAGTGCCAGCGAAATTGCAGCAAACATCCAGTTATCCTTCAATGAAACAGCCGATTTCAGTGATGGCATAGACAAGTTAATCACGCTGGATGCGGCAAAAGTAAACGCGCGCTTGCTGAATAATCGTTTAGGCACTTTTAGTAGCGGCAACGCAGTGTTTGTTTTTAACGCGAACCACAGCGTTTCTATCATTGACCCCGGCGTCACCACGCTCCCAGCTGAAGATCGAAACCTTTTTCAAGTCAGTGGCAGTGCAACAGCCAGTGGTGGATTGCTACCTGATGCTGCCTCACTCAATATTGGCGCTACCTGGTTTTGCAAGAACACCACACTGCAATGCACTAGTAATGAAGCATTTAGTACGGTTAGAAACAGTACGCAAACGTTTAACCTGGCCATAGACTCAACCACATTACTCACACCGATTCGCTTGCAATCCAGCATTACGGCAGTGACACCGCTGACAGAGAATTACACACTTAATTATGGCAAGGTTCACTTAAACGGCTCCTTGCAGGTGAATGCACTGTTTACCGCCAAATCATCAACCCAGTATGTGCATGATGCACTGGTGGCGACTTCTGGTACCACAGGCAATCAGCGTTGGGGTGCCGCCGCTAACGACATTCAGTCACTGCGCAATGGCAGTTTGACAGACGTGGCAGTCGCCAACAATCTGGAAGTCAGCAAAACACCTGAATTGGAAGCAGCCCACCGTTTACTCGCTATTGCCCGCGACGGTGCAACCATATTAACGACTGGCAACGCAGTTGGCGCCAGCTTTAGCTCTGAATTCGCACTCACACGGCAACTGTGGAATGTAGCTGCAACGGCTGAACCCGCTCTGGGACGCAGCCTGGCGGGAAGCAACAGTGAAACTTTCTCTAACCAAAATGTAGCCGCAGAAGTCGAAGTATTGCGCATGTTGCTGAATGGCGCAGATGATGCCAGTTTTGTGGCTGGCGTTGACAATGCGTTGAGTAACCCATCGACTGGTTCAGCCCCGCTATTATCGTTTGACGGTTCACTGCTTGGACTCAATGGCGCGACGATGTCAGTGTTTTACTTGGGTGCCAGCAATGGCCGGGTCGAAATTGAACTCGCCGCTGCAGATCGCTATGCACTGTGGCGCACCGCTTACAGTTTCGACAGGATAGCCTTTCTGGAAGGTGCAGAGGATGGCGTCACCGTCCTTGGCGGTAATGCTGATGGCACTCAGATTCGTCTGGGAGATGAACAATATGTCGGTGAAATATACAGTGACGAACTATTTTATTTGAGCGGTAGCCAGACGGCCTCTCGACTGCAATTAAACAACTTCTACAACAATCAATTGTTAGTCGTTGCCAGTTGGGCCGTCACACCCGTACCAGAGCCCAGTGCATGGTGCCTGCTATTGTTTGGCCTGGTGCTGATCGGGCGTATGAAAAAGAGTAACTGACACTCAAACTAATAATAATAAACTGGTTGTATTCACCTCAAGCAAACGTTAAGCAGGCACTTGCGGCCTGCTTAACGTTTGCAGCTTTTCTCTCACTAACAATCCGGGTAACGCTGCATTTGCAAGCGTATCGAAACATTACTCTTTCCACTTAATAGAACAACCGATGCTCTGTACCTGATCTTTAGGCCCATGCCCGGTTTGACTGACCTGCTTCATTGCCCTGAATAAATCGCGTGTGCTTTCCGGTGCTGTCTCCTTGCGGCTTTCATCAAACCGTCCACGGTATTGCAGCTCAAAGTTTTTATTAAAGCCAAAGAAGTCCGGTGTGCAAACCGCATCATAATTTTTGGCAATCTGCTGTGTTTCATCCAAAAGATATGGAAACGGAAATGCCAGTTCTTCTGCGATTTTTTTCATGTTTTCAGGGCTGTCTTCCGGGTAATCGGAAGGATCGTTTGACATGATGGCGACCGTGTTGACACCCAGGGTTTTCAACTCTTCAACATCTTTGATCAGGCGCGGCAGGATCGCTTTGACATAGGGGCAGTGATTGCAAATGAACATGACCAGCAGGCCTTTGGGGCCCATACTTTCCTGCAGGTTTACCAGCTTGCCGTTGACGTCCGGCAGGTTAAATTCAGGCGCTTTCCAGCCAAAATTGCATGCTGGGGGATTGATACTAGCCATGTGATTCCTTTCAAAAACTTTCTAGACTGTCACTATATAACTTTGTGCAATTCCGGCGAAGGCTAACTCGGTGAAACCGATGTTAAGCGAAGCGGCTTTCGCCAAAATCACAGCCAGGTAGGCTAATACTTGCCATCTTTATTCTCCGGTGTTTATACACAATTAAAGTCCTATGGTACGTGATTAAGGCTTGCAGGTGAATGCCAGTACTTAATGCGGAACACTGAAGTCAGCCTTCGGCATTTTGGTTACAATGCCTGACATGAGCAATTTAAGATTTTATAGCCCTAGCCAGCTGACCATCGGTGTGACCGCTGCACTGAGTGAAAATGCAGCGGCACATGCTACGCGTGTGATGCGTTTAAAAGTGGGGGATACACTCACTTTGTTTTGTGGCGACGGCGTTGATTACCAATGTGCGCTGGTGAGTGTGGAAAAGAAAACTGCCAGTGTAGAAGTACTCAGCCAGGAAAAAATCAACAATGAATCGCCACTCAATATGCGGCTGTTACAGGGGATTTCCAGCGGCGATCGTATGGACTACACCATCCAGAAGGCAGTTGAGCTTGGGGTGACTGAAATCTTCCCGTTAAGCACAGAACGTAGTGTCACCAAGCTGAGCGGCGACCGCGCCGAGAAACGGGTCGAGCATTGGCAAGGCGTGGCGATAGCTGCTTGCGAACAAAGCGGGCGCGCAGTGTTACCTAAAATTCATTTTCCGCTAACTCTCGCGCAATGGCTGAGCCAGCACGATACCCAGCAAAGCCTGAATTTGTTGCTCAACCCGGTTGCGGCAAAAACTTTGGCCCAATTAACAAAACCGGAAAACCGGATTCATCTCCTGATTGGTCCTGAAGGTGGCTTAAGCCCTGGCGAGATTGAGCTAGCCAACCACAATAACTTTCAATCGATAGTGCTGGGGCCAAGAATCTTGCGCACCGAAACTGCGGCCCTGACTGCAATTTCCAGCATGCAAACGCTTTGGGGTGACTTTTAGGACATGCTGGTGATAAGAAAGTGATTACCCATGTTTAACGTTATGCTGCAAATGGCTCTGTTGATTGTGGCCGGCATCGCCTGGCAGCGATTTGCGCCTGACCATATTTCCGCGACTTCCCATCGCAGAGCACTGACAGACCTGGTGTTTTATATCCTGCTGCCTGCTTTAGTCATCGATGTCCTGTGGCAGGCACCATTGGATGCCGACACATTCAGTATCCAGCTTACAGCCATCACCCGGTTAACCACAGCAGCAGGTTTAATGTGGATAACCTTGCACGTATTCAATCGCTTTAAACCTCTTTCGCGTGCACAAGAAGGTGCATTGATGCTGGCAGCCACGTTTCCTAATGCAACCTATCTAGGGTTACCAGTGACTAGCGAAGTATTGGGTGACTGGGCACAGGAAATGGTACTCAAATTTGACTTGTTCGCCTGCACACCGATTTTATTATCAGTAGGCATGTTGATGGCGCAAGCCTATGGCAACGCAGAACCTCGCTCAAATCCATTCAGAGAACTGCTACGCGTACCGCCATTGTGGGCACTGCTGCTCGCCTGTATCCTCAACCTGGGGCAAGTACCGCAACCTGAAATGATAGGCCATGCCTTACACACACTGGCTGGCGGGGTAGTCCCCCTGATGCTGATTGCACTGGGCATGAGCATCCGTTGGGATACCTTCAAGTTTGCACTTATCCCTAAACTGTTGCCGCTCTGCCTCATCGGCCTAGTGGTTGCCCCCCTCACCGCCATGCTTGTGGCTGAACGCCTGGGGCTTGGCGGGCATACACTGACAGCCGTCACCTTATTAAGCGCCATGCCGACCATGGTATTTGGTGTGATCATCTGCGAGCGCTACCATTTAGATGGTGCGTTGTATGCAGCCGCGGTGTTCTTTACCACACTACTAAGTATGCTCACCCTGCCTGTGTGGTTTCAGCTTCTCTCCCATTAATGGTCATCTGCCGCAGTTAGAACAAATCGCACAATCCCTGGTCAATCTTGTTACGTTATATAACGAGTTTTCAGGCTTTCATCTACTGCTTAATATGTGCCTGAGTCCTTTGTGATTTTTATACGTTTTGGAGGAGTTTTACCGCGATGCCAAAAACTACTTTTAATCATTTTATCGAACGCCCGCCCTCGCCGCCGGAGACTTTGGTCAGGTTACTGGATGAAACTGGCATTACGATCAATGGCAACGCGCCATGGGATGTGCAGGTTTATGATGAAACCGTCTATCGAGATGTGCTGACCCGCGGCACGCTAGGGTTTGGACAGGCGTATATTGAAGGCCGCTGGGATTGCCCCCGCCTGGATGAGTTTTTCACCCGTGTGATGCGCGCGGATATTGATGAAGAACTGGGCGGATGGGGCAAGCTGCAACTGCTGGGCGATATTCTGCGCCATACACTCTTCAACCTGCAGGCACCAAACCGCGCTTTCCAGGTCGCGCAACACCATTACGATATTGGCAACGATGTATTCGAAGCGATGCTGGATTCCAGCATGAGTTACTCGTGCGCTTATTGGGAACATGCGCAGACGCTGGAAGAAGCACAGACGCACAAGCTGGATATGATATGCCGCAAACTGGACTTACAACCCGGAGAACGTGTACTTGAAATTGGCTGTGGCTGGGGCGGCCTTGCCAAACATATGGCACAGCACTACGGCGTAGAAGTGCTCGGCATTACCGTATCAGTAGAACAGCAAACCATTGCCAAAGAACGCTGCGCAGGATTACCTGTCGAGATCCGCTTGCAGGATTACCGAGAGCTGGAAGGGCAATTCGACAAAATTGTTTCCGTAGGTATGTTTGAACACGTAGGCCCGAAAAATTACCCGGTTTATTTTGAAACCGTGCATCGTTTATTAAATGATAACGGGCTGTTTTTGCTGCACACTATTGGCAATCACAAAACTGCGCTGTATACCGATGCCTGGATAGATCGTTATATTTTCCCCAATGGAAAACTGCCTTCCGCCGTCGAAATAAGCAGCGCGATTGAGAAGAAATTCCTGATTGAAGACTGGCATAATTTCGGCCCCGACTATGACCGCACACTGATGGCCTGGTGGGATAAATTCAGCCGAGCCTGGCCTGAATTACAGTTTAAATATGACGAGAGTTTTTACCGCATGTGGAAATACTACCTGATGTGTTGCGCAGGTTATTTCCGTTCGCGGCAGGGTCAACTATGGCAACTGATATTGAGCAAGCGGCAAAGTAACCGTATTTACCGCTCGGTACGTCCCGGCACTACAAGTTGATGTAACCATGGTGCCTCCTCCTGACATATTTAACATGACGACCAGTAAGTAGCACCAGCCGAATTTTTATGTTTAATTTGCATAAAAATCTATATTGATTTATTGTTTTGCAAATTAATATAGAAAATTCAACAAATGCTCGGCTCAAACATCAGAAATTTGCGAAAATCGCAAAATCTAACATTGCAGCAACTGGCTTCCCGCATGGGTACTGATACCAGCAATCTGTCGCGGATAGAGCGCGGCGAAATCGGCATATCTGAAGCATTGTTACGTGCTGCTGCCCAGGCATTAAGCACGACGCCTGGCCGTTTATACGATGCCGATTTAACGCCGAGCAACCTGACCAATACGCCACCGGCTATCCTCTCCAGCGCCAACAGCAAAGACTTTGTACACTGGTTCCGCTCAGCAGCGCCGTATATCCATGCTTTTGGTGGCAGCACCTTTGTCATAGCGTTCGGCGGCGAAGTGGTCAGTGAACAACAGTTCGTTGCGCTATCCCATGATTTGAACCTACTGGCTAGCCTGGAAGTCAGGCTGGTGTTGGTGCATGGCGCACGGCCACAAATTGAGCATAGGTTAAAACGCGATCATCTCATCCCCAAAATGCACAACGGCTTACGTATTACCGACGACACCGCAATGGAAGCGGTGAAAGAAGCCAATGGCACGGTGCGGGTAGAGATCGAATCACTGCTGTCGATGGGCATCAGCAACTCACCCATGGCAGGTAGCGATATCCGCGTCGCCAGCGGTAACTTTGTCACCGCTAAACCATTGGGTGTGCGTGATGGCGTAGACCTGCAACATACCGGCGAAGTACGCAAGATAGATGCAATAGGTATCCAGAAACGGCTGGATGACGGTGAACTGGTGTTGCTTTCCCCTATGGGTTATTCGCCTACCGGAGAAATATTCAACCTGACGCTGGAAGATGTAGCAGTGAGCGCCGCTATCGCACTCGATGCGGAAAAACTGATTTTCCTGATGGGTTCTGAGGGCATACATAACTTGCGCGGCGAATTACTGCGCGAGATGACTTCGGCCAAAGCGAAGAACCTACTGCGCAATGTGCAGGAAAGCGATGAGCCGATCAATTTTTCCGAAGATGTAAATTATTACCTGCCTGCGGCAGTGCGTGCCTGTGAGCATGGTGTTGCCAGAACGCACCTGATTTCACGCCATATTGACGGTGCCATTATCCAGGAGCTGTTTACCCGCAAGGGCATAGGCACCATGATCACCGAGCTACCGCTGGAAACCATGCGTCAGGCCAATATTGATGATGTCGGTGGAATTTTAATGCTGATTGAGCCACTGGAAAATGAAGGCATTCTGGTACGGCGCGGGCGAGAACGGATTGAAATGGAAATCAACTATTTCTACGTAATGGAACACGATAACCGCGTAATTGGTTGTGCCGCCTTGTACCCTTTCCCCGCCGAGAAAATGGTCGAATTCGCCTGCCTGGCGATTGATCCCGCTTATCGCGGTGGTGGACGCGGTGACAAACTGTTTAACTATTGCCAGGAACAGGCAAAAGCCATGGGTAATACAGCGTTGTTTTGCCTGACGACACGCACAGAGCACTGGTTTCTGGAGCGTGGATTTACTGAACAAAGTGTCGATCAACTGCCGCAAGAAAAGCAGCAGCTTTATAATCTGCAGCGGAAATCCAAAGTATTTGTGAAAGTGCTGACCTAGCCGTTACTTTCAAGATAATCTAACTAAAAATGGCTGATGTACGCGTCAGCCATTTTTTTGCCTGCAAATAAACGCTTGCTGTCATTATTTATTACTGAAAAATCTGAACAAAGTCTGCAAAACCATTTCTTATTGAACATCTTCAGTAAAATTCACGCACAGTCATTCACTGTTTAACCCTCAGCAGATAGAATACACATATCCTTAATAGCTAATCCATATGATGAATATTTCAAAAGCCGCCCAAAAGGCGCAAACCCTGTCTGAAGCCCTGCCCTATATCAAACGTTTTTTCGATAAAACCATTGTCATCAAATACGGCGGCAATGCGATGACCGATGAACGCCTGAAAGAGTGTTTCGCGCAAGACGTGGTCTTGTTGAAACTGGTTGGCATGAATCCAGTCGTGGTACATGGCGGTGGTCCGCAGATCAACGAAATGCTGGATAAACTGGGCAAGAAAGGCGAATTTATCCAGGGCATGCGCGTGACTGATGAGGAAACCATGGATGTGGTGGAAATGGTATTGGGTGGCCAGGTCAACAAGGAAATCGTCAACCTGATTAACCGCCACGGCGGCAAAGCGGTAGGCCTGACCGGCCAGGATGGCAACTTTATCCATGCGCAAAAACTGCTGATGGAAGATCTGAAAGACCCGACCAAAATGATCGATGTGGGTCAGGTTGGCGAAATCACTGCAATTGACCCCAGCATTATCACCTTCCTGGATAGCGGTGACTTTATCCCTGTGGTAGCCCCGATTGGTGTTGGTCGGGAGGGTGAAACCTATAACATTAATGCCGATGTAGTGGCCGGCAAACTGGCAGAAATACTCAATGCAGAAAAATTGATTCTATTGACAAATACCCCAGGTGTACTGGACAAAGAAGGCCAATTGCTGACCGGACTGACACCTAGGCAGATTGATGACCTGGTTGCCGATGGCACGTTGAGTGGCGGCATGTTGCCAAAAATCAGCTCTGCGCTGGATGCTGCACGCAGTGGTGTGAAAACAGTGCATATTATTGATGGCCGCGTCGAACATGCCTTATTGCTGGAAGTACTTACAGATGAAGGCGTCGGCACTTTAATTAAAGCCAAATAAGTCCGCTCTCCAATTCATCGTTGATACTGCATTGACCGCTACGCTTTCTCATTGCCGTGCCATGTGCACTGTGTGCGTCAGTCAGTCGCTGCCGCATTGCCTTAAATTCGAACGGGAGCTGGAGTAATTGCCTCTGGTATGGATTTTCGATCTGGACGATACCCTGCATGACGCTTCCGCCCATATCTTCCCGGTAATGAATCAATCCATGACGCGTTACATCATGGATTTACTGACACTGGAAGAACCCGCAGCGCATTTGCTCCGCCAGCATTACTGGCGTATTTATGGCGCGACCTTGAAGGGACTGATGCGTCACCATGGCGTCAATCCCCACCATTTCCTGGCAGAAACACATGCATTTTTAACCGATGATATGGTGCAGGCAACCAAGCAATTACGCCAGTTGCTGCAGCGCCTGCCGGGACGTAAATGTGTATTCACCAATGCCCCGCGTGCCTATGCCATGCAGGTACTCAATGTATTAGGCATCAGTGATTGTTTTACGCTGGTCTTCAGTGTGGAATCTTCACGCTTCCACGCTAAACCTTCGATGCGCGGTTTTCGTATGCTGTTACGCCAGTTGCGTTGTTGTGCGGCTGATTGCACCTTGTTTGAAGATAGCCTGCCGGCCTTAATGACTGCTAAACGACTTGGGATGCGTACAGTATGGATCAGCCACAGATTACATAAACCAAACTTTGTGCAATATAGATTACCGCATGTGTTGGCACTCACTCACAGCGCGCTGAAAAAACAGCCATCATGCATTCCCGCCCTTGGCGAATCCGGTTAAAATAGCCTCAAAATAACAACACGCATGTCGGGACTTGGGAACACATCATGGCCACTATCAACAAAGAAGTAAGAGCAAACCGCAAACAACAAATCCTCGAAACATTGGCAAGCATGCTGCAAACGCCACGTGGTGAAAAAATCACGACTGCTGCACTGGCTGGCAAGCTGGAAGTTTCGGAAGCGGCCTTATACCGCCACTTTGCCAATAAAGCCAAAATGTTCGAAGGCCTGATTGAATTTATCGAAAGCGCGCTTTTTGGCGTGATTAATAAAATCACCAGCGATGAAACTGATGGCCTTAAACAAGTACAACTCATGCTCACGACCATGCTTAAATTTGCCGAACGTAACCCGGGCATGTCTCGCGTGCTGATTGGTGATGCATTGGTCAATGAAGACGAAGTGCTGCAGGCGCGCATCAATCAGTTGATGGATCGCCTGGAGGCCAGTATCAAACAATCGCTGCGTATTGCAGAAGCACAAGGCAACAAAATCACTGACGCCAGCATGGCGGCAAATACCATGATCAGCTTTGTGGTTGGCCGCTGGCACAGTTTTGCGAAGAGCGGTTTTAAACGTAAGCCAAGCGACCAGATTGAACAACATTTGTCACTGCTTATTACTGGCAGTTTGCAATAAGCGTTAATCCATATGTCCCTCAACGGCAGAATGACCCCCTTGTGTCTCCCGACCATGGGCCCAACATAAGGTTGTAGAAAGCTATCCCATTTATTTCAGGACCATGACTACGATATGCTAGCGCACATCTGAATCTCTCCGCGGGCAACAAGTATTTTTATCACCCGGCGCACTGGTGCGTCACCTAAAGCAGGAAACACAATGGAAGCCACCATTTTTGGCATGAATGAAGCCCAGATCACAGAACTGGGCATGACCTACGGTGTTGGCGGACTCATGCTGCTGATGCTGCTGATTGTAGGCAACCTGGCACGCAAATCCAAGGCAGGCAAAACCGGCACCTTTGCACTATTTCTGGCACTCACCCTTGGCCTGGTGGGCTTTATCGCCAAATATGTCATCCAGTATTATTTGAATATCCGCTAAACCTGTTTGGACACTGCTTGCGTGTTACATAGCCATCGGCACTAGCGCTACCTGTCATGCCAAACTATGCATTGAGTGCGTGAATATGTGTCACACCTTTGTGTCATCCAGTTACAAATGTGTTACATTTTAATTTAAGCAATTGCACAAGCAACGCCCGCTGCGACGCAGATTGATTGATGTTCGAGAATGCGCCATTAGCGGAACATGAAACATGACATGGGGGCAGGGTTATGAGCAGAAGCAGAGTAATAGAAGCCGGCAATGTGGGTGTGCAGGTCAGGGTTAAAAAAAACTTACATCCAGCAATGGTGATCGACTGGTTGCATGCAGGGGTAGAAGATACCCACTTGGGAGGATGGGCAAGCTTGTTTTATGGTCTTGCCTTCACCATCACCGGTATACTGATCCATGCTTTTTTTGCTGAAAACTACTGGCTGTTAGCCGGCCTCACCACTGGATTTTTTCTCATTGGCCCGTTTCTGGCGACTGGTCTTTATGACATCAGCCGCCGTATTGCGTTGGGCCAGACACCTTCACTCTTGCCAAGCCTGACCGCCTGGCGCCCCAACCTGGTAAACATTGCCCTGTTCGCTGTTATTCTCCTGGCAGCACTGGTCGCCTGGACGCAATTGTCTTTTATCATTTTTGCCTATTACTTTAACCACCAGTTGCCTACTTTTATCGATATTGTATTTAACGTCCTTTCCTTCAAACAACCGATTTTCACTCTGGTATACTTTTCTGTCGGGGGGATATTTGCAGCGCTGACGTTTGCTATCAGCGTGATTGCCATCCCATTGATGCTGGATAGCAACACCAGTGCCGGAGCTGCCGCATGGGCTAGTTTCCGCGTTTGCTTGCGTAACCCTGGTGTCATGTCTCTTTGGGCATTGTGCATTGTGGTACTGATAGGCGTAGGCTTTGCAACCAGCTTTCTTGGACTGATCGTGACCATGCCGGTAGCAGGCCATGCCAGCTGGCATGTATATCGTGATGTGATCGAGATTCAACCATAATCCATCCCTAAAGCGCCGTAAGTGATGATGGTAGCCATGCACTTTTGTGCATGTCGCTATAACTCCTCTTCCCGCTACCAGCTAGAGAGCCTTCACTGGCAAATCAGGTTAACGCTTTCTTACCTGAATGACATTGCCGGGCTATTGCGAAGTGCATGCCAGTTAGGTACCCTGCATTACATGCAGTGATAAAGATTTTCGCAATGACGACCACTACACCCATTCCCGATAGCGACAGCACCATTTACAAAACCCTGCTGGAATCCACTAAAGCCATTCCCTGGAAGATCGACTGGGCCAGCAAACAGTTTGCCTACATAGGCCCGCAGATTGAGCAGTTGCTTGGCTGGTCGCAGGATAGCTGGAAAACAGTGGAAGACTGGGCCACCCGCATTCATGAAGATGAGCGGGAGCGTATCGTTAATTTTTGCGTGGAACGTTCATTACAGGGTCAGGACCATGAGGCCGATTACCGCGCGCTGACCAAACATGGCGACTATGTCTGGATCAGGGATGTAGTGCATGTGGTACGCACGCCAACAGGTGAACCCGAAGCACTGATAGGTTTTATGTTTGATATCAGCGAGCGTAAAAAAACCGAACAGCAATTGTTGGAACTGCAAAAACAGCTCGAAGAGTACTCATACAAAGACGGCCTGACCGAAGTGGCTAACCGCCGCATGTTTGATACGTTACTGGAACAGGAATGGCTGGAAGCAAAGCGTCATCAGCAGCCCTTGTCACTGATAATGATCGATATTGATTTCTTCAAACAGTACAATGATGTGTACGGTCATCTGCAAGGCGATGAAGTGTTAAAGCGCGTTGCCCGGACGTTGAATAGTGCCGGATTACGTACCAAGGACTTTTTCGCAAGGTTTGGTGGGGAGGAGTTTGCATTGATTCTGCCGGAAACTAACGCAGCCTCGGCAATCAAGATTGCCGAGCGCTGCCGCAACCTGATTTTCAAGGAGCAAATCCCGCATGCCGGTTCAAAAATCAGCCAGATTCTGACAATTAGCCTGGGTGTTTCCAGCACCGTGCCGGTAAGCAACCTTGAACCAAAAGCGTTTGTGGAGTTTGTAGATAGCCTTTTATATCAGGCCAAGAATGCGGGGCGCAACCGCATTCAGCAAGGTAGCAAATAGACTCTACAAAACAGGCTTGCGACTCAGCGCCAGCATCGCTTCAATGGCTTGCGTTCTGGCATCTGCCACGGCTTGTTTAATTTCCGTTGGGGTAGCATAGTTTTTGGCAATGGCACCTGCATCGACCAATAGCGCTGCCTGCAATGCCTTGCGCAGATGCTCGGCATCATCCAGCGGACAATTTTCCAGCCCTAGCCTTCCGCGACTGTCGCACTCGCACGCCAGCAGAAAATCATCGAAGCGCGTGCGCTGACGAAAAGCATCCAGCTCCTCCAAGAAATTCAGCAAAGTGCTGGCTTTCATTTCGCGGGCAGCGTGCAATTTGCCATGGTATTTCGCCACTACCAGCGCCAGGTCCTTGCAATCGTTAGGCACTTTGAGGCGTGCAACTACATCGCGAATCTGGTCCACACTGCGTAACTCGTGGCCGATATGCCGCGGTAATACATCTGCCGGTGTCGTGCCTTTACCCAGATCATGCACTAGCGCAGCAAAACGCACCGGCAAGCTTAAACCTTGCTTGGCGGCATAATCAATCACCATCATGACATGCACGCCGGTATCAACCTCAGGGTGATAAATAGCTGTTTGCGGCACGCCCCACAAGCGAGCCAGTTCGGGAAAAATCACCTGCAAGGCGCCGCAATCAAGCAGCATTTCAAACATTCGGCTGGGCTTTTTTTCCATCAGGCCCTTAGCGATTTCCTGCCATACCCGTTCCGGTACCAGTGCATCTACTTCACCGTCTGCCACCATCTCACGCATCAACGCCATGGTTTCCGGCGCGACGCTAAATTCGGTGAAACGTGCGAGAAAGCGGCCTGCGCGAAGAATACGTACCGGGTCTTCGCTGAACGCTTCAGTGACATGCCTTAAGCGTTTTTCCTGAATATCCTGCTGCCCGTGAAAAGGGTCAACCAGGCGGCCGTCTTCGGCCTGGGCGATGGCATTCATCGTAAAGTCACGTCGTGCGAGATCTTCCTCGAGCGTCACTTCCGGGGCGGCGTAGACACTAAAACCCTTATAGCCCTTGCCTGTTTTACGTTCCGTGCGTGCCAACGCATGTTCCTGATGCGTTTCAGGGTGAAGAAATACCGGGAAATCCTTGCCAACTGCACGATAGCCTGCCGCCAGCATTTGTTCTGGCGTGGCACCTACAACCACATAATCCCTGTCTTTGACCGGAAGACCTAGCAGGCCGTCGCGGACAGCGCCGCCTACCTGATAGATTTGCATATGCAATTATCCATAGAAAAACACGAAGAAATGACGCTGTTAACGCCTGGCGTTAATCACGCGACCTGCCGCTGCACGAAAATCATCATAAGCACCACGCGGATTATTTTCCACCAGGTAGCCGGAGATCACAGCGAACATATCGGTAGGCACTACGCATAGCTCATTCGCCATCGGTTGTTGACAGACATTGTCGACCTGCATGGATTTCACATTGTCGCGCGATAACAACTTGATTGGCAGCAACTGCATAAAACTGCCTTGTAATAGCGACATTTTTGGGCCCAACCCAATAATCCGCCGTTGCACACCGATCGTTTTCATCACAGCTTCCATCACCTGTTGCAAGGTCATGATCGCCGGGCCACCAAGCTCATAAATCCTGCCATAAGTCGCTGACTCATCTAAAGCCGTCACGAAAGCGGTCGCCACATCTTCAACCCAGATCGGCTGAAACTTGGCTTGTGGCATTGCCAGCACCAGTACTGGCACATACTGGATCAGCTTGGCGAATAAATTAATAAAGCTGTCACGCGCGCCAAATATTACTGATGGGCGGAATATGGTCACATGCAATTTTTTGCTGGATTCCATCACAGCCTCATCGCCAGCCGCTTTACTACGCAAATATTCGCTAGGCGCGCTCACTGAAGCCTGCAATGCGCTCATGTGCAGCAATCTGGGGATGCCTAATTCAACACAAAGTTGCGCCACACGACGCGGCAACTGGTGATGCATTTTTTCAAAGCCGTTATCACTGGTCTGGTGCAGAATACCGATCAGGTTGATCACAGCGTGACTACCTGCCAGCTGCGCTTTCAGTGCGGCATGGTCGTTGATATCGCACTCAACCACTTGCACATAGGGTAACAAAATCAGGTGTTTGGCTTTTTCCCTGCGGCGTGTCAACACCTTGACCTGGTACCCTGCCTGGTCCAAGCCGGCTACCACACTGCTCCCTACAAAACCGCTACCGCCCAATACTGTGACTGTCTTCATATCGCTTGTTCCTGATGCATGTTCGTATTAAAGAAAGCTTTGATTAAACTAAATTTAGTCACCAAACTTTTTGCTCAAACAAGGGTGCGCGTAAAATCTAATTATCGCGCCTGACCTCACTTACCTGGTTACTTGCAAGCCGCACTTCATAAAGCTTGCTTAAAGATATTGTACAGAAAAAAGTGTGCCTACTCTTGATCTGTAATTGTGATGGTCGTGATCACGCTTTCAGCATCAGCCACGGCACCACTATTACGCGCCGGAATAGTGCCCAAACGCTTTTTAAGCGTGATGACCGGCAACCCCAGCCTGGGTGCATACATGTGGGCGTTTGCCAGTACTTTTTTTACATAATTGCGTGTTTCGCTGAAGGGAATGGTTTCGGCATAAATCGCGCCCTCCAGTGGCACGTTCGCTGCCCAGCGCCGGGCGCGGCTGGGGCCGGCATTGTAGGCGGCAGTCGCCATCGCTTCCTGGCCGTTGAAGGTATCCAGGGTGTAGCGCATGTAATAGGTACCAAGGTTCACATTGGTATCTATATCGTGCAGCATGGCATCACTATAGCTACTCCAGCCCAGTTTTTTGGCTATCCACTTGGCGGTTGCAGGCATGACCTGCATCAACCCGCCGGCACCGACCGAGGATTTGGCATAGTGCATAAAACGGCTTTCCTGCCGGATAATGCCATATACCCAGGCCTCGTCAATTGCACGCGCTTTTGAAGCTTTTTGCAGGTAATCACGGTAAGGCGTAGGGTAGCGCAATTCAAAATTATGGGTGCGACTGGTTTTATCGGCCGCCAATACCGTCAAATCGTACCAGCCTTTCAGCAAGGCATATTGCGCCGCCACGATACGGGAGGAATCATCCAATCCTTCAAGCAAATACATCCACTCCAGCCTGGCCTCATAGCGTGCATCGGCATCAAACAACGCTTCTATGCGCTTGATGCTGGCCAGGCGTGCAAACTGGCGGACTTCGTCATCGGCAGGCTGGTAGGTTGCCAACGGTTCACCTGCGACCGGCCCCAGCTCTTCAGCCGACAGCCAGCCGTAAAAATGACGTTCCTGGGAAAGTTTTGCCAATAACAAATTAGCTTCCGGTGCCTGGCCCTTGGTTTTCAGCGCACGTGCTTTCCAGTAGCGCCAGGTCTGCTCTTCAGATAAGGCGTTGGGCATGCTATTAATAATCTTCAGCAAAGTATTCCAATCCTGCTCCCGCAATGCGCTACGGGCATACCATTCCCATTGCTCATTATTCAGGATTGCAGGTTCGACTTTGGCAAATGCCCTCACTGCTTCAGGCTCATGTTTTCTGGCGGATTCCAGCGCGATATAAGCTTGTATCAGTTGCCGCTCTTCATTGGACAAAAGCCCGCTGTATTTCTGGTAGCTGGTTTGTGCCAATGCAATATCTGCCTTGGCCTGGCGATGGATGGCGAAGAGATAAAGCGCACGGCCATAAGCTGATTTATCCTGAACATTATTCTTTTTCAAAACCAGGGCAGGGTTTTGTGCCACTTCATCGATCTGCTTCAGCAAAGTAGCATCGGTTTTCCGGCTACGCTTTGCCAATACTTTAGCCAAACCCGGTTTATTGGCAAACAAGGCATTTCGGTAGACAGTGAGCAGTAAGTTCTCGTCCAGCACGCCCACTTGCTGCAAGGCTTCCAGCATTCCCTGGCAGTCGGCAGGTAATTCTTTACCGGACAGCAATAAGGTTTTGCCATCTTCGTAAGCAATCGGGTCATCCAGCGCGATTCCAGCCTGCACCTGGAAGCACTGGTTGCCTGTGTCATTCAAGCTGTAATAGTTGGGAATCTGAGCGCGGATTTCGACAAACTGGTCCCAGAACTGGACGCGTCCCAGGCGTTTTAGCCAAAGTTCGCGCACGCGTTGGGATAACAATGATTCGTTATTTTCCTGTAAAAAAGCCTGCACCTGGTAATAGGATAATTGATCCATGGTAAGGATCATCTGCCAGTATTGCAAATATGGTGCGAGCGGTGACTTGCGTTGCTTAAGGGTCTCCAGCGACTCGGTCAGCAGCGGCAGGTTTTTAGTCTGGTAAGCCTGTTTGGCTTGCAGATAAGTTTCAGTATCGCCAGCGTATGCCGGCGTGGCAAACACAAGCAGGCACGGTACCAACACACAGGCAGCAATCGAAAGGAGATGACGGAATTTAGTCTTCATGAGTCAATAATCACAGGGTCTTACTATGCTCACGTGAGCACTCGCAAGTGCACCTGACTCATCACGTGGATTTAGGGGGTCACAATCAAATTCTGGCCAGGCGACTCAGAAAGAAAAACAGCAACAGGAGTAGCACTACAACGAAGCCGGCTTTCCATACTTTTTTAAGCCATTGCCAGTAGCGCGAGTTACCGGTTTGCCAGCCTAGCAGTGCCAGCACCAGAGTACTTAGCACCAGCACTGCAAATAATATCCGTATCCACCACATAGTCTCGTCTATTCTTGTTAGTTAGGCTTGCTAATCAGGCAGCTGGTAAAAATGGTGCCGGACTAAAGTAGTCACGTTGACGCACAAAACCGACCGGGGCTTGGCTATCTTCAAAGGTACAGTATTCCCAGGCAGTGTCGTCTTTCAACAAGGCACGTAGCAGCTGGTTATTCAAGGCATGCCCGGACTTGAAAGCAGAAAACTGGCCGACGATGGGATAACCCAGGATATACAGATCACCAATGGCATCCAGTACTTTGTGTTTGGCGAACTCGTCGTCGTAGCGCAAACCACCGCCATTCAGTACCTTGTATTCATCGAGCACAATCGCGTTATCGAGACTGCCGCCTTTGGCCAGACCATTCGCGCGCAGGTACTCCACTTCGTGCATAAAACCAAAGGTACGCGCACGACTGATTTCGTCTACATAACTTTGGCTATCGTAATCAATATTCACCGTTTTACCTGAGAATTCAAACACAGGGTGTGCGAAATCAATCGTAAATTCGGCTTTGAAACCATGATGCGGTGTAAATTTTGCCCATTTATCACCATCTTGTACTTCTACCGGTTTCAGGATGCGCACAAATTTCTTCGGCGCTTCCAGTTCGGCTAAGCCGGCCGTTTGCAATAAGTAGATAAACGGCCCCGAGCTGCCATCCATGATGGGCACTTCGGCTGCCGTTAACTCTATCAATACATTATCCACCCCCAGACCGGCGAGGGCGGACATCAAATGCTCCACAGTGGCAACGCGCGCACCTGAAAACTCTAGGGCTGAGCTCAGGCGGGTGTCGTTAACTGCCGTCGGGGTGACCCGCATGGCAGGCGTATCGGGCAAATCGATGCGCTTGAACACTACACCATGATCAGCAGGTGCCGGTTTAAGCGTCAGGGTGACTTTCTCACCGCTGTGCAGCCCTACGCCGGTCGCGCTAATCTGTTGTTTAAGCGTGCGTTGCTTTAACATGGTTTTCTCTTTTATCAGTGATTGACCCTATTATAAGCCAATCCCACTTGCAAACCGACAAGCAATCACTGCCTGAAGGTTAATCAGCCTGCTTACGCAGGAAAGCCGGAATATCATATTCTTCAATACCGGAATTCTTCATGGCTTCAACCTGTGCACGACGGCTGTTGCTGGTAAATACTGCCGGCTCATCTTCCTCAACTGTATTCTGGAAAATAGGCTGGTTAGTAGTACCGTCACGCAGTGTAGTCGTCGTCATGACTTTTAACTCAGGTTTCGCCTGACGCTTGCCGATGGAGCCGTTCAAGCCGGTGGCAACCATGGTCACACGCAGGTTATCAGCCATTTCTTCGTCAATCACGTTACCGATAATCACGGTCGCATCTTCTGCCGTGAATTCTTTGATAGTGTTCATCACATCATAGTATTCACGCATTTTGAAGCTGCTGCTGGCGGTAATATTGACCAATACACCACGTGCATTGGCCAGGTTAACATCTTCCAGCAACGGGCTGGCTACTGCTTGTTCAGCCGCGATACGGGCACGGTTAGGGCCAGTTGCTTCAGCGGAACCCATCATTGCCATACCCATTTCAGACATCACGGTGCGTACGTCAGCAAAGTCAACGTTCACGGTACCCGGGCAGTTGATGATTTCGGCAATACCGGACACCGCATTTTGCAACACGTCATTAGCTGCACGATACGCTTCCATCACGGTTACATCTTCACCCAACACATCCATCAGCTTTTCGTTAGGGATAACAATCAGAGAGTCAACGTACTGGGAAAGTTCTTCCAAACCCTCTTGTGCAACTTTTGCACGCTTGCCTTCGAAAGCAAACGGCTTGGTCACCACAGCAACAGTCAGGATGCCCATTTCACGTGCGACTTCTGCAATGATAGGGGCCGCGCCGGTACCGGTACCGCCACCCATCCCTGCAGTGATAAACAGCATGTCTGCGCCATCAATGGTTTCCGCGATGCTGTCACGGTCTTCCAGTGCGGCTTCACGTCCGATTTCCGGCTTGGCACCAGCACCCAGACCCTTGGTGATATCGGCACCAATTTGCAGTACCACTTTGGCATTGCTCTTTTTCAAAGCCTGCATATCCGTATTAGCGCAAATAAACTCTACGCCCGGCACCATCTTGGTCATCATGTGCTCAACGGCGTTACCACCGCAACCACCCACACCAATTACCTTGATCACTGCACCTTCGTTCTCTTTGTCAAAAATTTCAATCATCATTCACTCTCCATTTGCCTAACTTTTTAAGGATTGGGTTGCCCCGCACACTCGCCCTAAACACAGTTAAAAATTACCCAAAAACTAGAAATTACCTGTAAACCAACTTTTCATTCTCTCAAGCAACCTGCCCACCGAGCCAGACTGCAGATTCCCCACCATTTGCTTTTCCACCTGCTGCTTAGCCATCAGCAACAGGCCAATACCGGTGGCATAGCGAGGATTACCCACCACCTCAGATAAACCTTCCACATAGCGCGGGATACCGAGGCGCACCGGTGTGTGGAAAATCTCTTCTCCCAGCTCCACCATGCCGCGCATTTGTGCAGCGCCACCAGTAATCACAATCCCGGAAGCGATCATGGATTCCATACCACTGCGGCGCAGTTCCTGCTGTACAAACTCGTAAATCTCTTCGACGCGGTCTTCAATCACCTCAGTCAATGCCTGGCATGACAATTGACGCGGCTCACGGCCATCAACCGCCTGTACTTCAACCACTTCACGCGGGTCCGCCAATTGACGCAAGGCACAGCCATGCTTGACCTTGATTTCTTCCGCTGACTGCGTGGGAGTACGCAAGGCCACCGCGATGTCATTGGTAATCTGGTCTCCGGCAATTGGGATGACAGCCGTATGACGAATCGCCCCATTCTTGAACACCGCAATATCGGTAGTCCCGCCACCGATATCCACCAGACAAACGCCCAGTTCCTTTTCATCTTCAGTCAGCACTGATTCACTGGAAGCCAGTGGTTGCAGAATCAGGTCGCTGACTTCCAGGCCGCAGCGCTTGATACACTTGACGATATTCTGTGCCGCCGCAATCGCACCGGTCACGATATGCACACGCACTTCTAGGCGGATGCCGCTCATACCCAATGGCTCGCGCACGTCTTCCTGGCCATCGATAATAAATTCCTGGGTCAGGATATGCAGAATCTGCTGATCCGCTGGCAAGGCAATCGCACGGGCAGTATCGACCACGCGGTCAATATCGCTTTGCGAAACTTCGCTTTCCTTGATTTTCACCATGCCGTGTGAGTTCAGGCTTTTGATATGGCTGCCGGCAATCCCTGAATACACGGTGTTGATTTTGCAGTCAGCCATCAGCTCGACTTCTTCAATTGCGCGCTGAATCGCCTGCATGGTGGAGTCGATATTCACCACCACGCCTTTTTTCAGGCCGCGTGAAGCATGCTGACCAACGCCAATCACCTTCAAGGTGCCTTCTGGCAAAATCTCGGCCGCGATGGCCACGATCTTGGAGGTGCCGATATCCAGGCCCACGATTAAATTTTTATCTTCTCTTGCTCTACTCATTTCATTTCCTTGCACATCTTGCTTCAGGCAATTTCTTATCAGGCTCCGTTGCGCGGCATACGCAACGCAAAGCCATTTGGATAGCGTAAATCTGCATACCGCCAGTCACTTTCAGCGATCGCCGGCTGCTGGGTGTAGGCTGCTACAAATTGTTGTAACCTTTGTTTAGCTGCTTCACGTCCGAGCATCATTTGCCGTTTATCAGCGGTCTTGATCTCCCAGGCGCGTCGTGACGACAAGCTCAATTGCTGAATCTGCAATGAGGTCACTGACAATGTCTGCGCAAAACTGGCATAACCTTGCGCGAGTTCTTTCACCGCATCACCCGGGCCATAGAACACCGGCAATTGCTCATCAGAGGCTGCCTGGAATAATTCACCATGTCGGTTCACCAATGCCACCCCACCCCAGCGGCCAATGGCCTGATGCTCTTCAATCTGCACCACAATGGTGTCAGGCCATTGGCGACGGACACTGACCTTGCGCGCCCATGGCAGCTTCTCGAACGCGGTGCGGGTGCGTTGCAGATCCAGTGTGTAAAAATTACCTTTTAAATATTTGCTGACAATCAGTTGAATCTGCTCGTGATTGACATGATCCAGATTGCCTTCAACCTGCACATGCTTGACCGGGAAGATAGGCAGATGCAACACCACAAACAATAAGGCGTATAGCATCAGCACCACTGCCAGTGAAAACAGCAGATTGGCAGTCCAGTTCAGCAATGTCGGTCTATGCCACATCGTCTATGCGTTCCCGTTTGAGGCCTTCAATGTTTGCTGCAAAATGTTTATGACCAGTGCATCAAAATCCAGCCCAGCCGCTTTGGCTGCCATCGGCACCAGGCTGTGGTCTGTCATGCCGGGGCTGGTATTTACTTCAAGGAAATAATGTTTTCCCGCCTCATCCATCAAAAAGTCCACGCGGCCCCAGCCACTGCAACCCAGCACCCTGAACGCCTGCAAAGCTTCTGCCTGGATCTGTTGTTCCTGTGCGGCAGACAAGCCACTCGGGCAACGGTATTCGGTATCGTCACGCAGGTACTTGGCTTCGTAATCGTAGTATTCGTTTTTCGGCACAATCCTTATCACCGGCAACGCGGTATCGCCGAGGATGCCGACGGTGTACTCACCACCACCAACAAACTGTTCGGCAATCACCAGGGGATCAGAGGCTTTAGCCAGGGTATAAGCCGCAGCCAGTTCGGCAGCCTGCTTGACCTTGCTCACGCCTATGCTTGAACCTTCGTTGGCAGGTTTCACAAAGACGGGCAATCCCAGCGTCGCGACGACTTCCTCGGTAGTTGTCGATTCATCCATCAGCACAAAATCAGGGGTTACTACACCAGCAGCTGTCCACAGTAATTTGGTACGCCATTTATCCATACCGAGCGCAGATGCCATGACGCCGCTGCCTGTATAAGGGATGTCCATCAGTTCCAATGCGCCCTGTATGGTGCCGTCTTCACCAAAGCGGCCGTGCAAGGCGATAAAGGCGCGGTCATACCCTTTCAAGGCAGACAATTCTTGCGTGGCCGGATCGAATGCATGCGCATCGACACCCTGACGCTGTAAGGCGGCCAACACCGCAGAGCCGCTTTTCAGCGACACTTCACGCTCGCCAGAACGTCCACCGAATAACACGGCTACCTTGCCAAATTTTTGCTGTGCTGCACTCATGCTTTTAAAACGCTTTCCCCAATGACTTTCACTTCCTGTATCAATTCCACGCCCTGCTTTTCATGCACGGTGGTTTTGACACGCTCTATCAATGCTTCAATATCTGCTGCGCTCGCATTGCCCAAATTCACGATGAAATTGGCATGCTTTTCTGAAACCTGTGCACCACCAATGATGGCGCCTTTCAAGCCAGATACTTCAATCAAGCGTGCCGCAAAGTCGCCTTCCGGATTGCGGAAAGTGGATCCTGCGCTCGGCATATTTAGCGGCTGACTCGCCAGGCGTTTTGCCAGCAACTGTTTGATCTGTTCGGCAGAAGTTTTGCCATCGCCTTGCGGGATAGCAAACCAGCCGCCCAGAAACCATTCATCTGCCACCGGGTGTGTTACGTGGCGATAGGCCGGCGTATAGTCAGCACGATTTCGCACTTGTACCGCGCCACTGCGATGTATGGCTTTTACCTGATCTACCCATTGCCAGGTTTCGCCACCATAACAACCGGCGTTCATCGCCAGCGCACCGCCAACCGTTCCGGGGATACCCGCCATAAATTCGGCACCAGCGCGATTGTGGCTGGCAGCAAAACGTGCCAGCTTGGCGCAGGTAACACCGGCATCGGCATACACCCGTTCGCCTTGCATTTCAAGTTGCTGCAAGGCCTGATGCATGACCACTACCGTGCCACGCACACCACCATCCCGCACCAGCAGGTTGCTGCCCAAGCCAATAAAGGTCAGCGGCTCATCCGCCGGCAACTGTTGCAGGAATTGCTGCAGGTGCTCGACATTATCGGCCAGCACCAGCTGGTCAGCCTCGCCACCCACGCGCCAGCTGGTGTAACGAGTAAGCGGTTCGTGCTGCAGCACTTTTAATCCTGTTGCGCTCATCGCGTCGCCAGCTCCCGCGTTTTGGCCGCGACGTTACCGATATTGCCAGCGCCCATCACAACCACCACATCTCCCGCCTGCACGCTATCCAATATGGTGGCCGGCAACTCATCTGTGGTTTCCACAAATCTTGGTTCTACCTTGCCGTTCACACGGATTGCACGGATCAGGCTGCGGGTGTCAGCCGCGACAATCGGCGCTTCGCCAGCCGAATACACTTCTGTCAGCAACAGCGCATCAACAGTTGACAATACCTTGACGAAATCCTCGAAGCAGTCGCGGGTGCGGGTATAGCGATGCGGCTGGAAAGCCAACACCAGGCGACGCTCCGGAAACGCACCACGTGCGGCAGCTATTACAGCCTGCATTTCAACCGGGTGGTGACCGTAATCATCAATCAGAGTCGCATGACCATCGGCAACCGGGATTTCGCCATAGCGCTCAAACCTGCGGCCTACGCCCCTGAACTCGGCCAGTGCTTTCAGGATGGCCGCATCCGGCACATTCAATTCTGTCGCAATCGCAATCGCCGCCAGTGCATTCAACACATAGTGATGCCCTGGCAGATTGAGGGTGACTTCATTGCGTACCGTCGTGCCGTTTTTCCGGATCAGCGTGAAATGCATTTTGCCGCCATCAGCGACGATGTTTTCAGCACGGATACTGGCATCTTCATGCGTGCCATAAGTAGTCACCGGACGTGTCACGCGCGGCAGGATTTCACGCACATTGGCATCGTCAATGCACATCACGGCCATGCCCCAGAATGGGATTTGCTGCAAAAATTCAACAAACGCCGTTTTCAGCTTGTCGAAGCTATGCTCATAGGTATCCATGTGGTCCTGGTCAATATTAGTGACCACAGCAAGCACCGGATTCAGGTGCAGGAAGGACGCATCAGATTCATCTGCCTCAACCACTATCCATTCACCCGTACCCAGTTTGGCGTTGGCACTGGCTGCTTCCAGCTTGCCGCCAATGACAAAGGTCGGGTCCATGTCTGCTTCAGCCAGAATGCTGGCAATCAGGCTGGTGGTCGTGGTTTTGCCATGCGTACCTGCCACGGCAATGCCCTGCTTGAAGCGCATTAATTCGGCAAGCATCAGTGCACGTGGAATCACCGCGACCTTGCGTGCGCGGGCCGCGATAATTTCCGGGTTCTCTTCGTTAATTGCACTGGATACCACCACTACATCGGCATCACCCAAATGTTCGGTCGCATGCCCCTGGTACACTTTGGCGCCAAAGCCTTGCAAGCGTTTAGTAGTCGCATTGCTGGCCAGGTCTGAGCCGCTGATCTCAAAGCCAAGGTTGAGCAATACCTCGGCAATCCCGCTCATGCCAGAACCGCCTATGCCGACAAAATGAATTTTTTTGACTTTATGTTTCATGCTGCTCGTTGTTTCTCATTTGTATTTGCTGTTGCCAGCTGCTGGCAAATTTCTGCCACTTGTTGTGTGGCTTGTGGCCGTGCCAGGGCACGTGCCTTTTGCGCCATCACCAGACAGATATTACGGTCCAGCGCTTGCAAGGTATTCGCCAGCTGACTCACATCCAGATCTCTTTGCTGGATCAGTAGCGCGGCGCCTGCCTGCTGCAGATAGGCTGCATTGATAGTTTGGTGGTCATCCACCGCAAACGGGAATGGCACCAGAATGCTGGCAGCCCCTACATTCGCCAGCTCGGCAATCGTTAATGCCCCGGCACGGCAAATTACCAGGTCAGCCCAGGCATACACCTCAGCCATATCCTGGATAAATGCGCGGCAATCAGCTGCAACGCCGGCTTCTGCATAGGCTTTTTTCAGTGCTTCAATATGTTTTTCACCCGCCTGATGAATAATCTGTGGCCGCGTATTGTGCGGCAATTGGGCAAAGGCTTTTGGCAACAACGTATTCAATGCCGCGGCCCCCAGACTGCCGCCCACAACCAGTACGCGCAACACACCATGATGATCTGCAAAACGCAATTCTGGCACCTGCAAGGTGGTAATCTCTTCACGTACAGGATTACCAACCGTTTCGCCTTTTTTACCCAGTGCATTGGGAAAACCGGTCAATACACGGTTTGCAATGCTTGCTAATACCTTGTTGGTCAATCCGGCGACAGAATTTTGCTCATGAATCACCAGCGGAATGCCTGCCATTTTCGCCATCACGCCGCCAGGGAATGCCGCAAAACCACCCATGCCCAACACCACATCGGGTTGATGCTGGCTTATCGCGCTTTTAGCCTGTGCAAATGCGCGTGACAACTTCAACGGTAAAGTCAGCCAGCCTTGCAGACCTTTGCCACGCACCCCTTGCATGGTCATCATGGCTTTTTCATAAGGCTTGCCGGCAATCAGACGATTTTCCATACCGCCTTCAGTCGCCAGCCATACGATCTTCCAGCCTTGCGCGTGCAAAGCATCAGCCACTGCAATTGCAGGATAGACATGCCCCCCAGTGCCTCCAGCCATCACCATCAATGTGTACTGGCGGCTCATGTTTGCAGCCCTTTCTGCAAACGCCTGTTCTCAAAATCGATGCGTAACAGCACAGATAAGGCAATGCAGTTAGCCAGGATGCCGCTACCGCCATAAGACAGTAGTGGCAGCGTCAAGCCTTTAGTTGGCAGTAAACCCATGTTCACGCCCATATTGATAAAACCTTGCACACCCATCCAGACGCCGATCCCCTGTGCCAGCAATGCAGCGTAATAACGCTCATTTGCTACCGCTTCCTTGGCGATACTGAATGCGCGGATCACCAGCCATGCAAATAGCAGTACGACCACCATCACACCGACATAACCGAGCTCTTCCGCTACCACTGCCAGCAGGAAATCGGTATGTGCTTCCGGCAGGTACAATAATTTTTCAACGCTGCCGCCCAGGCCTACCCCCCAGAATTCACCCCGGCCAAAAGCAATCAACGCGTGCGACAGCTGGTAACCGGTATCAAACGGGTCATCAAAAGGATTCAGGAAACCTTTCATACGCTCCAGGCGGTAAGGTTCCATCACGACTAATCCCACCACCGCCAGCGGCAGTGCGCCTAGCATGGCAAGAAATATTTTGATATGCACGCCACCCAGCCACATGATGGAAAACGCAATCGACGCGGTCACCGCAAATGCGCCGAAATCCGGTTCGCGTAACAGCAGCACGCCGACGAATACCATCACACCCAGCATAGGCAAAAAGCCTTTGGTAAAACTGTGCATATTGCTGGCCTTGCGGATCGCATAATCAGAGGCATACATGGCAATAAACAGCTTCATTAATTCCGAAGGTTGCAGGTTCATGACCAGCAATGAGATCCAGCGGCGGCTGCCGTTGACCACTTTGCCGATACCGGGAATCAACACCAGCACCAGCAACACAATGCCGAACACGAACAGATAAGGCGACATTTTCTGCCACCAGGCCATAGGCACCTGGAATACAACGACGGCGGCTACTAGCCCCACAGCCACATACAAGGCCTGGCGCATCAGGAAATAGGTGCTGTTGTGCCCAAACATCTTGCTTGCATCGGCGTAAGCGATTGAGGCGGAATAGACCATCACCATGCCGAATGCCAGTAATGACAGCACTACCCAAACCAGCGACAAGTCGTAACTGGGCGAGTTGTAGCGCTCACGCGTCATCATTAGCGGACCAAGCATGCGTCCTCCATGGCTTTGACCGCCTCAACAAATACCTGCGCTCTATGCTCATAATTCCTGAACATATCAAAACTGGCGCAGGCAGGTGACAGCAATACCGCGTCACCGGGTTCCGCCAGCGTTTTTGCGATATGCACGGCAGCGGTCAGGTCGACTGCATCCACTACCGGCACTTGAATATCTTGCAAAACCTGCTGAATTTTTGGCCCGTCCCGCCCGATCAGTACGACTGCCCTGGCATGCTGGATAACGGCATCCCGCAACGGGCTGAAATCCTGGCCTTTGCCATCGCCACCCGCGATTAACACCACTTTTTGTGGTTTACCCTGTTTGAGCATGCCGCTGATCGCCGCCGTAGTCGCACCCACGTTAGTGCCTTTGGAGTCATCGTAAAAATCGACGTCTTCAATACTGGCAACCCATTCCACACGGTGTGGCAAACCTGTGAATGACTGCACGGTATGCAGGATGGATACTTTATCTATGCCTATCGCCTGCGTTAATGCAATCGCTGCCAGCGCATTGGCAATATTGTGCTTGCCACGGATATGCAGGCTATCGGCCTCAATGTAGTGACGATGACCGGCGCACAACCAGCCCAGATCATTCAAGCCATAATCATTGATGGTTGGTGCAGGGTTCACCCCGAATGAAACCTGTGGTAACTGGCCAGCCAATGCGGCACTGGCAGGATCATCACGGTTCACAATCGCGATACGGGCATGCTGGTAAATACGCGCCTTGGATTGTGCATAATCTTCCATGCCGGAATATCTATCCATATGATCTTCGGACAGGTTCAAAATGGTCGCTGCGTCTATCTGTAATTGTTGTGTCGCTTCCAGCTGAAAACTGGAAAGCTCAAGCACATACACATCTGGCGCTGTCATTTGCAACGTATCCAGCACTGGCACACCGATGTTGCCAGCCACAATGGTGTTCAGGCCTGCCTGTTTGCAGATTTCACCGACCAGGGTAGTCACCGTGGTTTTACCGTTAGACCCTGTGATGCCAATCACCTTGGCGTACGGGGCTCGGAAACGCGCAAACAACTCAATATCGCCAATTACGTTCTTGCCTTGCGCAATCAGCTGTTGCAACACGGGCTCTTTCAGTGACACGCCTGGGCTGGTCACTATGGTATCCATGCCGGATAACAGGGCAGCATTAAAAGGCCCCAGATGGCATTCCACATCAGGAAATTCTTCCAGCAAACGGTCCTGTCCGGGTGGATGTAAACGTGAGTCGAACATCACCACTTCTGCACCCATTTGACGCAGCCAGCGCAAAGCAGAGAAGCCGGTGTCACCCAGTCCTATTACCCCTACGCGCTGTTGTTCAAATTGTTTTTTCATTGTCTCTACGCTCGACAGAATTTCCGCTTTATCTTGTTATCTCAGTTTCAGGGTGGACAAGCCAACCAGTACCAGCATCATGGTAATGATCCAGAAACGGACCACCACTTGTGTCTCTTTCCAGCCTTTTTGCTCATAGTGATGGTGCAACGGCGCCATCAGGAAAATACGCTTGCCGGTCCCGGTCATTTTCTTGGTGTACTTGAAATACAGTACCTGTGCCGCGACCGAGAAAGTCTCGATCACGAACACGCCACCCATAATGAACAGCACAATTTCCTGGCGTACCACCACGGCCACCACACCCAACGCCGCACCGAGTGCCAGCGCACCGACGTCGCCCATAAACACTTCTGCCGGATAGGCGTTAAACCACAAGAACCCCAAACCGGCGCCTGCCATCGCCGCACAGAACACCATCAGCTCACTGGCGCCTTCAACATAGGGAATACCGAGATATTTGGCGAATACGATGTGGCCAGCCACATATGAGAACAGCGCCAGTGCAGCCGCGACCATCACGGTAGGCAAAATGGCCAGGCCATCCAGGCCATCGGTCAGGTTGACGGCATTGCTGCTGCCGACGATGACCAGGTAAGTTAATACGATGAAACCCACCGCACCTAACGGCAGTGCCAGGTGTTTGAAAAACGGCACGATCAGGGTGGTTTCAACCGGCGTGGTGGAAGTTGCGTATAAAAACGCTGCCACGCCAAAGCCGATCAGGCTTTGCCAGAAATATTTCTCTTTGGCAGACAAGCCTTTAGGATTTTTGTAAACCACTTTGCGATAGTCATCCACCCAGCCAACAGCGCCGAAACCCAATGTGGTAATTAACACCACCCAGATAAACCGGTTATGCAGATTGCCCCATAACAGTGTGGAAATCGCGATCGCCACCAGGATCAACGCGCCCCCCATGGTCGGTGTGCCGGCTTTCACAAGGTGTGTTTGCGGACCATCATCACGTACGGACTGGCCGACTTTGTATTCAGTCAGTTTGCGGATCATGGCTGGCCCGACCAGGAACGAGATGGCCAGTGCCGTCAGTGTTGCCAGCACGGCGCGCAGCGTGATGTAATCAAATACGTGAAATCCACGCACATCCGACGACAACCACTTTGCCAATTCCAATAACATAAGCTTCCCTATTTCCCCACCAGTTCGGCGGCTTGTGTTTCCACCAATGCATTGACTACCCGCTCCATTTGCATGAAGCGCGAGCCTTTCACCAGTACGATGTCTTCTGCGGATGTGTTTGCCTGTAATGCGGCAATTAATTTTTCTATTGAATCGAAATGCTGGCCTTGCTCGCCAAAGGCTTTAATGGCTGCCTGGGTGTGATTACCCAAGGCATACATCGCATCGATACCATTATTTTTTGCGTAACTGCCAACCGTGGCATGCATGGCTTCGGCGGCATCGCCCAGTTCACCCATATCGCCCATCACAAATACGGTACGTAGTTTGTAGTTACGCAACACATCCAGTGCTGCTTTCATCGAATCAGGATTGGCGTTGTAAGTGTCATCAATCACTTTGGCGCCGTTAGCGGCAGTTTTTTGTTGCAAGCGGCCTTTTACGCCACCGAACCCTTGCAGGCCTTGTGCCACTTCTTGCAGACTGGCGCCAGCTGCTATGCTGGCAGCAGCGGCAGCTAAAGCGTTCATGATGTTGTGTGTACCGGGCACGGCCAATGTCACAACAACACCTTCATTCTGATAATGCACACTGAATGAAGATGATTCACCTGCTACCATTTCGCCGCGAACGTCAGCTTCAGGACTCATACCGAAAGTCATCACGCGTCGTTGTTGGTTCAAACCGCGCCAGTAAGTGAAAAACTCGCTATCCGCATTGATCACTGCAATACCGTCTTCAGCCAGTCCGGTAAAAATCTCGCCTTTGGCCCTGGCAATATTTTCACGCGACCCCAGTTCGCCGATATGGGCGGTGCCGGCATTGTTAATCACAGCCACATTCGGGCGGGCGATACGGGTCAGGTAATCAATTTCACCCAGATGGTTCATACCCATCTCGATCACCGCAATACGGTGAAAAGGACGCAGGCGCAGCAGCGTCAAAGGCATGCCGATATCATTGTTAAAGTTTCCGGCAGTCGCTAATACCTTGTCAGCACCGCCGACATGTACTTGCATAATGGCGGCAATCATTTCTTTGGTAGTGGTTTTGCCATTGCTGCCGGTGATCGCGATCATGGGCGTGCCCAGATGCTGGCGCCAATATTCCGCCAGCTGGCCCATGGCCAGGCGTGTATCTTTTACTTCTATTGTTGGCAACTCGGTTTTGACTGGATGTCTGACCAATGCAGCCGCTGCACCTAATGCGGTTACCTGTGGTAAATAATCATGTCCATCAAACTTTTCACCAGGCAAAGCCACAAACAACTGGCCTGGCTGTACGCGGCGGCTATCGCTATCTACAGAGGTCACTGTAATCTCGGCATTTTGCCTGTGCAGCGTATGTAATGTGCCGTGCAATACGTTGGCGATGGTTTGCAAGGTCATCATGATTGCGCCCTCTTTTTCAGCGCATTCAGCACCCACTCAGCATCACTGAATGGATAGCGTATGCCTTGTATTTCCTGGTAATCCTCATGACCTTTGCCTGCCACCACCACCACATCGCCCTTGTTTGCACGCATGACTGCTAATGCAATTGCTTTGGCACGGTCGGTTTCCATGCTGAATTCGCGGGTCATGCCTTCGGAAATGGCAGCAATAATTGCATAAGGATTTTCGCTGCGCGGATTGTCATTGGTAACGACCACGCTATCAGCTAATGCACCGGCAATACGGCCCATTTCACTGCGTTTGCCGGCATCGCGGTCACCACCACAACCAAATACGCAGCTCAGTTTTCCGCGTGCCTGGATACGCAAAGTCTGCAAGGCTTTTTCCAGCGCGTCAGGCGTATGTGCATAATCCACCACGACCAATGGCAGGTCACCACCACCGAACATCTGCATGCGACCAGCGACCGGCACCAGACCAGAAACTGCCTGTAAAGCCGCTGGCAGGGCCACGTCATTAGCCAGCAAACACCCAAGCACGGCCAATACGTTATAAACATTAAATTGTCCCAGGGCATGCAGTTGCACCAGACCATTGCCTTGAGGCGTGCGCACCTGGATTTCAAAACCAGTCGCATGCATGGTGACGGCGGTTGCACATATATCCGCCTCTTGCATGCCATAACTCAACACCAGCTTGCCCTGTTTACGCAGGCGGTCAATCAGTTCGACTCCGAACGCATCATCTGCATTGATCACAGCCGCAGATAACGTCTGCCAGTCAAACAATTTTTGCTTGGCCGACTGATACGCTTCCATGGTGACGTGGTAATCAAGATGATCACGCGTGAGATTGGTGAATACAGCAACATCGAACGACACGCCATTGACACGGCCCTGATCAAGGCCATGCGATGAAACTTCCATGGCGACCATCTGCACATCTTCCAGCAAGAAATTGGCTAGTATTTTCTGTAACTCGACCGGGCCTGGTGTAGTGTTTTGCGTAGGTTGCAAATCATCCAGCGTACCGTTGCCCAAAGTACCAATCACTGCCGATTTACGTTGCAGGAAACGGTAAGCCTGTGCCAGCCAGTGGGTAACAGTGGTTTTGCCATTGGTACCGGTGACGCCAATGCACCATAATTGCTCGGTCGGGTCTTTATAGAATTGGCTCGCAATATGGCCCACCTGCGACTTCAGGTCTGGAATCGCGATATTGTGTACAGTCCACTCCGGATTCCAGTCGAAACCCAGGCTATCCCAGATAATCGTATTGGCACCTTTGGCAATCGCATCCGGAATATAGTCGCGGCCATCGCCGTGCTGCCCCGGGTATGCCAGGAATAAGCCATGCTTCTCCACCTGGCGGCTATCAGCCGTGATCCCGTGTACCGGCGCTGGAATAATGTACTTACTCACATGGCCTCCGGTACCGCTGCAGCTTCTGCAGGTGTGGCCAAAGGCAAAGCATTACCATCCTGAGGAACCGCCAGCATACGTAATACATCGTTCATGACAGCACTGAATACCGGCGCAGCCACGCTGCCGCCGTAATATTCGCCATTGTTTGGCTCGTCTATCATCACCGCCATGATCAGGCGCGGGTTAGAAGCGGGCACCATACCGACGAAAGAACCTACATATTTGTCATGCTCATAACCATGAGCGCCCAGTTTGTGCGCAGTACCGGTTTTACCGCCGACGCGATAACCGGTCACTTGTGCTTTCAATGCGGTGCCGCCTGGCTGCACCACCAGTTCCAGCATATCTTTGACTGCATTTGCTACCTTGGCAGAAAATACCTGACGGCCTACTGGTGGCTCAGATAGTTTGGTTAGCGTCACAGGCAGCAATTCGCCTTCATTGGCGAACACAGTGTAGGCACGAGCCAATTGCAATAAAGTCACGCTGATGCCGTGCCCATAAGACATGGTGGCCTGCTCGATAGGACGCCAGGTTTTGTAATCGCGTACCTTGCCAGAAGCCTCGCCCGGAAAACCGATTTTTGTCGGCGAGCCAAATCCGAGCTGAATGTAGGTATTCCATAACTGTTCGCGGTTGAGTTCCAGCGCCATTTTGGCCGAGCCGACGTTGGAAGATTTCTGGATGATCTGCGACACGCTGAGCATCTGGTTAGGGTGCGCATCGTGAATGGTGGCTGTTCCTACGCGTAAATAGCCAGGTGCGGTCTGGATTTTGGTATCCGGCTGGTAAGGCCCGAATTCCATGGCAGCGGCTGCGGTGACCGGCTTCATGGTAGAGCCAGGTTCAAAAATATTGACGATGGCTGAGTTACGCAGTTTACTGGCGACATTGCCCGGATTATTCGGGTTGTAGGTGGGAATATTCACCAGCGCCAGCACTTCGCCGGTTTTGGCATCCAGTACCACTGCGGCACCTGCTTTGGCTTTATGTTTCTCAACCGCGCGCAACAACTCTCGGTGCACTACATATTGCACGGTGCGGTCTATGCTCAACACCAGATCCTGGCCATCATGTGGCAGTTTAATCGCGACCAGGTCTTCAACCACATGGCCTTTGCGGTCTCGCACAAAATCGCGCTTGCCGGAAGTGCCGGACAAGACGCTGTTACGATAGAGCTCCATGCCCTCAACACCAGTATCATCCACCCCGGTGAAACCGACGATATGCGCCGCCACTTCTGCCGCAGGGTAGAAGCGTTTGTATTCTTTCTGACTGAATACGCCGGGCACTTTCATCGCCATCACCAGTTTTGCCACATCGGGCGCTACTCTCCGTTTGATATATACAAATTCTTTTTTCTTTTGCTGCACTTTTTGCTGCAACTCTTTTGGCCGCATTTCCAGCAACTTGGCCATTTGCTTCAACTGCGCCGCCGAGATATTGACATCGGTCGGGTTCATCCATAACGACTCCACCGGCAGGCTGATTGCCAATGGCTTGAAGTTACGGTCATAAATCTTGCCGCGGTGAGGCATCAATTCCACTTTACGCCGTGAAAAGGCTTCACCTTTTTTAATCAGATAATCCTTGTGCAGGGTTTGCAGGTAAAACCCGCGACCCAGCAACAATACAAAACCCAACAACAACAGCACCAGCAGCGTTCTTCTACGCCAGGCCGGCAATTTCACCAGCTTATGTTGACTCTCTTTAAGCAGCATGACCGTTCACTAATTCACACTACTTAGTCGCTGCCGGCACAACAATAGGCGCCGTCGATACATCCACTACGATGACCTGCGTTTGCTGCATGCTAGGGCTGTGCATATGCAAACGTGCGGTGGCGAACTCTTCCAGCCGCGAATGCATGGCCCAGGTACTTTGCTCAATCTGCAACTGGTCATACTCAGTCATATATTGCTTGGTCAGCATTTCCTGCCGGTCAAGCTCAAAATACAACTTGCGTGCCTTGTATTGCGCGGTGACCACCCCTAATGCCATGGCAATCGTCAATACAAATAAAATCAGGTTCAGCCGTATCATTCAAAACCGTCACTGAACACTTGTGCGCTCTGCCACGCGCAACACCGCACTGCGTGAACGCACATTTGCAGACACTTCAGCCTGGCTTGGCTTAGTGGCCTTACCTACTGAAATCAGGCGCGGCTGTGGTATATCCTTCGCACGCACAGGCAAACCCGCCGGCAAATTATCCCTGTCCATTTCAGACTGGATAAAACGCTTTACGATACGGTCTTCCAGCGAGTGAAAGCTGATCACTGCCAGACGGCCACGCTCACGCAGCAAGCGCAAGCAGTCAGGCAACACTAGCGAGAGTTCCTCAAGCTCTTGATTGACGAAAATCCGTAAAGCCTGAAATGTGCGCGTTGCAGGGTTCTGGCCCGGCTCAACCTTGTGGATGGCGCCTGCCACGATCTTGGCAAGTTGTCCCGTAGTGGTGATGGCATGCCCATCTTCGCGCTCCTTAACAATCGCCCTTGCAACCTGCTTAGCAAACCGTTCTTCACCATAGTCCCTTATCACCTCAACCAATTGCTTCTCTGAAATTGTCGCTAACCACTCGGCGGCGGTTTTGCCACGACTCTGATCCATACGCATATCCAGCGGCCCGTCAAAACGGAAACTGAATCCACGCTCACCTTCATCAATCTGCGGGGAAGAAATCCCCAAATCGAGCAAAATGCCATCCACCGCTTCCACGCCCAACTCCGCCAGCACCTCTGTCATGCCGGAAAAATGGGCATGCGCGATGTTAAAACGCGTATCGGAGATGCTTTTTGCATGGGCAATTGCCGCCAGATCGCGATCAAGCGCAATCAGGCGACCTTGTGAACCTAACCTGGAAAGTATCAGGCGACTATGACCGCCGCGCCCGAATGTGCCATCCACATAAACGCCATCGGCACGTACATTGAGCGCATCGACTGCCTCATGCAAAAGCACCGTGATGTGGCTGGCGGCTGGCGACACAGACGTTTCCGTCGAAGACGCGGGCGCTGACTTCGCGCCCGCCATCATAGTGAGAATCCCTCTAGTTCTTGAGGAATCTGTAATTGATCGGTAGCCATGAGCTTTTCCAACTGCTGATCCCAGGCAGCTACATCCCACAACTCGAAATGGCTACCCTGGCCAACCATCATCACATCTTTATCAAGCCCGGCAAATTTGCGCAGCACCGCATTCACCAATAAACGGCCGGCAGAATCCAGATACATCACATCCGCTTGGCCGACAATCATGCGCTGGATACCACTGATTTGAGGATTGAAACTGGACAAACTGGTCAGCTTGGTTTCAATAGGCTCCCAAGCCGCTTGCGGATATAAAATCAGGCAGCGATGCGGATGCGCAGTCAACACAACTTCGCTTTGACCGCCTGCGGTCAGGGCGTCACGGTGCTTGGCCGGCACACTGAGCCGCCCTTTAGCATCCAAACTTAACTGTACTGCCCCGCGAAACATGGTTAACTGATCACCTTTTTGTACGTTTATGAGAAAATTTCCCACAATTCAACACAAAATCACCCTTTTGCACACTATAGATAAATTAAAAGTGCTTGGCAAGCACTTTCATGGAAAATTTTCTTTAAAGACAAAGACTTACGACATTTTAACAAACCAATTCAAATCAACATATTGCAGCAATGAATACACAATGTTGTTTAATAAAAATAGCTATCCCATTGAAAATATTGAATAATTAAAAAATATTAATATTTAAGTTATTTTTTGCATTAACTACCGTGACAATTGGTCGAATAACCAGCATTTAAATACACACATTTATCCAACATATATATGTCGCGAAAACTGAAGTTTTTCTTGATAGGAACAGCTATTTTGTTAGCCATGGAATGGCGTTCTTTACTTTATTACTTATCGCCGCCACCGGATTTTGGCAAGGGCAAAGTCACCCTTTACGCAACTGACTGGTGCCCTTATTGCGCAAAAACGCGCGCATTGCTTGAGCAATTGCATGTGCCATATAAGGAATACAATATTGAAACGTCAGAAGAAGGTAGAGATCAATATCAGCGTCTGGCCGGTAAAGGTGTGCCGGTGTTATTGATTGATGGAGAAGTGGTGCGCGGATTTAATGAAAATAATATTGTTGCTGCGCTAGCGCAATGGCAAGGCAGCCAGGTTCAAAACAAACTGGAAACAAAACAGGAAGAGTAAAGCCAACCGGTAAGCCGGGTTCTGTAACTACTTGCGTAGCTGACAGTCATTCCTCTAGGCGTGCAATTACTCACACGCTCAAGCTATCTACCCGCTGGCAGCGCGAGCCACGCCTTATTACTTGCGTAAAATGCCAGCCTATTTGATATTGCTGCAGATGGAGGTTACCGCGTTTCACCCGTTTCGACGCAAGCTCGCAACAAGTTGCTCCCAGGTCGAACCGACTCGTCTCTGTGGCCCTATTCCTCGCCTTATACTGTTTCCAGCTTTCAGCGTACGGCCGTTAGCCGTCATCCCGCTCTGTGCAGCCCGGACTTTCCTCCCCCTAGCAAATGCCAAGCGGCGACTGTCTGGTTGGCTTCATGGTCATTTTAACATGCCACAAGCTAGCGACACTCGTCAGATGCAAGAGCGTCGTATAATTTCACAACCAACTCTTTTACATACAACATAATATGTCCCAAGAAAAAACCGGCCAACTAGACCCTTCATGGCAAGCCAAGATAGGCGAAGAACTTGATAAGCCTTACATGCAATCTCTCAAGGCTTTTTTGCAGCAGGAGAAAGCTGCGGGTAAAACGATTTACCCGCCCGGGCCGCTAATTTTCAATGCATTTAATCACACCCCGTTTGACCAGGTACGTGTGGTGATTATCGGGCAGGACCCTTACCATGGGCCGGGGCAGGCGCATGGCTTGAGTTTTTCGGTACAGGCGGGCGTGGCTTTACCGCCATCACTGATGAATATCTTTAAGGAAATCGAATCAGACATTGGCATCCGCATGAGTGGCAGTGGTGATTTAACACCTTGGGCAGACCAGGGTGTTCTATTACTGAATGCCACGCTGACTGTGCAGATGGCAACTGCGGGTTCGCACCAGAACCGCGGCTGGGAGCAATTTACCGATGCGGCGATTGCCGCCCTGAATGCTTACAGGGAAGGACTGGTTTTTGTGCTGTGGGGAAGTTATGCGCAAAAGAAAGGAGCCATGATAGACCCCAACAAACATTTAATTTTAAAGTCTGTGCACCCGTCGCCACTATCGGCGCATCGCGGTTTTTTTGGTAACCGTCAATTTTCCCAAATCAACGATTACCTGGTTTCGCGTGGACAATCGCCAATTTCATGGCAGCTTTAGGGTAGTTACCATGCTGCCGGCAGGTTGAACCTGGCCTATGCAGATTCATGTATACCGCAAGTCACTATCAACCTTTTGCCAGTTTCCATGCGATAGTCTGCCCGGCACGCAGCGGCACTAACACATCATCGGCGAAGGGGATTGACTCCGGCACCAGCCACTCCTCTCTACATAAGGTGATTTTGTCAGTGTTGCGTGGCAGATGGTAAAAATCCGGCCCATAAAAACTGGCAAACCCTTCCAGCTTGTCCAGCGCGCCCGCTGCTTCAAAAGCTTCGGCATACAACTCAATCGCGGCATGTGCGGTGTACATGCCGGCACATCCGCAACTTGCCTCTTTCGCCGATTTTGGATGCGGCGCACTGTCGGTGCCAAGAAAGAATTTTGGCGAGCCTGAGATCGCCGCTTTGACTAAAGCCTGCCTGTGCGTTTCACGCTTAAGCACCGGCAAGCAGTAGTGATGCGGGCGAATGCCACCGGTAAACATGGCATTGCGGTTCATTAACAGGTGATGCGCAGTGATAGTCGCTGCCAGATTATCCGAACCTTGCGCCACAAACTCAGCAGCATCTTTGGTAGTGATATGTTCGAATACAACTTTCAGGCCAGGGAAGTCTTTCAGTAAAGGCTGCAAGTGTCGCTCAATAAACACTTTTTCGCGGTCAAACACATCAATCTCGGCATCAGTCACCTCGCCATGTATCAACAATGGCATGCCAGACTTTTCCATTTCAGCTAACACAGCGGCACATTTTGCCAGGCTGGTGACGCCGGAATCACTATTGGTAGTAGCACCTGCCGGATACAACTTCACCGCCTTGACTACGCCATCCTGATGCGCACGCGAAATTTCTTCAGCCGCCATATTGTCGGTCAGGTACAGCGTCATCAGTGGCTCAAAAATCAGCGTAGCAGGCAATGCCTGCCTGATGCGATCATAATAAGCACGTGCGGCATCAGCGGTTGATACTGGTGGGCGCAAGTTTGGCATCACGATGGCGCGGGCAAATTGTCTCGCCGTATCCGGCAATACTGCTTTTAAAGTCTCGCCATCGCGCAGGTGTAAGTGCCAGTCATCCGGGCGGGTAATCGTCAGTTGGGTTGTCATCTTGAATAATATATTGAAAGTTTAAACGGCGTCTTTTAATGCCAGCGCCGCCTCATAGAGTTCGTTTTTCTTGTGCCCGGTAATATCTGTCGCAAGCGCAACGGCCTGTTTCAAAGGCAGCTCTTGCAACAAGCGCTTAAGAATACGCTGGGTTTCATCATCCAGCCCTTCCGCTTTGACTTGAGGCGCAGGATGAACCAGCAACACAAATTCGCCGCGCTGCTGATTACTGTCTGCTTCTAACCAGTCTACAGCCTCTGTCAAGCTACTGACATGTATGGTTTCAAAGGTCTTGGTCAGCTCGCGTGCAATGGTTAGCAAACGCGCCCCGCCAAATACTGTTTGCAGATCTTGTACGCACTCGATAATCCTGTGTGGCGCCTCATATAACACCAATGTGGAAGGATAAGCTTTTAACAGCTCCAGCCGCTTGCGACGCTGCGAGCCACTGGCGGGTAAAAACCCTTCGAAACAGAACCCTGTTTGCATTATGCCTGAGGCCGACAAGGCTGCAATCACGGCACTGGGGCCTGGGATAGGCACTACTTTCAAGCCCGCCTCAAGTACCGCCTGCACGACTACCGCTCCGGGATCACTGACGGCTGGGGTACCGGCATCTGTCACCAGCGCAATGGATTCACCAGCCTGCAATCGCCTTAGCAAAGCTTCCGCAGAATGTTGTTCGTTGTGTTCATGCACTGCAATCAGGGGCTTGCTAATTCCGAAATGCCGTAAGAGACCAACGCTGTGCCGGGTATCTTCAGCCGCAATCGCATCGACCAGTTTCAACGTCTCCAGCGCACGCAGGGTGATATCACCCAAATTGCCGATCGGTGTCGCCACCACATATAATGTACCCAACTCACTCATGCCGCCATTTTAAGGCATCGCGACCTTTTCGCTAAGCACTATAGTTTTCCCCAGGCATTTAAAAAGATGATCATTACCCGCAAACTATGAAACTTAACCTCAATAATAAAGGCATTGCTGCGGAGGCAGCAGCGGCCAGGTTTCTTAAGCAGCAGGGCCTGGTATTGGTTGCGCAAAACTACAGTTGCCGGTTTGGCGAGATTGACCTGATTATGCAGGAAAAGAGCACACTGGTATTTGTTGAAGTCCGGCTTCGCAGTAATCAGAAGTTTACCAGTGCCGCGGACAGCATTCACCACCATAAACAGCAAAAATTGATTCGCGCTGCGCAGTATTATCTGCAAAGCCAGGACATTAATCGCCCGTGTCGTTTTGATGCCGTGCTGTTTAACGAGCCTAGTTTTGAATCCCCAAACTGGATTCGTAATGCAATCGAAACATAAAGAGCGTAGAATTTTATTTAACGTCTGCTGTCCATTATTTATCCATAACCAATCTTCTTAGTTTTTCTCGCAAACCTTAGTGTTGTAAATCAAGGAAACTTCATGAATAAAAAAATCTCCGCCATTGCCCTGTTATTAATCAGCACACAACTGAGTGGCTGTTTTCCCGCTATTGTAGGTGGTGCCGCAGCGGGTGGCGCGATGGCTGCAGATCGTCGATCTTCAGGTATTTATGTGGAAGATGAAAATATCGAGCTCAAAACACTGAAACGCATTTCGCAATACATGGATAAAGAATCCCATATTAATGTGACCAGCTATAACCGCATTGTGCTGCTGACTGGCGAAGTGCCAAACAATGGGCAGCAGACACAAGCTGAAACATTGACACGTGAAGTGTCCAATGTGCGTGATATACACAATGCGATTACTGTCGGCCCGGCTTCGTCAATTGGTGATCGCAGCAACGATACTTATATTACTACCAAAGTCAAAACGCGCTTCCTTAGTGAAAACCTGTTCCCATCCAATGTGGTAAAAGTAGTGACAGAAGCCAGCGTTGTCTACCTGATGGGTATCGTGTCTGAAAAAGAAGCTGAAGATGCGGTAGAAATCGCCCGAACTACCGAAGGCGTAACTAAAGTAGTCAAAGTTTTTGAGTACACCAAATAATTTTTTATATAAAGCTTTAAGGAAACTGAATGGAAGACCAGGAAATTATCATTCAAGGGATTACGCTTGCCGGAAAACCCTTTCGCCCCAGCGATTGGGTAGACCGCATGTGTAGCACCTTCGCCAGTTTTGGTGTTGATAAAAAATTACGCTACTCGCCTTATTTAAAACCCAAGCTGGTAAATAATGTGCGTAGTCTCTCGGTGGATATGAAATTGAAGCAGGTCAATCCTGAAGGGTTTGAACAGCTGATCCAGTTTGCTACAGAAAACCAGCTTAGCATTATCAATGCGGCGGGTGAAGCGGTCACTATCGACTCTTAGCACTTACATTATTAATACCGCTGGACTCAGCTCCAGATGCGGCCTCTTTTAGCAATTGCTCCAACCAGCGCTTGCTGACAGGGCCGCGTTTCACTTTATACAATTGCCCATCAGGCTTATAGATATAGGTAGTAGGTAATACTTCGGGCTGCGGCAGTGGTTTCTTTTGCGTACTACCCATGATAATGGGATACGAAATCAGCATATCTTCCGCAAAGTCAGTCACAGACTTTTCAGTTTTGTATTGCACTGCCACACCCAGCACCATGACATTTTTCAGCCGTTGCTCATCATAAAATGCGACCAGTTCAGGCATTTCTTCCAGGCAGGGTGGGCACCAGGGTGCCCAGTAATTGACCACCAGCCATTGACCCCGGTAGCCAGATAATTTATGTGTTTTACCTGCCGTATCCTGCATGACCCATGTCTGGAGCGGGTCAGCTTGCAGGCTGATCATCCAGAGCATGCCAAGTAATCCTATGCATAAGCTAAAACGGTTACCGCGCATAATTACCTTTAACTCGAACTTTCTGCTATTGAAAACCACACAATAGAACACATATAAGGCTATGTTTGAAAAAAACTTGATTCTGCTGGAAATCTGTTGCTATACTTGCTGGAAACACTTTTAGTAATTTCATATTTTCAGCAAATTACTAATTCAAACTATTTTAGCCAAACAATATTTAGCGCCAACATCAGAATTTTTCTGTGCAATTCCACTCTATCAATTCTTCACCCATTCTTACGAGGCAATAATGAGCGACAACATTACCCATTTAAGCGATGCCAGCTTTGAACAGGAAGTTTTACAATCTACGGTTCCGGTACTGGTTGATTACTGGGCTGAATGGTGTGGCCCTTGTAAAATGATTGCACCTATTCTGGATGATATCAGCAAAGAATACGCTGGCCGCCTGAAAGTTGCCAAACTGAATATCGATGATAACCAGAATACGCCACCTAAGTATGGCATTCGTGGGATTCCTACTTTAATGCTGTTTAAAAACGGCAATGTAGAGGCCACAAAAGTAGGCGCACTCTCCAAGTCTCAACTCAGCGCGTTTATCGACAGCAATATTTAATCCATTCACCCGGTTTCAAATAACTTCGAAACCGGGTTTTCTCTTCTTATTCTCCGACGTCTCAATCTAGCGAGTCACTCATGCACTTATCCGACTTAAAACATCTCCCCGTTACCGAACTGGTTGAAATGGCCACCAGTAACGAAATCGAAAATGCTAGCCGCATGCGCAAGCAGGACCTGATTTTTGCCATTTTGAAAAACAAAGCAAAAAAAGGCGACAGCATTTTTGGAGATGGGACGTTGGAAGTGCTGCCAGACGGTTTTGGCTTTTTGCGTTCACCTGATACTTCTTACCTGGCCGGTCCAGATGATATTTATGTGTCTCCCTCGCAAATCCGCCGTTTCAACCTGCATACCGGGGACAGCATTCAGGGTGAGATTCGTACCCCAAAAGATGGCGAGCGTTATTTTGCATTAGTTAAAGTAGACAGCGTTAATGGCGAAGCGCCAGAGAATACCAAGCACAAGATACTGTTTGAGAACTTAACACCATTATTCCCAACCATTCCGCTCACACTTGAGCGTGATATTCGCGGTGAAGAGAACATCACCAGCCGCATGATCGATATCATTGCACCTATCGGCAGAGGCCAGCGTGCCTTACTGGTGGCCAGCCCGAAAAGCGGTAAAACGGTCATGCTGCAAAATGTGGCACATGCCATTACAGCCAACCATCCTGACTGTGTGATGATTGTATTGCTGATTGATGAGCGTCCGGAAGAAGTGACAGAAATGACCCGCTCGGTACGCGGTGAAGTGGTCGCTTCAACCTTTGACGAACCGGCGACACGTCACGTACAGGTCGCAGAAATGGTGCTCGAAAAAGCCAAGCGCCTGGTCGAACACAAAAAAGATGTAGTCATTCTTTTAGACTCCATTACCCGCCTGGCCCGTGCATACAACACAGTCATTCCATCATCCGGCAAAGTATTAACCGGTGGTGTGGATGCAAATGCCTTGCAAAAACCAAAACGTTTCTTCGGTGCGGCACGTAATGTGGAGGAAGGTGGCTCACTGACCATCATAGCCACTGCACTGGTAGACACTGGCTCTCGTATGGATGATGTCATTTACGAAGAGTTTAAAGGTACCGGCAACATGGAAATCCACCTGGATAGACGCATGGCCGAGAAACGCATTTATCCAGCCATTAACGTTAATAAATCCGGTACCCGCCGTGAAGAGTTGTTGCTGGATAAAGATATACTGCAAAAAATCTGGGTACTGCGCAAATTGCTCTACCCTATGGATGACCTTGAAGCGATGGAATTCTTGCTGGATAAAATCAAGGCCACTAAAACCAATAACGACTTTTTTGACAGCATGCGCCGCGGTTAATGTTCGATAGCGTTGAATTATTACCAGAAATCTATTGATTAATAGAATGAATTGGGTGATAATCGCGCGCTTACCGCAACTGCTTAAAGATAGAGAGAAAGCATGAAAGCCGACATTCACCCAACATACCCAGAAATTAACGTCACCTGTAGCTGTGGCAATAAATTCAAAACCCGTTCTACCAGCGGCAAAGATCTGAGCATCGAAGTATGTTCACAATGCCACCCTTTCTACACTGGCAAACAGAAGATTGTGGACACCGCTGGTCGCGTTGAGAAATTCCGCCAAAAATACGGCATGTAATTGGGTGGGATGTATTCTAAAAAGGCAGCATGGCTGCCTTTTTTGTTTTTAACGCATGCTACTTTATCTTGTTTACCCCTGATGGTTTACACTAGATAGCAGCATAGGAACATAACGCGAGCACACAGCAGACACATGCAGTTTTTTATTGATCACGATTGGCAGGAAAATATGGCCACCCCGCGCGCCAAGGTGGGGGAACGGGCCAAAACACACCTGCTGATTCTGCTATGTACCATCTGGTTATGCGTAGGCTTAATCGGTCACTCACCATGGAAGCCTTTCGAATCGCAATCGGCCAGCATTATCCAAAGCCTGATTGACCACCCATTCTTATCAGCACAAAGCTGGACCGATGGTCACTGGATTGCGCCGGTCTCTGCAGGGCACCCAGCACTTGAAACGCCTCCGCTGTTTTACTGGGTTGCTACCGCATTTTCACAAACCCTCTCCCCTTTATTAACGATTCATGATGCGGCACGCTTAAGCGTGGGTATCTGGATGCTGGTCACGCTGCTGATGATGGGATTGAGTGGCCGTGAATTATGGAACCTGGGTGCAGGACGCCAGACCAACTTTATATTTATCGGCTGTCTGGGGCTAGTGGTCAGCGCACATACCATCATGCCGGAAGTAGCTGCGCTCAGCGGCATCAGCATGGCCTTTTATGCATTGACGCTGGTGATACGCAAACCGGTGCGGGCAATGTGGTTGCTTGCTGGCGGATTACTGATTGCCTTTTTATCAGCAGGATTATTACCCGCTGCCATGGTTGCGGGGACTACTGCAGGGGTGATTTTCTTGCCTGTGATACGGCAGCGTATGGAGGCCAAACGTGCTTTACTGCTTGGCATCACACTGGCATTACCCGGCATTATACTGTGGTGCCTGTTATGTCAGCAGTGGGCAAATGGCTTGTGGGCGGCCTGGTGGGCAACGCAGGTGACTGTACAAATACCAAGTAACCATCTGTATTTTATGCGGACGCTTGCTTGGTACGCCTGGCCGGCCTTGCCGCTTGCATTATGGGGAATCTGGCGCTTCAGGCATGCAGTGCTGAACACTTACCGCTTTCAGCTCAGCCTGATTTTTTTTGTATGGGCATTCGTGCTAATCGGTTTTTTCAGTGATCGCAGCGAAGTAAATGCCTTGCCGCTGCTGATACCGCTAACGGCTTTGGCGGCTGGTAGCATAGAAACCCTTAAGCGCGGCGCAGCGGGCGCATTAAACTGGTTTGGCCTGATTTTATTCGGCTTGCTGATCGCGATTGCCTGGTTAGGGTGGTGGGCGATGCTAACGGGTCATCCGATCAGACTTTATCAGCGTCTGGCTTACTTGTCTGGCCTGCAAACCATCCAGCTTAGTGTGCTTTACGGTGCCATTGCAGTGGCGGTGACATTGATCTGGTTATCCGGCGTGATACGTTCCAAGCACTCCAACCGCTCCAGTGCGACTAACTGGGCTATCGGCATGACCTGCGCATGGACTGTATTTATGAGTTTATGGTTACCGATGATAGAAGCGGCCCGTACTTACCAGCCTATTTTTGAAGATATGCGTAATCATTTGCCTGCACACTACCGCTGTATCAGCAGCCGCAATATTGGTTCTTCACAAGCAGACTTGCTGCATTACCACGCCGGCATTCGTCTAACAGCAGAATCAGCAGGGTGTGACTTGCTGCTAATTGAGGATCAGCCAGGTAAGCGCCACCCCTCACCAGGCACGGAGTGGTCGTTGATTTGGGAGGGTGAGCAAAGCCGCCAGAGTAAAGAGTCTTACAGGCTGCTTCAGCGTCGTTAATCTATAGACGTTAACGCAGAATGATTCAAGCTTGAATATGTTGCTGAATGGCAGCCAATACCTTAGGGTGCAAGCCCGTGCCCTGCTGTTGTTGCACATGCGCCACCAGCGATTTAATCATCACCGAGTTCCAGAATTTTTTCAAATGACTGGCAATTTCCAGCTTGGCATCTTCCACATCCGGATTTGCCTCAAAAAAATCGCCAATCTGGTTGGCCATTTTGATTAATTTATCGACTTCCATCGCTTGCTCTTTTCAAATCAACAATCAGTTAACTGTTCAATCACAGATATCAACACCGAATAAGCAGAATCATCTTTTCTTCGATTCGATTTAAATCTAGCCTGTTAATTCGCCATGGTAAACCACGCACTGTGCTGGCCTGGCAAACCCTACCAGCAAAAAATCCTGTTCTTGTGCCAGATTCACCGCTAGCGCTGTCGGGGCAGAAATGGCGACTAATGCCCGGCCACCGGTCATAGAGACCTTTTGTACCATTTCATAACTGGCGCGGCTGGTTGTCAGCACCCAGTGCTTGCTCCATAACTCGCCAAACTCAAGATTCTGGCGCAACAATAATCCAATGAGTTTATCCAGCGCATTATGCCTGCCGACATCCTCACGCACATGCAATACGTCGCCCTGGTCATTGACGATTGCACACGCATGGGTTGCTCCGGTGATTTGCTGTAGCGGTTGCTGCGATTTGAGTTGCGCTATGGCAGTATCAATCGCTTGCAGTGAAAGGTTTGGCCTAGATGTTGTTGGCAGTGAAGGAATCTTGAAAACCTGGTCCAGGCTTTCCGCACCACATAAACCGCAGCCGGTACGGCCAGTCAGGTTACGCCGTTGCTCTTTGAGCGCCGCAAACTGTGCCGTGGCTAACTCGATATGCAATTCAATGCCCTTCAACAGGCCATTGGCATGATGGATGGCTTTTGCGTCAATTCCGTAAATTTGCGCGCGCTCGCTAATAATGCCTTCGGTAAATGAAAACCCGTAGGCAAAGTCTTCCAGGTCAGCTGGCGTTGCAAGCATCACCACGTGCGAAATGCCGTTGTACACCAGCGCGACCGGTACTTCTTGTGCAAGCGTATCCACCACGCTTTGTGGTTGCCCATTACGCCAGCGGGTTACTTCAAATTCGTGGCCTGCTTGATAAGCAGTGAGTGGCTGCCAATCGTTGCTTGTGTCCGCGATTGGGCAGTCATCATATTCAATTGCTGGTTGAGCCATCAGGAAACAACCGTTTGCGGATCCATCCCCGACAATTCGATTTGCGTATCGCTGAAGGTGCGGTAGTCTTTCTGCCACTCTGACAACTGGTTCACCTTGGTTACCTGCACCGCTGTCACTTTATATTCCGGGCAATTGGTGGCCCAGTCGGAGTTATCGGTAGTGATCACATTGGCGCCAGATTCAGGGTGGTGGAAAGTAGTGTACACCACGCCCGGCTGCACGCGCTCGGTGATCTTGGCGCGCAACACCGTTTGGCCGGCACGGCTGCTTATGCCTACCCAGTCCCCTTCCAGAATGCCGCGGTCTTCAGCATCATGTGGATGGATTTCAATTTTGTCTTCCGTATGCCAGACTACATTTTCAGTACGGCGCGTTTGCGCACCAACGTTATATTGCGACAGGATGCGGCCGGTCGTCAGAATCAACGGGAATTTGCCGTTGACGCGTTCGGTCGTAGGCACATATTGCGTGACGAAGAATTTACCTTTGCCGCGCACAAACTCTTCGACGTGCATGGTCGGCGTACCGGTCGGCGCTTCATCATTACAAGGCCACTGGATACTACCCAGTTCATCCAGTTTTTTAAAACTCACGCCTTTAAAAGTAGGTGTCAGCGCTGCAATTTCATCCATGATGTCGCTTGCATGGTTGTAATGCATAGGGTAACCCAATGCCTCTGAGAACTTGGCTGTAATCTCCCAGTCCTCCAAACCAGCTTCGTGCTTGCCATCTTCCCTGAGACCATTTTTCGGCGTCATCACCTTACGCACCGGCGAGATACGACGCTCGGCATTAGTAAAGGTACCATTTTTCTCAAGGAAAGAAGCACCGGGGAAAAATACGTGCGCAAACTTCGCTGTTTCGTTCAGGAACAAGTCCTGCACAATCACGCATTCCATATTCTCCAGCGCATGCGTCACGTGCTGGGTATCCGGATCTGATTGCGCGATATCTTCACCAACGCAATAAACAGCTTTAAAGCTACCTTCAGCCGCCAGGTCCAGCATGTTAGGAATACGCAATCCTGGGTCTGCGCTCAAAGGAACCCCCCACGCTGCTTCAAACAATGCACGCGTTTCGTCATCTGACACATGGCGATAACCGGGGAACTCATGCGGCATGGAGCCCATATCACAAGAACCTTGAACGTTATTCTGTCCACGCAACGGGTTGACGCCAACGCCTTCGCGGCCAATATTACCGGTCGCCATCGCCAGGTTGGCGATACCCATCACGGTGGTTGAGCCCTGGCTATGTTCGGTCACACCCAAGCCATAGTAAATGGCTGCGTTGCCGCCAGTCGCAAACAGGCGCGCGGCTTCGCGTACCTTTTGCGGATCCAGTCCTAAATCTTTGGCCAGCGCCTCAGGTGAATTTTCCGGTTTGGCAACAAAGTCACGCCAGGCCACGAAAGAATCCCATTCACAACGCTCTTTGACAAAGTCCTCTTTAACCAAACCTTCGGTGACTACGACATGTGCCAATGCACTGATTAGTGCGACATTGGTACCTGGGCGCAAATTGAGGTGATAGTCCGCGCGAATATGAGGTGAATTTTCTACCAGGTCAATCGCACGCGGGTCGGCTACGATAAGCTTGGCGCCTTCACGCAGGCGGCGTTTCATCAATGAGCCGAACACCGGGTGACCATCGGTTGGATTGGCGCCCATGACAAAAATTACATCCGACTTCATCACGGAATCAAAGGTCTGTGTACCGGCAGATTCGCCCAGTGTTTGTTTTAAACCATAACCAGTCGGGCTGTGGCAAACGCGCGCGCAGGTATCTACGTTATTACTGCCGAATACAGCGCGGATCAGCTTCTGAGTCACATAGACTTCTTCGTTAGTACAACGGCTGGAAGTAATGCCACCGACTGCATCTTTACCATATTGAGCCTGGATACGTTGAATTTCACTGGCAGCATAGTTAATCGCCTCATCCCAGCCCACTTTTTGCCATGGATCATGAATGCTCTTGCGTATCATCGGGGTGGTGATACGGTCAGCATGGGTTGCATAGCCCCAGGCAAAACGGCCTTTAACGCAACTATGTCCGTGGTTGGCGCCACCTTCTTTGGTCGGCGTCATACGTACCACTTCTTCGCCCTTCATTTCGGCATCAAAGCTGCAACCCACACCGCAATAAGCACACGTGGTGGTCACGCTATGTTCTGGCGTACCTGCTGCAATCACGGTTTTTTCCATCAGGGTAGCAGTAGGACAAGCCTGTACGCAGGCACCACAGGACACACATTCTGAATCGAGGAAATCCTGGTTACCAGCGGAAACTTTGCTGTCAAAGCCGCGGCCCTGGATAGTCAAGGCAAAGGTGCCTTGCGTTTCTTCACAGGCTCGCACGCAACGGGAGCAGACGATACATTTTGACGCATCAAACGTAAAGTAAGGGTTGGATTCGTCTTTAGCCTGACCAAGGTGATTCTCACCTTCATAGCCATAGCGGACCTCGCGCAGGCCTACTGCACCTGCCATATCCTGCAATTCGCAATCACCGTTGGCGGCACAGGTCAAACAATCCAGTGGATGGTCGGAAATATATAATTCCATCACCCCACGGCGCACATCGGCCAGTTTTGGTGTTTGTGTTTTGACTTTAATGCCCGAAGCGACAGGCGTCGTGCATGAAGCCGGGTAACCGCGACGGCCTTCAATTTCCACCAGGCACAGTCGGCAGGAGCCGAAAGCTTCCAGCGAATCGGTCGCACACAGTTTAGGTACGGTTACGCCACCCAATTGTGCCGCATGCATAATCGAAGTACCTTCAGGCACAGTCACGTCGACGCCGTCGATATTCAGCGTCACCATGACATCGCTGTCAGATTTTGGTGTGCCGTAATCTTTGTTCGCGTCGTACTTCAATACTGAAGGTTGGGAAGGGGTATATTTGATGTCATCCATAATGTCACCTTTACTGCCTAGGCAGCAGCTTCTTTATTACTCAGACCAAAATCTTCGGGGAAATGATTCAGCGCACTTAGTACCGGGTAAGGCGTCATCCCACCCAGTGCGCATAAAGAACCATTCAGCATGGTGTCCGACAAGTCCCGCAGCAACTGCACATTCTGCGGATGGTTTTTACCGGCCACAATTTTATCCATCACTTCGACGCCACGGGTAGAACCAATCCTGCACGGCGTGCATTTACCGCAGCTTTCAATGGCGCAGAATTCGAACGCGTAACGTGCCATTTTGGCCATATCCGCCGTTTCATCAAACGCCACGATGCCGCCATGACCGAGTACCGCCCAGATTTTGCCAAATTCTTCATAATCCAGCGGTGTATCAAACTGGCTTTCCGGCAGGTATGCGCCTAATGGGCCACCAACCTGCACTGCGCGGATAGGTTTACCTGAGGCCGAGCCACCGCCATAGTCATACAACAGCTCGCGCAAGGTGGCACCAAATGCCAGTTCAACCAATCCGGTTTGCTTCAGGTTACCCGCTAGTTGGATAGGTAGGGTGCCGCGTGACCTGCCCATGCCGTAATCGGCATAATATTGTGCGCCTTTATCCAGAATGATAGGCACGGTTGCCAGCGAAATTACGTTATTAACAATGGTCGGCTTGCCAAACAAACCTTCAATCGCAGGCAATGGTGGTTTGAAACGCACCAGGCCGCGTTTGCCTTCCAGGCTTTCCAGCAGCGATGTCTCTTCACCGCAGACATAGGCGCCGGCGGCACGCCGTACTTCCAGATGAAAGGTTTTACCGGAACCCTGAATATTTTCACCCAGGTAGCCAGCTATATTTGCCCGGCGGATAGCTTCATTCAAGGTTTTGAGCGCATGCGGGTATTCGCTACGCAAATAGATATAGCCCTGGGTAGCACCGACAGCGATACCGGCAATCGTCATCCCTTCGATCAGAACAAACGGATCATCTTCCATGATCATGCGGTCAGAATAAGTGCCTGAGTCCCCTTCATCGGCATTGCAGACCACATACTTCTGCTCTGCCGGCGCATTCAGCACCGTATTCCATTTAATGCCGGTCGGGAAAGCTGCACCACCGCGGCCACGCAAACCGGAATCCGTGACTGCTTTCACAATGTCAGCCCCACTCAAGGCCAGTGCATTTTTCAGGCCTTTGTAGCCATCATGGGCCAGATAATCTTCCAGCGATACCGGATCGGTTATCCCTACGCGAGCAAATGTCAGGCGTTGCTGTTTTTTCAACCAGGCAAGCTCTTCGGTTAATCCCAGATATAAAGGATGCCCTTTTGCAGAATCTGACAGTGCATTAATAAAATTTGCATCAAACAGACTGGCAACATCTTTAGGTTGCACCGGGCCAAAAGCGACGCGACCTTCGGCAAGCTCCACTTCCACCAATGGCTCCAGCCAGAACAGTCCGCGTGAACCGTTACGGATCAGTTGTATATCAATACCTCTTGCTTGCGCTTCTGCCACTATGGCTTTGGCAGTGCGTTCGGCGCCTAGCGACAAGGCGGTCGAGTCAATCGGCACATATACCTTAACCATTGCAAACCTCGGCAATCAGCTCAGAAACCTTTTCACTATTCATGCGTCCATACACTTCATCATTCAGCATCACCGCCGGTGAGCACCCACAGTTACCCAGGCAATACACCGGTAGCAATGTGACCTTGCCGTCTTGGGTTGTTTGATGGTAATCCACGCCTAGTCTGGATTTGAGTTCAGTCTCAAGTTTTTCGGAACCCATAGCCTGGCAGGATTCCGCACGACAAATCTGCAACACATGCTTGCCAATCGGGTGAGTACGGAAATGGTGGTAAAAACTGACGACACCGTGCACTTCAGCGACTGAAAGTGCCAATGCCTTGGATATATCGGGATAAATAATCTCAGGAACATAGCCGATATCATCCTGAATTGCATGTAAAAGAGGCATCAAACCACCCGGCACATGCTGATGTGCTTGGATATGTGCTTTTATGAGCGTCTGCTGCTCCTGGCTTAATAAATGATCCAAACTAACCTCGCAGTTACAATTTAGTTACATTCTATCACCCCGAAATCATACGCTTTATTCATCCCTTGTGAAACCATGAAAAGGGCATAGAATATTGATTACTTTAAAATTAATGGACGCAATGCAATTTTCGACTCACATTCCCTCGCAGCTTATCGACCAGTTTGGCCGGCATGTCGACTACATTCGCCTGTCAATCACCGACCGTTGTGATTTCCGTTGCCAGTATTGCATGGCTGAAGAAATGACATTTTTGCCTCGCAATGAAGTGCTGAGCCTTGAAGAATGTTCGCGACTGGTTAAATTGTTTGTCCGTATGGGCGTGACGAAAGTTCGCATTACCGGCGGCGAACCATTGGTACGCAAAAATGCCATGTGGCTTTTTAAAGAGATAGGTCATTTGCCAGGCCTGCAGGAATGCCTGCTCACTACTAACGGTAGCCAGCTGGATAAACACAGCCTGACTTTAAAAGCCGCCGGTGTTAACCGTATCAATATTTCGCTAGATAGCCTGGATGAAGAACGCTTCCGCAAGATCACGCGTGTCGGTGAACTGCCAAAAGTGCTGTCCGGCATTGAGCATGCCATTCAAGCCGGATTCATCAATATCAAACTTAACACTGTGCTGATGCGTGGCATTAATGATGATGAAGCCATCGACCTGGTCAACTTTGCTATCCAGAAACATATTGATATTAGCTTTATTGAAGAAATGCCATTAGGTGAAGTTAACCATGACCGTGAAAGCAGTTGCATCAGTAATAACGAAACGCTGGCACAATTAAAAAGTAAGTTTTCGCTCACCCCGAGCATGCATAAAACCGGTGGCCCTGCGCGTTACTGGCAAGTCAATGGCGAAAAAACAAGAATCGGGTTTATCTCCCCGCATAGCCATAACTTTTGCGAAAGCTGCAATCGTGTGCGCATCACCTGTAAAGGTGAATTATTCTTATGCCTGGGACAAGAACATAAAATTGACCTGATGCCACTTTTGCGCGCTCACCCTAAAGACGATATGCCATTGGTTGAAGCTATCTTGCAAGGCATGCGCATCAAACCCAAAGGACATGACTTTGATTTACAGCGGGCAGCGCCAGCCGTAATTCGATTTATGTCGCATACAGGCGGTTAAATGCAGGTTACCGCAGTTATCCTGGCCGGCGGGCGTGGTATGCGTATGGGTGGCATTGATAAGGGGCTAGTCGATTATCAAGGCAAAACGATGGTGGCACATGTGCTTGACCGCATACAGCCACAAGTGGCGCAAGTCATGATTAATGCAAACCGTAACCTCGAGACCTATCACCAGTTCGGCGTTCCCGTAGTCACAGATGCTAATACGCAGTTCGACGGTCCATTATCAGGTTTTCAGGCAGGTTTAAAACATGCCCAAACTGACTGGCTACTGACAGTGCCATGCGACTCACCCCTGTTGCCGCTGGATTTAAGCCAGCGAATGTCGCGAGCGATTAACCACTCAAATGCTTTGATAGCAATTGCACGTAGTAGCAGCGGAGACCATCCGGTGTTTTGCCTGCTTCATTGCAGTTTAAGCAACGATCTTGATGCTTTTCTGCAAGAGGGGCAGCGCCGCGTCAGTGCCTGGCAAGCACGGCATACACCGGTGTTTGTTGATTTTGAAGATGAGCTAGCCTTTACTAACATTAATCATGCACTTTAGCGGTATCCACAAGTAGATATAAATAGCCTACCGTCTGGACTGCGAACAACCTTGGATCAGACTTGATTTTTAACATGCTGGCTGACGCCACAGCCTGTAAAATAATGATTTTGCAATTGGTGAATATTTGTCATGCAATCTTCTGATTTAGAACTATCCGATTTAGCGTCAAAAGCCTCGTGCATGGATGACTATGACCCGAACGCGATGTCAGTGACACAGGCACGTTACTACATCCAGCAGTTCTTAAGCCCAGTCAGCGAAACTGAAACAGTAACACTCAAAGACAGTTTGGGACGTTTTTTAGCCACCCCGGTGATTTCCGGCATGAACGTGCCTGGCCATAACAATTCGGCTATGGATGGTTTTGCCTTCAGGCATGCAGAAGGGGGAAATCCACTCAACGTGATCGGTACTGCATTTGCGGGCGCTCCGTTTACTTCAGAAATTCCGGCCGGCTGCTGCATCAAAATCATGACAGGAGCGGTCATCCCACCTACCGTCGATACGGTCATCATGCAGGAACAAACCTTAACTGAAGGCGAGTTGGTTACCCTGGTAAAATTGCCGGCTTTGGGCGCCAATATCCGCCTGACCGGAGAAGATATAGCGGTAGGCCAAACGGTATTAACGCCTGGTCATCGCATTGAACCTGCAGATATGGGTCTGCTGGCCTCTTTGGGGATTGGTGAAATTGAGGTCTATCGTCGATTAAAAGTGGCTTTTTTTAGCACTGGTGATGAGTTGGTAAGCGTCGGCAAACCTTTGCAACCAGGGCAGATTTATGACAGTAACCGTTACAGTTTATGGGGTGTGTTAGAAGCAATTGGTGTGTCAGTCACTGACCTTGGCAATGTGGCCGATGACCCGGCTGCCTTGGAAAAAACTTTGCTGGAAGCCGCCTCTGAATACGATGTAGTAATTACCAGTGGTGGCGTCTCGGTTGGCGAAGCAGACTTTATGAAACAACTGCTAGCCAAACATGGACAGGTCTTGTTCTGGAAAATCAACATGAAGCCAGGCCGGCCGCTGGCTTACGGCAAAATCGGCACTGCGCATTATTTTGGACTGCCTGGTAACCCGGTGTCTGCCATGGTCACTTTCTACCAGTTTGTTCAGGAAGCGCTCAAAACTTTGATGGGAGCAGCTCACCTGGCAACACCGTCTTTTCAAGTCGAATGTGTCAACGCCATTAAAAAGGCCACTGGACGTACTGAATTTCAGCGTGGCATATTGTTTAAACAAGGTGAAACCTGGAAAGTGAAAACCACTGGCGAACAAGGCTCTGGTATTTTAAGCAGCATGAGCCGGGCCAATTGCTTTATTGTGCTTAATGAGCAAACCGGCGCACTGGAAGCTGGGACTTTGGTAGAAGTACAACCTTTCCATGGCGTGTGCTAGATAACAAACCTTCAGGCACTGGCAGGAATGCTAAAAAATAGCTTATAGTGTCGGGTCGTATGGGGCTTTAAGGTTAGGGTTTAGGCGTGCAAGCCGTTCTACAAGAATCAAAAACACAGTTCAAACATGTATTGGAGTGGTGCCTGATTGGCTCGCTGCTGGTACATGCATTGATCATGCTTTATATTCCTAAACCTACTTACGAAAAGCCCCCAGTCCAGAAACAGGAAATTCAAATCGAGCTCGTGAAAGAGATGCCACCAGCAGCGGTTTCGCCTCCAGCCGAACCTGAACCAACGCCACCTACACCTGAACCACCCAAGCCTGAACCGGTAAAACCACCACCTAAGCCGGTAGAGCCTAAGCCTGCGGAACAAAAACCAACCCTGCCGCAAAAGGCATCGCCTCTGCCGGAACCACCGGTAGAACCTACCCGGACAGTTGCAGAAACGCCGGCGCCTTCAGTGATTACGGCGAAACCAACCGCTAGCGAGAGTAAAGCTGAAGTTGTGCCGCCGCCAGCACCGCCTGCACCACCCCCGGAGCCCCCAAAAGCGACGGGGCCTAGTGAAGGTGATATTGAAGCTGCGCGCAATGCGTTTAGAAACGCAGCACACAGGGAGCTAAAGAAAAACCAGCGCTACCCCAGAATTGCGCAAGACAGGGGCATTGAAGGTGATGTCAAACTGAGCATTAACATTGATGACCATGGCAACATCACAGGGATCGAAGTGCTTGAGTCCAGTGGCAATAAAGCGATTGATGAGGCGGCACTGGCAGCCGCACAGAAATCGCAGTTAAAACCGCATTTTAACGAGATTCTGCGCGGTAAAATCAGCAATATTGTAGTGACAGTCAGCTTCAGATTGTCCAGCTAGCACATGGCACTTTCCCAAGGAAAATTTAAAAAAGCTTTTACGCAAAGAGCCTATGGCAAGTCTCTTCGACACTTATTGTTGTTTCATGACCTGTACTTTATTGCCCTGATTATTCTGGCGGTGGCCAGCGGAGGCTACGGCATTTATCTATGGGATAAAGCCTCCAAACAATCCCAGCGTATCAATATCGTTATCCAGGAAATTTATCTGGTCAGGGGCGATTTATATCGCCAGGTAAAGGAGTTATTCGATGCTTTTTTTCTGCAGGAAGAAAATGCGCTCAACGAATATAACCACTACACGGCATCCATTTTGTTGCACTTGGAGCGCTTGCAAAAGATTGCGATTGATGAAGAAGAAAGAACTGCGCTTAGCGAAATTGAAAGTAAATACCGCAAGCTGGTAAATGAAGCACCAACCTTGTTTTACCGCTATCAGAACAACCCGAACAAACAGGCGCAGAAGTCTATTTACCAGGATATTGAAACCGGTATTTTTACGCATTACGAAGAAGTATCCAAACGCGCTGAGCACCTGTTGATGATCAAGCAAAGCGAGATCAAAAATCGCCTGGAAGACGCCAGAAGCAGCTCAATTGCAGTGTTGTCATTGCCACTATTGCTGGCCTGTGTACTGATTATTTATTCAAGGCGCATTTTAAAGCGGTCCATCGTCAAACCAATCAATGACATCATGATTGCTACCAATGCGATCAGTGCTGGCAACCTGAGCCACCAGGTGCCTGAAGCAGGTGCGGAAGAGCTGGCGGTGCTATCTAAAGAGATTAATAAAATGGCCGAGGATCTGGCCTTAAGCCGTGATGCCCTCGTTAAAAGTGAAAAACAGGCGGCACTCGGCCTGCTGGTGCCGATGCTGGCACATAACATCCGCAATCCGCTCGCCAGTATTCGCGCAACAGCCCAGGTGATTGATGCGCCGGACCGTGATACCCAGGAATCTGTGCAGGGGATCATACACACTGTAGACCGCCTGGAAAGATGGACTGGCAGCCTGCTCTCATATTTGCACCCGATTAAACCGATGCTGAACCAGCTAATGCTGTCGTCAATTGTGCAAGGCGCGATCATGACGCTGCAGCCCAAACTTAATGAAAAAAACATCAAAATCATTGAAGACAGTGCCAATATAAAACGCCTGATATTGACTGATGAGCACCTGTTGGAACAAATGCTCTATAACTTATTGCTCAACGCTTCTGAAGCCTCTCCGAAAGGCTCTGAGATTCATATTCAGTGTGTACTTTTAGATAATACGTTGACGCTGGTCATCATAGATCAGGGCCCCGGAATGCCGTTTAAGCCAGATCCGCATGCCATCACACCTGGACCAACCACCAAACGCTTTGGTACCGGCCTGGGTATTCCTTTTGCATTCAAAGTCTGCGAAGAGTTAGGCGGCGCCATGCAATTTGACAGCCAGGCAGGCAATGGCACCCGCATCACTATTTCATTACCTCAATAACTTGGCCCACACAAAAGCTTGTTAGCGACTAATTTTCTTTTTCTGCTTGCTTAATTTTGGTTTTTTATCAACAATGTGATTAAGCATTTGCCATGAATATTATGTTGAATTCACCTGCTCCAGCGTTATCCTTGCCAGCCACCTCCGGCCTTCAATTCAAAGTCAGCGACTATTTGGGGAAATACATTGTTTTGTATTTTTATCCCAAAGATGCGACGCCTGGCTGTACCACTCAAGGCATCCAGTTTCGAGATATGCATGCTGAGTTCACAGCCGCAAATGCCGTGATTTTCGGAATTTCGCGGGATACGCTTAAATCTCACGAAAACTTCAAAGCCAAATACATGTTTCCGTTTGAGTTAATCTCCGATAGCGAAGAACTTGCCTGTCAGGCGTTTGATGTGATTAAAATGAAAAACATGTACGGCAAGCAGGTACGTGGTATTGAGCGTAGTACGTTTTTAATTGATCCAAAAGGCACCATTGTCCGCGAATGGCGTGGTGTCAAGGTCGATGGCCATGCCGCAGAAGTGCTGGCCTGTATCCAATCTTTCCACTCATAAAGTGATTTTCTATGGCACGTGCTCCACAAACTAAGCTGTTCGTTCTGGATACCAATGTACTGATGCACGATCCTTCATCGCTGTTCAGGTTCGAAGAACACGATGTGTACTTACCGATGGTGACCTTGGAAGAGTTGGATAATGGCAAAAAAGGTCTTACGGAAGTTGCCCGAAATGCGCGCCAAGCCAGCCGTTTCCTGGAAGAAATCATGGGTAGCGCCGATACTGACAACTTGGAAGCTGGCTGTTCGCTAGCGATCAAGGGTAATCGCCACCTGCCGGGAAAACTGTTTTTCCAGACGGAGCATGTGCCTACAGATTTGCCAGGATTGGCAGGGAGTAAAGCAGACAACCAGATTATCAGTGTTGTTCTAGCGCTCAAAAAACAAACGCCTGACCGTAACGTCATCCTGGTCAGCAAGGATATTAATATCCGCATCAAGGCACGCGCCATGGGGGTGCCTTCTGAAGACTACTTCAACGACAAAGTGCTGGAAGACAGCGATATGCTGTATACCGGCTTGCGAGAGCTACCGGAAAACTTCTGGGAGGAACATAGCAAAGACATGCATTCCTGGCAGGAAGCAGGCCGGATGTTTTACAAAATCAGCGGACCGGTTGTGAAATCGCTCCTGATCAATGAATTTGTGTTTTATGAATACAACAAACCTTTTCATGCGATAGTGCGCAAACTTGAAGATAATTCTGCGGTGCTGGAAGTGGTGCATGACCATGCAAACCCCAAGCACAATGTATGGGGCATTACTGCGCGTAATCGCGAACAGAACTTTGCTTTAAATCTGTTGATGGATCCTGACATTGATTTCGTGACCTTGCTCGGCCAGGCAGGTACCGGTAAAACATTATTGACCCTGGCGGCCGCCCTGACGCAAACCCTTGATAAAAAACGCTATTCTGAAATCATCATGACCCGTGTTACCGTACCGGTGGGTGAAGATATCGGCTTTTTACCAGGCACTGAAGAAGAAAAAATGGCGCCTTGGATGGGCGCACTGGAAGATAACCTGGATGTGCTGAACAAGACTGATGAAGATGTCGGCGAATGGGGCCGTGCTGCAACACAGGATTTGATCCGTACGAGAATCAAGATCAAGTCGCTCAACTTTATGCGTGGCCGCACTTTCCTGAATAAATTCCTGATCATTGATGAAGCGCAAAACCTGACGCCGAAACAGATGAAAACGCTCATCACGCGCGCAGGCCCAGGCACCAAAGTGGTCTGTTTAGGCAATATTGCGCAAATTGATACACCTTATTTAACAGAAGGTAGCTCTGGCCTTACTTATGTGGTTGACCGCTTCAAGAACTGGCAGCATAACGGCCACATCACCCTGATTCGTGGCGAGCGTTCGCGCCTGGCTGATTTTGCGGCAGAGGTGTTGTAGACATTCGTCTGCCCTGCTGCCATGGTCAAAGGCTTTTATACCCTACTGATTGCCCAGTTTTTATCGGCAATTGCCGATAATGCACTCCTGTTTGCAGCCATTGCCCTGCTCGCGCAACTGAATGCCCCGACTTGGCACGAGCCTTTGTTGCGCGAGTTTTTCGTCATCTCCTATATCCTGCTGGCGCCGTTTGTAGGCCCCTTTGCTGACGCGTTACCCAAAGGCCGGGTCATGTTTTTAAGCAATGGCCTCAAGTTCGCAGGGTGTTTGCTGGCGCTCGCTGGTGTACCGCCACTATACGCCTATGCGGTGGTGGGTATTGGTGCTGCGGCGTACTCCCCGGCTAAATACGGCATCCTGACTGAAATGCTGCCTTCACATCTGCTGATCAAAGCCAATGCGTGGATGGAAGGCACGACAGTGACCGCCATTATTTTGGGACCGGTGTTTGGATCTACAATTGCTGCCGCGACCAGCCCTTATGTGGGTATTGCGTTTATTACGCTGCTTTATCTACTCGCAGCAGCGTTTAACTATTTCATCCCTAAAGTACCTATCGACCACAAGGTAGAGCAAAAGACGCTCAAGTACTTGTTGAAGGACTTTTGGCATGCATTTATTACCTTGTGGAAAGACCCGCAAGGCCAGGTTTCCCTGGCGGTAACGACACTGTTCTGGGGCGCCGGGGCGACTTTGCAGTTTGTGGTGCTGAAATGGGCAGACGTGAAGCTCGGCTTTACACAGCAGGAAGCGACTTACCTGATCGCGATTCTGGCTGTAGGCATTGCTGCCGGTTCAGTCATCGCCTCGCGCTATGTCCAGCTGGAGAATGCCGTTAAGGTATTACCAGCAGGCATTTATATGGGCATCCTGGTGATCAGTATGGTACTTATTACCAACCCGATTGTAGCTGCTGTTTTACTGTTTGTGATTGGCGTGTTGTCAGGCTATTTTTTAGTGCCGCTGAACTCTCTGCTACAGCATCGTGGCCATCATTTGCTGGGTGCCGGGCACTCGATCGCTGTGCAAAACTTTAACGAAAACATAGGCATACTACTGTTACTGGGTGCCTATACCTGGATGGTGGGTGCAAAGTTCGAAATCAATACCATTGTGGCAATATTTGGTGTGTTTATTATTGTCAGTATGTCGTTGATTACATTCGTTTACCGTAAACATATTCAACGTTAAGTAAACTAAACACTTTGGGGCTAAACAAAAAGGGCGCTTGCAGCGCCCTTTTTGTTTTTTGACATGCTGAGTGATTAGTGCAGTTTCACATGTGGTTCGGTACGTCTGGATATCAGGCGGCCGATGCTATGCACAATCACCGCCAGCACGCCATGCAATGCCATCAAATGCATTTTATACAGGCTACGGTACATCACACGGGCAAATAAGCCCTGAATATACATGCTGCCGCCAGCCACAGCACCCATCAAGCTACCGACAGTAGAGTATTTACCAAGGTTAACCAGTGAGCCATAATCGCGGTAATGAAACTCTGGCAGCGTTTCTTTGCCTGCCACGCGTGCTTTCACTGTTTTCACCAGTAATGATGCTTCCTGATGCGCAGCTTGCGCACGTGGCGGCACCGTCGTGTCGTGGCCCAGCCATGGACAGGCGGCACAATCCCCGAAAGCAAAAATATTTTCATCCCGCGTGGTTTGCAGGTGCTGGTTAACGACTAGTTGATTAATTCTATTCGTCTCCAGGCCATCAATATCCTTTAGGAAATCCGGTGCCTTAATACCCGCTGCCCACACGACCAGTTCCGCAGGAATAAAACGACCACTATGTGTGGTAATCCCTTTAGGAGACACTTCAGTCACACGCTCACCAGTAAAGACGTTCACACGCAGTTTACGCAACTCAACATCTACAGCGTAAGAAAGCTTATTCGGTAACGCCGGTAAAATGCGGTCGCTGGCTTCAATCAGTGAAATTTTGACATCACGATCCGGGTCAATCTTGTCCAATCCGTAGGCAGTTAATTCACGTGTGGTGTTATGCAACTCAGCAGCCAGTTCAACACCCGTGGCACCAGCACCCACGATAGCAACTTCAAGCTGCCCAGGCTTCAATGCTTCAGATTGCGTCTGCGCCCGTAATAATGCGTTGTGCAGGTAACGGTGGAACCGTTGTGCCTGGGAGTGAGTGTCTAATGCCAGTGAGTATTCACGTGCTCCGTTGATGCCAAAGTCATTAGTCGTACTACCAACGGCAATAATCAGGGTGTCATATTTAAACGTACGCCGTGCAATGACTTCATTGCCATCTTCGTCCATAAATGGCGCCAGGCTCACTTCACGCGTAGCGCGATTTAAGCCATCCATACGCCCCAGGCGGAACTTGAAGTGATGCCAATGCGCTTGTGCAAGGTAATCCAGCTCGTGACGGTCTGGATCCATGCTACCGGCTGCGATTTCATGTAATAACGGTTTCCATACATGTGTTCTGGTGCTATCAATCAGCGTGATGAGAGCCTTGTTCTTTTTTCCAAGGGAATCTCCCAGCTTGGTTGCTAACTCCAGTCCACCTGCGCCACCACCTACGATGATGACATGGTGCAAATTATTTTCATCCGTCACACTATATCCTTCAATAAAAAAGCGCGCCTGCCGTACTGCCAAGCGCGCACAACAACTACATTATACCGCTATTCGTTACCTGTGATTTTGGCATGGCTACGAATAAAAGCGATCACTTTCAATACGTCATCTGGCTTCAAACCATCATCTGGTGCCATCAGACCAAAACCTTTTGCACCCATACCGCCATTTGTACCATGCCAGATAGTCTCAAACATGCCTTTATTAGTGGCATTTTTGGCATACCGGAAGTTTTCACCAATCAAGCCAGGCCCAACCGCACCTTCGCCATGACCACCATGACAAGCTACGCAGGAAAACAAGTTAAATTTCTTTTTGCCTTCCTTGATTGCATCTTCTTTGCCAATATATGGATTTTTGCCTGTGCTTAAAAATTCTTTTGCGGCTGGTGTATCGAACATTTTTGCATCAATTTGCAACGGCTGTCCATCCTGGGTAGCCTCAAATTTGATTGCCTTAATATCCTCTGCAGCTGCCTCTGATCCTGCACCGGATTGACCACCATTACTACATGCCACCAATAACGTAGCAAGAACTGACGTTAACAACAAACTTCTCATGATTGCCCCCATATGTTTACTTAGATATTCTTTGAAATTAAACAGTTTTTTATTGTTTTAATTATAGATAAAACCGACTGAATCATTGTGCCATAAAAACAAAAAACGGTCACCAAGGTGACCGTTTTAAGTTGGTATTAATTATTATTCGTTACCAGTAGCTTTAACAACGCTGTTGCTACGGATGAAAGCAATCACTTGCAGCACTTCATCTGGTTTCAAGCCATCATCTGGAGCCATCAGGCCATAGCCTTTAGCGCCCATACCACCATTAGTACCGTGCCAGATGGTTTCAAACATGCCTTTGTTAGTAGCATCTTTAGCGTAACGGAAGTTAGCACCGATCAAACCAGGACCAACTGCGCCTTCACCTTTACCACCGTGACAGGCTACACATGAATACAGGTTAAATTTCTTTTTACCCGCTTTGATGGCAGCTTCGTTGCCGATATATGGGTTTTTACCTGTCGCCAAAAACTCTTTGGCTGCATCGGTATCAAACATGGCTTTATCAATATTGATGGTAGATCCGTCTTGAGTAGCCGAAAAAGTTATATCAGCCACGGCGCCTGTTGCAAATGCCAACAGAGAAATCATTACAGCTGATTTAATTTTGTTGCCTAACATGTTGTCTCCTAATCCTAAACAAAATGAGCGGCGTTAATTAGATAACCAAATAATTAACGCATGCTCATTTAACGAATCGTTTCAGAAACGGTTGACGAATATTTCCGAATTATATTCAGAATCTTTCACGTGGCCATTTCAAAACAAGTGGTCGATTTTACTGGGTTTTTTTTCCATTGTCATTAATCGAGGCCTGTTTATAATATTTTTTCAATTCAGTGTTATTTTTTGTACACACTGTCACCTTCAACTACCGGTACGGTTGGAATTCCATAATCTTTCAGGATTGCATCAATCTTATCCTTGTTACGCTCAAGCGATTCATTGATCATTTTGATGCGGTCCTTGTCTTTCATTCTGACCGCAACAGAGATATTCCAGTATTCCTTACCTTTTAAATTAACTTTGTTGTACTCAGGAATCATGCGGATTTCCAAAGGCTCTTTAGATTGCTTTGCATAATAACCAGCAATCGGGCCCCACATAATGGCCACATCAATTTTGCCTGCTACCAAATCATCAATCATAAAGCTGGTTGGCAGGTTCAAATCGCGCTGCAAACGATATGGACGTGCATTGGTCATCAAGTTGTGATCATTTAAAGGAATAGTCGCAGGACTTTGACCAACAATACCAATTATGCCTTTTTTAAGATCCGGGGAATCCCAATTGGTGATATCGTAGTTGCTGTTTTTACGCCATACAAAGACATGGCCGGAACGGTAATAAGGTTTGGATGTGCGCAGGCCATCAAAATCTGAAGTCATACCGATAATGACATCACATCGCATTGCATTAATCGTATTGCGCAAAAAGCCCTGACGGTTATAGGCATACTGGAAAGTCAGCTTTTTACCAAGATCGTCCGCCAACACTTTTGCAATTTTGTCTTCAAAGCCTTCCAACTTGATATTGGAGTAAGGCATATTGTCAGGATCAGAACACACCTTAAACTCTGATTCATCAGCTACCCGGCGCACTTCTCCGATACGTCCTTCATCAGGGTTGATAGAAGGAATCTCTATTTCCTCAGCTAATACTGTTGCCTGTGTTGCCCATAACAATCCAATCGCACCCAATAACTTCCATGTCATTTTCATCTTGATTTCATCCTTGTTGTAATTTCACCTGTCGCCTTTGGAGTATTTTTTGAGCTCAAAAGTTCTGCTAACGTACGACAAGAGGCATCATCTTATCTTGAATAAGTTCCTATTTGTAGCCAAAACTTACTTTAATTTCTTTTGTTATTACTAATCATGAATTTCATGAAAAAAAACACCCTGCCGAAGCAGGGTGTTTAAGGAGTCAACGTATTTCTTAAGTTAACTTGAAATAAATTTCAAATTACAGTGAGAATACATTCAATGCACCGCCACCAGGAGCAGCGTTGTATTTTGTCAACTCTTTGTAGCCACCAGCAGCACCCAGTGCGTCGGTGTCGTTAGTCATACCAAGGTTCATCGCAACACCAGCCCAACCGCCGATACCGGACAGTACGCCAACGTATTGTTTACCTTTGTGACCGTAGGTGAATGCGTTACCGATTACACCTGAACCTACTTGGAATTTCCACAGTTCTTTACCGTTTTGAGCATCAACCGCTTTGAACCAACGATCCAAAGTACCGTAGAACACGATATTTGTAGATGTTGTCAGAGCACCGCCCCAAGCAGAGAACTTCTCTTTGTTGTACCAAACTTTTTTGTTGGTCATTGGATCATAAGCGCCGAAGCCACCCATTACGCCGTCAGGACCAGCAAACATAGTCAATGTCGCACCAACCCATGGTTGACCTGCAACATATTTAGACTCAACTGGCTCGTATGTCATACACACGTGGTTCAATGGTGTGTACATCAAGCCTGTTTTTGGAGAGTAAGCAGCTGGCTGTTGGTCTTTAGTACCTAAAGCAGCTGGGCAAACACCCTTAGCGTTGTAGTCTTGGTGAGTAGAAGCAGTAGCCAATTTGCTTGGTACGCCTGTTTTCAGGTCAACATCAGTAGCCCAGTTCACGAATGGGTGAACTTTTTCAGCAGCAACTAATGTACCGTTACCAGCTTGCCATGTGTACAGGAAACCGTTGCGGTCATGGTGCCATGCGTATGTTTTGCCACCTTTGTCGAACAGGATTACTTCGTTAATACCATCGTAGTCCCACTCATCGTGCGGAGTCATTTGCATACCCCATTTAGCCACACCAGTGTCTAAATCACGAGCAAAAATTGTCATAGACCATTTGTTGTCGCCTGGACGTACATCTGGGTTCCAAACTGAAGGGTTACCAGTACCGTAGTAAACCAGGTTTGTTTTTGGATCATATGGCCACCAGCCCCATACTGAACCACCACCATGTTGCCAGCCGTCTTTAACAGCCTGTGGTTTCAACCAAGTACGTGTACCCAGTTCTTTTTCGCCTGTTTTCAGTTGGTCGTTAGGAAGTTTTTTGAAAGAACCGCCTTCTTTGTTACCACCATTAACATCTTGGTATACAGACAGAGCGCTGTATTGTGGGTTTTCTTTGTTGAAGTCAGCACCGATCAATGACTCAGCGTCAGGACCTGATGAGTAAGCTTTCCATGCCAAAGAACCGTCTTTGATGTTGTATGCAGCGATAAAGCAACGTACGCCGAATTCAGCACCTGAACAACCGGTCAATACTTTGTCTTTGTAAACGTGTGGAGCGTTAGTGTTAGTAGCACCTACTTTTGGATCGGTGTTTTTAACATCCCAAACTTTAGCACCTGTTTTTGCATCCAAAGCAATCAAAACGCCGTCGTTTTGTTGCAGGAAGATTTTACCGTCGCCGTAGCCCAGACCACGAGAAACGTTGTCACAGCACAAAACTGCTTGAACGCTTGGGTCTTGTTTTGGGAAATAGGACCAAACGATTTTTTGGTTATCGTTCAAATCCAGAGCGTATACGTTGTTTGGGAAAGCTGTGTGAACATACATCATGTTACCAACAACTACTGGTGAACCTTCGTGACCACGGTTAACACCAGTTGCAAATGTCCAAGCTGCTTTCAGGTTTTTTACGTTACCTTTGTTAACTTGTGACAGGTTGCTGTAACCTTGATTAGAATAGTTACCGCGTGGGTGTGTCCAGTTGTTTGAATCTTTCATTGCAGCTTCTTGGTCTGCAGCGGCAAATGCGACCATTGGCAATGCTGCTACCAGGCCCAAAGCCAGTTTGATTTTGTTAACTTGCATATTGATCTCCAAAGTTGAAACTAAGGGTTTAATATAGGTACACGCTCAACTTGCATCCACTAGGATTGGCATACTAAATTGTTCGCATACTTTACACATTCTCGGCTAGGGAAAAATTCCCGACTTACTGTAGAAATTCACACTTTGCCGCATGTGAGGATTGCAATATAGAACAATTTGTTTTCAATTGCAACACTTTAGTTACAAATTGGTTACACTTTTTTCAGCTTTGATTTTGTTATTTTTTCCAACTAAAATCTCTGTGAAAAAATATTCAATAAATCATATAGTTAATTAAACAGTTGAGAAAACCAAGCAAGATGAATCTTTTAAGTCTTTACCCGGAATGCACCCCTTTCTACCGTGAGCTTTTAAAAGTTAGCGATATACATTCTATTTATGTTGAGCAATGCGGCAACCCGGACGGCGTCCCGGTTATTTTTTTGCATGGTGGGCCAGGCAGCGGATGTAACCCGGCACAGCGACGATTTTTTGACCCGGCTTATTACCGCATCATCTTATTTGATCAACGCGGTTGTGGCCGCAGCCAGCCTGCTGGCGAAACCGTAGAAAATACCACCCAGGCACTGGTTGCTGATATTGAAATCATTCGCAATCACTTGAATATCAGGCAATGGCATGTATTTGGCGGTTCATGGGGAAGCACACTGGCGCTGGCTTATGCTATCAAGCACGCTGAAAATATTATCAGCCTGACGCTGAGAGGTATATTTTTAAGCAGGCCAAAGGAAATCGAATGGTTTCTGGGCAATGTTGCGCTATTTTTCCCTGAAGCCTGGCAAACCCTGTTGCAAGACGTCCCTGGAGACCAGCAGGAAAATATCCTGGAATACTACGCAGGTCTGGTATTTCACGCTGATATCTCCATTAGCATACCGGCAGCGATTCGCTGGAATGCTTTTGAAGCCAGCATTATGAGCCTGGTCCCTAAACAGGAAATTCCGAAACAAAACAGTCCAACACCTGGGATCTCCATTGCAGACAGTTCGGAACAAACTGATTCAATTAAAGATAGTCCCAGTCAGGGTAATCAGTCTGTAGATGGTGTAGTCGAGTTGGCACGCGCACGCGTACAGATTCACTATATCCGGCATTTATGTTTTGTTGATGGCGATCAATTACTTCAATCGGCAGCCAAGACATTGCAAAATATACCAACCATTATCGTACAAGGCCGCTACGACATGGTGTGCCCACCGCAAACGGCCTGGGAGCTTTCCCATGTCATGCCGCAGGCGAAACTCGTAATGGTGCCTGATGCCGGCCACTCCGCCATGGAGACCGGCACTTGCCAGGCATTGCTGGCTGCGACCGAGCAGTTCAAATCACTGACGCCTTTATAACTACTGATCTAACGGACCCAATTAATGTTTAAAGCCATTGCAAAACGTGCCAAAAGTCAGTGGCTGGCACTTAAGCAATATTTTTTACCTTACATTTACTCCACTCCACTATTCGTCATCAAAACCACCTTGCAAGGAGTGAGTAAACATAGATTGATGGGCCTTTCGGCCGCACTGTCGTTCTATGCACTGTTTGCACTGATACCGCTGATTATTCTTATCTTCTTTTTAATCAGCCATATGGTGTACTCATCTGATTATGCGATTGTTAAACTGGCCATACTCACCAGCAATTTGTTACCGGAATTCAGCCAGCGCATCATGATTGAAGTCTATAACAACACGCAGACCAAAGCAGCATGGGGCGCAGTCGGTTTCTTTATTCTGCTATGGACCATCACGCCGCTGGCGGCCAATATGCGATCCAGCTTTTACCTGATTGCCAGCCGCCATGATGTGCCGTCGTTCTGGAACAAAAAAATCCGTGATGTACTGGCTGTATTGGGTGTGTTGCTGGTTTTTTTCCTGTTTACGGCAGCTGGGTTTGTGCTGGAGTCGGTCATTGTGTTTCTTGCGGTGCATCTACCCTCTGCATTCATCAACTTTGTGGGTGGCATGCTTTCCTTATTATTGACCACGGTGTTGATTGCCGGGTTTTACCGGACATTCTGCCCGTTACATGTCCAATGGCGCCACTTGCTGATATCAGCGTTCTTGACTGCCGGATTATGGTTGCTCATGCGGCCAGCATTCGGTTTATTTCTTAGTGTTAACAAGAACTTCGGTGCTGTTTTTGGCAGCATGAAAGCCATGTTTGTGTCCATCAGCTGGCTTTACCTGAACTTTGCTATTTTCCTGATCGGTTTCGAGCTGATGGTAACGCTCAGGCAAAAAGATGTGCTGCTGCTGAAAGGGTTATTTGATGACCATCCTAATCAACAACATTACCTGCAAACATTAATGCATAAATACGGTAAAACTTACTCACAAGGCAGTTGCGTGTTTAACCAGGGTGAAACAAATCATCATTACTATATGGTGGTTGAGGGTACGCTGCACCTGGTTCAACGCCAAGCGGATAATTCGGAAAAAACCATCCGCATTTTGCAATATGGTGATTTTTTTGGCGACATTGCCTTGTTTTCTGCCCAGCCGGTAACTGCCAGCGCCGTTGTTGTTTCCGAAGAAGCGTCAATAATTGAGATTTATGCAGAGTCCATTGAAGATCTGTTACAGGAAGAACCGAAAATTGCGGTGCGCTTGTTAAAACAGCTATCGAATCATGCGCAAATAAACGCCACTACCCCCTAGATTCTTTCAGATCTATTTTTTATACACCAGCCATTCGGATTGGTAATTTTAGCTAGCTAAAAGATTGCAGAATTGTAAGATATGTTACAAAATTGTAACTATCTTAGGAATTTTGCATAATGGCACTTTCGCTTCCCCAGGAAATAAATGCGCTGATACAACAGCTGAATGCCAGCCAGTTTGCCCAAGTAGCAAATCGCGCCAGGCAGTTGGCTGCACAATATCCACGTGAGTTTGTATTGCACCATCTGCTCGCATTGGCATTGGATCAGGGCCAGCAATATGCAGAGGCTAAACAGGCATATGCGCAGGCGCTCAAACTGCAGCCCAATCACGTTGAGCTTTGGTTTAACTATGCCATTGTCTTAACCCAGCTTGATCAGCCGACAGAGGCAGAACAAGCCTATCGCAAAGCCATTTCGCTCAACCCATCTTTTTTTGAGGCGCACGGCAATCTGGGCACCTTGTTACAGAAGCAAGGCCGCCTCGATGAAGCGATTAGCTGTTATCAAACCGGCTTGCGTATTCAACCACAGGATGCGCGCGGACATTTCAACCTGGCAACCGCTCAACGTGACAAGGGCCAGTTAAAAGAAGCGGTTGGCAGTTACGAGCGTGCTATTGCACTATTCCCCAATTACACGGATGCCTATAACAATCTCGGGGAAACCTGGCGTGACCAGGGCGACATGGGCAAGGCGGTGCAATATTACCAACAAGCTTTGCAGCGCAATCCTGACCATGCCGGCGCCAATTATAATATGGGTGAATTTCTTTATCTGGCCAAGCGTTTTGAGGAAGCGATTCCTTACTTTGAGCGCTCCCGCCTCGATGACTGGCAATCCCGTGTGATGTATTGCCTGTACCGGGCAGAAAAATTTGATGCATTTAAACAGTTGCGTGATGAAGTCATTCAACAAGGGCCGCACACTGCCCCATTTATGGCTACTTTGTCCACGCACTACAGTATTAATCATGGCGAGGCAGACCCTTACCAGTTTTGTCCTAATGGGTTTGAATTTGTCTACCACCGTTCAATTCCAGAACTGGCGCCTGGCAGCCCGTTGCTGGCAGAACTGCTGGACAATATTGCACAGACTGATATCGCCGAACGCAAACAAGCTCGTTTAACCAATGGCAAGCAATCAGCGGGCAATCTTTTCAAACGCCCGGAACCGGCCTTTCGGACTTTAGGTGATCTGGTTAAACGCGAATTTAGTCACTATCAGCAAAAATTTCAAAAAGCTGACTGCGCCCTCATCACGCATTTCCCCGAGACACTGGAATTTACCAGCTCGTGGTATGTCAACATGCAAAAAGGCGGACACCTGGATGCGCATATCCACGAAATTGGCTGGATCAGTGGCGCAGTTTACCTTGCAATGCCCGAAACAGACGATCCCAAAGAAGGCGCTTTTGAATATGGCACGCATGGGGACGGTTACCCGAAACTACACGACAATTTCCCGACCAATTTCATTAAGCCCAGTGTGGGCGATATTGTCCTGTTTCCTTCTTCCCTGTTTCACAGAACCATTCCATTCAATGCAGACGCACAGCGCATCTGCGTAGCCTTTGACCTAAAACCCGCAACAGTTCTGCAAACCGCCCGCAGTCAATACTGACTTCGGTATACCTTACATCAACATCCATTCCCCGGCTTTTAGCCAGTATTCAATAAGTTGCTTATCAAATGCATACAGAATTTATCAGTTTTTTGGATTGTAGATTTTGTGCCACAAGGTATGATGTTTCCTATTAAGTGCTGATTGTCTGCATGTTTTCTTAAGTGTATGGTCAATAGCTCTCGCCGATAACATCACATGGGAGTTCAGCCTGGAAATGAAACCAACCTTTTGCAGGAAGACGCAACCATTGAACCTTGTGATTTCACTGACTCCCAGCGTTGAATCCCGCCTCGAAGAATTGGAAGCATGCAGCCGGGTAAACGTCCGCATTGGCAATTCCCTTGCCCGTCACATAAGTGTTCTTCGCATCTGGTTACTTTTCACACTAGGCCTTGCAACAGCCAGCGTAAGCTGGGCGGCCTCTGCGCCGCAAGACATGCGCGAAATCACCAGTGAACTGATTTATAACTTCGCCCTCCTTAGCCAGACACCCAATCGCACATTGCAGGATGCTTATAATATATGCGCTTTCGAAGAGGATATCGGCTACCTGCAATCAAGCACTTTACAATCGCAAAAGTTACAGAACTTGCAGGTCTCTTTGCTTCCGCTTAAAACAATCGCTGACGTTAAACGCTGCAATCTGCTGTATATTCAAGACTTTGTTGTTCAAAAGCCGCTTGAATTACAACAGTCCATCCAAAAAGACGTGGTGCTCACGGTCGTGCACACTGGGAATAAGTTTGCCGATTATAGCCATGTGGTAATTAGTGCCCAGGATAAGCGTTACCAGTTTGATTTGCGGATACAACCGGCAAAACAGGCGGGAATTATGTTCGATGCACGGCTGTTGAAACTGGCCACTAATATTATTAACGATTAATTGTGTATGTTAAGACTGTTCCGTAACCTGAAAATTGCCGAGAAATTACTGCTGACCGAACTGGCAATGACGTTGAGCATGCTGTTGGTTTTTAGCATATTCGCCCTGGGCAATCATTACCACGACCTCCGCACGCATTTGATTCAAAACATTCTGGTGCAAATGAATGTGGTTGCCACCTCGATTGGCCCGGCAGTCATGTTTGATGAATTGAGTTCGGCAGCAAAAACGCTTGAACCGCTGTCAGACAACGAGAATATCCGCACCATCGTGGTCCTGAACCAGCAGCAGCAAACGCTGGAAAGCCTGCATCCGCTGCATGCCCCTATCACTTCCGCCTGGCAATGGTTATATCCTTTTTTTGGCGACATGGAGCTCACTGCACCTATTATCGTCAATGAGAAAGCCGTCGGTACGTTACGCGCCATTATCAAGCAAGAGCAGATTGTCGATATGCTGATTGGCTTCGCCTGGTCGAATACCATTGCCGCGATTGCTGCTGCGCTATTCGGTTATTTCGTCATGTGGCGTTTAAATCGCTACATCGTCGGCCCGATTCACAATCTGCAAACCTTCGTTAGTAACATTACTCAAAATCATCATTACGAGCAGCGCATCTACACCAACAGCAATGATGAAATTGGCCTGTTGGGCAAAGATATTAACAATATGCTCGAAAGTATTAGCCAGCGCGATGCGCAATTGCAGAAAGAGTTGGATCACCGCAAGGAGATCGAAGAAAAACTGCAGTTTTTGGCGCACTACGATAAAGGCACCCTGCTGCTTAATCGCCATGCGTTTGAAGAAATCATCACCAAAAAAATCACCAGCCCGATTGATGAGCGCAAACACATTTACCTGCTGCTGCTGGATCTGGACCGTTTCAAAATCGTCAATGATACTTTTGGCCATAATACAGGCGACAAACTATTGCAACAGGTTGCTCACAGGCTGCGTGGCAATATGTCACAGGAGGATGCCATTTTCAGGCTGGGTGGTGACGAGTTCGCGGTCATTCTTGATGCACCTAAACGCACCACCATAGAACAAGTCTGTAAACGGGTAATCCAGAATATTTCGACGCCCTTCATTGTCGATGACCACGAAATTCACATAGGCGTAAGTATAGGCGTTGCCACCTTAAGGCCTGGTTTTGACTCTAAAACTGAAGTGATGAAAAATGCTGACATAGCGCTCTACCAGGCCAAAGACGCTGGCCGCAATACTTACCGTTTTTACAGCGATGAAGATGAAACCAATACTTCCGAGCTGCGCACACTCCGTGAGGAACTGCATTTTTCCCTGCAAAACCAGGAACTGGAGCTGTTCTACCAACCCATCATTCATACCCAGCACCTGAAAACCATAGGCTTTGAAGCACTGCTCAGATGGCGTCACCCGACCAGGGGCTTGCTGGCACCAGACCAGTTCATCCATTTGGCTGAAGGCTCAGGACTGATCATGAGCATTGGCGCCTGGGTCATTCACCAGTCATTAAGGCAGCTGGCAATGTGGCAACAAATGTTCGATAAAGAGCTGTTCATGAACGTCAATATTTCATCCCGCCAATTGGATGATGACAGTTTGTCAGGGACTATCCGCCACGCACTGGAGCATTATCATATCGCGCCACGCACCCTTAATCTGGAAATCACCGAATCAATGGTGATGCGTAACATTGAAGCGGCCAAACATATCCTCTATGCACTCAAGCAATTAGGCATAGGCATTGCCATTGATGACTTTGGTATCGGCCACTCCTCAATGAATTACCTGAAACAGCTGCCAGTAGATATTCTCAAAATTGACAAACAATTTACCAGCGGCATCCCGCATGACAAAGTGGATATTGCGATTGTAGATGCTCTGGTGGCACTGGCTGTCAGCCTGAATCTGAAAGTGGTGGCCGAAGGCGTAGAAAGCGCCATCCAGTTTGAATACCTGCAATACAAGCTCTGCCATCACGTACAAGGCTATTTATTTAGTGCCGCACTCTCTGCCAGCCAAACCACAGCGTTCATGGCTGAGTTTCCAGAAAGTATTCCGGCCAGTTTCCGCAAAGCCGTTCAGCAAGAAACATAATATCGTTGTTGAGAATTAAAAATACATACTAGCTTTAGGGGGTTTCATGTCACGCTTTTCATCGCCATTGATGGTTGGCATTTTATTATCGGCTCATCAACTTACAAGCCATGCAGCTGGCTTTGCCCTATCCGAACAAAGTGGTAGCGGCATGGGTAATGCTTACGCAGGCGCCGCAGCTGTTGCTGAAGATGCCAGCACTATCTATTTCAATCCGGCCGGTATGACCTATATTCAGGGCAGTCAGCTGGTCGGTGCCTTGCATACGATTAAAACCTCGGGTGACTTTCACAATCAAGGAAGTTCAGTCGCTGTCAATGAAGGCGGGGATTTCGGTAGCTGGGCTTTTTTACCCAACATCTACTACAAACAAGACCTGACCGAACAACTTAAATTCGGCATTGGGGTGGGCACACCGTTTGGCTTAAAAACTGAATATGACAGAAACTGGCTTGGACGTTTCCAGGCAGTGAAGTCCGAGCTCAAAACCATCAATATAAACCCGTCACTGGCCTGGAAAGTAAATGACCAATGGTCGCTTGGCTTCGGTATTTCAGCCATGTGGGCAGAGGCTGAACTGACTAGCGCAGCCAATCTTGGTCCGGCAGGCGTCACGACGGTTAAAAACAAAGGCGACGACTGGGGCTTTGGCTATAATCTGGGCGCGATTTACCAGGCCACACCTGACACCCGTTTCGGGGTAGCTTACCGTTCAAAAGTTGAGCAGCATTTGAAAGGCGATGTACGTTCACCATCTACTGCCACCAGCGCCAGTCCGACGCTGACGCTTAATACCGATATCTCCGCAGACCTCACATTGCCTGAAACATTTTCTTTTAGTGCGTTTAGCCATTTGAACGATAAATGGGAATTGCTGACTGATATCACCTGGACGCGCTGGAGCCAGTTTAAAGAACTGAAAATCGTGCGTGAAAATGGGAGCAATACCACAGTAGGCCCCGCCATCACCGAACATTGGAACAACGTATTGCGCTACTCAGTTGGCTTGAATTACCTCTACTCAGACACGGTTAAACTGCGCACCGGCCTGGCTTATGATGATGAAGCGATTGATAATGAGCACCGCACCGCACGCATTCCGGGCAATGACCGTATCTGGCTTTCTCTAGGCGCAAGCTGGCAATATAGTCCCCAGACCAAACTGGATATAGGCTACACACATCTGTTTATCAAAGATGCGCGAATTAACGATGATCAGCGTCCCACAAGAGGGTTGATCGCAGGTAAATATGACGGCAGCGCTGATATCTTAAGCCTGCAATTCGCCTATAATTTCTAGCTTACCCACTGCTGTTTACACAAGCTGTGCTTTTGAAAAGCACGGCTTTTTCTTTCCCTTGCAGCGCCCACTTCAACTTGTCAGGTTGATGTAAGCCTGCTGTCATCTAACATTCACGCACAAAACCGAGAATTGCTGCTTTGCAATAACCCGCAACATCGCTCTCAAGGATAATGGATGACCATCAAGCATTTTTTCACATTCGCATTACTGCCACTTGCCATACACCAGGCATTTGCCGCCGAGGCACTAAGCCCCGCAGACCAGCCTACGACAGTTTCACAAGAATCACCTTCATTCCTGACACGTTTTATGAATGACGATAATCCGTTCAGGATTAATTTTGACCTCGGTGACCACCCCTCTTATTTCCAGGTATATGGCCTGGTTGATATTGGCCTGACCCATATCAACCATTCTTTACCTGAAAGCTACGAATTAGCGAATAACTTTTATCCTTATGCGGGTGCAAAAAAGACGCCCAGAACCACTTCAAGAACCAACTGGGTGAATGGTGGCTGGCAAGGCTCACGCCTTGGCTTTAAGGGTGAAGTCGCCAAACTGCAAGCATGGGATCATGACTTTAAATTCATCTATCAATTTGAAGCCGGTTTTAATACGCTGGATATGAAACTGCACGATGCTGCACAAACATTGGCAGACAACTCTGGTACTAATGCCAACTCCAGCGTCAGCACCAACTCATCCATGAACGGTGAACTGTTCACCCGCCAAGCCTGGGCAGGGATAGACGGTGGTTCATTGGGTAAACTGACCTATGGTACCCAGTACAACCCGTTCTTTGAAATTACAGTCACTTATGACCCAAACGGCAAAGCAGACAGTTTTTCACCATTGGGTGAAAGTGGTACCGTTGGCGGTGGCGGTGGTGTCTCAGAAAACTCGCGTATGAAAAACTCTATCAAATACGCCAACGTGTATGAGTTGGAAGATCATGACAAAATCAATTATGCAGTGATCAACCAGTTCGGAAACTCGGCAGGCACCTCGCACGGCAACGGCTTTACCACGCAACTAGGCTACGAAAGCAGTGCGTTCGGCGTCCAGTTTGCCTATGATAAGTTTTTCGACTCGGTAAGGTCCGGCACAGCAGCGCCTGGTAATCCTTTAGCGAATGACACCATTGCCGTAGCCCTGCTTAACACTGAAGCCGCATTGCTGACCGGCAGATGGTCACCCACCAAAGACCTGAAAATCATCGGCGGTATGGAGTGGTATCAGTTAAAACCATCATCAACGCCTAGCATCAGTTATCACAACCTGTATGATCAAACCGTATTTGGCGGCGTTGCCACCTCCTCATTACGTCCAGGTTTTAAACAGGATAACCATGTGTATTACCTGGGTGCCAATTTTGACTTTGCGCAACGTATGCCTGCACTGGCCGGCCTGACAACCTCTATCGGTTTCTATGAAACCAAAGCAGATGCCATTGACGGACCGACGATTTCAACTAACTCGCAGGGCAAAATCGACACCTGGACTGCGATGGCTGACTACCGGTTCAACAAACGCTTTGATACGTATGTGGCTTACACCACCAACCACTTCTCAGGTGACAAATACCCGAGCGCCACCACCTACCGTGATGTCAACAGCGTAGGTGCAGGTCTGCGCCTCAAGTTTTAAAACGGCGCCAGAAACAAAAAGACTCAAGCAAAGCTTGAGTCTTTTTTATGTCCGTCAGGTGATGGCTATCAGGATTTATTAGAAGCACGCTTGCGCGTGAACATACCAACCACAGCCAATCCTGCCAATAACATCACATAGGACTCTGGCTCAGGTACGGGCATAACCGTCAGCCCTGCAACTTCAGTCGCTTTAAACATGCCGTTCACATTGACTTGTGTATTGGTGTTCCAGCTTTTGCCAATCACGTTACCGTTGATTGCAGTGTAGCCACCGGTAATATCTGCCAGCGGCGCAAGTATGCTGCCTGTCGCGCCAGAGCCGGTATTTAATTCAGTTGCCTGGTAGAAGTTATAAATGACATTGAAACCATATTTGCCAAAATCGGTGCCCGTGCCACCATCAAATTTCAGGCTAGTGCCGGAAATATTCAGGATGATGGTTTGGCCGTTGGAAAAACCGCTAAAAGTCGTATTGTTTCTGGAGTTAAAAAAGCTGCCATCAATATCAAAAATCTGTGCATCGGTACTATTGCTGGCGGTTAATTGCATGCCAGAGTAGTCGTAGGTAGCAGACCCGGTATTGGCCAGGCCATTGAGACTGACTGACAGATTTTGCAGGTAGGTGCGCTCATTGGCAAAATTGATAGGGTTGTTATTAGTATAAGCCCCGGTAAAGCCAAAGCTCGAAGTGCTTGAAGCGCCGGCCGTATCAATATTACCGTTCTTGACGCTGCCACTGTTGAATGTCACATTTTTAGCGACGACCAACGCATTGCCAGCAACCGCCTTATTGAGCTCATTTACCGCGTAATTGGAAACATTAAAGTTGCCACCAACGGCTACTGCACCTTCAACATCGCTATTACTGCTGCTAAAATTTTCAAACACAAACAGGTTAAATTTTCCAGCGACACCCAGGTCAAGAATACTGGCAGATGCGCTCAATGCCTGTATTGACATTGCGGTAATGATGAAGCTTTTTACGATTAATTTCATATTCTTTTTCAGTGGATTTCTTCAAGTGATTGCAAGCAATCCGGCATACTAAAGAATCATGAATCATTAAGCATGGGTTTTTAACTTATTTTACGTAGCGATCATTACCGCAGGCTGTCGCAAGCGCCCAATAACAATTGTCCTGAGTCGCCTTTTTGAACTTAGGTGGGTTTAATAAGCTTAATTGGAATTAACGGCTTCTGCTTTTAGCAACTGCTCGAAAGCCTCTGCCGGAATCGGCGGTGAATAGAAAAATCCCTGGGCGAAATCACAATGGATATCATGCAGCAAGTCACGCTGCATGGCTGTCTCCACCCCTTCAGCAATCACTTTCAGCCCAAGCTTATGAGCCATGACTATAATCGCTTCGCAGAGCACATAACTTTCATTGCCTTCGTTCAGGTTAGAGGTGAACGACTGATCGATTTTAAGGTAATCAATATCAAACTTGCTCAGGTAAGACAGCGATGAATAACCGGTACCAAAATCGTCAATCGCGACCTGGATGCCCTTGTCCCGGAAATGCAGCAAGCGCTGTTCTACAATAGGATCAGGATCCAATAATAGCCCTTCAGTGATTTCGACAACAATGCGTTTGCCATCCACACCCAGGGTTTGCAGAAGCTGTATCCAATCGTCACTGATTGTTGAGGGGTCGATAAACTGCATCGGTGATTTGTTGACACTAATGGCGAATTCGTCGCCTGCCAGTGACTGCCATCTCAGTGCATTTTGCGCAGCCTGCCTGAATATCCAGTCACCCATCCTGCTAATCTCGCCGGTTTCTTCGGCGACCGGAATAAACAGTGTCGGGCTGATCAGTCCGCGTGTAGGGTGCTGCCAGCGCATCAATGTCTCGGCTTTGACGATTTTGCCGGTGCGCATGCAAATAATTGGCTGGTAATAATCACGCAACTCATTATTTTCAACCGCAGTTCGTAAATCCCTGGCCAGCGAGGTGCGCTGGGCTAGTGCGTCGCGGATTGCCAGTGAGAAATAGCGTACATTGTTCCGGCCGCGGCTTTTGGCTTCATACATGGCCTGGTCAGAATGCTTGATCATTTCCTCAGCATTCACTGCATCGTCCGGAAACTGGCTGATGCCTATGCTTGCGGTAACGAATATGCGCTCGCCACTCAGAATATAAGAATGTGAAATATCCTGCAGCAGCTGGGTACACAGTGTTTGCAAATCGCCGGTTTCCTCCGGCACAATCACAGCAAACTCATCGCCGCCCAAACGGGCGACGGTTGCAGAATCGGGCAGGTTGTGTTGAATGCGGCGGCCAACTTCAATCAGTAATTCATCGCCAGTATGGTGACCCAGCGTATCGTTAATATCCTTAAATTGATCGAGATCAAGAAACAAAAGAGTTAAGCGGCGTTGCTTTACAGTGGCTTCCTGAATCGCTTCTACCAATCGCTGCTGGAAATAGTGCCGGTTAGGTAATTGTGTCAGGCTGTCATAATTTGCCTGACGCCAGATAACCTCTTCTGCCGCTTTCTTTTCAGTAATATCAAAATGGGTGCCGTGCATCACCAGCGGCTCACCGGCTGGTGTGCGTGAGATCAGGCTACCGCGGTCAGAAACCCATATCCAGTGGCCATCTTTATGGCGCATCCTGATATCGCACTCATAAAAATCGATCTCATTATTTAGATGCCGATCAATCAATTGCATGGCGTTTTGCAAATCATCCGGATGCATCAATGACGTAGCCACTTCAAGCGTGAGTGGCTGCAACTCTTCAAGGGTATAGCCAACAATTTCCGCCCAGCGTGCATTAAAGTGACACTCGTTGGTTTGCAAGTTCCACTCCCAGGTAGCTGCCCTGGTGGCATCAATAATCTGGGTCAGCCGCAAGCGCTGGTTTTCAATCTCTTCACTTTTACTTTGAATCTCTGCGGTCTTGCGTCTTACTGCCACGCGCAATGTATAAATCAGCAGCAGCAACACGACAGCGATCACCAATACAAGCGCCACTGCCACAATTGCCTGTTTGGAATAAGCGTTGCGCGGTATATGACGGCCTTTCCATTTGGATTCGATGGCCGCCATCTCATCCGCAGAGATGCTTGCAGCACCCTGTTCTACCAGCGCCAGTATCGGTGCATTTTCTTTTTTTACCGCGCGGTGAAACTGGCCCTGATAAATGGTAAATGCACGCAGAATACTGGTCTCCGCACCGAGCTTGTATAAATAATAGCGGGCAGGATAATCATCCATGCAAGTGATCATGACTTGTTGCTTTAGGGTCGCCTGGATAATCTCGTCATAAGAGTTATATAACCGGAAAGATTTAACCCCGGCCTCTTTCAATTTATAAATACAGGCATCGCCTTTTTGCACGCCAACCGTAAAACCGGCCAATGAGTCCGCAGAGATTAAACCGGTCATACTTTCATGGGCATAAATGCCTATCGGCAAGGTGGCATAAGGCGCTGAAAATGCATAAGTCACCTCACGCTCGGGGTTGCGATAAATCATCTCGATGACATCGGCATGACCACTCAGCAATTGCTGTTGAGCCATTTCCCAGCGGGTTGAAATTAACGTGACACTGATGCCGGTTTTTTTCTCCCACAGTTTCCAGTAATCGGCGAGTATGCCGACCGTATTTCCACGGTCGTCTTTGAATAAATAAGGGGGGTAATTGTCATCACTGATGACAGTGATGGCGTTAGGAGGCGCGGCTATTGCCTGGCTAGTGGCCGCCAGGCTTATGACAAGGATGATTGAATATTGAATGAATTTCCACATGGCGAATAGGAGTGACCACTTACATCAATTCATCTTTCGTCACATGAAGAAACTGTTATTAAGATTTTTAACGATTATGAATGATAAGAAAAATTAATACCATCTTCCATACAATTAAATTAATAATAATGGTGACAATCTATAATATATTCCTGTTGGCATAAATCATACATCTGACGACGAATAAAGAACATATTCCATATCCCCTATCCGACTTTTCAAATATTGCTATTGAAAAAGCGGCATTTCGTGCAGTACTCTAAATTTCTTTTCAGTCACGCCACTAAAATACTCTGATTAACCTGAAGCTCCATAGCTTGTCTGCTTTGCCGGTAGCATTAATCGTTGAGTGCGCAACACCCGCCTGCAAGGTATATTCCTGATTCATATCATAGTGTAATTGTGGCGTCAGCCGGTATCGCCAAGAACCGCCTGTGCTTACTTCCTGATTCAACTCGAGACCAAATGTGAGCCGGGGTGAAACATCATAGAAAACCGTATTATTCAGCAGGTATTCGATATTTGCGCTACGGTTGATACCATTCACTCGCAGCCCCAGCATGCTCAATGAAGACCAGCGATCTGCCCATTTGATGGCATGAATATAGGTCGCATCGCCGGAAAGGGTTTTGGTGTGTTTGTCCAGGTCAATAAATGCCTGCCAGCCATTTGCCGTGCCTGAATAGTGGTCTATCCCCAGCGTTTTCTGGATAGCTACTTTATATCGTTCATGACTGGCATTCTCAAACGGTAACTCAAGCTCGATTGCCAGGTCATCTGCGAGGCCGTACTCAATTTCGGGCGCCCAACTGGCATCATTCGTTTGCTGATTGATATCTACCAGCGCATTGATTTCCATATCGCCCTTCTTTACGCCAAGAGGGCGAACCAGGTCATAGACCATAGGTTCCGGAATCTTCAGCAACCTGTCACTGTGGGCAGCATCAGTTTCGTGGAAAAGCGTTTCTTCGGAGGCTTGAATCGGCAGTGAAAAGAATAAAAAACCATTAACCAGCAAAAAAATAATTTGCCTTAATTTCATAATTGCATTTATATCAATAAAAATAGAATGCTAACATGCCCTCTGTGTTTTAAAGCGATTGCTTATGGTCGAACTCATTTACATGATCAATAAGAATTGGCGCCAATCGCTATTTTTGCCAGAAGCTGTAAGTGTTGCGGCCTTTTTGTTTGGCCTGGTAAAGCGCAATATCTGCTTGCTTGAATAACTGTTTCAATGCCACTTCTGAAGTAGGTTCAAACAGGGTCAAGCCAATACTTAGATGCACTGGAATCTCATGCCCGTGAATATGCATAGGCTTTTTAAACACGCTTAAAAGTTTGGTTGCCACTTTAACCAGACTATCTTCCGAGTGCTGATCCCTGGCCACAATCACGAATTCATCGCCACCAATCCGGCTGACAGTATCGACATCGCGGATATTACTTTTCAGTAAGTTAGCAACTGTTTTGATCACTTCATCGCCGACATCATGGCCAAAATTATCATTGATACTTTTGAAGTGATCGACATCGAGTGCTATCAGGCCAAACCTTTTATTAAAGCGCTTGGCTTCCGAATGCACATAATTAAGCCGGTTTTCCAGCGACCGACGGTTCGGCAGGCCGGTGAGGCTATCCATCAGCGCACCTTCAGAGAGGTAATAGCGCTCCTTGGCAAAAAAGTAAGCAAACAGGCCTACTAGCACGCTGAAAAATAAACTTAGCCACACCCCAAACTTGCGGTCATGCAAGTTATGGATTTTCTTGTTTTCAATTACCCATTCCCATTTACCGTTAGGTACCCGGCTTTCCTGAATGTAGGCATGTTTTTGGTTGAACAGCCTGGGGTCGCCATAAAACACATGTTTGTCTTCCGCGGTTCTGATCGCAAACTCAAACTCGCTGCTGCGGTTGTTTTTGAAAGCTGCATCCAGAAATCCATTGGTATCGATGACCGTAGAAATAATGCCCCAATACTTGCCATCAACAAAAATCGGAAACCGGTAAATCATGCCGCTGCCGCCCTGGATAAGCGCCAACGGACCATCAAGCACACCTTGCCTTGAGTCTATCGCCAGTTTGACTTTAGGCCATTGCGTAGCGACATCACGGTAGTCGATACCTAAAATTTTCTCATTGGATTTTTCTGGATAGACATAGGTAAGCTTGTAATCTACTGCTACTGCCAGATTCCTGACATGCTGGGCTTGCGCCCATAGATCTGCCAGGATGGCTTGTACTTTTTCGGTCTCAAGATGATTGCGGTAGACTTTGATAAAACTGGATAAACCATTCGAGATGAACAGCAGAGAATTCAGTTCACGGTCCATCTCGGAACGTAGCACATTGCCGTAAGCCGCTGCTTCAAGATAGGCTTCACTTTCGTCTTTTTGCCGCTGGTAATCAAACAAGAAATACCAGAACATAAAAGCCAGCAGCGTTGCCAACAAGCCGACACAAATGCTTTTCTCTGTTTGATTAGGTTTGCGAAACACTGTTCTATTTCACGAATAAAATGATCTGAAACCATTTTATTCTAAAAAATGGATCTTTATTATTACGCAAAAGCGCGGTAATCACAGGCTTATTTTTAAATTAGCTACTACGATAAACATAAATTCGCCAGTTTTTAATGAATATCTGTAGTTACTCCATTCCTAATGTCCCTGTATAAACTTAAATATGTGTTTAAACCAAGTTTCATTTATGCATTCATCACACTTGCTTAACCAAGACAATCATCTCTCGCAATATTAAAACCAATCCGACTATCATCAGTCCAAATTACAAACCAAAGAAAAGCGCTATTAAACTATAGTATTTATGGCTATGTTTTTTTGGCGTATTTTTATATAGTTTGCATGACACCCGTCAGGAGTAAACTGTGTCCATACAAGAAAAAACTGCATCGGAAAAAACAGGCATTGAAAAACTGAGGCTGGAAAAACTAAGGTCATTAGGTTTACTCGATTCAGACCCGGATGAATTTTTTGATTGTATTACGCGGGTGGCGTCCACCATTCTTGGCACCGAGATATCGGTAATCTCGCTGATTGATGAAGACCGGCAGTGGTTCAAATCCAAGCATGGTATCGAACTGTCCGAAACTCCCAGGGACATTTCCTTTTGCACCCATGCTGTGAGCAGCGGCACAGAATTGATCGTTGAAGATGCGGCTAACGATGCCAGATTCCTCAGTAACCCCTTAGTAGTCAATGCACCCAACATCCGTTTTTATGCCGGGATCCCGATCAAGAGCATACAAGGTTATTCACTTGGCACCTTATGCGTGATCGGCTGTAAACCTAAACGCCCAAACGCAAGTGAATTGAAGGCATTAAGTGATCTTGCCCAGCTGGCAACCAAAGAGATCCAGTTTCGCGAGCGCATGCTGAGTGCACAAGATACGATTGATCATGCACAGGGTAAATTCCAGAGTGTCTTTGAAAATGCCGGCGCAGGTATTGCCCTGGTCAAACCCTCAGGACCATGGCTGCAGGTGAATGACGAGCTCTGCAAAATCGTCGATTACACCAGGGATGAACTGCTTGGCCTGACTTTCCAGGACATCACGTACCCGGGAGATCTGCACAAAGAGTTGCAGTTGCAGGAGCAGTTGCTAGAAAATAAGATAGACCGCTACCAGCTGGAAAAAAGATATATCAGAAAAGATGGTTCGCTCGTCTGGGTAGAGCTTACAGTCACGAAACAGATGACAGAACGCAATGAAATCGATTACCTGATTGCCATCATCAATGATATCAACGAGGCCAAAGAAACCGAATTTGCGCTAGATGCCTTAAGGAAAACACTGGAAGAAAAAGTCAGCCAACGTACGGATGAACTCAAGCAAGTCAATCAATCACTGTCCCGTGCCTATCAGGAAAAATCAAAATCTGAACAGGAACTACAGAATAAAGAACTTGAACTCAGGACCATTCTGACCAATGCCAATGAGGCATATATCTGCATGGATGCAGAGGGATACATCACCGCCTGGAATAAACAGGCAGAACATACCTTTGGTTGGCTGGAACAAGAAGCGATAGGACAAAAACTGGAGAAACTGATTATTCCACTCGAATTGAGGCACGCCCACCAGTCTGGCATGAGTCGCTACCTGCAAGAAAAAAACTCCAGAGTAGTCGGCAGCCGCATTGAGCTGGAAGCGTTGCGTAAAGATGGTATACGCATCCCGGTTGAGCTGCAGGTCAATGCGCTGGAAATTAATGGGCAGGTGTTGTTCACCTCTTTTTTACGAGATATCACAGAACGCAAACAGCTGGAAAACCTGCTCAAAAGTGAAGCCAGGAACGATCCGCTCACTGGGCTGGCTAACCGCAGGATACTGGAGGAGTTGTTGCCAGTGGCTTTCCAAAACGCTAAAAGTCACCAGACTTACCTGGCACTGGTATTTATCGACCTGGATGGCTTTAAATTAATCAATGACACGCATGGCCATCAGGCTGGAGACCAGCTCCTGCGGGAGGTCGCTAACCGCATCAACCGATGCACCAGGACTTCTGACACTGTGGTCAGATACGCGGGGGATGAGTTTGTGATTGTGCTGGAAAACCTTAAAAATAAAGAGGATACCAACAGGATTTCCGCCAATATCCAGAAAATGATTGCCGAGCCGGTACAGATAGGTGACCAGCAACTCAATATCACCCTAAGTATAGGCATAGCCTACTATGGCGGCATGCAACCGCAACAAATAGAGCCACTGGAGTTGATCAGACGGGCTGATAAAGCCATGTACACGGCCAAAAAGAATGGCAAAAACGGCACAGTCATTATTGATTAGCGGCTACTTGCAAAAGCCTGGCCAGATGTGAGCGCTGGTGTTTAAAAGTCAGTGTTCACTCCTGGTTAATTGCTTTGGCTTTTAGCATTCCGGGTTTCCATCCAGTCATAGACTACCGGCAGGCATATCAACGTTAAGAGGGTAGCTGTGAATAGCCCACCAATCACCACAATCGCTAATGGCCGCAGGATTTCTGAACCCACGCCCGTAGCTAGCACAAACGGAATTAGCCCGAATATCTCCACCAGCGCTGTCATCATCACTGGCCGCAAACGCAAGGCCGTACCTTCAAGTACCGCTTCCCGAATGTTTTTCCCCTCAGCGCGCAAACTGTTGATGAATGAAACCAGCACAATCCCGTTCAACATCGCCACGCCAAATACAGCAATAAAGCCGATCGCAGCCGGCACTGAAAGATACTGTCCGGAAATGGCCAGCGAAAATATGCCGCCCATGGCGGCAAAAGGTACATTGGCGAGTATCAACCCGGCATAACGAATAGAATTAAACGCGGTATATAACAGCACAAAAATCAGGCCTATTGTCAGTGGCACAATGATTGCCAGTTTAGTAAGTGCGCGTTGCTGGTTTTCGAACGCGCCGCCCCACTCTATCCAGTAGCCTGCTGGCAACATCACATTTTGATTGATACCGGCTTGTGCCTCCTTCACGAAACCATCAATGTCACGCCCTTGTACATCCATTTGAATGACTGCATAACGTTGCAATTGCTCACGACGGATAAAGGCATAACCTTCTTCTGTGCTCAATGTCGCCACCTGCGAGAGTGGAATCAATGCGCCTTGTGCCGTCGGTATGGGGATGTCGCCGATGGCTTTGAGATTATCCCGATAGGCGGGCGGAAACCATACCTGGATTGCAAAGCGCTTAACGCCATCAAGCACGGTGGACACCGGCTTGCCACCAATGCCGGATTGCACTATCTGTAATACATCATCTGCGTTGATTCCATAACGGGCGATCGCTTCGCGGTTTACTTCAATAGTTAATTGCGGTTTGCCCAAGTTAGCTTCTAACGCCAGGTCTGTCACGCCATCCACTTTTTCTATCGTGCTTTTCACCTGGTTAGCAATGCGGTCTATGGTTGCCAGGTCATCGCCATACACTTTGGCAGACAAGGTTGCCCTGACCCCGGAAATTAATTCTTCAACCCGCATTTGTATCGGTTGGGTAGCGGCTATCACCGCCTCGGGCACTTGCTTTTCCAACTGTGACTGCAGTTTCTGGGCAAGTTGCTGGTAGCTGATTTTCTGCGGCCAGGCGGATACCGGGTGTAAATGGACCAGGATTTCCATGTAGTTTACATCCGCGATTTCGCCTTTTTCAGCCCGCCCTATCATGGCGACACTGCCTTTCACTTCCGGCATATTTTTCAGGCTTTGATAAACTCGGTCTGATATCGAAATCGACTGATCCAGTGAGGCGGAAGGAATACTGGTGACCCTGAACAAAATATCCTGTTCCTGCAAATTGGGCATAAACGACTTACCCAAAAACTGGAACATGACAATTGCGGCCAAAAATGCGAGCGTGGTCACAGCGACAATCACTTTGCTATGGCCCAGGCTCCATTGCAGCGTTCTTAGATAAACGGGTTTACAGTAACGAATCAACCAAGGGTCTTTTTCAATATGCACTTTCTGTAGCTTAAGCACTAGTGATGAAAGCACAGGAATCAGCGTCAGTGTCAGCAGCATTGACCCTATCATGGAAAATGTCATATTGATCGCCAGGGGTTTGAACAGCTTGCCTTCAAGACCTGTCAGCGAAAATATCGGCAGGAACACCACGATAATAATCAATACCCCAAACGCAATCGGATGGATGACTTCCTGGCTAGCTTGCAATATCACCTGGGTTTTATTCACAGAGTTTCCGGCATGCTGCGCCAATCGCCGGAAACAATTTTCCACCAGTACCAGAGGCCCATCGATGGTCATGCCAAGACCAATAATCAGCCCACCCAGTGACATCAGGTTGGCCGAGACACCATATTGTTCCATCAGGATAAACGCAATTAATCGTCCCAAAGGAATAGCAACCACAACGACCAGTGCAGCGCGCACTTCACCCAATAACAGGAAAAGCACTGCGATGACCAGCAGCGCGCCCTCTAGCATGGCGCGGTCTGCCATATGAATCGCCTTGTCAATTATCGCCGTGCGGTCATATACCGTTTCCAGCGTCACATTTTTAGGTAGTGCCTTTTTTACCAGTGCCAGCTTTTGCTTGGCTGCATTCACTACCTGCTGGGCATTTTCACCCAGGCGGGCCAGCACCATCCCCATGACGACTTCCTTGCCATCTTGCGTTACCGCCCCAACGCGTAAGCCGGGGCCTTCGACGACAGTAGCAATGTTTTCCACATAGACTGGAACGCCCTGATTTTCAGCCACGACAATTTTCTGTATATCGTGCGTATTTTTGACCAGGCCCAATCCGCGTACCAGAAACTGTTCCTGACCGACATTGATAAACTGGCCGCCCACTTGCCGGTTATTGGCGGTGAGCCGCTCAACCACCAGCGCAAAAGTTAAGCCATATTTAAACAGTTTTTGCGGATCTATCTGCACCTGGAATTGTTTTTCCTGACCACCCCATGAGGTAATGTCATCCACTCCCGGCGCAGTGCGCACCATCATACGCACTGTCCAATCCTGCAAAGTACGTAGCTCCATGGCATTCATGGTGTCCGACTTTAAGGTATACCAAAGCACTTGCCCCAGGCCTGAAGTGTTAGGTCCCAGGGTTGGCTCGCCATAGCCCGCGCCACCATCACCCATCGTAATGCGCGACTTTACCTCTGCCAGTTTTTCGCTCACCAGAAAGCGTGCCTGCTGGATATCCGTATGATCTTTGAAATACACGCTGACATACGACAAGCCGAACAAAGAAACCGAACGGATGTGCTCAATACCCTTGAGGCCGGCCAATGCACTTTCCACCGGGAAGGTGACTAGCTTTTCAACGTCTTCCGAAGCCAGGCCTGGCGATTCCGTATATATATTCACCTGCGCCGGGGTAACATCCGGAAAAGCGTCCAGTGGCACATTCTGCCAGGCTCTCACCCCGAAAAAGACCAGCAATAGTGAAGCCAGAATCACCAGCAGCCGGTAACGCAGCGACGTTTCTAATATCCAATGCAGCATACGCGCCCCTTAGTGTTCATCGCTGATTTGTGATTTAAGCTGGCGTGCTTTCAGGGCATAAACACCCGCTTGCGCGATATTTTCACCCTCGCGCAGGCCGCTTTTAATTTCCACATTGGCATTCACGCGCTGACCTGGCTCGACCGGCCTGGCTTCAAACGTATACTGATGCCCGGCTTTATTTTGCACAATATAGACATGAGGAACACCCTGAATCACCACCACCGCATCATTCGGAACCACCAGCGCTTCCCTGGCGGCCGTATGACTGAGGACTGCGGTAGCAAACATATCGATGCGTAATTTGCGCTCGGGGTTGGGTAATTCAATACGCGCTTTCACGGTGCGCGTGGTTTTATCGACTATGCTCGCCAGGTAACCTACTTTGCCGGAAAAGGTTTCTTCAGGATAAGCGCTGACGCTAACGGTAGCGGTTTTGCCTATCGATATATCTTTTAAATCACTTTCCGGAATATCTGCCTCAATCCAGACGGTAGACATATCGGCAATGGTGAAAATACTGTCAGTGGTTTTCGCCAGTTCGCCAATCACCGCATTTTTTTCAAGCACAGTGCCCACAAATGGCGCGGTCAGCACATACGTAGAGCCGCCATTTAAGCTGTTTTGTTTATTCAGGCCACCATACATTCTCAAGCGCTCAGAGTCTGCATAAAAAGCTGACTTTGCTCTCTCCAGCGCAGCTTGCGACTCAATCATCTGCCTCTGCGGCACCACTTTATCGGCATACAAACGTGAGATGCGTTCATAGTTTGCTTGTGCCAGGGACAACTCACTTTTTGAGCTGCGGTATTGCGCCCGCGCTTCACCCATTTGGATACTATCGATTTCGGCCAGTGCCTGCCCTGCTTTCACCTGGTCCCCGAGATTAGCAATCACTTTGGCCAGCTTGCCCTCAATACGTGGCGTGACATGGGCCAGTTTATTCTGGTTGGCAACAATATTGGCTGTGAAAGTGAGTTGATCCTGCAATGGCTGCTTAACAACCGGCGCCACAGAAATACCGAACTGCTGCAACTCAGCCTCGCTGAAAGTGAGTGTTGCTTTAGTTTCCTGATGTCCGCTATTTTCCTGGTGTTGAGTTTGCGATGTTGGCTTGTCTGTATGTGCAGATTCCGAATCTCTATCAGGGTTACATGCGCTGAGCAATATTGTTAATAACACCAGCCAAACTGCATTGCTTCGCTGTAATTTTATGAGTGTTTTATGCATTCTTTTATCCTGCTTTATGGTGCTGAAAAAGTCGGCGCTGGTAAAACAGGCATCGCCCACCCAGAGATATACTCAAGTTCGATCTGCACCAGCCGCATATCTTTTTGGGCGTCGATAATATCGCGTTGCGCATCCACCGCCTGGCGCTGGAGAATCAATAATTGCGGCAGGCCGATTTCGCCATTTTCAAAGGCGAGCTTTGCCAGTGTGAGATTTTCTTCCAGTCGTGGATAGACTTCTTTATTTAAACGGCTAATACGCTCGCGGATATTTTCGCGGCGTACCCAGGCCGCCTGGATCGCCGCTTTCGCATTACGCGTCAATGCAGCACGATTGATTTCAGATTGTGTTAACTCGGCACTGGCACGGCCAATGCCAGCACCATTACGGCGGAAGATGGGTAGCGGCAGCGATACGCCAAGTGAGGTGATATTGTCATCCCCGGCAACCGTCGCTTCGCGGCTATTGTTGACGCTGACAGTGAGGTCAGGATAAGTCAGGTTTTTCTGTAATTCTAATCTGGACCGGGCGGCAGATTCCTTGACACCCAGTGATTGAATGGCAGGACGGTCAGTTAACTTTTCCAGCAGGTCGCTGAGAGTATAAGCATGGGTCACCGGCATCAATTCCCCTGACACCGCAGGTAATTCTGTTTCACCTAATTGCAAGGTAGCTGCCAGTTGCGCGCGGGCACGCACCAATTGCTCATTCAACGCACTCAGTTGATTGCGCGCACGCTCGAAATCCACTACCGCCAGATTTCCATCGAGCAGGCTGTCTTCACCCGCCTGAACCCGCTTGCGTGATAAAGCGGTATTCTGCTCTATCAGTTTCAGGATCCGCTGTTCCACTTCTATGCGTTTCTGGATAGCCAGCACAGTCACAAACTGCTCTTCCATTTGCGCATGCAGCGTGCGGTATTCTTCAGCAATATCCAATGCAATGGCCTGCTGGCTTTGTTGCGCGGCATTTCTACGCCAGCCTTGCTGGCCGGCAATTTCAAACGTCTGCGCAATGCCAGCGCCCCACTCCCCGCGCCTGCTGTTGGCGCCAGGTGATTGGGCAATGCTGCGTTGCCGCATATCCATACTGACTACCGGATTATAGTAAAGCAACCCTTTGGCATCCTGATAGTCACCGTCAGGAATATTCTGGTTCGCAATCTGGCGCTGTAATTCAGGATTACCTCTGGCAGCAAATTGCCAGGCTTGTTCCAGCGTTAATGGTGCTGCATGTAATGACCCATTGGCGAAGCTGAGTGATAGCCATAAACCAACACTGACAGCCGTTGCAAGCCGCTGCAACCCTGTCTCAAACATAGGGATAAACACAGTGAATACCTCTCGAAATCAATCATATTTACAGATGCCGAAAGCATCTGACTGACTCATGATTTAGCAGAGGATAGGAGGGCGGTACAGGCCTTGGAGAAAAGGGTGATTAACCTGAGAGGGAATAGGGAAAGTATAGACACCTGCATCCAGTGCAGGCATAACATGCGCTATTCCATTGGAAACCAATCCAACAATATGCGCTGAAAAATGGCAGGCATGATTGCAGGTTGACTCTTGATGTTGCTGAGAATTTTCCTGCGTTTTTTTCTGTAAATGAACGTCCAGTAATTGGGTATCTTCAGGCATGAAGATATCGTCAGTTATCACAAGTGGCGACACTGCCCACGCTGACGAGCTTATGATAGAAAGCAGCGCGATCAAAGCCAGAAATTTTTTAAACAATGGATGCATGCGTTTTCAATTTAGCAATTACCAGTTTAATAGTCAAGAAACCTGGTTAAGATTGATACACATGCGGTGAATGCTAATTCGAATCGCGGAAGCACCCAAAAATAATGGGGCGAACATCAGCTTCGCCGAACTCGGATACTTAAGTGACTATGATAGCGTATCCATATAACGAGTAATGGCAATACAACTTGAACAATAGTGCTCTTCAAAAGAGATAGGCAATAATATGTTCGCCAGGCAGCCTATCTCCAGCACTAAACATCAATGAAGCCTGCCGTAAATGACAGAATAATCAATGCTGCGACCACTACACCCATTACGCCTTTGCTGGCATGATATTCAGCCCAGTGAATGTTGTAAGGCAAAGTACGCGCTGCACTGATGGCAGCTAAAACGACAAATACAATAAGCAAGGCACTCATCATAGCGTTCTCCTGCAAATCAATCCTACATCATTGTTACTGCATGTAGTGTTGAATTTATCTTAATTAATTGGGTGATTCAATCATCGCCAAAATCAAGAAATCCTGCCATACAACTAATGCTGAACTTTTTGTAGGAAAGTTCAGACAACGCTACTCATGTGCATTTTTCAGCGCTTTTGAATGCTTAATCGCCATCGCCTGTTTAACTGTTCGCGTAGCGGATTTTCCTTCCCGCCTCTGAAGATGATCTTCACGTAATTTTTCACGTGTTTGGGAATGGTTAGTATCCGATGAGCTTGCATAAGCCTCATCTACTCTGTCGGAATCAAAATAATCTGGATGTAATCTGTCTAGCATATCAATCTCCTTATCAAGAATTGCCAACACATGAATGGTGGATTGTTAGTGCAGGGAAGGTTTTGGAATACTGCAAATAATTAGATTCAATTTTACGTGATTTGCATGTGCCTAACTGTCAGTCAGTTTATGAAACAGGCGTAGGAATTCTTATCGTATATAAAGCTTATTCTTATCAAAAAATTCTTACATCACATTCAGGGATTTACCTATAAAAACACTGTGCCCAGCGCAGTATTGTGGAACCACTTTCCTATAAACACAGGTATTAAAAAATGTCTTATTCACTCATAGAACAGCATTTTTTCGGGCAACAGGACGACACTCATCATCCGATATTTCCTGAAGAAACCCATAAGCCGATAAAACCTGATCCTGACACCCCATATCAACCAGTTGAACCTGCCGAACCTGATATCCAGCCAGACATCATTGGCGACAATACACAATGATATTTAAATCATCCACATGAATGGCATTCACTTTGAATGCCACCATAATGTATGCATGTTCAATGCTCAATAGGTTTGTATAGCTACCAACTAGCATTGATAAATATCTATGAATTCTGCTCTTAGTTTGTTTGCTGTTTGGCTGAAGCGTAACCAGCTTCAGTTAGTCTGAATGCATCATCCAGCGGAGTGATCCATTCCTGTTTTTTTGCATATTCAATCCCACTCACCATATCTTCTTCGCTTTTTTGCTTGTCATACCAGACTCCACTTAACTTGTTCGTCAGCAATGCTTCACCCGTAAGTAATTTGAAATGGTTCACAAAAATACTTATTAGTAACTGTGCATTCTGTTCTGGCGTATTTAGCTTATCTGTTTCAACAGCGTTATTAGGTTCAGTTTTATCAATTTGTGATTCTCCGCACATATTCACTCTCCTCAGATTTGTGGTTGGTTATGAAACTATCTTGCCCTGCTGATTAAGAAGTCGCTATGCCCATCTTGCTGAATTGCCTGTAGGAATGTTCAGACAAAATACTGACCCTGGATAAAGCAAATTAAGATTTAATTCAGCTGCATGGCATACACTTTTTCTTAAATAGAAAGAGGAAAAATATCGCCATGACAAAACGTAGTTCAACAATTGCTCTTGCATTGAGAGTACTTATTTTGACCTCTGTCTCTCTTATCTCAATCAAGGCTGATGCTGGTCTCAAAGAAGATAGTGGCTACTGGTTTAATCTGCGCATGCAGGGTGAATTACCGGTTCAGAATTTTTATTGGGATATGGATATCAACCCGCGATGGCGGAATGAGGGAAAGCACTTGGATAATCTTTATTTGCGCCCGGCCGTGTTTTACAAACCGGATTCAAAAACCAGCCTTTGGTTGGGTCACGATACGATAGCCAGTCATCCAGATGGAAAATCTTCTTACCAGGAAAATCGCTGGTGGCAGCAGTTCCAGTATCAATTCGATCCTGTCCAATCAATCACTTTTACCAATCGCAGCCGACTGGAAGAGCGAACCCGCGAAGGTTTTCATGACACAGGGCATAGGTTGCGGCAAATGTTTAAGGCCTCCAAGGCAGTGACGAATTATCCTGCGCTCTCTTATGTGATGTCCGATGAATTGTTTGTCAACGTGGACCAAACTGATTGGGGCGCACATCGTGGCTTAGACCAGAACCGTCTCTTTGTAGGGGTTAACTGGAAAGTAAATAAGCGCTGCACACTGGAGACCGGCTATCTTAACCAGATAGTGAATAAAACTACCCACAATCTCGAAAACCATGTCATTAGTACAACAGTAGGTTTCAAATTCTAAGATTGATATTTTCTGTCTTTGCTTAAACCAGGATTTATTTTCAGTACTTTCCTACAGTACTTTGCGCCCAATCTGACAATGCAATTGCTTGCAGTTTTGTAGCATGCAGGAGAGGCAAGTCCTCAATACAAAACAGGGGTTTAAAAAGATGGATTTGTCTGTATTTCATTTAACCGTTCCGCTATGGGAGATCATCCTCAGAGGCTCGGTTGTTTACTGGTTTTTATTCCTGATCTTCAGGTCTATCTTGCGTCGCAGCATGGGGAGCGTCGGCGTCAGTGATTTTCTGTTTGTGGTGATTATTGCGGATGCTTCACAAAACGCCATGAGTGGCGATTCCAAATCTATTTCCGATGGTCTGGTACTCATTGCAGTTTTAGTATTCTGGAACATGTTGATTGACTGGCTCAGCTTCAAATACAAATGGGTAAGGAGAATGGTAGAAGCGCCGCCACTGGTACTGATAAAAAATGGCGTGTTGCAACTGCGCGAAATGAGAAAGGAATTTGTCACCAAAGATGAAATTATGGCCAAATTAAGAGAAGAAGGTATAGGCCAAGTTTCAGAGGTTAAACAAATGCAAATCGAGATGGATGGAGAAATCAGCGTTGTCCGCTATGAAGAAAATTGATTTCAGTACGCTTGCATACAGCCAGGTTTTACTACTAAACCCTATAAAATAAAAAAAATTAACAATTTCATCTTTCTGCACTTCAGACTCGTCAACATGTGCCGATAACTAGACTATAGTGATAATTTGCATAAATATAATTGTCTCTATTAGTTTCAAGAACGATATCCATCAACACTAAAGAAAAAAAATAATTATGTTTATCACTCTTGTGCATCGCGTGCATTCAATCATTTCGAGTTCGCCCACGTTTACCCCTTGATTACCATTGGCCAGCTTTAGGCCGATGTGTATAAACCATGCAGCGATAAGACTGACTTTTGGAAGGGTGCAAAATTGAACAAACTATTAAATATAGGCTGGAGGAACAATAAAGTCCTGACCGGCATTACTGTTTTGCTGATTTTGGTTACAGCCTTTGTTTCGATTTTTTTATCGTTAATGATTGCGCAAAATCAAGCCATCTCAAAAGAAACCAAGCGTCTGCGTGAAGTCACCAATGGGGTTTTGATGCGGATGAATAGTACCCGCACGCAGTTCGCCAATGTCGTTCACCACTTTGAATCCGTCCCGGAACAAGAGGCCTGTGCACCCCGCCATATCAAGAAAATGCAGGAATTCAATATCGCCGGTTTTTTCCTGCAGGCAGTGGCTCACGTCAAAGATAACCGTATCGTATGCTCCTCGATTGCAGAAGTTTTTGATGGTGTTTCCCTCGGTAATCCTTCAAGAATTGAGCCGGATGGCACCAGGTTATATGCCAATCTGAAAGTGTCCGATTGGCAAAACCATCACCTGGTAGTGATGGAAAAAGCCGGATGGGCCATTGTCCTTGTGCCTAGTCACGCGATTGAGGCATTGGGTAGTACCGATGTTTCAGTGGCCATTTTTGGTATACAGGAACATAAACTGTATACCTCTAGAGGCGAGATCGCCCCCGAGTGGTTACAAACTTACCGAGGTAAGCAAGCACTTACTTTTATTGATAAAGAACGCCACATGCTGGTGTATATGGCGCCTAACAAGCTGAATTTAACCGGCGTGGTTGCAGCTATACCATTGAAGGATATTCATGATGATCTGGTCTCCTTTATCCAGATACTGATCCCGCTGGCAATGTTGGTGGGGGTGTCGCTTGGTGGCATTTTCATTTACATGCAAAGAACCAGGTACTCAACCAAATCTGCCATTTTGAAAGGACTGGCCAAAAACGAGTTTTACCTGGAATACCAGCCAATTATAAATCTGGAAAATAAACGCTGCGTCGGGGCAGAGGCATTGATTAGATGGAGAACGCCGGACAATACCTTTATCAGTCCGGATACATTTATCCCTGCCGCAGAAGCCTCGGGGGTCATATGCCAAATTACGCAGCGGGTGTTTGAGCTAGTGGCAAAAGACATGCACACAGCATTAAACATGCACAAACACTTTCACGTAGGCATTAATATTTCATCGCATGATATTCGTTCTGGCGCATTGATGCCGATGATAGAAACCCTTAAAAAATCGACCGGTGCCAAAGGCAATCAGATATTGATTGAAGTCACAGAACGTGGTTTTCTTGATGATGAAGCAGCATTGACTACTATCAAAAATATCCGTGAATGTGGCGTAATGGTAGCGATTGATGATTTTGGGACCGGCTATTCCAGCTTGTCGTACCTGACCAAATTCCAGTTGGACTACCTTAAAATCGACAAGACGTTTGTCGACTCTGTTGGCACTGATGCCGTTACTAGCCACGTTGCTTTCCACATTATTGAAATGGCAAAAACCTTACAACTGGGTATGGTCGCTGAAGGCGTGGAAACAGAGGAACAGGCGAAGATATTACAAGAGCGCGGGGTTCAATATGTGCAAGGCTGGCTATTCTCAAAATCATTAAAAAGAAAAGATTTTTATGCTTACCTTGATAAGCATACTTGATTAAGGACTTTTTACAGCATTTGCAAAAACGCTGCTTTCTGATTGATTTATTTCTTCTGCTGACGGATTTCAAGCAAAGTCTGGGTAATTTGCGATTTCAACTTTTCATTCTCCCCCGCGAGCGTCAGGCCTTTGGTGGCAGCGGATTCGGCTTGTATGATTTGTTTCTGCGCCAGTAACACATTAGCCAAATTATTATAGGCAGCAGCGGATTCTGGACGGACTTCAGTAGCATGTTTAAAACTGGAAGCCGCTAAAGGCAAATCCCCTGTGGCATAGGCTGCATTTCCCAAACCTATCAATAACACCAAGTGATCAGGCCATCGTTGCACGGCGGCATAGTAAGCTGTTTTTCTCGCTGGAGCTGGCGCATTCTTTTCGTAAGCAACCAGCGCTTTGGCGATTTCATCTGCTTCCACACTCACTGGCAACTGCCCTGGCGGTAAAGCCACAAAAGCCCAATGTTCGCTACGGGCCCAGGTGCGCTGAAAAGCACTGAGCGACATTTCCTGGCGTTTATAGGGACCTGAACGAAGCCATACCAGTTCTTTATCTGCATCATAGCCAACCACTACTGCATAGTGCCAGGAGGGTATCCAGGAAAATCCCAGGTTCTGCATCACGACCACTACATGACCTGCTGCGATTTCCTGCATGATTGCTTCGAGTTTTGGAGGTATTTGTACCGAGACTGCACCATGGCGTCTGGCTGCAGCCAGCATTTCAATTTGCAGACTGCCTTGCCGGCTGGGCACATAGACTTCCGGGGTCAACTGTTCGGGGGTGACTGAAATATTGACTGCGGTTAAAGCAGTTGCCAATGCGGCGGGACCACACTGGTATTGCTCCTGCGGAAAGAAAGGGGTTTGGGTGAGCTCAGCCCGGCGCGGCAGTTGTGAATGCTTGGTCGCTTCACGTACGCCAGGGGCAGCACACGCTGTTAGCAGGCACAAAAAAGCCAGCATGCTTAAATAATACAGTCTGGCTTTGATGTTACCCATTTTAACTACTCATCTCGCAATTATTAGCGAGATGATAATGTATTAGCGCACTGAACGTGTAAACGGGAAGATTTTGGTGAAACCGAGGATATCAGTCAGCAATAATACGAGGAACACCAACACGACCGCACCGATAATGCCGCCGCCTGCTGGCGCTTTATCCAATTGAGTTGCCAGTGAATTGGCTTCTTCATCTGTCAGCGCTGCAACGCGTGATTTGGCTTCAGCCGGGTCAATACCGCGTGCTTCCAATGCTGATTGCATATCGTCACGGGAAAGCATAGCAACAATCTTCGCGCGGTCTTGCTCACCTTTAACTGTGATAGCCGATTCCGCCACCTGATCGGTACTGACCATGGCCGCCTGCACTGTTTGAATGGAGCCTGTGAAGAAAATTGAAAGTGCCACAAAGGCACTTAAAAAACGTTTAGCCATGATCATGATATGTTTCCTCATTTGAATTAATTAAAATAGTTTGAAAAAATGATTGCTTTAACAGATTACAAAGAATTGGCTTAGAAAATGAATTCTAAGCCAATCGAATTTATAACCTTCCGGTAAGTGCCAGTATCAAAATGATGAGTACCACTAAACCGAGCCCGCCACTTGGGTAGTAACCCCAGCCGCTACTGTAGGGCCAGGCTGGCAGAGCCCCGATTAAAGCAAGAATTAGAATCACAAGCAGCACAGTTCTCAGCATCGCGCGGTCTCCTAGACAGATAGTATTGCCAATCAGGCAATTTTAATTTGAGTTATTTACTAATCGAGGCTCAATCATGGCGCCCTGTCAGCAAACACGCCATGCAAGTATGGCTGAATTATTTGTAGGAATAGTCTGATACAAACTGACTCTGTAAATTTGAATCCGATTGGTGATGGTGGTTGCCGGCATGGAATTACTCCATATCTCCTGATGAAAGTGAGCGTTAGCAATTTCATATGCTCTTCCCCCACCACTCTCTGTGCAGGAGTAGTAGCACATGGCAGATAGGCAAGGTAACTAAAACCATGCCTAACCTTGCTATTAACATGTTGGGCTACACTATGAAGGCGCAGAAGCCAAATCTGTTCACGCAAGGCACCTATGCGTCACGTATCCACGAAGACTTGTTTAGGCAGGATTTGCTGGAAGACTAGCTGTTTTTGTATGTTAGACCTCAATTTTGAGGCTTTTTGTATGTTCGCAAGCAATCAAAGATACCCGTGTTTATCTGGTTAACATCTTCCACCTAATTTTGAATTTTTTGTGAAATCGACCAAATTCGGGGTTTAGGGTTTAAGTTAGCGAAATTAATTAACGTTATTGCTATTAAATTGAAATCAAATAATAAATAGCGATGCTCGCATATACCCATTACCTACCCATGAACTCCACACCACCATCTCTCGCGAATATGGCCCTCGCAAACCTGGCCTATAGTTGGGGGGCCAAATGGGGAGAAGACCAGCTAACACGTTTTTCTGCAGGCCTGGATCTTCAGTCAAAAACCATCGTGGATATTTTAAAAAGCCGCAGTCTGACCTCGGTTTACCAACCTATTGTGTCGTTGAACAGTGCGGATATTTATGGATTCGAAGGCCTGATCCGCGGCCCGGCAGGGACTAGCCTACACGCGCCTCTGCATCTGTTTGAAGCAGCAAAGGAGCGTGACTACCTTCCGGAAATGGAGCATCTCAGTCGCCAAATCGTGCTCGAAAATTACGCGGCCACCTGCAAGACGCGCAAGCTTTTTCTCAACAGCACGCCGGAGATGCTGTTGATGTCGGCGCCCAACAAAGGCGAAACTCTGGCCTACCTTGCCAGCCTTGGGCTGGAACCGAAACAGATTATTATTGAAGTGACCGAGCAGACCCGTAATATGGATTACGGCCAGTTGCGAGAAGCGGTACAGTTATACCGCAATATAGGCTTTGAGATTGCAATGGATGATCTGGGTGAGGGCTTTTCCAGCTTGCGCCTGTGGTCAGAACTGAAGCCTGACTATGTGAAAATCGACAAGCACTTCATCCGCAACATTCACTTGGACCAGGTCAAATTTGAATTCGTCCGCTCGATACAGCAGATAGCCCAGAACTCCGGTGCCAAAGTCATCGCCGAAGGCATTGAAGCCTTTGAAGAACTGAGTATCATCAAAGACCTGAAAATTGATTTTGGCCAGGGGTAATACCTTGGCCGGCCAGAAGCTGACCTGATACAGTCGATTGATGCAGATATAAAAAAACAGCTGGTGCGCAACACACTACACCTTTACCAGAACAGCTATATCGCACTCGACCACCGCTCCAACGTCAGCAAACTGCTGAAATACATTCCGCCGATACAAGCGGACATGACCAATAACGAGGTGATGCGCGTGATTGATGCGGACAGCAATATTCACATGCTACCAGTTGTGAACGGTGAAACACCCATCGGCCTGATTACCCGCTACACCATGATAGATAATCTGGCGCGGCCTTACCGCCGGGAGTTATATGGTAACCGTCGCTGCGCAGAGACGTTTATGGATCCGCATCCGCTGATAGTCGAAAAATCCATGAGCCTGAAAGCTTTGAGTGACATTATCGCTGAAGAGGCACAGCACTTCAGCAACGGCTTTATTATTACCGACAACGGCCGCTACCTGGGCATTGGCCGCGGACAGGATTTACTGCGTGAAGTGACACAAATGCAGATCAATGCCGCCCGCTATGCGAACCCGATCACACTATTACCGGGTAACGTCCCCATCAATGAGCAACTGGAAAGATTACTCGCTTCAGAATGCAAATTCAGCGTCTGCTATTTTGACCTGGATACGTTCAAGCCGTATAACGACATCTATGGTTTCAGGCGTGGTGATGAAATCATCAGCTATACCGCAAAATTGTTGCTGAGCAATGTAGACCAGAATTTTGACTTTGTCGGCCATATCGGCGGCGATGATTTTATTGTGATTTTCCAGAGTGAAGACTGGCAGGAACGCTGCAAGAAAATCCTGGCGAGTATGGAAGCAGATATCGCAAACTTCTATGATGAAGCGCACAAAGATGTAGGCGGCATTGTGGCTGAAGACAGGCAAGGCAAAGTGGTTGAATATCCCTTCGTCAGCCTGTCTATTGGTGCAGTTAAAGTGAAACCAGGAAAATTCCGCTCACAGCATGAGTTGTCATCCGCCGTCAGCCTGGCAAAAAAGCAGGCTAAAAAAATGCCGGGCAATAGTTTGTTTATTGAACGCAGGCTTTAAAGGAGCACAAGTTATAAAAATGGAAAGTTATAAAAAGCAAAAAGGCGAAGCCAGCTTCGCCTTTTCTGATTTAGCGTACGAATAACGCAATCAGGATAATAATTGGAATTGGAACCCCAATAAACCAAAGTAATAATGAACGCATAACAACCTCCTGAACTAATAGTTAATAATCACTTTGCAAATTAACGCACGAACAAAGCAATCAAGATAATCAATGGAATAGGCACGCCTAAAAAGAAAAGTAGTAATGAACGCATGTTAATTCTCCTGATAATTTAAAAAGCTGGGCCTTAATGATTCACTTCACTTCATTAAACCCCGGCTTTGTCAGCCAGGGTTTCACAAGCTAATTACGCATCACGGCAACGACCGCCCCATGTCGCGGCCAGGCTAGCTGAAAAAGCGCCGATCAACAGGGAAACAAATAACCACAAGCTGATGCCAACTGAAGCTTTGCGAGCTGCATCAGCGGCTTCTTTAGTTTTCACTTCTACTTCTTTGGCTTTGTCCTGCACGGTTGTGTAAATCTGGTTAACGCGTGCTTCAGCTTCCTGCTGGGTTAAACCGGTATGTTGCGAAACCAGTTGCGCAAGGTAAGTTGAGTCTTCAGCAGACAATGCACCATTGGCAATTGAAGTTGCAATGATGCGGCTTACCTCTGCACTAGGTACAGCGTCTTGCTGTGGAACAGTCATGGCGGCATGGTGGTGCGCAGCATTTGAAGATGGATCATGATCCGCAGAATCTGTTGCAGTATTTGCAGGCGCTGGCCTGAACAAAGCATCTACAAAATATGCCGAAGCACCACTTGCCTGATCGCCAGCATCTTTACTAATCCCCGAGTGAGCAGCAGCAACCACACCTGCAGTTGCTGCACCGCCGGCAACGCTGGCAGTGGCTTGCACACCTGTGCTAACAATAGAGCCAATCACCGATGTCAACAGCGCAGCCGTTAGCAATGTAGCAACACCCCAGGCAATAAAGCCATGCGCGGTGTCGCGGAAATAGACCTCATCAGGGTCTGTATCTTGCCATCTAACGCGCAAGCGACCTGTCAAATAGCCACCCAAACCTGAGGCTAGTGCCTGAGTCACAGTGATCCAGATAATCGCAGCAATACCAAAAGTGGCAGCCGTTACACCATCATGTGACCATGGTGAAATAGAGGAAAGACCCAGGCCTGTACCCAGTATGAATAAAATCAGTGAAAGTGCTGCAGCAGCAACCGCGCCAAGCAGGATCGCAGCCCATGAGATTGCGCTCCTGTTAGTCGTATCGACAGAGGTGAGAGTGGTGTTTCGACCCACTAGCGGATCATTTGATAAATTAGCTTGTGCCATGATGTAACTCCAAAATTTATAATTAAAATATTTTTAAACTGCTAACACCGGTCCACATCTGTGCCTTGCTAACCGGGGAAATCACTTTTCTGGTTAATCAGGTCGTCTCTCACTTGGTTGTTTAATTATTTTTAAATTAATCCGGCCAGTGACAAAATCAGCAATAGAACAAGCGCTGAACCTAAAATACCCGTCGGGTAATAACCCCATTTGGTGCTGTATGGCCATGTTGGCAATACAAATAACAATGCAAAAATTAAAAACCCGATCACAACATTACCCAACATGATTCCCTCCAAAACCAAATACTGAATAAAGGATTGAACTGTTCACGATCACTTCCGTACCTAGCATTAAGCTGCTAAACACTGGAAGTTTCGCTAAAGAGGCTTCGAGTAAAAAGCCTCTTAGAGTAAGGCTCCATCATGCGTATTTGTCATACACAGCTCCATACAATTTAATCTGAAATTTTTGTAGGAATTCTCGGACGCTTTTACAGCGAAGACAGTTAGTACAGGGAAATTAATGAAGTATTGGTACTGATTGAAGTCACAGACGCGAAAAATTTGCTTAATCTGCTTTGGTAAATAATTTGATTAGTTTTGGACTAAGTTTTTGTTTGGTTTTTAGATACTCTTTCCAGGGGTCAGACTTCAGCTGCGACAATCGTTTCCCAATATTCATGATATTGAAACTATCTCCCTGAATATCTCTGCCAACTTCATCCCATGTCAATGGTGTAGCCACCGGTGCACCTGTGCGGGCTCGCGTGGAGTACGGAACGATAGCGGTGGCACCTGAACCATTGCGCAGGTAATCAATAAAGATGCGCCCTTCGCGTTTCTTTTTAGAAATACTGGAAGTGAATCGTTCAGGAATCTGGTCTTCAAGATACTGGGCAATACCGCGCGTAAAAGCTTTCACAATATCCCATGGGTAATCCGCTTTAATCGGCACTTCTATGTGCAAACCTTTGCCGCCGGTGGTTTTCACAAAACATTGCAAATCGACCTCTTGTAACAGCCCTCTTAGTAAATTGGCGGCTTCAGTGACTTTTTGCCATGCAAGATCAGGGCCCGGATCCAGATCGAAAATCAAACGGTCTGCCAGTGACGTTACCGGATAACGTGAGCCCCAGCTATGTAACTCCAGTACCCCTAACTGCACCAGTTCGATGATGGCGGGCAGGTTATTGGCAATAAAGTATTTCGCGTCTTTTCCGGCAGGATCAAGCTGTATTGACTGCAGGTGGCTATCCCGGTCATCAGCCACATGTTTCTGGAAAAAGCAGGCCTTATGGTAACCATCCGGACAACGCACAATAGACAGTGGCCGGTCTTGTAAATACGGCATTATCCACTGCTCGATATCTGCGTAATAACTGGCAATATCGGCTTTGGTGTAGCCATCTTCGGCATAGAGTATTTTGGCAGGATTACTAAGTTTGATACCGGCAATCCGTGCTCCGTTAGCAGACGTTGCGAGTGTTAAACTCGATGTTTTACTAGCGGTTTTTTCAGGTACAGCTTTTTTATCCCGCGTCGTTTCTTTCTGACGTGTTTCTACGGGTGTTTTTCTATCAATGTGCTCCGGCGCCAGCATAGTTTCATGCGTGACTTGTCTGGCAGGTTTATCATTCCTTAACCCTACAAAACTGGCATGCCGCACTGAACCCTCATTAGTCCATTGCGCGAACTTGACTTCTGCCACCAGCGTAGGCTTTAGCCAGTGCACACCAATGGCTTCCTTACCTTTGGGGGGATTTACGAACGGAGTCTTTGCAGTGAGCAATTTAGGAAATTGTCCGGCAATCATCTTCAGCGTCTCGGCATCAAAACCGGTGCCTACGCGACCGGCATAACGTAACTGGCTTTTTCCTTTATTATCTTTATCATTTGCATCATAAGTGCCAAGTAGCAATGCGCCAAAGTGTTCGCGACTCCCGGCGGGATCAGTATAGCCTGCCACCACAAACTCTTGCCGCATGCCACACTTTACCTTTAACCAATCTGCGGACCGGTATTGCACATAAGGCGCTTGTGCATCTTTTACCACCACGCCTTCCTGACCCAACAAGCACGCTTGCCGGAATACTTCACCCGCATGACCTTCTACGTGATCACTGAAATGGATGGGACCCTGTGCCTCTTCATCAGCCTCATCTTTTTTGGCTAGTAACTCTCGCAATAATTCTTTGCGGTCTATCAGTGGCAATGCCGTCAGGTCATAACCATCCAGATACATCAGGTCGAAAACAAAATAGACCAGTGTAGCTTCCTTATCCAGCCGCATGGCATTTTGAAGCAATTGGAAACTGATATGGCCATCCGGCCCAATTGCCACCACTTCGCCATCCAGCCACGCAGAATCTACCGGTAAATCAGCCATCGCTTTGACCAGGCCCGGCCATTTGGCTGACCAGTTATGGCCGTTGCGCGTGAGCATGCTGACCTTGCCTTTTTCAATGCGCGTCAGCGCCCGGTAACCGTCATATTTCAACTCAGCCAGCCATTGATCACCTTCCGGGGCATGGGTTGCCAGCGTCGCCAGTTGCGGTTTGAAAGTTTCCGGCATGGGCTGGCGTGCCTGTCTGGATGAAATATTTTTTGCAGTAGTTTTTCGAGCTGGTTTATCAGTATTGAAATCTGCCGATAAATCATGAATGTCAGGCAAAGCACTGACAGACTCAGCCGCAGTTTCGGTAATCTGTGCCTTGGTACCTGTGCGGGATTCATCATCTTGTTCTTTAATCAACAGCCAGTTGGTTTTATCGTCTTTATCTGCGGGCCTGCTTTTCATACGCACCAGCGCCCATTTACCCTGCAACTTGTGGCCCTGCAGCTGAAATTTCAATGAGCCGTTTTTGTAACCTTCCGCCGCATTGCCTATCGGTTCCCAGGTACCTTTATCCCATAACAGCACATGCCCTGCCCCATACTGGCCAGTGGGAATCTCGCCTTCAAAAGTCCCATAAGCTAAAGGATGATCTTCTACCTCTACCGCCAGCCGTTTGTCGGCAGGATCCAGGCTGGGGCCTTTTGGTATTGCCCAGCTTTTCAGCGTGCCGTCCAGTTCCAGCCTGAAGTCATAATGCAACCGGCGCGCATGGTGTTTTTGAATGTAGAAACGCAAATGCTTCCCAGCCGTTTCCACCTCACCACGTGGTTCACTGGTGATATCGAAATCACGCTTTTTCCAGTATTTTTGTAAGCCCATGTGTTTACCGGTTTATCAACTGTCTAATGAATGCGCTAGGCAGAACGTTTGCGCTGCGGCGTGTCTGCTTTAGACTCGGCTATTTTTTTACTTGTCGTTTTGGACTTGGCTATCAGTTTTTCCGCTTCGGATTTTGACCTGGATTTAGTCACTCCCAACTTAGCCGTTTTATCCCCGATACTGGCTTTGAGCAATTGCATTAGGTCAACCACATTGCTGGATGAATATGCACGCGGAACGTTTCCCTCAGCCTCGGGTTCTGTCAATGTATGCGTTTGCTTGGCTTTGACTTTTTTCTTGACCAGCGCCAGCACATCCTGACGGTAAGTGTCTTGATATTGCTCAGGGTTCCAAGGCTCAGACATATCTTTTACCAGCGATAACGCCATCTCAACCTCTTTGGCGGATACCAGTGATTGCTTGCCGGTTTTAGGTTCGGCTACTTCAGGTAGCTCCCTGATTTCTTCCTGGTAACGCAGAAGATTGAGGACGATGACCTTCTGGAATGGCATTAACGCAGCCAGGTGTTGCTTGGTCCGGATGACCACTTGCCCCAAGGCCAGTTTGCCGGATTTCTCCAATGTCTGCCGCAATAAGGCATACACTTTTTCGCCGCCTTTGCCGGGCACTAAATAATAAGGTTGTTCAAAAAAGAATACCGGGATCTCACTGGTATCGATAAAGGACAGGATATCGATGGTCTGGGTACTTTCAGGATTGGCCCTGCGCAAGTCTTCATCGGTCAGCACCACATATTCATCCTTTTCATAGGCATAGCCCTTGACGATATCCGGCTGCTTTACTTCTTTACCCGTCACTTTGTTATAGCGTTTATAACCGACAGGTGCAAAATCACGTTTATCCAGCAAATCCAAGTCAATACCTGAACTGCTACTGGCAGAATGCAGTTCAACCGGGATATGTACCAGGCCAAAGCTGATGGCACCTTTCCAAATAGGACGTGACATGCGGTGAATCTTTCAAGAATCAGGAAGAAATATAATCAACCTTAATCCATTACCCCAAGTATCAGGATTCAGCTGAAAATCCTGTAGGAAAAGTACTAAATTTAATAGCTGCCACAGCAAAAGGTTTCCAAGTCTTACTAAAAGGCTACCGCCAGAAAATTAACATATGAAAATATATACCTTTATCTCTATATCAGCGTATATTGAAATCTGACTTCGGAAAACAGTTGTGAATTTTTCACTCGTGTAGCCCACTTGAGACTCTTTCACCAAGTACCTGTTTAAGCAGTCGTTATAAAACTTTCCTTCTCGTGCTTCCCTAGTAGTTTGTTTACTTCCGTAGCATGCGTTTGCATTTCGCATAACACGCATTACGCCTGGGCACACTGGTAGCTGCATCTCTCCATCCATTCTTACCCTCGCTTTTAACTATTAAAAAAGGTCAAGAACATGGAAGAAACTATCTTATTCAGCAATACCGACATAAAAGTCAGTCATCAGCACTTGAATATTCACGGGCAAACTTATGCTATCGCAGACATCAACCACATAGAGCTGAAACTGATAGAACCTAAACGCATTGTGGCGACTATTTTATTTTTGGCAGGGTTATTTTTGCTAATTGATGAAGGCCAATTATTCGCCCTGGGTGGCTTTTCAGTGCTTCTCGGTGTCGTGTTCTGGGTATCTGGCGGCACTAAATATGCGTTAGTGATACACTCTTCGGCAGGTGAACAGCGGGTTCTGACCAGTGACGATCGTTTGCTCGCTGAGAAAATCATTCATGCAGTAGACACTGCAATGTTGGAATATGCGAATCCACGAGTGACAAGTGCTCCTACCTCTAGCGAAACAATTTACCGGGATTACAATAGCGACAGCCTTGGTGCTTACTAGTGTAGCCGTCAGTGAATTCAATACACAAGCTGCGGTTTAAGCCGGTTGTGAAATACCTGCCAGCGCCTCAGTGGCAGCTGTTTCATCAGTCATGACAATATCTGCTAGCGAGATAATGCCAACCAGCTGATTTTCCCGGTCTAGCACTGGCAATCTGCGAATTTGAAACTGTTTCATTTCCTGTGCTGCCTCTTCTACTGTCTGGTCATCAAATACATATCTCGCTTCAGTGCCAAGTAATTGGCTGATTCTGGTGTCATCCAATGACAAGCCTCTTGCTACCGCCCGTATCGTGATATCACGATCCGAAAGCATGCCTATCAGTTCATCATTCTCGCAAATGGGCAATATCCCCAAATCGTGCTCCAACATGGTTCTGGCGGCTGAGCGTAAGGTATCGTTAGGCGAGGCGACAATTACCTCTGGTGTCATTATCTGGCTAATCAGCATGTTGTTTCCTTTGCATAAATCTATGTGCCAGCTTGCGAGAGCAAAGTTGAAGCACCGTTAGGCATGATTCTAACGATCTGAACGCCACAAAATCATCCGTGGCAGGCTGATTGCAGCGTCAGACTTTGAGTCAGTTGTATACAGACTTCTCTGACAAGCCAGCCATGCTTAAGCGGGCAATGCCTGTTTTGCTAAAGAGGATCCGCCTGGACTCAGCACGACTTTACGGCAAGCTTCTTCCTTCTTGTTGAAAATTTCATACCCTCTGGCGGCGTCTTCCAGCGACATGCGGTGGGTGATGATATCAGCCGGATGTAATTTGCCTTCTTCAATGCTATTGAGCAATTCGGGCAGGAAACCATGCACATGGGTTTGTCCCATCTTAAAGCTCAAGCCTTTATCAAACGCATCCCCCATTAAAAAGCCATGAATAAAACCTGCATATAAACCTGGAATGCTGATAATGCCGCCGCGACGGGTAGCCGCAATACATTGACGTAATACTTTACCGCTGCTTGTTTCTACCTTTAACGTTGTCAGGGCAGTTTCAAGCATGCTGCCTTTTGCTTCAAAACCAACTGCATCAATACTGGCGTCTACACCTCGGTTACCGGTTAACTGGATAATCAGTTCGGCAGGATCATTATTTTCATCAAAATTAATACTGATGGTGTCATAGGCTTCTTTGGCAAAATCGAGGCGATACTGGTGATGGTCGACCATGAAAATGGTTTCCACACCCAGCATGCGGGCACAAGCGGCAGCCATCAGGCCCACTGGCCCTGCCCCGAAAATCGCGATTTTTGAACCGGGCCCGACATCTGCATTGAGTATTGCCTGATAACCGGTTGGTAGGATATCAGTTAGAAATAATACCTGCTCATCTGCTAATGACCCGGGCACTTTAAAGGGACCGACATTACCATGCGGCACTCGCACAAGCTCTGCCTGCCCGCCCGGGACACCGCCATACATGTGGCTATAGCCGAACAAAGCAGCCGGAGGTCTTGTATCTTTTTTATTCAGCGATGCGCCACGATCCGGATTGGAAGTTTCACAGGCAGCGTACTGGCTTTTCTCACAGAAAAAACAGTGCCCGCAAGCAATTACAAATGGAATAATTACCCGGTCACCTATTTTGACATTGGTAACGTTGGGGCCCACATCTTCTATGACACCCATGAATTCATGGCCAAGAATATCGCCATCCCTTACTTCCGGTATTTTGCCGCGATAGAGGTGAAGGTCAGAGCCGCAGATAGCAGTTGCTGTGACCCGCAAAATGACGTCCTCCTCGTGTTTCAAGATGGGATCAGGAACAGTCTCGACTCGAACATCATTACTGCCGTGATAGGTTAGTGCGCGCATAGGGAATCCTTTGTTAAAGAAGAGAACTGGTGAAATTGACTCAGTTTGTTGGCTTCGACTTCAAACTTTAAAGATTGGGCAAAACCAAGATAAGCGTGCTATCTCTGATTATTTTGTAGGTATTGCTAGTCATAAAATCCAGGGATTTTTCATTTGACTGATGCGATAGCAAATGAAAAAGCTGCGTCTGACAATAGAATCAGATATTTACTGACAGTATCCCCACGCATTACGCCCTAAACTAGTTTCTATTCAATGATAAAAAAGGAAATCGCCATGTATTCAATTAAACGTTTAGTGCTGGGTTCAGCCGTGTTGGGCCTGCTTTGTATGAGCTTGAATGTCAATGCCAGAGATGTGACTTCTTCCGACAAACGCTTTTTAAAGAACGCTGCAGAATCTGGTAATTACGAGGTCGAAGGCAGTCAGCTGGCACTGAAAAAATCGAAGGATGCAGACATCTTGAAATTTGCAAAAATGATGACTGAAGACCATACACAGGCTGCTGCTAAAGTTAAAGATTTAGCGGCAAAACGCAATGTGGAGTTGTCCAAGGAACCTAGCCTGATACAACAAGCCAAGCTTAAATATCTGGAAACAAAAGAGGGTACAAAATTTGATAAAAGTTATGCAGCGGGTGTAGGGGTTGCTGCTCACGAGCAAACGATAAAGTTATTTGAAGATGCGGCTGAAGATGCAACGGATCCGGAAATTAAAAAATTCGCAGCGGATACGTTACCAGTGTTGAAAAAACATCTGGAAGAGGCAAAACGGATCGATGCTAAAGTGAACAAAGATGACTAATTAGTTGCTTGCCCTATAACAAAAAAGCCTAACCTGGTATTCCGGTTAGGCTTTTTGCTGTTCTAATACACGTCGGTGGATTTAACGCTGGGCAACCGCAGTTTCGATCCAGCTTTCAATGTTTTCACTGATATGTGCATACACTTCTTTACTGGTTTCGCCTGGCGGATCATAAGTGTGAATAGTGTCCATCGCCTGTCGGCCGTCCGGCATACTCAACCCCTCAAAAGGATTAGGCCCGGGAGCACTTTCCTGCTGATTTTGATCCAGCAATCTGTGTATCCTGATACCCAATAAACCCTTGCCTTTAGCCAGAGATTGTTCTATTTCATAATGTACCCATTTGCTATTTGCAGTTTGCGCGCCTATGAGTACAACAGTGCAACTACGCCCATGTAGTTGCTCGTTAATCCAGCGTCTAATAGCTGAATCCTTGGTTTTCAACACTGACTCCCAGGAGTTATCAATTGCAGCCTGATTACCTGCCACTACGCCGATATTCCGCACCATAGAAGCACGCCAGCTATCATGCTCATAATCAAAACTGTAGAAAACCTTGCGCGCCATACAAGCCCTGTGAAATCCAAACCATTATGGTACTTTAAATGCCAGGAAGCTTGTAGGACAAATCAGATTTTTTTGATTTTCCTGGTGATCATCAAAACTAAGCAGTTGCTGGTTAATTATCTGATGGTCAATAAGCTAGTGTCTGATATTTTATTTGGAATGCTATTGCATCAGGTTGGTAGTGGCATAAGCAAAATGGGCATGAAAAAGTCGCGCAAAATCAATATCTGCAAGATCAGTTTGGGTCCCATAGCCATGATCTAACACTAAATTTAAAGCGGCACCACCGGGCGAAGGTACTGGTAAAATGCTGGCGTGCGGATGATAGTATTTGAATATCGCATGTTCGGTTTCCACCCCTTCCATGCCGCCTATAAAGACGGCGCCAATGAGATCCGTGCGTGAAAGCATTTCCTTGCGCATATGCAGGATGCTAGCTTCCCTGTTATTGGAGACAGCGTTGGTATAAATGACATTGCCAAACTTTTTGTTTTCTTCAGCAAACTCATCTTCAAAAAACTTGCTCTGATAGAGGATGACTGCATCGGCGTAATCTACGCCCAAGTCCTCGCAGATGCTCCATAACATGGGTGTAATCGCCGGGTGCCCCCCCCAAATAATTTTGTGCTGCCTGATCACAGCAACCACCATCTCACGCACCGCACACTGGATAAGGAACGGGTTAGCCGTCTCGTGATAGGTACCACGGTTTATAACCGGCACACTGGCTGAAAGAAATATTGCTCCCATATTAATGATTTCCCCAATGCTCAAATTGCTGACTGGCTTCGGTGACTTTAATCCAACTGTCAGGTTGAGCATGTGTGTTTAGCCAGTCAAGGTAATGCAGGCCTTTTTGACACATACCTATTGGATCATATATTACGGCTACGGATTGTTCGGGTGACGATGTATGGTTAAGCGCTTCATCCAAAAGGACAGGAGTTGGTACACCAAACGTTGGATACACTGTCAGAAACTGTCCCGCAGGTAACTGCATATGCATCGCCCTGTTAGTGCTGACACCCAGCATTTTTCCACCGATCGCCTGAATAGCGATACGGAGGTTGCTGATGATATTGACCGAACGTATGGCGTGATTCTGGCTCCGGATTTCTTCCAGTTTCAAGCAGACACCTTCCAATGCACCTTCTTCAAGTAGCCCTGTGTCCACATGAATATCTTGAGTTTTAAGATCGGTCAGCCAGGCAGTTGCAGAGCGTCGGGAGGGAGTAACTTCAGGCCAGCTCACCCGCAAAATGCTAATGCCTTTAGCCAAGACCCGGCCAAATTCCGCGTTAGTCCAGCGATCATCAAAATAGCTGGGGGTGTCCAGCATTAACAATACATCCGTGTCATATAGCTTGTGCCATGACAGGGCCTTTACATCTTCATCCATTTCATTGCCATGCGTGTCAAGAAACACGTCAAATTGGCGCGCTGACAATGCTTCATAAAGCTGTAAAGCAGCGGCTGAAGCCTCACTATGATGGTGACTGATAAATACGCGACGTTGGTATGGCAGTAACCCTACACACTCGAGCAAAGCGTTCGCGATGTGCTGAGCGCCGCCTTCTGCGTAATTCAGGCAGTTCAGCGGCTGCAATATTTCAGGTAATTCAGCCTGCTGTTTATTCAAATCGGATACTACTGGCAATACTGGTACGCCACGCTCTAAAAGTTCTTCGAGGTTTGCAATATCTAGGGTGTCTCCGCCAAAGAATACCGCGGCTGAGGGTTGAAGCTGATGTGGCTTGAAACTGGCAGGTAATACATCCCAGGCCACTTCATGTCCAAGTCGTAAGTTAAACTTTTCCAAAGCAGTGGCTATGCATTGGCTGAGATCGCGAATTTGCGCTTCTGTTGGCGCACCCAGCACGGCAAGTTGATATAAAAAAGTCATGTTAAAGCAGCCATATATTCTTTCGAAAGATCATTTTTATTGCTTTTGATCTTAATTATGCAAATACTCACTTACAGTATATAGGTTAATCCTTAGCCAAATACGTTAAGTGCGTCAAAACCATAAGTATTAATGGAGCTGTGTTGTTTTTGAAAGTAATTATCATCCAAGTAATTGTGTAATCATTGAATAACGGATAAAAATCCTCTAGTCATGAAGGGCTGATATCAATGTAAGAATTATCGCACCACGCCGACATGAGCGCATCCTGGCAAAATATAGTCATATTGTTTATTAACCACGAAAAAAAGGATGTGTTCGCACACATCCTAAAATGACCCGACAAACACCTCGTCGGACATCATCATGAATTAGCTTTTCTTTGCACCCTGCTTGCCAGACTTGTCATTGCTTCCAGAAGAACTACGACCAGTTGAGGAGTCTTGATCACTCTTTTGATTTTTTTCACTCGGACTAGCCGCTTTGGATTCCTTGTCACTAGAACTGCCACGCGTATTTGATGAACCTTGTTTGTTACCTTGATTTGCTGCCATGATACTTTCTCCTATTTATCATCCAGATGATTAACCCACTGCCTCAGGTATCTGGAAGACTAGAATGAGGCGAAGCAATGTGTAGTTATCATAGGGGGGATGTATCTGTTTTTTCATCCGCAGATGACTGATTGCAGCGTCAGAATTTCATTCAGGTAAGCGCATTTGCCAGCAATAATGACGCAACATTCTAGTCAAAACAATAAAGACTCAAGGTAGCGTAGCTTGAGTCTTTAGGTATTGTCAGAAGCGTCTGATTGATCAGCGGCTATTAAACAGACCTTACAATTAAATTAGGTTGTTGGTCGCGAGTTTGCTTTGATATCGGCTTGTAAACAAAAGTGATTTTAGCACCGCTTTCTGCACCCGCATTAGCTAGCTGGTCAATATCTTCAGCGGTTTTGCCAGTAGCAATAAGCGTGAACCCCAAGCCGGCTTTAGCAATCCGCAGTAATTCATCCGTAGTCTTATTTTCAAAGCTCATCATATGTATCCTTCCGTAAACTGATCGGAGAGTGTTACATCCCTTGATTCAAGATTCGGAAATAGCGGGTGCGAAAAGGCTACCATTTAGCAAATAATCATGTCTTTAATGACAAGTTTTAGCATACTCGCCTCGGGATTAATAATCAGTATTTCTTTAGACTTTCAATCATATTCGGGAATAATTCCCACCCAACGCAGCTGCCTTAGAAAATGGTTAGATCGGCAATACAATAAATAAAGCCACGATATTGCCATCAATTCTACTAGTCCCCAGCAAGCCACAATCCGGAGATGAATACGCCTGAACATGAATTTTGATTTTTGATATTGAATTAGGAAAGATGCGCGGCGATTTACAAAACACAATCGATTAAACACTAAGCTTCGTGTAAGAATCACCAATGGAAAAAACCACCAATAGAGCGTTTTTATAGGGATTTGTAGGAATAACTTTACAGAATTAAGGCATTTTTATATTTATCTTCTGCCAAATTAAAAGCCACAATAAATCTTGCTTTTAAAGCGCTCCCCTAAACCCTCAAAACCATATAGACTGGTTGTTTTGGCAACGATTTTAGATATTAAAGAACAATTGATTTCGTTCTTTAGAACAGCTGGTAATCAAAATTACCTATAACCGAACAGCGGAGATAACAATGAGTCAGGATTCAACATTGCAACTTGCAGGGCTTATCAAAGGGAATGAAGCAGCTTTGGTCGACGAATTAATCACGGCGATGAGAAATAAACTCATGCGTTTTGACAAGGTATCAGAGTCAGAGATTAGGCAACAGACAGCACAGTTGCTCAAGCTGTTGGAACTGAATATCCCGAAAACAACGATCCACAACCTGAATGATTCCATCTGGGCTGAAACAAAACAATTGCTGACCGAGTTTTCCCATGCCAGGGTAAAACAAGGATATACCCCTGCTGAAACTGCTAGCATCATTTTTTCTTTAAAAGAACCGATTTTTAAACTTTTGCGGGCCGCGCTGACAGATCAACCACAACAACTGGTAGAAGAGCTGGCAACCACTACCGCCTTGTTCGACAATCTGGGACTGTACACCATTGATGTTTTCCAAAAGGCCAGGGAGCTGGTGATTTCACGTCAACAACAGGAACTGCTCGAATTATCCACCCCGGTGGTGCAATTATGGCAAAACGTTCTCGCGTTGCCACTGATCGGAACGCTGGACAGCGCCAGAACGCAAGTGGTGATGGAAAACCTGCTGCAAAAGATTGTAGAAACAGGCGCGCTGATTGCGATTATTGATATTACTGGCGTACCGACAGTCGATACCCTGGTCGCCCAGCATTTGCTGAAAACAATCGCTGCGGCGCGCTTAATGGGTGCGGATTGCATTATCAGCGGCATCAGGCCACAAATTGCGCAAACCATTGTCCATCTGGGTGTAAACCTGGAAGACGTGATTACCAAAGCAACACTGGCAGATGCTTTCGTGATTGCATTGAAAAAAACCGGTGCTTCTATCACTAACTCAGCGGCGTAAGGGGGGCATTATGGAACGCATTCCAATCCTCAGGATGGGCTCATTATTGCTGGTGACTATCCAGGTCGATATGCATGACCGCCTGGCGATGACTTTACAGGAGGATTTGACAGACCGCATTGTGAAAGACCGCGCTAAAGGAGTCCTGATTGATATCTCTGCGCTGGATATTGTGGATTCATTTATTGGCCGCATGATCAGCAATACCGCTGCCATGGCAAAGATACTTGATGCCAAGACTGTAGTGGTTGGCATGCAGCCGGCTGTGGCGATTACGCTGGTTGAACTGGGCCTGGCACTTGAAGGTGTGAGTACAGCGCTGAATGTTGAACGTGGCATCGCCATGTTAGCTCAACGCGAATGAGCGGCTTTTCAGAGTATAAAAAACCACACATGGTGCTTAAATGAAAACAGCAGAGTCAGGTGCGGTAGTCATGCCCTTGTATAGTGACGAGGATGTGGTTCGCTTAAGAAAACTGGTTCGCGAGGAACTGGCTGCTTTGGGGTTTGGGATTGTTGACCAGACCAAAATGATTACAGCGGCGAGTGAGCTCGCCAGAAACACTTTGAAATATGGCAAAGGCGGCGAATGCCATTTAGGCAAATTGAATGAATCGCCCAAAATTGGTGTCGAATTAGTATTTACCGATGATGGTCCCGGGATAGAAGATACGGCTCTGGCACTCACTGACGGTTATACCAGCGGTGGTGGTTTAGGGTTGGGCCTGAGCGGTGCCAAAAAACTTTCTGATGAGTTTCATCTTGAAACACGGCTTGGTGAAGGCACGACTGTCACCATCAGAAAGTGGAAATTCGCATGATGCGTTTAGGAACACAAAGTAGCCATAATATAGGTGAAATAGGCGAAGTTTCATCTGCACGCAGGGCTGGCGTAGAGCTGAGCCGAAAGTTAGGGTTTGATGAAGTGCGCGCCGGGGAGTTGGCCATTATCATTACCGAGGCGGGGACCAATATTGATAAACATGCCAGCTCGGGAACAATTTACATCCGGGCGATCTCAGCAGGTGAAAAACATGGTGTAGAAGTGCTTGCCGTCGATTCAGGCCCTGGTATGGGTAATATTGAGCTCAATTTTGAAGACGGTAATTCTTCCACCGGCACTTATGGCACAGGCTTGGGCGCAATCAAACGACTGGCCCACCATGTGGACATTTACTCCGAGCATGGCAAAGGTACGGTGCTGCGGATGATTCTGTGGGCGGACCCGGTAATGGTCTCCGAAGACTCATGGGAAATTGGCACTATATGTGTGCCGATTCCATCAGAAGAGGTGTGTGGTGATTCCTGGACGGCGGTTGGCTCGGGAACTGTACTGAGTGTATTGGTTGCTGATGGACTCGGCCATGGGCAAGGCGCGGCAGATGCCTCTTTATTGGCCGTGAAAGCGATGGAAACTGATCCGGATTTTTTCCCGTTACGGGCCATGCAAAACAGTCATGCGCTGATGCGCGGCAGTCGGGGCGCAGCAGTCGCCATCGCCAGAATTGATGTCAATGCACAAGAGATCAGGTATTGCGGCGTCGGTAATATCGCCGGTTGCATATTTTCAGCTGAAGGACGCCAGCACCTGATTAGCCACAATGGCATTGTCGGTACCAATATGCTTAAAACACAGGAATTTACGCATGCTTGGAAAGAAGATGCCCTGATCATCATGCACTCCGACGGCATCAGTACTAAATGGGCGCTGGAAAATTATCCAGCTCTTGAAAAATGCCATTCGTCAGTGATTGCGGCAGTGATTCATCGCGATTTCACACGTGGCAGGGATGACGCTACTATCGTTGTTTTCAAGCGTATCTTAAATTAATCATTAGGCACAAATGTCGATTAGATTTCTCGCGCTAAGTATCGAAACCGAACTGGATGTCGTCGCTGCCAGACAGCGTGCGAGGGATATCGCTGCCATCTGTGGCTTTGCCTTGCAAGATCAGGCACGCATTTCCACGGCGGTTTCAGAGCTTGCCAGAAATGTGTACAACTACGCCGGTAAAGGCCGTATTGAATATTCAATTGAGGGAACGACGGTTCCGCAATTATTGACGATTCATATCGAAGACAAAGGCCCGGGCATTCCGCATATCAAGGAAGTGTTGTCTGGCAGTTATCAATCACCTACCGGCATGGGTCTGGGCGTGATTGGGGCAAAAAGGTTGATGGATCGGTTTGAAATCAATACGGATAGTAGTGGCACGTCGATTATCCTGCGCAAGTTTTTACCTAAAAGCGCACCCTTGCTCACGCCGGCCAAAGTCGGTAGTTCTATCTCGCAACTATCAGAACTGGCCCCTAATATTTCTCTATCTGAAGTCCAGCACCAGAACCGTGAATTGCTACGCATCCTGGATGAATTGAATGCCAGACAAAAAGAGCTAATTTCCCTGACCGAGGAACTGGAAGATACCAATCGCGGTGTACTGGCCTTATATGCCGAGCTGGACGAAAAAGCCAGTCATTTACGCCGGGCGGATGAATTGAAGTCGCGTTTTCTTTCCAATATGAGTCACGAGTTCAGGACGCCGCTCAACTCAATCAGGGCATTGGCGAAACTGTTGCTAGACAAAATGGATGGCGACCTCACCACCGAGCAGGAGGTGCAAGTGCAATACATTATGAAAGGTGCAGTTTCTTTAAGCGACCTTGTGAATGATCTGCTGGATATTGCAAAAATAGAGGCGGGTAAAACTGAAGTAAAACCGACCAGTTTTTATGTCAGTGAAATGTTCAGCGCCTTAAGGGGTATGCTGAAACCGCTGCTGGTATCCAATAAATTAGCACTTAACTTTACCTTCCCTGAAGCAGATATAGAACTGTTTCAGGATGAAGCAAAAATTTCGCAGATTCTTCGTAACTTCATCTCAAATGCGCTGAAATTTACCGAAGTCGGCAGCATTGAAGTCAGCGTATCAGTTGACGAACGCGATTGTGTGACTTTCGCGGTTAAAGATACCGGCCTTGGCATTCCGAAAGAGCATCTTGATTTGATTTTTGAGGAGTTTTCCCAGGTAGAAAATCACTTACAAAAAGCCGTCAAAGGGACTGGTTTAGGCTTGCCATTATGCAAAAATCTGGCCTCATTACTGCAGGGGAAAGTTTCAGTTGAAAGTACAGTCGGCCAGGGTTCGACTTTTGCGGTATCGCTGCCCGCCAAAATCAAACTGGTCAGTGCTATTGAAGATCCGATTCCGGCCATCACCGTCCAGGATAATCGCTTACCTGTGATGATTATCGAAGATGAGGAGTTTGAACAGTTGCTATATAGACGCTATCTGGATGATAGTGAATTCAGGGTAATTCCTGCTCGTTCCCTGCGTGAAGCAAATGCCATGTGGAGCCAGGTTAAACCTGTGGCTGTCTTACTGGATATTTTGCTCAAGGGCGAAGATTCCTGGCGCTGGTTAGCGGATTTGAAACAGGATGAACAGCGCAATGTACCTGTGATTATTGCTTCAAGCGTAGAGGATGAAAGAAAAGGCCTTGCCTTGGGGGCAGATGCCTATTTCCAAAAACCGTTGCTTAAAGCCGATTTGCTTTCCAGCTTAAGAGAATTATTAAATGTGGGGCGAGAAAACTCTTTAGAAGCGCTAGCCAGCGCTAAACATTCGACGTCAGATGCGACAACTATTCCATCGGATAACCCGTAATGAAAGACACTCAACCAAAGGCGGTTGAAATGATAAGAAATCATCCATTGCATGATTTTTTGATATTGAATGTGGATGATACTGATGCCGCCAGGTACGCAAAATCCAGGATTCTGACCAAAGCCGGGTTCAGCATCATAGAGGCTTCCAATGGTGGCGATGCCATCTCAATGGCAAACAGCGAGCATCCCAATCTTATTTTACTGGATACCAGATTACCGGATATCAACGGCTTCGAGGTATGCAGAAGATTAAAGTCTTCCCCGGCCACCGCTTCCATTGCCATCCTTCAAACGTCTGCTTCGTTCATTACCTTGATAGATAAAATCAATGGTATTGAATGCGGCGCTGATAATTACCTGTTTGAACCCATAGAGCCTGAAGAGTTAGTCGTCAATATTAAAGCGTTACTGAGACTTAGCTTGGCCGAGCAGGATGTGCGCGAAATTGATAGAAGAAAAGATATATTCCTGGCCACCCTTGCGCATGAATTACGTAACCCGTTAGGCCCTATACGAAACTCTATCAAGTTGCTGAAAACCTTGAATACCAAGCTCAATGCCAAAGAGTTTGAGCTATTGGATATTATCTCGCGCCAGACCGACCAGATGGTAAAACTGGTGGATGACCTGCTGGATGTTTCGCGGATTTCACAGGGGAAAATTTCGCTAGATATCGAGACCTTGAATGTGCGTGACTTTGTCGAGGCAGCGGCAGAAAGCAGCAGCAATTTAATTGCCGATCGCGGCCATCAGATCACCATCACAATCTGGCCTGAGCCACTCTGGGTTTCCGGTGATAGAGTGCGCTTGATCCAGATCATCAGCAACCTGATTAATAATGCCGCCAAATTCACACCTGCCGGAGGCTTGATTACTGTTGATGTGACGAAAGATCAACAGTGCGTACTGATTAAAGTGACTGATAACGGCATCGGTCTGGATGAAGAGCATCTGCATAATATTTTTGACCTGTTTGTACAGCATGCGCATACCGAAGAGCGTGCACAGGAAGGCTTGGGCATCGGGCTTTCGTTGGTAAAAAACCTCACACATTTGCATGACGGCGAAATCAGCGTGACCAGCCCGGGCATCAGTAATGGCAGTACATTTACTTTGGAATTAAAGCTGGTAGCCGCACCACAGCATGAAATCAAACCTGTTGCTGCAGCACAGGTCCCTCAGGATTTATCAAAAGAAAATACCAGAGTATTGGTAGTCGATGACAATGAGGATGCTGCCAGCACGCTTTCCGATTTATTGGAGCTGGCTGGTAATAACGTGAGGAGCGCTAACTCAGGCAAAGAAGCCCTCAAAGTAGCTGAGGAGTTTTTACCAAACATCATATTTCTGGATATCGGCCTGCCTGATATGACCGGCTATGAAGTTGCAAAAGCCATTCGCCAGATAGAAAAACTCAGTAAATGCTATCTCATTGCCCTTACTGGCTATGGTACAGCGTCGGACAAGAAAAATGCACTGGATGCAGGTTTCGATTTGCATTTAACCAAGCCCCTGGATTATGAAAAAATTGAATCCATCAATCTCGGGCTTTAAATACAATTTGTGAATCAGGTTGAAATAGAATGCTGGATATATTCCTGGCTTGAATCAGTGCTTACTTTTTGAGGTGTAGGTCACATTATTACCGCTAATCGAATGATTGTTAAACACAATCCCAATCAGCATGATGGTAGTAATAAATATAATAAACATCATCATTAAAGACGTCACCACAATGCCTGCCGAGATAATCAAGGAAGTCATCATGTTCAACATTTCTTTTGTGAAATCCCTTTTTTGCATTTAAGCCTTTATGTCTATGCTAATGAATTTGGCTAAATAGCTAGCATGCCGGTTCTGCCCGAATTTAGCAGGCAGTGTCAGCTGAGTTTGTTGTAATAGTGACCCGATAATGCATCGAAAATGCTCACTCTAAAGTTAAAATTATCCGGCTTTAAAAAAAATCCCCACCGAGGTGGGGAGATAAATTAGGGTGTCTCAGGGAAACAAAATGACTCTAAGCCAGCCACTCTGTTAGTAGTAATAATCGCACTTGCAATGAAATTAACATATAGGCAAATGCTGATTTGCAAGTAGGAGTTTTCTGACGTTACTTGTGATCGCATTCGGATTGATAAGGACTGATCTCACTATGACATAATGAGCAAAACCTCTAATGCCTGCCAAGCATTAGAGGCTTCAAAGTTTTAAACCAAATAAAGCTAGTACTTACTGACCTGAATATACAACATCCACGCGACGGTCATGCTGGAAACAATCCTCATCACCGCAATTTTGCTTTGAGCGCTCTTCGCCGTAGCTTACAGTCTCAATTTGCTGATCGTTTACACCTTGAATATTTAGCGCATTTTTAACTGCCGCAGCGCGACGCTGACCTAAAGCAAGATTATATTCATGTGTACCACGCTCATCGGTATTGCCTTGCAGTACTACTTTGGTTTGCGGATGTGCGGCTAAATATTTGGCGTGATTTTCTATCAATCCTTTGTATTCATCGCGTATAGCATCACTGTCATAATCAAAAAAGATTTGGCGTTTAGCCAACTCAGATGCACTCATTTGATCTTTGCTGGAATCGACATCTACCGTTTTAATCGTAATTTTGTTTGGGGCGGCAGGAGCCTCAGCGCTGGTATTTTCTTGCTGGGTATTGATTGGACGTGTCACGCTAGGATCAACCTGAGCCGGTTTCATCGGTGTGCTATTACAAGCTGACAGTAATAATGCAAGTGCAGCAATTTTCCAAAGATTGTTGTTCATGATTTTTCCCTTAATTTAAATTATAAAATTCTCACTCATAGCCTTAATAAAAATTGATTATAAACCTGAGTAATCATTCAGATTTTATTTTTATTATAGCCATACCGCTATGTAGGCTCAGTAAATATGCTCATAAACTCGGAGCGGTACAGCGCATCCAGGAAATGCCCTTCTTTATCTTGATGCTCTGCATTTGAAGGGATATTCGCTTCCACTTTTGATGGCATCATGACTTTGGTACGTGCAATTTCGTCACCGGTTAAAGTCCTGGTTGCCCAGACGCGATCACTAGTCATAGGCCAGTTAGCATCATTAGATACGAATGAAGAAATCAGGAGGAACATGACCGCGGCAATAATGCCTGCAGTCATGGTAGCTAAAGATATGCCGCTATCTGAATTACTTGAAGTATCAATGCTGTTCATCTTGAGGACCTCACTTACTAAAAATTTTTAATAATGTTGAAGCGTAAGCGGTTATTGGCAGGATTAAACGCCACCAGTTAGAGCCAGGATAATCAGGATTAAAAGTACCAAGCCTAGTCCACCGCTTGGGTAGTAACCCCATTTGGCGCTGTGAGGCCATGTGGGTAAGGCTCCAATCAGAGCAAGTATTAATACTACTATTAGAATTGTATGCAGCATGAACCTCTCCTAAAACCTAAGCCAAAAATCTCAAAATGAATGCTGTGCTAAAACACAACAGCTCATTCACTGGAGGCTCCATCATGCAGAACTTGCTTAAAACACTGTATACAGTTTCAGCTGAATTTTACGTAGGAATCATCGTACAAAAAGACCCAAGCTACTAACTTTGGGTCTTCTTTAAATTACTTAATTACAATTTAATCGTTGCGTGATTTCAAACTCTCTAACAAAGCATACTTTTCCCTATCAATTTCATCTCGTGTACGGATTCCCATACGACGCAGGATAGGCAGCGGAGGACACCAGCCTTGCAGGCCATGCTGCAATAAAAACGGTAATACCACCGCAGGCAGCGCGAACCATTTCTTGTTGACGGTTAATCCCAATACTAAGCCGGTAAGTGCCAGCGTAGAGGCATTCACTTCCAGGACACGTTCAGTATCCCATTCTTTTTCCAGCGCAATGATGCGTTGTTTCACTTCCCAGGCCGGCCGGGTTGCGTAGTATTGGATATTGGTATTGGTCACACGGTCAATTTGCTCATTGACGTCTTCATCTGTCGAGTTCCTGACGCGATCAAACTGATTGGAATTCTTTACCTCATAGTTTAAATCCATAACTTCACCTTACTGTTTAATTACTTAAATACGAATAGGACAACCGAACTGTAGTTCACTTAATCGTGCGTGCCGAACAATAAGCGCTACTCATAACACCTATTAAATACCGGCCACGTGCCTGATGTTTAAACCTAGCTTTAAATTTGCTGGAACTGCCTTATCGATCATTTTTGGCGGTGGCAGATTCAGGTTATCCATCATGCGGATAAATTCTTCCCGGCTTTTACCGGCTATTCTTTCGTTTGAACGCCGCTCTTCGCCTATTGAAGAATGTGTCTTGCCCTCATAGTCGTGGCATGGGTAAACCAGGGTTTCATCAGGGTAGCTAAAAAGGCGCTGCGTAATGCTGTCGTAAAGCTTACCGGCATCACCGTTCTGGAAATCGGTACGTCCACAGCCATTAATCAACAGGCTATCGCCAGTGAATAATTTGCCACTCCAGAAATATGACATGGCACCGGATGTGTGGCCTGGGGTATGAATCGCTTTGATCACCTGATGCTTACCAAATGACAACTCCTGGCCATCATCAAGCTGGATTTCTGCAGCGGTAATTTTACAGTGCAAAGGAGTAGCCGCTCTGGCGCCGGTCAATGAGCAGAGCGCACCCGCTGATGTTATGTGATCAGCATGCGCATGTGTTTCCAGCACATATCTAAGCCTTAAACTTTCATCACTCAGCAATGATATATATTGCTGCAAATGTTGGTCTACGGGGTCAATAATCACAGCCTGTTTAGTTTCAGCATCTGTCAGTACATAGGTATAGGTACTGGAGTCATCATCAAAAAACTGATAAAGGTCCTTCATTATTTATCCCTAATTTTTTAATGTCCCTATATGCTGTGAAAGCATCAACACTTCTTATTTTTAATAGACTTCTATGTCAGTCAGGAGTTTCCTAGCTATTTGCTCACCCAAATTTTAGTTCATTGCTTTTGAGTGACGACATTTGAGCTTAGATGAATCTCAGCGGGAGGATTACCAGACACAAAAGGCGTTTCTGTGTGCATTTCACCTTCAAATAATGTCCCTACAAACACATCAATTGCAGCCATCACCATCAGCATCACCAAAAGCACAGGCATTACCTTAAATACTGAACTGGCTATGACACTGATTACTGCATTGATGGCACCTGCAACCTCATTGATTACTTGCGGATATGACATGGTGTAATCCTCTCGAATCGGCTTTTAAAATAAAAAATGAGGAGCATGACTGGCTCTTTTTACAAAGCCAGCCATAAGTGCCTCAATCTTAATTCGTAGTGGCAGGAGGTGCTGATTCATAATCCGTTGGCTGTACCGGATTACCTTTAGTAGTGCCTGCTTTTTCGTCTTTATTATTCAATACTTTGTTTTTCTGTCTTTTGAAAGGACGGTCAGCAGAGCCTTTGTCGGTGCGTTTGTTTTGCTCTTTCAATTGCGGAGTATCCGAGTTGCCCAGATTGCTGGCATCATTAGGCACACCGTTCTGGTTTACATCTGTAGGGCCCTTGTCCGTGTAGCGTTGCTGTCTTTCCACTTGAGGACTATTAGAGGTACCCAATTTGGCACCATCATCTTTGCTCTCAGCCGCATAATTGGACATTGAAACTGTTGAGAATAAAATCGCGATCATTATTTTTTTCATTGTTATATCCTTTAAATTTAGCGCTAAAGACTAAGCGCCGGTGATGAAATAAGTTATTTATAAGCGTAAGCCATTAAATAATGTTTTGTTATGCAGCTCTATCAGTTCGCCGCTCATTTCGCTGTAGGAAGTCACTGACTGATGTCGAATCACTTAAGATTTAGTGGGGATGACAAGGCTTGGAATATAAATGATCAGGATGGCTGGACGGTTACTTAATATGGGCCTTATAGAAATAAAAAAAGCCGGCTGGATTTAGCGGGCTTTATGTGAAGCAGATTGTCTTAACTCTAGATACTGGCACGTTTACTAATATCCTTTCTCTTAACTTGAGGGATAATTCGATAGAGTCCTGGATCTGGAGCATCTGGATTATCATCCGGATAAAAATCTTCGTACAAGTCTCTCTCCACGCGTTCGGTAATTTCAGTGTCAATGGGGGTAGGACTCGAAGTATCCGGCTCGGGGATTTCAGACTCTTCTGAGTCATCAGCCAGTTCAGAGCGATCCGGGTCCAGCAGATTTTTGTCCCATATTCTCACTTCCTTGCTTTTAAACTCTATGTTCAAAGCCATCATTATCTCCTTTGCATTTTCCAAAGTTAAATTTCAGTCAATTGTTCAATAAATAACATCCCATCGTTAAGTTAAGACAATTTAGATAAAAAAGTTATAAGCCCATTTCTGATTGTAGTGTAAGAAAATTTATTTAGGTATTTTTTACCTATAATTTTCAGTAAAAATGCCTCTGATGAATACTTGCTAGCTACTAAAGCAGTGTGCCCTTGGTTACTAAACCAAGGGCACACATTTAACACCTATGCAAACGGGGGTTTACTAGCCTTCGCCACGTTTTACCTTATCTACATACTCCTCCAGATTCACCAAACCTTCTGATTCTGCAATCGCTTTTTCTTCGGGTGTAATGGCGTCCTGCACCATATCGAGTCTTTTCCAGGTTGGAATTGGCGTCACTTTACATGGCTCCGGCACATATTTGGATTGATCAATCTTTTTATATTTGTGGATATACCGCGGGCAATTTACCCATATCTTGGTCACAGTCACAAAGATCAGGTACTTCGCTTCGGTATATTCCGCCATCAGTGCATGCTCACGTACCAGTTTGGCAGTGCCTTGCACCCTGATTCTGTGTGGTGTTTCAAAGTCGATAAACAGCAAGCCAACTTTACCTTGGCCATCGATATTGCCAACCGAGTAAAACATGCCATTACCATCAAAACCTGGGAAAACCAGCGTGCTTTCATCCAGCACTTTTACAAACCCCACGCCGCCGCCCTTGTATGACACTGTGGGCATGCCATCCCGGTCAACGGTAGAAAGAAAAAACATGTCACGGCTAGTGATAAACGCTTTCTCTTCATCAGAAATCGCTTCATGAATCCAGCCGTTGTCTAATAGTTCTGCAAGCTTGGTAGTTTCAAACTCTTCCTGCAGTGCGCGGTGCTCTGGTGAATATATTGATGCCATTGATTACCTCCTAAATAAGGCCATTAAGTACCGGCCATGCTATCCAACCCTAAAATCAATCCAACCTTATTATTGGCTAAGTATTTTTATCTATGATCCAGCCTACAGCTTCATTCTATTCGAACATAGCATCATTACCAAACGGCTTTGAGGCGTCAATTTACCGACAAATTGCTGATGATGGTTCTTGATACCGATTTTAACTTTGTGTCTAACATATGTCGAAATCAGTTTCCAAAACATGTTTTAAAATTAATTATATAGATGCTGATAGACGAGCTAAAAATATGAATGCACAAAAGTATATTTAAGAATAATATTTGTACTCATACTTTTAACAATGACAGAAAAATTAAGAGTATTTAACTTTCCTGCAGACTTGCTCTCCCTCAAAAACCAATAAGAACAGGATCGGATTTTGATTAAAAAAACTAGAGAAACCGCCATCAAGACTCTCGAGTTCGATCCACATGACCTTGCTTGTGAAGAGTTACGTCATGTTTACCGAAATAAAAACAGTAGCAAATTAATCGTATTATTCAGCGGGTTGGTTGCGGCAGGTATGCTGGCCTGGGACATAGGTATTATTTATGCTGGCACATGGTATGCCTGGTTGCTGGTAGCGCATGCCTGGCATTGGTGGCTGGGTCGCCTGGATTTTCTCTCGGCAAACGTCAGCATTGAACTGGCACGCATAAACCGCCATGTAACGGCAGCAGCCATTGCCGGTTTGGGCTGGGGCGCGCTTTCATTCTCATTGCCGTTCGTAAGCAGGCCTAGCAAAGCGGCTATCCTGATCATTATGCTGATTGGCGTCATCATGGCGCTGCCACGCCTGGTGGTTTTCCTGCCCATATTCTTTGCCTTTGCTGCCGGGGTGTATGTACCGCTGTTATTGGCAACCCCGTTTCTGGATTTTGAAACCCTCCATATGGCAATGGTCATGCTAATTGCGGTTGGTGCAACGATGTGGGCATCGGCCAGCGAGGTGCGCAAGATATTGATTGATGTGCTGCTGAAACAAGTACTATCGGAACAGGCTTCGTGGGAAGACAAACTGACCGGCATTGGCAACCGGCGTAGTTTTGATGTCAATTTTGCTAACTATTGGGCGCAGGCTTGCCGCTCCAAAGTACCGCTATCACTCATGATGGTGGATGTTGATTTTTTCAAAAAATTCAATGATAGCTACGGTCACCAGGCTGGGGATGAATGCCTGCGCCAAGTGGCACTGGCATTAGATGGTTGCGCGCGCCGCGCTGGCGATTCCGTGACCCGCTATGGTGGCGAAGAATTTGCTGTAGTGCTATTCCATACCTCGTTAAATGAAGCACAGAACATTAGTCAAAACATGCTGAATGCCGTGCGCAAGTTGAATATCAGGCACGAACAATCTACACATGAAACCGTCACCATTTCAATGGGCATTACCACAATTCTACCCAGCCCTCACGATGACATGCAAAAGCTGATTGTAGAAGCCGATAAATGCCTTTATCGCGCAAAGGAAAACGGACGTAACCGGGCGGAATGGCAGATATTGGACAATTTGAACGTCTCATAACCCATACCCCCTCCCCTAACTCTCCAAAATCGCATCTATTGTCATTATTTGTCATGATTTAGACAAAATATGTGAAGCTGAGATAGTTATTGTTGTTATGTATGTGCAATAATATTTACTCAAACCATATTTAAATCAAATAGTTATTACCTGTTTCACGAATATTAACAAGGATGGCACATAAGTTGCTAATTACATTTAGAGCAATATGTTTGGCTTAAAAGATGGAAAGGCTTTTAACCTCAAGCTTTCGCTAAAAGATTGAAGTACCTTTAAGAGTGCTGATTTTTAAATGTGTGTAACGTGGGTAGAAGTACCTAGCTTATCAATATTCCGGGGAATTAATATGTTCAATTTGATCAAAACAGTGTTTGTAAATTTCATCTCTGACGAAGAAGGTGCCAGTGCCATTGAGTATGCATTACTTGCAGCCATGGTTGCTATTGCACTTGTCACATTCGTACAGCCTATCAATACGGCTATCACTACCATTTTTACCAGCATCCAGACTGCGCTGACTTAAGTAACGCATCCCATGCACTCGCCAGTTCCAACTGGCGATCAATCACAGAATGCATAGCATGACTGTTGCTGAAATGATTGTAGTTGCCTGGTGCCTGGTTGTTGCCATGTCAGATCTGCACGCAAGACGCATCCCCAACATGCTGACTCTGGGCATGTGTGGGATTGCGTTTTGCTGGTTGCTGTTGACCGGCCATTCCATGCTCAATGCCACCCTGCAATCCACTGCGATTGGCGCCGCCATCAGCCTGTTGTTAACACTACCGGCATATGCTGCGCGCCTGCTGGGTGCTGCGGATGCCAAGTTATTGCTGGCAATTGCCTTGGTTGCTGGCAGCGACTTAACCTTGTTTTCCTTTGTGATAGCAGCCTTGCTTGCAGCTCTGTTGGGGATGGCTTACCTGTTGATTGCCTGGCTGCGTTCCCGACCCTTCACAGGCAATAGGTGGCTGCCATTTGGCGCTGCTTTAGGAGTGGGTTTGCTGTGTGCTATAGGGATAACCAATTGATAGTAACTATGAAAAAAAATGGTTATTTAAACAGACCTCAAAAAGGTGCAGTAGCTATCGAGTTCATGATGCTATTCATGCTTTTTTTTGCGCTGTTTTATGCAATGGTCAATTACGCCATGGTAATGCTGATGCAATCAGCATTTGTACATGCGGCTGAAGAAGGCGCACGCGCGGCCATTGCGGTCGACCGCCTGGCGTTCGTCAGTAACGTGGCTTATTTAAGCAACGGTATAGACCCAAAAGTACGCAGCGTGGTTGGCAATTCGTTGAACTGGTTACCCACAAAACCGAAAAGTAAGGTACTGGGTGCCGGCAATAGTAATGTGCAACTGAGCATGAATGGCAACCAGCTGACAGTCAGTGTGGTGTATAGCGGTTATGCCGCAGACCCACTGATCCCGTTGCTGACCTTACCCATCATAGGACAGATTCCGAAAGTACCTGCTGATCTGGCAGGTAAGGCAGTGATCGAACTTTAGAAAAATACTAAGAAAAGGAAGGCAGCATGAACAGTACATTTTTGCGTGTATTGGCGACATTGATGGTGATTGCTGCCATTGTCACCGCCTATATAGGCTATAAGCTGAGCCAGAAAAAACCAGCCGACACTATTAAAGTGGTGGTACCGACTTATACACAAGTCATTGCGCGAAACACGTTGCCGGCAGGCCATGTGTTGGTGATTGAAGACCTGGATACAGCTACCACATCTGTTTTAGACAAGCATGTGTTCAGCGACCCGCAAACGTTGATTGGCAAGGCAACCACGACCTCCATCATGCAAGGCGCGGCGTTTACTGCTTCGCACTTTCCCACCAGCAGTGTGCTGGGGCAAGCGCTAGCTCCGCATGAGCGTGCGGTCGCCATTAAAGTAAATGAAGTGGTTGGTGTGGGCGGCTTTATCAAGCCAGGTGACCATGTCGATGTATTGCTTTATTTGCGTTCCGAGCGTGAAACCGGTGAAGTCAGTTCTGCACAGGTAATACTCACCGATGTAAAAGTGCTGGCTTACGGCAGCCTCACCAGCGAAAGTCTATCCAGCCAGCCGGAGGCATTGACGCCTTCAACATCGGCCAAATTGGGCGCCGATAACAATTCCGACATCAAGAACAGCAAGGACAGTCGTTCTGCCATTCTTGCAGTAAACGCAGAGGATATGGCAAAACTGATGCTGGGAGAAAACACAGGTTCTTTACGCCTGGCTTTGCGTGGAGAGGCTTCAGCGACCCACGGACCTGCTATGGCAAGTAATCAGCTTGTCAGGTTGAGCGAAGTTTCTCAATCACTTGGTGTAAAAGCACCAGGACTTTCTCCAACGACTATCGAAACCACTCAAGCAGAGTCAAGCAAGAGGCCAGTCACTGCTACTTCTAAACGCGAACAGGTGATTGTGCATCTCGGCGAAAAAACAGAGGTCATCCATGTGGCCAGATAATAACCAGAAAGCCGGGGGTTAACCATGTCGAATATAAAATATATCTGGCTAGCGCTTGTTTGTAGCTTGTGCAGCTTTGCCCTGACCGCACAAGCTGAGGAAACCAGTGGCCTGAGTCTGGCAGTAGGCGACCAGCAGGTGTACGTGCATGCCAGACAGGTCAAACGCGTGGCAGTAGGCAACCCTGATGTCGTCAGCATCAGTATGCTTTCCTCACGCAATCTACTGATCATCGGCAAACAAGCGGGCGCCACTGACATTGCCATATGGGAAAATGAAAAAGCAGCCACGCCGGCAAAACGGATCAAGGTGGCGGTGCAGGTCAGTATCGAGCTTGAACAGCAACGTTTAAAACTTTCTAAAAATATCAGATTGTTGCCAGCAGGCAACCAGGTGGCGATGGCCGGTGAAGCCGATTCCCTGGAAGACCATACCTTCGCCCGCCAGGCCGTTGATAAAAGCATCACAACCCCGATGGATGCGACTTTGAGCAGCTTCGATAATCAAGTGCAGATTGATATCAAAGTGGTTGAAGTGAGCAAACAAAATATGATGCGGGCTGGGTTTTTCCTGGGGAAGAATAGTGGCAACACCACGCTTTCCATGGGGACCCCGGGCAATCTTAGTGGTGTGCGTAGAGGGCCTCCGGTCACTTTTAATGGTAGTTCTGGCGAGCCTTTCACACTGGATAGCGCCTCAGGATTTTTACCTGTCCCGAATGCCTTTAACTTTGTGGCTGGGAATGCAAGTCGAGGCCTGCTCGGTACACTGAGTATTCTCGAAGCGAATGGCTTTGCATACACACTGGCAGAACCAAGCCTTACTGCTTCTTCTGGGCAAAGTGCCAGTTTTCTTGCCGGTGGTGAATTTCCCATTCCTATACAGTCAGGTGCAGGCGGCTTGGGCGCAGTGACGATTCGTTACAAAGAATATGGCGTGCGTCTTATGCTGACACCTACAGTTTTAGATTCAAACAGGATTTTTCTCAAGGTATCCCCGGAAGTCAGTGAGATCGACTTTACCAATGCCGTACAAAGCGGCGGGGTTGCCGTGCCTGGCTTGCGCGTGAGGAGGACAGATACCAGCGTCTCGCTCGGCGATGGCGAAAGTTTTGTCATCAGCGGCCTGGTCAGCCGTAACACATTGCAAGATGTGGACAAGGTTCCGGGACTAGGTAACCTGCCGATTATCGGCGCGTTTTTCCGCTCTACCCGTTTTGACCGTGAAGACAAAGAATTACTGATGATAGTCACCCCGCACCTGGTGCGACCCATTGCCAGGGATGCCGCGTTACCAGTCATGCCAGGCGGCAACCTGCGTGACTACAACCCCAGCTACAGCGACCTGTTCTTCCAGAAAGGCCCCAAGCCGGATACTGGGATCCCTGCCACCGGCTTTTCGAGGTAAACCATGAGCGAACGTAACTGCTTTATTGCCATTACCCAAAGCCAGGACTGCCTGCAATGGCTGGGCCAATCGCTGCGGGATGAAGGTGAAATGATTCCTGCCGATTCGCCTTCGATTGACCGGGTGGTACAACTCTCGGATGCCATCGGTGCCTCCATTATTTTTGTGCAGCTGAATCCGGCTGAGTATCGAAAAGAAGCTTTACTGATTGAAGGTATTATTGCTGCCAAACCTTACTTGCCGGTGATCGTAGTGGCAGATTCTTTTGACCAGAACCTGTTGCTCACCGTCATCCGCCTTGGTGCCCGTTTTATCAAGATTGGCAGTCGTGCAAGCGAAGTCATCGCCGAAGTCAAACGCCTGAATCCCCGTGATAACGGATTGCAAACCTCACAAAGTGACCAGCATGGCAAAATCACTGCGGTGGTCAGCGCCCGCCCAGGCAGCGATTCGCCCATGCTGGCGCTACATCTTGCGCTGGCGATTCAGGAGACCGAGCCTACTCTGCTGCTGGATCTGGGGGTGCCCCATGGCGATGCCATGCTCTACCTTGGACTGACTTCTTCGTATAGTTTTATCGATGCGATCCGCAGCTTGCGGCGTATCGATTCCACCCTGATCCAAACCGGTTTTGGCCGCCATAAAAGCGGACTCACCGTGCTTTCAATGCCGGAAGACTCCTGGACAGGCGCCCAGTTTACTGCCGCTGATGTATGCGTGCTGCTACGCAGCCTGCGTCGCCATTTCTCACGCATCGTGCTTAACCTGGGTGGCATGGTCGATTCAGATTTCCTGCTATTGCTGCTGGGCAATGTCGACCAGATTGTTTTGCTGGTAGAGCAAAGTGTGCCCAGCTGCCGGCAGAACATGCAGTTGATCAAGCATTTGCGTGAGGAAAAGGTCTCTCTGGCCAGTACCGGTGTGGTAGTAGATCGCTACCTGTCCAAAATGCCGCCGGACGCAGATAGCATTGCCCAATCATTTGGCCTGCCTTTGCTTTCCAGCTTGTCATCTTCTGGCATGGCACGCCTTGCCACCATGAATTCTGGCGAAAGCATGTTTGAGTTGTCTCCCAATGACCCCTACAGCGTCAGTGTGCGCAAACTGGCTGACAAATTGTTGGATGGCCCCGCCACGCAAACTGAAAAAAAGAACGGCCTGCTGCATAAGCTGATTTCTGCCATCACATCTACCGACGATAAATCTTAAAGGCATGAAGATGAACTTCCAGTTACGCGGATTTGATTATGGCCTGAAACAGGCGCAAGACTACCAGGAGCTCAAGTTTCAGCTGCATCAGCACCTCATTGCAGAAATTGAACGCGACCACTTGGGATTGCTGGAGCTGGCACGTGACGAGGTTGCCGATTATGTGCGTGAAAAAGTGATTGCCTATGTGGCTGACCGGCATCTGCCTATCAGCGGTTACGACCTGGATAACCTGGTAGAAGAAGTGGTCGACGAACTGGCCGGTTATGGCCCATTGGAAAGCTTGATCAAGGATGACCGCATCAACGATATTCTGGTCAATGGCCCGACAAAAATCTTTATCGAGCGAGATGGAAGGCTGGAAACCACCACCTTGCGCTTCATTGATGATGAACATGTATTACGCGTGATTCGCCGTATTCTTGCCCATTTGGGGCGCCGTATTGACGAAGCCAGCCCGATGGTTGATGCACGGCTGCCGGATGGCAGCCGGGTCAATGCCATCATTCCACCACTGGCGCTGGATGGCCCGTGCCTGTCGATTCGTAAATTCCGCAAGCAACCACTACTTTCCGGAGACTTGCTGCAATATGGCACGCTGGATGAAGAAATGCTGGCTTTCCTGACTGCCGCGGTTGAACGACGCTGCAACCTGATCGTGAGCGGTGGTACAGGTGCCGGCAAAACCACTTTACTGAATGTGCTTAGCCGGTTTATCCCTCCCAATGAGCGGATCGTCACCGTTGAGGATGCAGCCGAGCTGCAACTGGAACACGAGCATGTGGTCAGGCTGGAAACTCGGCCCTCCAACATTGATGGCAACGGCGAAATTACCGCACGCGAGCTGGTAAAAAACTCATTGCGTATGCGGCCGGACCGTATAGTGCTGGGCGAGGTCCGCGGCGAAGAAGTGATGGATGTACTGCAAGCCATGAATACCGGCCATGATGGTTGTATGAGTACGGTGCATGCCAACAGCCCGGAAGACGCCATGTTGCGCTTCGAAATGCTGGCTGGTCTGGCAAAATTCCAAGGCACGGAAAGTACCTTACGCAAGATGATAACCGCCGGCATTGAACTGGTGGTGCAGATTGCACGCATGCCGAATGGGCAGCGCAAGGTTACTTCAATTACCGAGATTGCCGGTGTGCGCGATGGTCACTTTGTGCTGAATGAGCTGTACGCTTACGACGCATCCACCGGCTATTTTGATCACCCTGGCGTCAGGCCCTGCACCAGGAAATTACAGAATCTGCCATTCCGGAGGCAGGCATGACTACGTTAGTCGTGTGTATTATTCTGGCCTCTGCCGGCATGTTGCTGCTTGCTTTCTGGATGTTCAGGTACAGCAAGCAGGCGCGTATCCGTGAGCTGATGTTCAGCCATTTTCGCGAAGTGTTGCCGAATGGCATCACCGTTGCCGGTGCTGTACCCGGGGCACAGCAGACGCCCTGGCTACAGTTCAAAACACGCGCTTCTATCTACATTGGGTTTGACTTGCAAAAGAAACATGCATTCCTGATACCGGCTGGACTACTGTTGATCGGCATGGTTGGCTGGCTCATTTATGGGTTGATCGGTGCAACCCTGATGACCGGTGCCACCCTGTTTATCTTTGGGTTTTTACTGCCGTATAGCCGGTTGCGCCGACGTCAGGCACAGACCATTGCCCAGATTCCACTGTTTATCGACCAGCTGTTACGCAGCCTGAGCACCGGGCGCAGCCTGGAAAGTGCTATCCGCTTTGCCGCAAATGAATCGGCGCCCCCTTTGCGTTATGTAGTAGACCGGGTCACACGTGCCGCCGACCTCGGCGCCGACATGGTGGAAAACCTGACCGAGGCAGCCAAGCTCCACAACCTGCGTGAGCTCAACCTGATTGCGTTGTCCATGCGCATCAGCAATCAGTATGGTGGCAGCCCGCGCGACATGCTGGATAGTGTGGTGAAAATGGTGCGCCAGCAGGAATTGGCACATCGGGAACTGGCAGCCATGACCGGCGAAACCAGGATGTCCGCCTGGGTGCTGGGGACTACGCCTCTCGCAATCGCCGTCTACATCATGGTGATGAATCCTACCTACCTGAATATGCTGCTGGATGATCCTACTGGCAAAACTTTGCTGATGACTGCACTGCTGCTGCAAGGCACGGGCGCATTTATCCTCTGGCGCATGCTGCGGAGCGTGTAAAGATGAGCATTTTATGGCCGATTTCTCTGGTTTTCTTGCTGGTCTCAGCAGGCCTGATGCTGTATGGCGCCCTTAAAGATAGCCATCCGCGATACATTCAGCGACGTTTCCGCGAAGCTTTACAGCAGGAAGGTATCCACATCTCAACCCGGTTTGGGCCACTTGACCTGGAGGAGGTCGTACATGAAGTTCTGGACAAGGTTTCAAGCAGCGAAATGGAAGAAATGCAACGCCTGCTGGTGCAGGCAGGCTGGCGAGGTGCCAAGGCGCAGCTGAATTTCCTGCTGGCCGCCTGGTTGCTACCGCTGGCCCTGGGTTTGATGGCGGCCGCTTATGCAGTTTTGAATCAGGATACCTGGATCAATGTGTTGTTCCATTTGCTGTTCGTCTTTGCTGCGAGCTTTGTGCTGATTCGCCGCCTGTTGCGCTGGAAGGCACAAAATCGGCGTGATGCCCTCCGTAAAGAAATCATTCCATTTTTGCATTTACTACGCATGCTCTTCGAAGCAGGCCTGTCGATAGAACACATTTTGTTAGTCATTGAGCAACAAGGCCAAGACCTGATTCCTAACCTGGCGAACGAGTTGAAACTGGTGATTAAACGCATACAGTCCGGCCAGGACCGCTCGGATGCCCTGATGGACATGGCCACGCCATTAGAGGTCATGGAATTGACCGACACCATCGCCATGCTGAAACAGGTGACGCGCTACGGCGGCAATATCCGTGATTCGCTGGCGGAATATACCACCTTGGTTGAGCAGCGCCAGGTATCCGATTTACGCGAATATGTCAGCAAACTTTCCGCCAAGATGACGGTAGTGATGGTTTTATTCCTGTTTCCGGCATTGATGATTTTCCTGGCCGGGCCAGGATTTATGGGGCTCTCCAAAGCCTTGAATGGAGTCAATGGTCTATGAGATCGATCACATGTTTAATCATGCTCGCCGGCCTGTGGCTGCACACCTCATTAAATGCGATGGCAGCCGATGGCAAAGCACCTATTAAGCTCATTGCAGACAAGGTTTGCACAGAGCTTATCCCCGAAGAATCCACCAGGCTGGCGCTGATTCAGCAAATGCTGGCAGATGGGAAACCACACGCCGCCATCGCCCACCTCGATGCGCTCAAGACCAAGAGCGAACGCGCAGAATTATTGCGTGCGCACGGCTTACGCCAGACCGGGCGGGCGCTACAGGCACAGGTAATTTACGAACAATTGACCAACAGCTGTGTCTCCGGCCACGCCTATCGCGGCCTGGGGCTGATCGCCAGCAATGCCGGCAATTTACCGGAGGCTTTGCGTTACCTTAAAGCAGCAAGTGGCACACTGCCTACCGAACATACCATCCGCAATGACTACGGTTATGTGTTGATGCAATCGGGCCAGCATGACGCCGCTTTGCACGAATTCCTCACTGCGGTAGAGCTGGCACCCGATTACCGGCAGGCGGCCCATAACCTTATTTTATTGCTTTACCAACAGGGCGATACCGCACGTGCAGAAGCGTTTGCCAAACAGTTTGGGATTGTGGCCGATGAATTGCAGCAACTGAAGAAATTGGCGCAAGCGGGCAACAGAGCCGGCCCGGTCACTGCACAATGAACAAGAAGGAGATCATCATGAAGCGCATATTTATGTTTATGCTGGGTGGATGTTTAAGTATTAACGTCTCCCTGGCAGAAGAGGTGCAAAGCCTGCCCACGCATGCGACAGCCGCCTATCCTTCATCTTCCGCAGAACCATCCTTAAGCCAGCCAGCAGAAATCAAACCTGCCCCTCGACAGCTGTCACCGACCCAGCAATGGCTGGAACTGCAACGTTCGGGAAAATCTGCCTCAGCCCAGGCGCAGCCATATTCCGGCGAGGTGATGAATAAAGTACATAGCCGCTACCTCAAAAGCTTTGAAAAGCCGATACCGGAATTCTTCGAGCATGAGATGCAGACCGCTCGCTAAATATCGCTACCAGCGCGGGGCCATCGGCCTCGTCGGCGGACTGTTATTGCTGATGGCATTATTACTGACTGCGTTGGTGGTCGACAGTGGCCGCCTGTGGATGCAACAGAAAAAATTGCAATCCGTGGCGGATATGGCCGCCATCCATGCAGCGCGCCATCTAGGCTGTGATGCCAGCCAGCAAAGTGTCGCTCAAATGGCACAACAAGCCGCGTTAAATAACGGCTTTGATGGCCAGTTATCTGCAACCCCAAACCAGGTGCTGCTTGGCAAGCTGAATACAGTGCAAGGCATACGCCAGTTTAGTGCCGACGGCAGCCGTGGTGCGGTGTATGTCAAGGCCACTAAAGTAGTTCCTAGCAGCATGGTAGCCGGTGGTCTGTTTGGTGGCACGGTTTCGTTACATGCTGAGGCAGTCTCGGCCTCTGATCCATCCCTGGCAACCTTTGGCGTTGGCAGTTTCACCACCAATCTCAGCAGCCAGCAATCGGTATTACTGAATGGCCTGTTAGGTGGCATGCTGGGCGCCCCCCTGTCGCTGGATGCACTTACCTATCGCGGTATTGCAGCCACCACCGTGACTTTGCAAGATATCCTCGCCGTTTCCGGGCAAAGCGGCACGGTGGAGGGCTTGCTGAATACCAATATGCAAATTGGTGATTTACTCGACCTGGTTGCCAGCGCCGCTGCCCGCAACAGCCTTGCAGATATACAGGCAATTTCGGCGATGCAGAACATTGCCAATATGACCATTAAACCCGCTACGCTTAAACTGGGTGACGTGCTGGACGTCACAACGCCCGACGCCAATGCTGCGGCCACCGTTGCATTGAATGCCTTGTCAGTCATTACCACCGCGGCCATGGTTGCCAATGGCGTCAATGCCATCACCCTGCCCCTTGGTATCAACATACCCTCTATTACCAGCATCAATGCCCAGGTAACGGTTACCGAAGCACCTAAACTGGCCATCGGCCCTGCGGCAGAAGGTGGCGGCATATGTACTTCAGCACGTACGGCGCAGATCCGGACGCGGGTCGCAGTGCTGGTCAATATTCCGTTGCTGGCACGCATAGACCTCGCACTGGGTATGGAGGTGGCCCAAGGCTCTGCCAGCCTGCGCAGTATCAGGCACAATGAGGGTGATACAGAAGTAGAGATTGAAGCCACACCAGGCATTGCAGCGCTGACACTGAGGAACAGCGCTGGCACCGGACCAGCAAGGATTTCAACATTATCAGGTCTTCTTGCTCTTGCTGACATCGGTTTGAACATCCCGCTACAACCGCCTAATGCGCAAACAGTGGTATTCACTGTAGCGCATCCAACCAAAAGTCACCTGCCCTTAATGCAAAGTATGGCCAGCCCCTTGGGCAGCAGCCTACAAAATGCCCTGGGCCGATCAAATGCATTGACGATTACCGTGTTGAGCGTGTTAAACCTCGGGCTGATCAATAATGTGATTTCTTCGATTGTTAGTCCGCTGCTGGCAGAAATCGGCAGGGTGTTGCTGGACCCGCTATTGAGTTTATTGGGTATTAGCCTGGGCGGCATGGATATTACATTGAGTGATGTGCAGTATCGCCAGGCAAAACCGCTGGTGATGTAGCGGGAATTCAAACAGCCTGCTCGACTTAGAAGGCGCTAAGCAGCAACAAACAGATAAGCTATAAAAGCAAAAAGGCACCCCGGAGGAGATGCCTTTTTTTAACACTGGATCAATATGCAAATTGTCGAATGTGGGCAGGGATTGTTTCACTCCGTTAAAATAAGCGACTTATCCTAACGGTCCTAGTAGTAAAGCAAACCCTGGGCACCATAATGCAGGGAAACATTTTGCATGCCTATAGGAGTTTTTCCCGACCTGCACTACAAGCTTAAAAACAGTGCCGAAGTCCATACCCTGGATTGATCACGCTGTCTGGCGGTGATGAATAAAGCATGCTCCCTGCCGGATTCGAGTTCTAGCGCCGGTAAGTCAATCTGCCCGGAAACATCGCGTGGTAACTCTTTATCAGTAATACGTTCTATAGCCACTTTCAATTCGGCGCCCGGTAATTGTTTTTCGAGTTGCTGTGTTGCCAACAAGCTGTCGCCATCCAGTTCGAGCTTCACTTCCGGCGCATGCACATAAGGTTGTGGCTCTAATGGATCACCTACTTTAATGTAGCTATCAATACGCGATTTCAACATAATTTTGCAGCCAGCCAGGTTGGAAAGCTCAATCTCTATGCTGTCACTGTCGCCATTGGTATCGGTACGGAAACCAATAGTGTAAGCATCATTACGCCAGCAAACCTGTTCGGGATGATCAAGGCCAAACGCACTGAAATCGGTAATCGTTGCGCCAGTTACCTGAACCTCTCCCGTCCAGTAGGCACCGCGGTAACGATCCTTGATTCTTGCCCCACCCAGTCTTATGCGGATGCGGTTGCTGGCCAATCCCAACTCCTCATGTAGGTTGCGTGCCCAGATGCGCTGGTCACCAGCGTATAGACTAACTTCTTCCCAACCCTGATCTCCCAGCACCTGGTATTCCAGCGGAACGGATAGCTCAGGCACATATGCGTCACCCATCAGGTGTTCTCCTTGCCGCAAGCTGGCAAAACTGCGCTCGCCGGTCGTGGCAAAGGTATGGCGGGCACGAAGTGCCTTGGCTACCCCTTCGCGATCAAACTGCGTGGCTAACACACCTGTTAAGCCGCCACGGGAACCAAATACTGCAGTGGCCGGTACGCCACCGCCGCAACGCCCCTGATGCTCATCACTATTGGCAGCAGCACCTACGCGGTAACCGCGTTGCAAGGCTTCGGCGTAGACCCAGTGAAACTGGCCCCAAGCCGAGCTGACTTCTATCAGTCTTTCCAGTTCGGGGTGATGCCAGTCCAGGTTGCAACGGCGACCTCCTACATGCGGCATCATCAAATGCCCTTCCGGATCATGCGCATAGGCGGCATACAAATCGTCGACCGGCCACGCGCCCGGCGTCAGCGTGCCATGCGTAAACTCATTCCATTCGAACGAGCGTACCAATCGGCCGTGCTCGTCGAAAGGAAACAGCGGTTTGCTGTCACGCAAAAAGACAATATTGCGGTCGCCACCAGCGCAGGAATTACCGCACCATTCAGTGCCAGGGTAGCAAACAAACCGGCCTGGCTCATTCAGGCTGTGAATCAGGGCAACCGCCTTGTCCCAGCGTTGCTCGGTAATATTAAAATCATTGGCGGTATAACCCAGGATATCCAGACCGGCTACGTCACGGCCATAACTGAGGTTGTACAAGGTATCATTCGTGCCTACGGTATCATCCGAATGCACATGCAGGTCGGCGTAAAGCGGCCGCAACGCATTCACTTCTGTTGAAACATTCACATAGGCTTGCGCGTTGGTGACCCGGGCATCTTCAACCTTGGCCTGTATTTTCCATTCGCCTGGATGACCTAACCTCATGCCACCCAAACGCACAATGGCCCAGCCTTGTTCCGCCAGGGTAAACGGAAAATCATGGTGCTCACCGTTAGCGCCAGACAACAACAAACTACCAGCTAAAGGAAGATTGCGGCAGGTATTGCCCCAGGCATCGTCTGCCCGCACAATCATATCGAAAGACTCCTCGCAATTCACCAACCGTGGCGTAATGATCTGCAGCGCTGAAGGTTCGCCGGGAATAATATTCAATAACACATCGCCAGGTACTTCAGCAAATTTTGAACTGCCTAGCGGGTCGATAAACAGCCTGAACTGGAAGTCTTTTTCAACGAAACTTTGTACCCGTGTCCCAGGACCACCATGACGGCGGTCACCCAGGCGAATGATGATACGGTCGCCCGGATTCAGATAGCCATCCACGACATCGACAATCACGGTTTTCTGGAAAGGACGCTCATGCCCCTTCTGGTCAAACCTGACCTTGAGGCTTTGTACGGTAGCAGGACTTTGCCCAGGCACCAATTCACCCGCCTGATATTCAGCAGAGATGTAGTTTGCAGCGGCTGGATCACTGGTCTGGAACAATGCCCAGTCAGAATAAAATTTAAATGCCAACTTTAACCAGGCACCATCGGCCAGACCGGAGCCGCCGACTTCGTAAGTCAGTACTAACTCTGCCCACTCGCCTGCTACCAACTCTTGCCGGTTAGCGGTGAGGCTGCCAAGAAAGGGCCTGGCCTTATTGCGCTCATATAGCCCTTGAGGCGCAATATATTGACCAGCTTCATTTTTTGGATCGAAATTTTTCATGGTTTACTCTTACTGAACACGCCAGGTTTGGTAGTGTTTTTCTAAACGTTTGAATGCTAGGTTTTCCATCAGCCAGGCAATCAGGCCTATGGTCGCGATCCCTAACAGCACCTGGTTGCTATTGCCAATCTGGCCACCCATAGAAACCATCCAGCCTATGCCTTTGGAAGCACCTATCATTTCAGCGGCCACTAATGCCCGCCACGCCTGGCTAAAGCCGATGCGTAATGCAGCCGTGACGAAAGGCAATGAAGCGGGGATATATACATGCAGAATAATTTGCCAGGTATCAGCGCCCAGGGTACGCGCAGCACGCACTTCACCACCGCGTATGCTTTGTATGCCTTCCTGGATCGTAATTGCCATCGGAAACACGGCCGCAATAAAGATCACCATCACTATCGACCAATACCCTAATCCAAAAATGATCATGGTCAGTGGTGCCCACGCCACCGGCGGAATAGCCATAAACAGGCTGTTCAATGGCGAGATGAAGTCGCGAAAATTGTTGGATAAGCCCGCCAGGGAGCCGAGCAATATCGCGATTACCGTTGCCAGGGCAAAGCCGCCAATTTCCTCAAGCAGGCTGGCTCGCAAATGCACCCACAAGCTGCCGTCTTTAAGCCATCGCACAGCCTCCTGCGCGACATCCCACGGCTGTGGCAATATATAAGCAGGATACTGGCTGGCAATCGCGCTCCAGACGATGAGCAGGAAAGGGAGCGATAACCAGCCCCAATGGAATTTTGCAGAAAATCTCATTGTTATTTACTTAAAGACTGCTCGGCTCTTTGCAAGAAAGAGGTATCTACCACCTGCTCGACTTTCAGCGGTTTATTGATAAAGCCTAATGACAGTGAGTAATCCATCAGGCGCTGGATGAATTGCAGGTCTTTGGTATCGAGTCGTGCAGACCAGTCCATGCGCTTGCGTGCTTCCTGCACGATCTCCTCCGGCTTGATGGTTTTGCCGTTGGCACCTTGCGTAGTTTCCAGCTTGAATGCCTCCGCAATAATCTGGTTCGATTCATCAGGATTTGATTGCAGGAATGCAATCGCCTTCAGATGCGCGCGCAGCAACTTGGTCACTTCTTCCGGACGGCTCTTGAGCGTTTTCGGCAATGCAATCACCACGTACCAGGGGTATTGCGGCAACTCTTTATTCACATCCAGCACCAGCTTGCTTGAACCACGCAACAACGATTGGCTGACAAACGGCTCCCATGAGAATGCCGCATCCACCTCATTGTGCTCAAGCGCCGCATTCATATTGCCTGCCGGCATATTGATAATCGACAGGTCCTGGTCAGGGTCCAGTTTGGCTTTTTCTTTCAGCACATAACCACGCAGCAACACATCCATACCACTGCCTTTCGCTACCCCGGCCAGTTTTTTTCCGCGTAAATCACTGACCGTAGTCACCGGGCTTTTCTGATTGGCGATCACTGCTGCCTGGCCATAATTGACTTGCGCCAGAATCTTGCTCTCCAGGCCTCGAGAGAACCAGTGATACACCGGTGGCGAACCGACATAAGCGACATCCAGATCACCTGCTGCGACAGCCTGTTGCAACAATGGGCCATCGTTGAAAGATTTGAGATCTACATTCAGGCCCTCCGCTGCATAGAATCCCTTTTTATCGGCAATCACCGCCGGTGCATTGGCCATGGCATACACCCAGCCAATCCTCAGCGGCTTTTCTTCGGCAAATACGCTAGTCGCCAGGCAAATGAGGGCGACAGAAAAAATGGCAGTGATAGATTTTTTAATCATTTTTATTTCCTGATCATGAATGAATGTTTGAAGCAGTGACATCTGTATGAATGACGTCAGATATGGTGCTCATTAAGCGAGTGCGGTAATCCAGAAACGCCGTCAGTTTGCGGGTATCAATATTCGCTCGCGGACGGGTAAGATCGATAGCCAATTCGCTGTGGATGCCTTGCGGCGCAATGCCCAGCACAACCACCCGATCAGACATAAAAATGGCTTCATCAATATCGTGCGTGATAAACAGCACTGTTTGGCCGAGTTCAGACCACAGTCGTAGCGTCTCTTCATTGAGATTGTTGCGGGTGATTGCATCCAGCGCCGCAAAGGGTTCATCCATCAATAGCAATGCCGGCTCAAGCGCCAGCGCACGCGCGAGCGACACCCGCTGCTGCATCCCTCCAGACAACTGATAAGGCAGTTTGTCTGCGGCATTATCCAGTCCCACCAGCGAAAGATAGTGCCTGGCTTTATCCAGTTGCTCTTTAACACCTAGCTGTTTTTGCATGCGTAGACCAAAGCGCACATTTTCTAATGCACTAAGCCAGGGGAATAGTTGCGGCGATTGAAACACATAACCAAGTTCAGGCATTTCAGGATGCACAGGCTGGTGATTGATATGGATAGTGCCCGATGATGGTTTCTGGAAACCTGACAGCAGGTTTAAAAGTGTAGTCTTGCCGCAACCTGAAGGACCCAAAAGTGAAACGAACTCACCGGGTTGCACATGCAACGAAAACCCATCAAAAACCGTATGCCCATTCGCATAAGAAAAGTTGATATCATCCACCGATAAAGATGCAGCTGGCCTGCGCGGGGCATTTGAATTAGTACTCGCTGGTGAACGTTGAATGACCATGACTTATTAGCAGTGTAAAATTTGTCAAAATAATACAAGTTAATACAAGTTGGCACAAAGAATAAAAAAATATATTCTTATAACTTATTTGTATATTTAATCTGCCATGCAAACGCATACAATCTGTCAGTTACTCATCTCCTGATTCATACAAGATAAGCGCAATTGAAATCCACACCTTCACCTTTAATACGGGAAAACCCCACTGCTTTATATTTGCAGATTTCATCCCTGCTACGCGAAGAGATCAGCAGCGGTTTGTATGAACCGTCAGGCAAGTTACCATCCGAGGCGGAATTGCAGGCACGTTTTAACGTCAGCCGGATAACCGTCAGACTGGCGTTGGATCAGCTGGTGGAAGAGAAGATTGTCGAGCGCAAGCAAGGTAAAGGCACTTATGTATTCAACAAGCAATTGCGCTATGGCCTGGATACTTTACGCAGCTTTCATGAGACGCTGGTGATACAGGGACTCAAACCGGAAATGCGCCTGCTTTCCCATCGCGTCATTGATATTCCCGAAAATTTGAAAAGCATATTCAGTGCGGAGACTACTCAAAGCCTGTTCATCGAACGATTGCACGTGGTTGATAATCAACCTATTGCAATCGGCAAAAGCCATCTGCTTGCAGAAGTTGCAGCAGTGAGTTTGGATACTATTGAAAGTCAGCCAAGCTACAAGGTGATAGAAACCGTGACAGGACTGAAAGTGGAGAGAGCAGAGTTATCGATTACCGCACAATTGGCTGATGTAAAACATGCCAAAGCTCTGGAAATCAGCCCTGGCATGCCATTATTGATTATGAAGAGGCTTTCATATCTATCAAACAACACGTGTTGTGACCATTCAATATTCTATATCCGCCCTGAACATTACGAATTTGTGTTGAGCAGCCACTTCAAAGTCAGCTAAATCAACAAACGAGCGCCGCAACTGTCACTACTTTTATTAATCGTGCTTGCCTAGCCCGGATTTTTAGGGGGGATTAATGAATCGTCCAGAATCTTTCCAGGTTCAATCTCTGGTTCAACCACAGGTGCAATTTCCGGCTCCACGCCTGGGACGACTTCGGGATCAACACCAGGAATTTTCCCTGGTTCAATCTCCGGTGTGTTCGCGGGGTTTACATCGTCTGTTTCATCAGGATGGATATCCGTTTGATGATCTGGTTGATTCACTTGCTCTCCAACACCCTCAATCTTGCCATTCGGGTCAGTAGCCATTACCTTCTCCTTTTTACAGAATTACGCTCATATATAATTTTTTGCACATCTATCTTATTAAGCCATGCAGAAAGTTTTCATCAGAAAATAGCTGATAAGGCTGTAAGAATCGCGTGTCAGAAGTGATGATGTTCTACATTCACTATCCGAAAAGGAGCCTAGGCTCCTTTTTCTAATGACTGATTACATGCATGACTACATCGGCTTGCTAGACCAGTCTTTCATGGCTTCATCACCTGGGCGGTCAACCACTACTTTTCCGTTTTCAACGCCGGTGACCCAACTGGTTGGAATATAGTGATGCTGACCCTGCCCGTCTTTTTTCAGCTTGATGGTATTGCTGCCTTCCATATGATCCACAGTGGCGAATTGGCCACCCTGTGAACAGACCACTGGCATTTCGGGAATAATCTGACTGGTATTCATATCTTATCTCCAAGGATGAACCGGTATTCCGGTTTAAATATCAGATTAAGATTAATTCTAGCCTTGCGTTATAAGTTATGTCTGAAACTAACGTAGGAAAGAGACTATAAAACTCTCCAATATGGCTTGCAAACGGGCTTGGAGTCACCGGCCCATAAACGACAAAAAATGGGGAGATGGAACTAAGGAAAGACTTCAGGTTCTAGCCATTGTGTACTTTTTACAAATCTATGATGTTTTAAAACCAGTGTCTCAATAATCAAAACTTTAAATAACGGACGGAGTGTTTATGACTAAAAATAACTACTTGCTTGGTATATTGGCTGGGCTGATGGTGCTTAATTTAACCGCGTGTGATAAACCCACAGAAAAAATTCAGGAGAGAACCTCTGATAACAAAATTGTGGAAGAGAAAGCGCCTTTTGAAACCACTGCAAACGAGATCGCAAAAGCGTATGCGGATAATGTGGTCACTGCCGATAATAAATTCAAAGACATCACTTTTAACGTCACTGGCACAGTCGCTGAGGTCAGCAAGAATTTGATTAAAGAGCCTTATGTGCGTTTAAAAGGTGGTGTGAATACGGATAAAGAACCGCAATTTGTATTGCAGCAAAGTGAGAAAGATAAAGCCGCAGAATTGAAAGTCGGGCAAAACATCAAGCTTGAATGTATCGGGCAAGGCGATCTTGCTGAAATCCCGATGGCAGGTGAGTGTAAATTCCTAGATTAATCCAAGGCCCGTAAAACGGGCCTTTTTAGTTAGATAAAGCTCACTAACTTATTTCTCGGTAAATTTTTCATCTTCCAGCATTTCACCGGGCTCTATATCAGGCTGGTTATTTGCATCAATGCCCTGCACTTTTGCGGGCTGGATCTTTGTCTTAATCGCTGGATGGTCTTCGGGGTCCACACCCGGAATATTGCCGGGTTGTTTTTCCAGATCCGTAGGCGGGCTTCCTGAATTTCCATCATTGTTTCTGTTGACGTTGATATCTTTGTATTTATCTTTCGGGTTATCAGTACCCTCGACAGGACGGTTTAAATCAGTAGTCATTGCATCTCCAATTCAAGCATTTCGAACATTAGCCTGATTTTGTTAAGTGTCTAGAAATACTAGTAGCGAAGGGATTTTGAGATTATCAGAACACTACTGATTCTGCTGTAAGAGGTTTCTTAAAGCCGGATTAAGTAAGCATTTAAAACTAATTGCTATTAAACTTCCAGTCAGCATCACAACCAACTAACACTGTTCAAACTCCATGATCTCAACTCAATACGTCAGAAATATCAGCCTTAAACGGGAGGGAATTGAGTCCTTTGAAGCTTACCCGTTTTCTCTTCCGGCCGTTCGGTCTTTAAGTACATTAGAACTTCATCCTAAGATCACATTCCTGGTGGGGGAAAATGGCTCGGGGAAATCAACTTTACTCGAAGCGATTGCAGTTTCTTTAGGATTCAATGCGGAAGGCGGGACCAAGAATTTTCGTTTCGGGACACGTGCATCACACTCGCAGTTAAATGAATTTATCCGTGTCACCAAGGGAACACGGCAACCAAAGGATGGATTCTTTTTACGCGCCGAGAGCTTCTTCAATGTTGCCACCGAGATAGAAAACCTGGACGCAGCTCCTGCATACGGGCCACCGATTATCAATTCTTACGGCGGCCATTCGCTGCATGAGCAATCACACGGTGAGTCATTTCTTGCTTTGATGATGAACCGTTTTGGCGGTAAAGGGCTTTATATTCTGGATGAGCCAGAAGCCGCGCTATCTCCGCAACGACAGTTAGCGGTACTCACGCGCATGCATGACCTGATCAATGATGATTCGCAATTTATCATCGCTACCCACTCGCCAATTCTGATGGCATACCCCGATGCCTGGATATATACCTGCTCTCCATCCGGACTCACCCGCACTGAATACCGGGACACAGAGCATTATCAAATTACACATGATTTCATCATGCATCCAGAGCGGATGTTAAAGGTACTTTTGAACATTTAATCACTACGCCACCTGCCTCTAACTATCTGGATATTTACTTGCATCAAAAAAAGACCCAAAGTGCTCACGAGTCTCAATTTAGGTTTTTGCGTTAGTAATCCTTCGGCCAGTGGATTTAGCGCTGACTCCACCGGCATTTTTCAAGGTGCATGAGTCACTTCTACCACCTCGAGACGCCTGGATTCGCCATTCGGAAATGGCCATTCAATCTCATGACCCACTTTTAAACCAATTAAAGCAGTGCCTACTGGTGAAAATACAGAAATTTTTCCAGACTTGAAATCTGCCTCTTCCGGGAAACACAGCTCAACCTCCCTTTGCAAGCCATTACTTTTATCCAGGTAAATCACCCGTGAATGCATTCTCACGACATTATCAGGCATTTGATCCGCTGACACGACCACAGCTCTGCCTAACTCATCTCGTAACAATGCATCATTTTTAAACAGGGATAATCGTGCATAGTCCTGCTCCGACAATATTAAGTTTTCAGATTCCATATTTCCTGGTCCTCTAATGAATGCTAATCAACCGTTCACGCAAGCTCACAGGATAATCCAGGTGGATATAAAAAATTAGCCTGTTTAATTGCACATGACTGTTTCTTTTATAGCTACAATTATTTCGTAGGAAAAAATAGTTTGGTAGAAATTTAGAAAGGCTACAGATTGAATGAACAATACCGGGAAAGAAAATAAACTAAGCATTTTGTTATCTTCCAGTCCAGGCGGGACAATCACTCTTTATCCCAATAAGGTTCTGCGCCAAATCGCTCAGACAAATAGTCAATAAAAACTCGCGTTTTCAACGGTAAGTTTCGTTTGGGCAAATGCAATGCGTAGACATGCTGCTCAATCGGAATATATTCTGACAATACCGATCTTAGCCGCTTGGCCTGGAGGTCTTTACCAATAATAAACGTTGGTAATAACGCCATGCCAAAGCCTCCCAATACCACTTGTGATAAAGCCTCATCATCATTGATACGCAACCTGCCGGATACATTTACTGTCACAGCACCTTCCGGCCCATTGAAACGCCACTGCCCTTTATCTCCCGAGTGTATGTAATCCAGACAATTGTGATTGACTAGCTCTTGCGGGGCGATCGGCACTCCGTGGCGCTCGAAGTAGCCTGGCGTTGCACATAGATTTCGCCGGATTGGCGCTAATCTTCTCGCTACCAGGCTCAGCGGTAAATCTCTGGTCACCGTAATCACCACATCATAGCCTTCTTCAATCAAGTCCACTGATCGATCCGTAATGGTCATGTCGATTTCCAGTTGCGGATATCGATGCATAAACTCGGCAATCGCGGGGGCTATATGCAAGGTGCCAAACGCCACAGAGGCTGCCACTTTAAGCATGCCTCGAGGTTGCGCATTCAGGCTTTCAATCATTTGATGCGCTTCTTCAGCTTCCAGATGGATGCGCGTGCAATAGTCATAAAAACTGGCACCAATTTCGGTCAGGCTAAGGTGCCGGGTACTCCGGTTAAGCAGGCTGGCCCCTAATGCATGCTCCAGCTTGGCTACAGCTTTGCTGACTGAAGATTTGGTCATTCCCATCTTGCGCGAAGCGGCTGAGAAGCTTTGCTCGTTCACCACATTGGCAAAAATAATCATCAGATTCAAATCATACATCCATTGATTGTATCCCATTAGGAAACAGTGCTATGCGATTTGATGGACTTATTTTCTTTACAGAAATGGTTAACATAAGCCTTAGATCAATTATTCAAATAAAGCTTAACTAGGGGATTTGACCATGTATAAAATTTTTTCTGATACCAGATTGTTTATTGTTTCTTATCTTTTGCTGGTTTTGCCAACTTACCTGGCTGATGCTGGCCTTGTCCAAAACGGCTTGTCATTAAACACATTCAATATGACTTCATTACTGTATGTATTGTGTATGGTGGGGATCTGGGGGCTATGTCTGGTCAGGGGTGCCATGATCGGCAAAAATTGGCTGGTGTTCATCCCGACAGTTGCGTTTATATTTGATTTGACACCAGCACTGGCCGTGATTTCAGCTGTGCCTTATATCTATCACGCACTGGCAATCTTTTTAGGTGCAGTTTCGCCTAGTGTCACTACCAACGTGGATACCTATGTTTGATACCTATGGTGCAAGGTAAATGACATACTGCAAAAAATATCCAGCTGGAGCGGCATGCGTTTAGTGACAAAATAGTAAACCCTCCCTGCTCACTCCATTTTCATTCTAGTCTATCTAAAAAAACGCCTGCTTGATGCTGGCGTTTTTAACATTATTTCAGGCAAATTACTCATCCCACCACCGAAAGATGGTACAAGTATGACTGTGAATTACTTTGCCAATGGCGAGGGAAGCCTTTCCATCGATGTGACTTTTGATTCAGGAAAGATATTGCATTTCAATGAAGGATATATTGAAAATGGATATGCATTAGATCTGATCATTAAAAAGAATGAAATCTCAAAAACCACCATTTTTATTAATCTGAGCTAATACTTCATGGATGACCGTTTAAATTTACTCATCGCAGAACTTGGTATTTCGACAGAAGCATTAATTGCCAGAGGTATGCAACAGTTTGTTGAAACTGACCAGCTGGTGCTTGCCGAAATTGAAACCAGCGGTAGAGAACATTACCTGACTCCCGAAGCCGCAGATGCCTGGAAGAGGATGAAAGCGGCAGCGCTCGGTGAAGGTATTTCGATATATATCGTTTCTGCTTTCCGAAGCATAGACCGGCAAATCGAAATCATCCGCGGTAAATTAGTCAACGGCCAACCGATTAATAAAATCCTCGAGATCAACGCGCCTCCCGGATTCAGCGAGCATCATACCGGCAGAGCCATTGATGTGGCTACTTACGGCGGCCCGATTTTAGAAGTGGAATTTGAACAGACCACAGCCTTTTACTGGCTGCAAAGCCGCGCCAATGACTTTGGTTTTTACTTGTCGTATCCAGCAGGAAATGCATTAGGTTATCAGTACGAGCCTTGGCATTGGTGCTACCAGCCTGCAAATGCTATTGAATTGAGTTAGTTAAAAGCTGGTACCTTATTCAGCTTTGAATATAGCTTTAGTAGCCGCGCTTAGTTGTCTGGAGCAGCTAATTTCAAGGTGAACACTACTTCGCCACTCTCATCATCATAGCTGTAGATAATTTCACCATTGTGAGCCTTCATGATTTCATTCGAAATATACAGTCCCAAGCCCATGCCGGTTTTGTTACGATCATTTTGCTTGGATAAGCGTTTGAAAGGATCAAACAATATCCTGGTTAATTCCGGATCTATCGCGGCACCTTTGTTTCGTATAGCAAGTGTGATCACGCCTGTGTTATTTTGCAGGATGACCTTGATGGGCGTGCCGATCTCACCATGATGCCGGGCATTGCTGATTAAATTGGCAATCACCTGGCTAATCCGGTCAGGATCGACTACCGTGACTATTTCGCAAAGCTCAGAAATAATTTCAGAGCTCGGATAACCAACCCGGTTTTCTTCAATGATCTCGTTCAACAAAGAGGTCAGGTCTGTTTCAACCGGGCTGACTTTTAACCCCATGCCTCCGTGCAGTTTTGCCATATCCATCACATCAGTAATCAAGCGGCTCATTCTCCCTGTGGAGCTTTTGATGCGGGCCCGCATTTTTGAAGAGCCTTCCTCGCGTTCCAGGAATTGATTCGCCATACTGATAGAGTTTAGTGGATCCCTCAAATCGTGCCCCAGGATCGCCATTAACTGCGTGCGTAAACGGTTATTCTCGGCACTTTTAGTGTTGGTGACCTTCATCAAATCCAGCTGCAAGTCTTTAGCGACGGATATTTCTGTCTGTGTCCACGCTTCACACTGTCCTTTTACGGTTTCTTTCCACTCATCAAATGAGCCCCGGGGCGTTAACCTGATCCCCAAGGGTCCCACCTTATACTCTTTTTCAGGGAAACCAGACCAGCTGATGGTGTGGACTTTTTCCAGTCGCAGATAAATGATCCAGCTTTGGTTACTTCTATCGATCGAGAAGCCTAAGGCACCTGTGAGACCATTACCTACAGTGGTAAAAAAAGGAGGTGCTTCCTGGACAGAGCTAAACTGAAAGTAATCTTCTGGTAGAACATCTAACCAGTGAATCAGCTCATTGGCCAATTCAGGGCTGACTTCGAACGTATTCACGCGGCCATTAAAAGTGATCAATACGGCATCGGCCTGAATGATTTTTTTAAACGAAGCAGCGCTATCGAGCAAGTCTTTAACGTAATCTTCTGAATTGACCAGTTTCAGGGAAAGCTGTGCGCGCTCAACCGAAGCTAATACACTCTGATCGGCCGCCGCCTTGGTTTCCAGCTGGTTAACCGTACTGCCAAGTATCTGGCAAAGTACATCGCCAGCCATGCGCAATGAGTAAGGCACCTGTTTTTTGGACATGTGATGGCATGCAATCAGCCCCCACAGCCTGCCATTCACGACGATTGAAATACTCATGGATGCACCGACACCCATATTCTGTAAATACTCAATGTGGATAGGTGACACACTGCGCAGTATGCAGTGACTCATGTCTAACAGCGGCTGATTGCCCAAGCTGAGAATGGGTATGGGTGTGCTGGCCACATCCGAGATCAGGCGCAGCGTATTTTCAATATATAAACGTCTCGCCTGGGGAGGGATATCGCTGGCCGGATAATGGCGATTCACAAGAGGTTCAAGATCATCACGTTTTGATTCCGCGACAATGTGTCCACTATCATCCTGATGGAAAATGTAGGACATGACCCTGTCAAACCCGGTGAGAAGCCTGACTTCATTTGCTGCTGCCTGCATGACTGAAGCAATCGATTTTTGCTGGCGGATAACGTTAAGTGCCTTCTGCACTTTCACCGAAAAAGAAATGGTGTCGTCATCAGCCAGGCTTCTGATTTCAAACTCGGCAATCACGATATCGGCATATGTATGCATTACCAGATCATAAACTCTATGGTCTATCGCATTCAGCTCATGGGTGATCAGTATCGCCTGGCCATTTCTCGCATCTTCCAGATATTGCAGAATATACTCAGCTGCGCCCGGTAACGTTTCAAGATGCAGATTATTTAGCGAACTTGACGGAATGCTTCCCAGAAAGCCGGCCGCATTTTCGCTGAAATAAAGCAAGTCGCCACTAAGCGCAAAACCCAATAAAGCGCCGTTCGGCTGGATAGCACCAGGCGTATGGATGGGTTCTTGATCGCAATTATCCAGCGTTAATTGAGTCATTGTTCTTGAGACATCTCATGCAATTTGATATAGCGCTGGAAAGCCCATACTGAGCCTTGCTGAGCGCTCGCCAAGTCGTCTTCAGTCCAGTCATGCGCCTCGAGCTTTTCAATAAATTCTTTCCAGCGGTGCTTGCCATTGTTTTTTGAATCCTGCATAAATTCAATAGGCGCAGCAGGAAACATTTTTGCAGCTTTGTTATAAAGCATCGCGGAACCCAAAGCGGAACCTTTAACAACGTATTCGATCCCCATACAGTAGGCAGCATTCAGCTTGATAGAACTTTCGTTGCTAGGCGCCGGAGAAGTTACTTTGACATTCAGTGCCTGTAAATCACGTTCAAGCAGCTTGAGTAACGCCGTATTGATCTCGCTAAACTCACTCGATGAAAAACTGCTGCGATCAACAAACGCGGCAATTTCAGAAAGCCAGTTTTTGAAACCAAGCAAGTGCTGAGAATAATCTTCAATGGATGGGTATGCAGAGGCTAATGGCAGGCTATTATCTAATTTTGCATGTAATTCTGCTGTGGCTTTCCGTAGCAGGGGTAGCACTGTATCTGAGGCCGTTGTTATCATAGCTATCATGTAATCATAGGATGCTTTACTATTGCAATAATTATTACCACATAGCAAAAAATTGCATTAAATTTGAAACAAGATTGTTACACATTTGGTGCCTTGATGCGCCTATAAATTAGCAAGAAATAAAAACTTTAAACAAGCAGCCACTGGCAAAAAAGGCACATCAATGTTGGTTAGTCATTATCAAACACCACTCGTCATCGCCTCTATCCTTGTTGCCATTTTCGCTTCTTACTTCGCCATCAGTCTGGCCGGGACCATCACAAAATCAGATGCCAAAGCTGCGCGCTGGTGGATAGCCGGTGGTGCATTAGCGATAGGTATCGGTATTTGGTCAATGCATTTCATTGGCATGCTGGCATTTCGCCTGCCTATCGCGCTAGGGTATGACTTCAGCATTACTGTCTTATCACTGGCACTTCCAATCGGCGTATCTGCTTTGGCCTTGTGGCAAGCCAGCCGGCCGGAGCTACCCGTTAAAAGCCTGGTTGTCAGCGCGCTTTTGATGGGGGCTGGCATTACTGCCATGCATTACACCGGCATGGCGGCCATGCGGATGCAACCCGGCATTGTTTATGACCCTTTATTGTTTGTTACATCAGCCTTAATCGCGGTGACCGCTTCTGGCGCAGCCATGTGGATTGCATTCCGATTACGGCAAGGTACTAAAAATATTATGCTCACGCGATTTTGTGCAGCTGTGGTGATGGGCTCGGCCATTGTGGGGATGCACTACACTGGAATGGCCGCAGCAGAGTTTCCGCTGGGAAGTATCTGTATGGCGGCAACGGATGGCTTCAGCCAGGATAGTTTGGCACTCATCGTCATCATCGCCACCTTTGGCATCTTCACGATTGCGATGACAGCATCATTGTTCAATGCCAGGCTTGAATCACGATCCCAGATTTTGGCGCTGGTGCAATCAACTTCAGATGAGCGCCAGGATTTGTTGCAGCGTGAGCAAACAGCGCGTCATCTAGCGGATAATCTAGGCCTTCAAAATGAACAGTTGCTGAAGAGCTCAGAAGAGCGCAAACGTCTTTACGAGACTATCCTCAATACCATCCCAGATTTTGTTTATATTTTTGAATTTGGCGAGGTGCATCATCATTTTGCCTATGCCAATGAAGAGCTCTTGAAACTGTTTGGCCGTACCTATGAAGATACCGTCGGCAAGACCTTCCTGGAGCTTGGCTATGAACCCTGGCATGCTGAAATGCATGATAAGGAAATCGATACTGTACGCAGTACTAAAAAGCCATTGCGTGGTGAAGTCTTTTTTGATGGCGCCTTTGGCCGGCGCATGTATGACTACATTTTTGTGCCGGTATTTGATGAGCAAGGCGAGGTCAAGTGTGTGGCAGGTACGACCCGTGATGTAACTGACCGCTACAATGTGAGGGAAGCACTTAAAGAGAACGAAATCGTGTTAAGGCAGAGCGAGAAGACCCTGCGCGAAGCAGATATGCGCAAGGATGATTTTCTTGCCATGCTGGCGCATGAGTTGAGAAATCCTTTGGCACCAATTAGCGCCGCTGCCCACATCATGTCTTTAAGCAACTTTGATGAAGCAAGAGTCAGGAATTCCACCGAGATCATTCAACGCCAGGTAAAACATATGGTAGGGCTGGTCGATGATTTACTAGACGTATCCAGAGTGAACAGAGGCCTGGTCATCATTGAAAATTCACCTCAAGACATGCTGGCTGTGATTTCGGATTCAGTTGAACAAGTGAAGCCTTTAATCGACTCAAAACAGCAAACGCTTTCCCTTCAGATCGAATCAAGACCCGTCAGTGTGTTAGGCGATTTCAAACGCTTAGTCCAGGTGGTATCCAACCTGCTCAATAACGCTGCGAAATATACACCCGCGCAAGGCAATATCAGTTTGAGCCTGGAAACCGCCGACGACCAAGTCACTATCACGATCACAGATGATGGTATTGGTATTATCCCCGAAGACCAGAAACTGATTTTTGACTTGTTTGCCCAGGCAAAACGTAGCTCCGATCGATCACAAGGCGGATTAGGGCTAGGCTTGGCATTGGTTAAAACCCTGGTTCAGCTTCACGATGGCACGGTCAGCTGCCACAGTGAAGGTTTGGGATCAGGTAGCCAATTCACTATCAGGCTTCCTTTGTACGCAAAAGAAAGTGCTGCAGCTTAAAGCAATTAAAGGACTCAAAAGGCGGTTTCTGGTTTATTAACATTCACTTGGGAAGCTAGCGTGAGTACACAAAAAACAATAAGCCGTCGCAATACTCTTTCTCTGGATGCCCTAAATTTTTTCCTGGCGGATGTCCGCGATGGATTAGGCCCTTACCTGGCCATCTATTTACTGGCAGTACACCACTGGGAACCAGCCAGCATTGGCTTTGTAATGACGCTTGCCGGTGTGACGGCGCTAGTCACGCAAATACCCGCTGGCGCCCTGCTTGATAAAACACATCGCAAACGTGCAGTCATCGTCATTGCCGCCTTACTGGTGACTATCAGCAGCGTCATTCTTCCGTTCATAAGCGCATTCAGTTTGGTGGCGCTCACACAAGCCATTAGCGCACTCTCTGCATCGGTATTCGCACCGGCCATCGCTGCTATCTCGCTAGGCATCACTGGACCACGTGCATTCACAAAAAGAACCGGCCGCAATGAAACCTTTAACCACGCAGGCAATGCCGTTGCCGCCCTGCTGGCAGGTGTCTTCGCATATTTCTTTGGTCCAGTCGTCGTCTTTTATTTAATGGGCGCCATGGCGATCGGTAGTGTAATCTCTGTCTGTTTTATCTCTGCAGAAGCAATCGATCACAACCTGGCGAGAGGTTCAATTCCCGGTCCGTCATCAGATACAGAACATGCTTCAGGGTTGCGAGTGTGCTCACTAACAAATCGCTAATCACTTTCGCCGTTTGTTGTGCATTGTTTCACCTTTCTAATGCGGCCATGCTGCCGCTTGTCAGCCAGAAGCTGGCCCAGATTAACTTACAGATGGCGACGCCATTAACATCCGCCTGTATCGTTGCCGCACAGCTGGTGATGGTGCCTATGGCGATGCTGGTGGGTGCCAAGGCGGATACATGGGGTCGCAAGCCTTTATTGCTTGCGGGCTTTCTGATACTCCCGCTACGTGGCGTGCTTTACATCTTGTCTGACGACCCGTACTGGTTAGTGGGGGTGCAGTTGCTGGATGGCATAGGCGCCGGCATCTTTGGTGCACTGTTCCCTATCATTGTGAAAGACCTCACACAGGGGACTGGAAGATTTAATGTCAGCCTGGGTGCACTCTCCACTGTATTTGGATTGGGCGCGGCGCTCAGCCCCGGCGTGGCGGGTCTAGTACTACAGGAGGCAGGCTATAACGCAGCCTTCCTCACGCTTGCGGCAATTGCCACGGCGGCATTTGCTTTGCTATTGCTGGCCATGCCCGAGACCAAGGATTTTTTTGAAGAAGATGCGATCGCAGATGACAATAACTTTAGGTCAAATTAATATCTGTAACTAAACGATTTCTACATTGTGCATTTTCGATATTCAAAAATAAAGCTCACATCGTCATATAAAAATCTCTGATTAACTCCCTTGCTTTACCCAAGAAAAATTTATAGAATAAATAGACAGACCTGTCTGAACATTTAATGCATAATTTCATATACGTGCTGTTATCAGGTTTGAACCAGCCGCTTTTGGTGATGGGTTTTATAACTAAAGATATCAAGGGGAAATAACATGAATGAAGATAAACATGCCGGTAATGTGATTTTATTAAGAACAGCCTGTATTACATTACTCACCGGATTGGTGCTTGCATGGTGCCTGGTCATGACCAGAGGCATGAAAATTCCTTACATGCTGAATATATTCACCAGCACAGAAAACCTTCTCTCTGGCCACCTGGACTATTTAATGATGACCATGTTGTTATTAGGTTTTTACGCATCAAAGATCAGGTTGCCCAAGTTTGTTATTTGGCCTATGGCACTAGGTTCAATAGGTAATCCAACGGCGTTTTTAATATTGGCCATAGACCCAAAAATTCATTCACTGCCATATATTCTGTTCCTCTACACAACACTCTCTTTAACTACTTTTGGGTTTGGGATGGCTGCAATTAAAGTCCTTAGATACTCCCTGAAATAAACTATCCTACAGTAGGGCATTAGAAGCGGGGGCTTAACGGATGGGCATTGATATTAAAAACTCGAATACACAATATGGTCTGATAGCCAGGATTTTGCATTGGACGAGTGTGGCGATGCTATTAGCTATCATAGTAATCGCTAGTCAATTTTCGGATTTAGCTCCCGGCCCTGAAAAACTGGAGCTCACCTCCAGTCACTCATCTTTAGGCATTTTGTTGCTCTTTTTGATGATCACCAGATTGACATGGCGAAATCTGAATCCTAACCCTATTCATTCGTACAGCATCAAACCGTGGCAAAAGCTGGTGGCGATTTCCCTGCACAGATCAATCTACATCATCATCATTACACAATGTCTTTTAGGGCTATTGATGTTGCTAACCAGCGGCGAAACATTTCACTTTTTTGATGTATTTACATTACCTCCCCTGCTTGAGCAAACAGTTCCTCTTCACGAAACGGCTTTAGGTTTTCACTATTTAATTTCGGTGATGATTTATCCCTTGTTTGCTATCCACATTACTGCAGCTATCTACCATCAAATTTTTGGACTGGTAGAAGAGAGTTAATCACCAGACAGAAATATCCAAGGCTCTCCAGGTAAGTAGTCTCCTACGCATAAATAAGAGTGTGTCGGATATGTTTGAAAATGGGTTCGTTATTAAATAACTATACGTTCTAAATTTAAATATTTAGCCCCCATATTCAATTGTTTAAAGGATCTAAAATGAAAAAATTATTATTTTTACTAGCTTTGTCAGCCATTGCCCGCAAAGTAATGGCTAAAGTTAAAAACGAGCCATCTGCTTCTCCTGATCTGAGAGGATAAGAGTCTATGTAAACTGAAATATTCAGCCTAAAATAAAAAAAGAGACTTGTTTAAAGTCTCTTTTTTTGCCTTTTATTACCCTTTGAAAAACAACACTTAAACGGCATCAGCAAACCAGTCCCAAGATCATTGGAACAGCTCACTGAAAATAAATTTTTGCCAAAAAGTAAAACATAAAAAAATGCCTCGCATTTCTGCAAGGCATTTTTATAATTGAGTATCAACAGAATTTCTTAATTGATCATCAATTTACAGAAATTCTACTTAACACCATAGCTGATATCTACACGACGATCAATTTTGTGGCAGTGCTCATCAGGGCAATCGCGGCTCGCGAATTCATTACCGTAACTTAATGTCTCCAGTTGCGCATTCTTTACCCCTTGAGCAGCAAATGCATTTTTCACAGCCACGGCCCTGCGCATCCCAAGATCTTTGTTGTACTCAGGCGTACCTCTTTCATCTGAATGACCTTGTAGTGAAATCTTGCTTTGTGGATGATTTAGCAGATACTTGGCATGTACTGCAATCAGGTTTTTATATTTGGGATTGAGGGTATCGCTGTTGTAATCAAAATATACCTGGCGGTTTGAAAGATAAGCACCATATATTTTGTATGCCCTGCCATCATCTTTCTCACCTACAGCATGCTCTGCAGCAGTTTCCTGTTTTGAGGTTGGATTAGCAGTATGCGATAAATCCGTTGGGGTGCTTTTACAAGCGGTTAAAACAAATGCAAGTGCAACGATTTTCCAAGTGTATGCTTTCATGATTTCTCCTGTTTTCTGCAAACTTATGAACTAGCGATGTTTTTACATAGCCGTTAGTTTGTTAATAACCAGCGTAGTGCTCACTAGGATAGAGGCTTTCTTCGTATCAACAGCATCAGACTAACCATTTATCAGATAAACATTTATCGGAAAACTTCTCTAAACTGTGTAGGAATTTGCCTGCTTGGTAAAAGTTTGATGAATGCCAAGAATAATCAATTACAAATACTTTCAGGAAGTCGGCTGTCAACCAGAACACGTAATGATAAAAACTGCCCGGATCATCACTTGATTGATGGACGTAAAAAAGCCCAGTGTTACTGGGCTTTTAATTAAGCAATGCATCACTGCTTATATGCTGGAAGATTATTCCGGCTTGATATTCGCTGCTTGCTCGCCTTTATCGCCAACCACGATATCAAATGATACACGTTGACCTTCATTGAGGCTTCTAAAGCCGCCATCTGAAGAAATAGCTGAGAAGTGTGCAAACAAATCTGCACCACCATTATCTGGAGTGATAAAACCAAAACCTTTAGCGTCGTTAAACCATTTTACATTGCCTATAGCCATGTTAATTCCTTTGAAAATAAAAATAAGGCATTTGCCTGAAGTTAGGCGAGAAACAAGACTAGGAATGAAAAAGAAAAGAAACTTATGAAAGAAACTAAACTGATAAAAACTAAAGGACTTGCAATTCACCGCCCATCCACTATGGGCTAATGCTCCAAATATAGCAAGGTTTATTTAAGCATTTCATTCATTTGATGAGTCGCTACTCATTCAATAAGCACTTTTAATCCCGTGATAATAGCAATAAAAGAAAGGCACGGCATTCAATCACACAGGCGCAATGAGGTTAAGCTCAATATAACACTTTTGAAATACTTGGCCTTTAGAATGCCCTTAATCCTCAGTCAAATCATTAGGGATCACTAATGATTTATCTCAATATATTCATGATACATCCTCATAAAATCCAGATATATACAGATCTGTATATTTATTGAATAACTTATATTGAAATAGTCAGAGGATGATATGAAAAAAATATCCATGCTTGCTGCCACAACGTTTTTTTGTTTAAGCAACTTTGCAGGTGCCGCAGACAACATTGAGCGTATGAGTGCCACAACAATGAAGTCTTTTACTCCTGAGAATATTGAATGGAAAGATGAGCCCATTCTGCCGAAGGGAGCTAAAAGCGCTATTGTGGTTGGAGACCCAACGAAAAAAGGTGTTTTTATAGCCTGGTTAAAATTTCCTGCAAACTATCCAATTCCACCACACACGCATCCCTTTACCGAGGTCGTTACGGTACTCAGTGGTCAGTTAGGAAATGGTATGGGGCCTAAACTCGATAAATCAAAAGGTGAGGTATTAAATGCAGGTTCTAGTTTTGTACTCCCCACAGGTCACACTCATTATGTGTGGACTACGGACAAAGAGACCATTGTTGAGTTGATTGCTACCGGCCCTTGGGATATAGAATACATAAATCCGAGTGATGACCCTAGAAAGACGGGCTCGAAGAAGTAACCATGATCCTTAGCAGAGGGCACTATCCAATTTGCTCCTCTGCAAGGTGAATCATCGGGTTGCATTGCCATTGACTCACCTTCCTCTTAACTTCTATACACAGCCAACCGGCTAATCATTGCGCCGGGATAAGCTGGCGTATCAGCCAAGCCCTGATTAATTGACCGTGGTTTAAGGCGCACGCCTATGGTGAGAGCTTAAAGTGGCAAGTTGGTGAGTTGCTGAAAGACAGTGGCAATTCTTTTGACCGAGATTTCTGCATATTAACAATGGTAATGTGAGCACCACCTTGAGTGGCGGCAGTAATAACTCGGTGCAGATCCTGGGCAGATATATTATTTTTGTTTAAAGTAAATCCAAGGCCTGCTTTAGCGATCCTGATTAATGTATCAGTTGGTTTATTTTCGAAGCTCATAGTGATTGACCTTATTAACCTAAGAGAATACTTACCTTACCTGCCTACCCCCATAGGGTAGTAAAGGCTAGTGAGCCGTTTATTAGTTGCTGTAGACTAGAACCTAGACGCATCGAATAATGCTCACGATAATCTCGCTATTTCTTAAAAACTAGCGGTTAGCGCACATAGAGGCAAATGATTTCAACCTTAATACCTTTCAATTCGATAGATACTAAAATAAAAAGACCCTGGACATAGGACTTGAGTTATCTCATGGTGAAGGTGACCTGCCAACCTAACAATCAAACCTGAGCATCAACGCTAACACTCCCGCCTGAATCAATCTGAACGCTCACACCAAGCCAACATAACGGCCAACAATTACCACCAGAAACACTTTTACATCAGACAACTCCTGATTGCCTGGTTGTGCCTCGAGGCGAATGACCATTAGCAGGGTTTTAGGCAGCGATCAGTGCACTCCGCCTCTCCGGCGGTGAGTTTACGAATGTGTTTCACAACAGAACATACAGGTGTTTTTCCCACTGCAATAAATATCACTCCCCACGAACAGTTAAGTTCATAATGCAAGAGAGCGCGGCTTTAAAACTCATTAAAACCAGGTGATGGAAAATTTCGTAATGTATTGAAACAAAATAAGCCTCAATCAGGCTTTGATTCAATCTAACCCATGAAATTATATGAACAATTAGCAAATTCGATCGCTCAATCAATTCATGAGGGCGTGCTTAGTCGCGGGGATAAATTACCTTCAGTACGCCAAACATGCAAAAGTAGAAATGTCAGTTCCTCAACAGTTTTCCGGGCTTACTATTTACTTGAGGCCAGAGGGCTCATTAGTGCTCATGAGCGTTCCGGTTATTTTGTGACTGCAGGCAACACGACTGGCAGCCCATCAGCCCCTGATCCAGCATTTTCTGTTAACCCTGAGTGTAAACATGTCGATGTGAGTGAGCTCGTATTTGAAGTCCTCGAATCCATTAGAGCGCGTAATGTGGTGCCTCTCGGTTCAGCATTTCCAAGCCCTTTGTTATTTCCATGTAATAAGTTGGCTCAAGCGATGGCATCGGCTGTCAAGACCATGGATCGTTGGCACAGTGTCGACAATCTAAGTCCGGGTGATCTTAATCTGCGCAGGCAGATTGCACTTCGATACATGATTGATGGGCTTCATATTCAAACGGATGAGATCGTTGTCACCAATGGTGCGCTTGAAGCATTGAATTTATGTTTGATGGCCGTTACCCGGCCTGGCGACACGGTTCTGATTGAATCGCCCACATTTTACGGAGCCCTCCAGTCCATTGAGAGAATCGGTCTAAAAGCCATCGAAATTCCCAGCCATCCAAGAGATGGTATCGATTTAGAAGCAATGGAAAAAGCTTTGCAACTACACAAACCAAAAGCTTGTTGGTTGATGCCCAACTTTCAAAACCCTACGGGAAGCTTACTATCCGACGAAAAGAAAAAGGCATTGGTTGAATTGCTGTGCCGGTATCAAGTGCCCTTGATTGAAGATGACGTATACGGCGAGCTGTATTTTGGAAACAAGCGGCCGGCACCGGCAAAAGCTTTTGATACTGAAGGATTGGTGATGCACTGCTCTTCCTTTTCAAAATGTCTGGCACCAGGATATCGGATTGGCTGGGTGGCCACAGGCCAATTCTCTAAAGCCATCGAACGACTTAAATTAACCACAACGCTATCTGCCTCAGTGCCAGCGCAAGTGGCGTTGGCAAAGTATCTTCAGAAAGGTGGTTATGACAAACACCTACGTAATTTAAGGCACGCTTTATTACTCAATCAAATCAATTTTATTAAAGCGATAGAAAGGTATTTTCCCGCTGGAACCAGGTTAACTCCACCGCAAGGAGGGTATTTTTTATGGGTGAAACTACCAGATGGTGTAAATGCATTAGCAGTACATCGGATAGCACTTACAAACGGGATAAGCATTGCGCCAGGCCCAATCTTCTCCGCGCAAAAAAAATTCACTGATTATATTCGCCTGAACTACGGTCATATCTGGGATGCAAGTATCGAAGTTTCCCTTGCTACCTTAGGTAATATTATCCGCGACCTCACTCCATCTCATTAGCTTGCTCATTCTCTGGTGCGCTTTTTATATACCCATCTGATTCTGTTTTTTACGATCAGATAGCTTTAATGTTAATGCCTGTCAGATTAACTACGGTTTTAATCAAACCCTTTTTAATCAGTTGGTTAATGGAACCACTACAAGGTATTGATATGAATGCTCCCGCTATCATTCGAATTGATAAGTTAAGAAACAAAAGATTTGAAGACTTGGCCAATAACAGCCCAACAATCATTTGGATGTCTGATAAGTCGGGATTAACAATATTCATTAACAAGCGATGGATGGAGATCACGGGCCAGCCCGTTAATGATGCACTAGGGTACGGTTGGCTTGAAATGGTTCACCCGGATGACCGTGAGGAAATGGGCTCCACTTTTTTAAAAGCAAAAGAGGCCGAGCACGTTTTCTTTGGCAAGTATAGGCTTAAGCAAGCTGACGGCGATTACCGCTGGGTTTCAGATACAGGTTCACCAAGGATAGATAACGATGGCAATTACCTTGGCTATATCGGTGGCGTTATTGACATTCATGATGGAAAGACCGCTCAAGAAGCACTCTTTTTGAGTAATGAGCGTTTTGAAGCCGCCATTGAAGCGATTGAAGGGGTGATGTGGATTAGTGATGCGCATGGAAATTTTATTGACAAGCAATCTGACTGGGAGAACCTGACCGGTCAAACATTTGAAGAATATCGTGGTTTGGGCTGGGCCAAACACGTGCATCCCGATGATATTGACCTGTTTCTTGCAACTGCCTATCAAGCAATCAGTAGTGGCGAGTCATTAAATGCGGAACACCGGTTGAAAAATAAAGAAGGCGAATATAGAAACTATTCCGTAAGGGCGAATGCTGTTAAAAATAACGATGGCACTATCAGGGAATGGGTAGGCGTGCATACTGACATCACTGAAATTCGAAGGAATGAAGCTCGAATTTTGCATTTTGCAACCCATGATTCACTGACAAATTTACCTAATCGCACCCTGTTAGAAGATCATATACGACATCTTATTCTTCAACGTGACTCCGCAGTGCACGCTATTCTGATCATGGATATGAATCGCTTTAAAGTGATCAACGATACATTAGGACATTCTGTAGGAGATCAAACGCTGATCGAGGTTGGTAATTTACTGAGCGCTCAAATTGGAGAAGGTGACTCTATCGCCAGAGTGGGGGGTGATCGCCAGAGTGGGGGGTGATGAGTTTGCCATCGTTTTACAGAACGTTAAAACTCAAGATAATGCGAGCAAAATGGGATCAAAGATTCTTGATTTTCTTTCCCATCCAATCGTCGTGGGTCAACATGAACTCATTCTGAATGCCAGCATCGGTATTGCAATGTATCCCGAAAATGGTGCAGATGCGACCACACTTCTCAGGCATGCTGATTTGGCCATGTACAAAGCGAAGATGATGGGAGGTAATGCCCTACAGTTTTACGATCACGGTACATTCATCAAAAATGAAGAAAGGTTTTTGTTAGAAAGAGACCTCAGACGCGCTCTTCAAAATAATGAATTCTTTTTAAATTATCAACCAAAAATCAACACCAGAACCATGGAAGTTGAAGGCGTGGAAGCGCTCATAAGATGGCAACATCCTAAGCTCGGCCTGATTCCACCAAATGATTTTATATCGTTGGCCGAAGAAATCGGCCTCATCAGACAAATTGGGGAATGGGTGACTCTTGAGGCAGGCGCGCAATTGCAAAAATGGCGTCTCGAAGGCATTACAAATCTCAAAATAGCAATAAATGTATCGGTAGTTGAACTCTTGAATCCATTGTTCCTGCAGACGCTTAAAAAGAATATTGCTGAGATGTCCCTGGACCCTCATCAATTTGAACTGGAGATAACCGAAAGTCGCTTGATGGAAAACATCCAGTTTTATGAAGTGTTATTGAATGACATCAAAAGCCTTGGTTTTACCTTATCTATTGATGATTTTGGAACTGGTTACTCATGTTTGAGCTATTTAAAGAGATTACCAATTGAGATTCTTAAAATTGACAAGTCTTTCATCCAGGATATAACCATTGATAAAGACGATGCTGCCATCGTATCCGCCACAATCAGTATGGCTCAAAAAATGGGCTTAGCTATTATTGCTGAAGGCGTAGAAACTAAAGAGCAAGTTGAATTCCTTCAAGAGAATGGTTGTACAGGCATGCAGGGATATTATTTTAGCAAACCACTTTCCGCAGCAAAAATCCCGGAATTTGTTAAACAGTTTCATCACGCATTGGCTTAGTGAATTCACTTAAACATTCACTAATCCTGAACCAATATTTAAATTGAAATAAACTAATTAATTAAATTATAAAATTTACATAAAACTTTAATTATTAATATTCCTCTCATTATCTAGGGGCTGGATGTTTTCTTTTGCACTGCAAGAATATTTAGTTATCTGTTTTGGTAAATCTTACTGGAAGGAACACGTGCAATGATAATTAAGAATGGGAACGTAGCAGATTTAAGTCATAGAAGACAAAATGAGGAACTCATCTTCGATAAGGCAAGTATTTGCAATGCCATCGAAAATAATCAGTTTGCATTATATTACCAACCTCAAATTGACTTACCTACTGGGAGAGTGGTGGGGTTCGAAGGGCTTCTGCGATGGCAGCATCCCAAGCATGGAATAAAATTACCAGAAGCCTTTATTCCAGCAGCCGAGCAAACAGGCCAAATTGGGCAGCTAACTCATATAGCGATTGATACGGGGTTCAAATTCATTGAAAAGCTGGATCCGGAATTATCATTTTCTCTTAATATTTCAGACTGCAGCATTAAAGATAAGCATCTAGTCGATACGCTAGATAGCTCTTGCCATGCGTTTCATATAGATCCACATCGAATCGTTTTAGAGTTTACTGAAACTGCCTCTTTAGAAAACCCTGCTCATGCAGAAGATATTCTTACCCAATTAAATACCAATGGTTTTCGATTGGGGATTGATGATTCAGTGGCAGGCCATTATTCATTGACGCAACTGGAAAAAATGCATTTTTCAGAGCTGAAAATTGATAAATCACTTGTGGCAACGATGGAATTCTCTTCAAAATCCCGGAAATCTATTATTTCAACCATCGAACTGGCAGATAGCTTAGGTATTGCCACGATTGCAGAAGGTATTGAGAGCAACCTAGAAGCCATAGGCCTGCGGGAATTAGGATGCCAATTGGGTCAAGGGTATTATTTTGCAAAGCCAATGGATGAAGTTAATACATTGAAGTGGCTTGAAGACTGGAATAAAAGTCTTAGGCTTCCAACCTAAGTATAAGGACTCACATATTTAAGGGGTCTCTCGATCAACAGGACTGCCGTTGTACAGGCGGTCTCTGATTACTTAGCAATGGCTCAAAGTGTTCAAGTGCGAGGGTGCAGGTGGATGAGTCTAGAGAAAAGTGAATAATCGCGACTCGAAGATACATTTACAGCGCAATCTTAATGGTTATTGTTGTTCATTTTTGAAATGCAAAAGTCAATAAATTGCCTTACGCGTGTTGGAATTTTCGTGCGCTCTGAGTAATACATGTATATCCCTAATCTAGGCACCCAACCATCCGGAATGAGTTGTATCAATTCGCCCTCCCTCAATTCTTTCTTGATCAGGTACTCGCTTAGCTGCCCAATACCGATACCACGTTTAACTGCCTCAATTTCTGCCTCAATATTATTAAATCTCGCTACAGAGGGCACATGGATGTAATTTACCTCTCCATTTACATTGATTTCCCAAGGTAATTCCTTACCAGTTTGAGGATGTAAAAAACCGGTGCATCGATGTCCTTGAATGTCATTCAAATCGAGAGGCATTCCATATTTCTCAATATATTTTGGTGATGCACAAATGACGGAAACAATGTCCCCCAGTTTTCTGGAAATGACATTTTTATCTGGTGACTGCCCAGTTCGGAATCCAACATCGATTCTCAGAGTGACGATGTCTACGAATTCATCGCTAAGCATCAGATCAAAGTGAACATCTGTATTTAATGACTGAAACTCATCGATTAAAGGCACCAGGATCCGATTGCCAAAAGCAAGCGGTGCAGCAAGTCTAATGATCCCATCCATGCCTTGCTTACTTTCTTCGAGACCAACGATTGCGTCTGTTAAAAGCTGCATTCCCTGATTGGCATTTTGAAATAGCTTCTCACCGTCTTCTGTCAGGCTTAGATGCCTGGTTGAGCGATGGAGTAATTTCAACCCAAGATGCATCTCGAGCTGTTTAACGGCTTTACTGACCGCCTGTGGAGAGACGCCCTGGTCAATAGCTGCCTTTCTAAAACTCATCGCATTTGCTACCGCCAGAAACATAGTCAAGGGTCTGATCATCCGCATATAAACAACTTATAGTTGATAATAAAACAATTATATTGAATATTTTTTTACTTTTGAATAGTAATTATGATGACCTCCATGTTCTGCATGTCGCGGTTCATTTAGTTAAAGGAGATTGTCATGAGCACTCATTCAAAAGTATGGTTTATTACTGGCGCATCAAGAGGTTTTGGTGCCTTAATCGCAAAAGATGCACTGGAACGTGGCGATAAAGTCATTGCAACTGCTCGCAATCCAAAAACAGTCATTGATGCATTGGGTAATCACCCAAACCTCCTCGCTTTAAAACTTGACGTTACAAATGAGGCTGCCTCCATCCAGGCGGCTAAAGCTGCGATTGCCCAATTCTCACAAATTGACATTCTTGTGAATAACGCCGGCTATGGGTTGCTGGGGGCCGTTGAAGAGTCTGGAGATCAAGAAGTCAAAGATCTATTCAATACCAATGTATTTGGTTTGCTCAACGTGACTCGCGCTGTATTGCCATACATGCGCAACCAGAGCAGCGGTCACATCATTAACATTTCATCGATTGGTGGTTATGCCTCTTATCCTGGATGGGGAGCATATTGCGCTACCAAGTTTGCAGTGGAGGCTTTGACCGAGTCGCTGGCCTATGAACTTGAGCCATTTGGCATCAAGGCTACAACAGTCGAACCAGGCTTCTTCCGCACAGATTTCCTAGATAGTACATCCCTGGTTTCCACCGAGAAGTCGTTTCCGGAATATGCGGAAACAGTGGGAGCAATGCGTGAGTTTGCTGCATCAGCTAATCATGCACAACCAGGCGACCCTGCTAAGTTATCCAAGGCGATTTTGAAATTAGTTGACAGTCAAAATCCTCCTTTGAGATTGCCGCTGGGTTCAGACACTGTTCACAAGATCATTGAAAAAAATCAATTTGTGCAGAAGGAACTGGACGCTTGGAAAGAACTGGCTGTTTCTACTGACTATGTTTAACCGATATCTCCAGCACCAGGTTGCTGGAGATCAGTTTCAACCGGGAATTCACAAACCCTGCTAATCATTATGAAAGGATTAATCATGAAAAAGAAACTAAGTCTGGTTGCATTTATATATGCAAAACCTGAATACCAAGATGAGTTGGCTACAAAACTTAAATCTCTGATTGATCTTAGTAGATCAGAAGCAGGATGTATTAATTATGATCTTCACCAATCGTCGGATGATCCTACCGTATTTATTATGTACGAAAACTGGCATGATCGTAGCGATCTAGATCAACATTTCAAAATGCCATATATACAGGAAATAATGAAAATCTTGCCTGAAATGTTACGTGCGCCTTTAGTAATGCATTACCTTGATATGTTATCTAATCCCATCACCAGCAGTTGACAAAGCTGAGCCCCAAAATTTCTAACGGGACAACGTCATATCAGTAATGACTTATGTTTAACTATGGCTCAAGACGTTTCTTAAAAGACATGAAGGCAAATCTTGATTTCACAGTGTAAATTAGCGGCAGTTTATGTCGATAATAAAGTGAGAGTGGTACATGTTTGAAATAGGATAAAACCCTGTTTTCAACCATGGACTTTAATAGGCCTATCATTTGTATCAGGATAAATTATGACAAGTATCATTGCTGGAACCATGGGCCTAGGCAGGACAACCTCTTCAAACACATCTGGCGGCGCGAGCGCTGCAGCAAAAGTGGCAGCATTAATGAAGAAGATAACTGAATTACAAAAGCAGGCTTCTGAACTGAAGGGCTCGCCTGAAGAAGTCTCAAAACAATCAAAACTCATCCAAGACCAGATTAAGTTGATTCAAATGCAAATTCAACAAATTATGGCTCAAGAAGGCAAGAAAAACCAAGAATCACAAACTAAAACAAAATCTGATGAAGGTAACAATACGGCCACCTCTAATGTTTTTAAATTTGGGCCAGGCAATATTGTGGATGTTGCAGTTTAGGAAACCTATCTTAATAGCCTGCCACCCAGTTCTGATGGTACTTAAAGCTGATGCTTTCCCCATTAAAATCTAAGACCACTGCGACTAGTCGCCACTAAGCGGCTTCCGCCTGTATAAATTCTAACGCCTACACCAAGCCAAATAACGGCCAACGATTGCTACGGAGTCATGGTATTAGCCAGTCCCTGATTACTTGGTTATTGCTGAAGACTTGCGAAAATGGGCACACCCCTCAAGAACTCTTAGTCAAAGGTCTTTTCTCTTAAAACTGAATAATCTAGAATAATATTTTCGCAAGCATAATTATCACGATATTTATATAAAAGGATGTCGTTATGAAGATATGCAAAATAAGAGAATTGAAGTCGGCAGGTAAAATTGACCACCCAGTAATATTGTTATGCGACCATTGCTATGAAGCGGATGCACAACGCGGTGATAATGCCCAGATAGTAAGTTACAACGACTACACTTCGGATTATGATGTGAGCTGTGAAGTTTGTTATAAAACTCTCGAAGAAGAACGTGAAGAGGTAACTTAAACTCAACCTTGATATCAAACAATAAGCTCAAATTGAGATTCAGCTGTTGAAATGCCGACTTAGGCTAAATGAAGTTTATATCTCACTTAGATAAAAGTAACCGGTCCGACAATCAAAATAATCGTATTATTTATTAAGGCCTGGTGAAATGAAGTTTGTTTTATATACAAGTGCATTGGATCAATCTAAATACGACCCATCAATAGTGAGCGACATCATCAGGCATGCTCGCAAACAAAACGTTAAACATAGCATTACTGGCGTGCTTTTGTTCGATGGGAGTACATTTACGCAATATATTGAAGGTCAAGCTGATGGCGTAGATAGATTGATGGAAAAAATATTGTTAGATGAACGACACAACAGAGTTTTTATAATCACGGTTGGTGCGACTCAAACACGTTTATACGATAAATGGGAATTAGGCTATATTGATCTAACCAGCCAGGCCTCTGATCCAAAAAATACCATTTCAAAAAAAGATCTGAACGTAAAAGCTTTTCATAAATTGATTGATAGGTTTGTTGTAGGGTAAATCGAAACCTCACCAAAGACCTTACTGTGAATTTGAATCACGGATTATAGAAAATCACTCCCGCCCAGATAAATCTCAACTTCCACGCCAAGCCAACATAACGGCCAACGATTGCCACCGGGATTACCGTAGTATTAGCCAGCCCCTGATTGCTTGGCTATGGCTCAAGGCGTGCGACTACGGGCGCTAGCAAGGGCGATCACTGGCTGAGAAAATAACTCAGTCTGTTAAAGAGGCTTTCGGATACGATCAAGAATTTGTTTCTGTAGCTTTTAAAGAAGTACCCTAGGCTGACTGGGTAGAAAAGTCTATTTACCAGATATAGAAGGCAAACCTGAGCAACGTTATAGCAAGCCAGGTTATAAACCCTTGGATCTTTAACCTTTATTTCAATCGTAATGCTTCCAGTACAAGAGCAAATGCAGGTGAAGGTTGTTTTCTGCTTGGGTAATACAATTGATAACCAGTAAAAGTCGGACACCAGTCTTCCAATACTTTGACTAACTTTCCTTCACGAAGGGGTACTTCCAATTCATCCTCGGGAAGTAAGGCAATACCCAATCCTAAAATCGCAGCATCAATCTGAGGATATACCGTATTAAATATCAAAGGTCCATCAACACGAACATTGATTTTCTGCCCATTCTTCTCAAAATCCCAAATATATAAACCACCGGCTGATTCCATGCGCTGGTTGATACCCTTATGACTTGTGAGGTCTTGAGGAGTAATTGGAGGCGGATATTTCTCAAAATAAGAAGGTGATGCAACCACCACGAATCTCATCTTTGGGCCTATAGGCATTGCAATCATATCCTTGTCTATAGCTGTCCCGATCCTCACTCCTGCATCAAAACGCTCTCTCACGATATCGACGAATCCAAGGTCAACATCGAATTCAACTTTTATATCTGGATATGCTTCGATTAGAGGCGTGAGTTTAGGTAGCATAATTCTGCGTAACACTCCTTCAGTACAAGTGATGCGAACAGTACCAGAAGGTTTGTCACGTAAGTCAGTCAGCGCATCAAGTTCAGCTTGTATATCGTCAAAACGATATCCAATTGCATCTACGAGTCTTTGACCAGCTTGTGTCGTAGAGACGCCTCGAGTAGTTCTGGTCAACAGGCGAATTTCCAATCTCTCTTCCAAGCTACGTATAGCCTGACTCATCGCGGATTGCGTAACGCCCAATTTTGCAGATGCCTTCGTAAAACTTTTTTCTCGGGCAACCGTGACGAAAGCCAGTATGTCATTCAAATTTCGCTTCATTAGGGAATTATAGTCTATAGATTGATTAGAAAATCTAATAACCGATGTAAGGATTACGCGGATACTCAAATAAATGATAAGTCTTCAAAATTGCACTCCACTAAAAGATGAGTCAATTCGGATACTCCTATGTCGGTAGAGTTAAGTAATTCCAATGAGCCAGCAAATAACGTACTAGAGCAACCCAATCAGATTAGCTATTGGGGTGGCGTATTCGCCATGACGATGTGCGCATTTGCACTTGTGGCCTCAGAATTTATGCCATTGAGCCTCTTAACGCCGATAGCAGTGGACTTCAGTGTCACCGAAGGATTGGCAGGACAAGCAATATCAATAGCTGGGGCATTCGCACTTATCACTAGCCTTCTAATTTCCTCAGCCGTAGGAAGCATCAACAGAAAAACCATATTACTAGGGATGACCGCCTTAATGGCAATTTCTGGAGCCATTATTGGCCTTGCTCCTAATTACAAGATCTATATGGTCGGCAGAGCGTTGATTGGTATCTCAATCGGTGGTTTTTGGACAATGTCCGCCGCTACTGCAATCCGATTGGTACCTAAAGAGAAGGTCACCAAAGCTCTGGCCATAGTCAATGGAGGGAATGCACTGGCCACAGTTGTGGCTGCTCCTATCGGTAGTTACTTAGGGGAAGTCGTTGGTTGGAGAGTCGCATTTTTATGCCTGATTCCGATAGCAGTAATTGCATTCGTCTGGCAGTTATTCAGTTTGCCAAATATGCAGGTAGAACAAACAGCAACCAAAAGTAAAACTGCATTTTACTTATTTAAACAACCGGCAATTGCATTTGGACTATTTGGAGCCAGCTTCTTCTTCATGGGGCAGTTCACTCTGTTTACTTACCTTCGACCATTTCTAGAAACAGTCACGCATGTCCATGGCCACCAAATCTCTTACATTTTGTTGTTGATAGGCATCATGGGCTTCCTAGGGACGATTGTAATTGGTTCGTTCCTAAATCGTGGCTTCTATAAAACTTTAGTCTCACTCCCACTAATCATGGCTGCAATTGCAGTGATGTTGATTCTGTATGGAAACAGCCTATGTATCTCTATTGTCCTTCTTGCGATCTGGGGGCTTGTGGCGACAGCGGCTCCTGTTGGTTGGTGGACTTGGGTAGCTCACACAATGCCGGAAGATGCTGAAGCCGGTGGAGGTATGTTAGTGGCTATCGCACAGTTCGCAATAGGCTTGGGCTCCTTCCTTGGCGGGATCATGTACGACTTTAATGGTTTCGAATCCACATTTTTACTCAGCGTTGCAATGTTAATGATTGCTGCATTTATGACAATTAAGACTGCTCTTCTCACTAAACGCCATCAACCTTAACCTTGAATCTTTCCTGATGAATAGCTAGCACCTAACAATAGAATCTGAATCTTGCCTAGTAAGGCGAGTCTAGTCCAATAGACCTTATGATTCTCTAGCAGAGCGAGGGAAGCCCATACAATCTTATCAAGCTTAAGTTCATTTGGGTCTATGGTCAGCCCAAGTTATAAGAGAATCGAGTGTTGGACACAATGCTTGTCCCCATTCCGTCAGTCGATATTCCACACGGGGTGGGACTTCGGGATACGACGTTCGACCAACAAGCCCGTCTGCTTCCAGTTGGCGTAGCTGCTGGGTAAGCATCTTTTGGGTAATTTCAGGTATCGCCCGCTCAAGATCAGAAAAACGCATGACCTTTCCATCGAACAAGTAGAACAAGATGGAGAGTTTCCATTTTCCTTCCAGGACTTTGAGCGCTTGATCGACCGCCTGTGCGGCGGCATCTGCCGTATATTTAATGTGATTGTCAGATTTCTTCATACTTACTTTTTTGTGCGTACTTGTTGTTTTGTAAGTATGCGCGCAATATCACTACAAGAAAAATAAATGAGGTCAAAATGCAAAACTTACCACCAATATTAGCCACCTATTTTGAAGCCACTAACGCACAGAACGTGGATTTGTACGCATCCTGCTTTTCGGAGAATGCAAAGGTCAAAGATCAGAAGGAAATCATACAGGGCCGTCAGAATATTGCGAATTGGAACCGCGAGGTAAATGAACAATACAACAGCGCAAGTGCAGTCAAAAGTTGGATTCAAACGAGCGATGGGGTAGAAGTAATTACAGAAGTGGCGGGCACATTTCCAGGAAGTCCAATCGAGTTAACTTTCCGGTTTAAATTACAAGACAACAGAATCACCGAATTGGAGATCGACTAGTGGAACTTGAAGGTAAAAAAATCCTTGTCACTGGTGGCACAAAAGGAATTGGCGCAGCGATCGTAAAGCGTTTTAACGAGGCTGGCGCACAAGTCATCACAACGGCACGCGGCGAACCATCCAAAAAACTAGATAACCTCATTTATATTCAGGCAGATGTGAGTACGCCGGAAGGGAGCAAGGTTGTTAGTTCTAAAGTAGCCCAGCATTGGAAGAATGCCGATGGCATTGTGCATGTGGTAGGCGGTAGTGCTGCTCCGGCGGGTGGATTTGTAAAGTTGAATGACACAGAGTGGGATAATGCTATACAACAAAATCTTATGGCAGCTGTAAGACTTGACCGTGCGTTGCTCCCAGCCATGATTGAAAATGGCAAGGGCGGAATTATCCACTTGACGTCGATCCAGCGTGTACTTCCTCTTTATGAATCAACGATTGCTTATGCAGCGGCTAAAGCTGCGCTGGCAAACTACAGTAAAGCATTATCCAAAGAGGTTGGCCCAAAAGGTGTTCGCGTGAATACCATTGCGCCAGGCTGGGTACAAACAGAAGCGACCGTTGATTTTCTTCTAACGCTTGCGGCTGCAAATGGGACTGATATAGAAAATGCCAGGACCGCTGTGATGCAGGCCTTAGGGGGTATTCCAATTGGGCATCCGGCATTTCCTGAAGAGGTTGCAGAGCTGGCTGCATTTCTGATGTCGGATCGCGCTATTTCCATACATGGAGCTGAGTATGTCATTGATGGCGGAACAATACCCACGGTCTAAACAGCGAATCCTAGCATTCGGATTTTCATTGTGCCTAATCTTTTCTGCTGTGCAATTTTAGAACAAAAAAGACCCAAGGTGTTAACCTTGAGTCTCTCTATAAATGGTGGCCCCTCTGTGAGTCGATCCTCATAACATGGGCAATAGATTTTTAACTAAAACCTAAGTCAGCTAATAATTCTGCTCCTTAATTAAGCGATCAACAATTTCCAGCGCCTTAATCTTTAATTGTTCTTGACCAGGACGAGGTGCTTCAGCAACAATCATTCCATTCGTTTCGCCATAATCAAATCGTGAGTATATCCATGATTTAGTACCCAAAGTACATCATCAAAGTGCATGCTAAATATCGCAGCACTTAACGCTGATAATGGCCCATTCGCATAATTAATATCAGCTCCACTTTGTAAAAGCAATTCGGCACAATGCATATGAGAGTTGTTAATTGCCATCATTAACGGGCTGTTAGTTCCAAATACTAAATTCGGATCCCCTCCAAAATTTAATAACAGCTGCAAAGCCTCTTTTCTACCACCTCCGGCTAATAACCAAACGGGAGGACCTACACCATTAGTTTGATACTGATTAGGATCTGCACCTAACTCTAACATTATCTTCACAGCCTCTAGATCTTGCTGGCCCAACATCCAAATCAACGGAGTCGCTCCATCTTTACCTATTGCATTGATACTTATACCTCCACCAATCAGTCGCTTGGCTTCATTAGTGTCATGCCTGCTGACCGCTTTCAATAGTTTCACCACATCATCATTTTTAAAAGCCTGCTGTGGCGATCTTCCAGCAAACATTAACTCTTCATTATCTGAAATCAAACCAGATGTTGCATTTACCGCGTGTAGTAAGAACATATTACTAAGGCCTGAATTAATAAATGTTTTAGTTTGTATAAATTCATTACTGAGTTATCCAATTAAACTGCAATATTTGTAATGAGATAACTTATCTGAACGAGCAGAAATTTACCAGCACCACAAAAACAAAAAATACCCAAGGTGTTAACCTTAAGTCTCTCATGCGGAACTGCCCACCTAGCAATCGAATCTGATTATCAACGCTGATTCAGTCCGCCTGGACAAGTTTTAACTCCCACGCCAAGCCAACATAACGGCCAACGATTGCCACCGGGATTACCAGTCGTATCACCCAGCCCCTGATTGTGTGACTATGGGCAGGGTTTGGGGCTGCAGGTAAAATTGATGCGGACTGAAGTGGAAAGTGAGAGTCGATGAAGTGACGAACTTATAAAGTGGTGCTTTATTTAACAAAACTCAATGCAAACATCGCGATAACAACAAAAATATTCAGGTAAGAAAGATAGTAAACGCACTTCCTTAAAAGACTATTTTCTTTCCTTATGTTTTTCATTACGTCCATATAGGAACCTCTCCTAAAGTAATCCCTTTTGCTGAAAGGAATACAGCAAAGTAATTGAAGAACAATCCCTATCGCAACAATAATAAAAAGAACGGTTGTTAAATCTTTTATGCTCATGTGTTAAATCTAGCTTTGCTAGTTGAGAAAAATTACCAGAACATCAAACACAATTTCAACTTCGCACCTATTCAGACAAGATAAATTTCCACTCTCAAATCAACATAACGACCATTATCTTTGCTGGATTGCCGTTCTCTGAACCCGATTACTTACCCAGCTCTGCAAAAGGTGTTATAGCTTCTATCTCATAAATAACTTCAGGAACGTACCAGTCGTTATTACCATCCACACGCAAACAGTTAAAGACAAAAATATTATTAGTCTGTCACTTTTGGGTATGTTTGTGTCTTCAATGTAAGTATAAGAATTAGAATCATGTGAAACCTCCTGTTTGTGCAAACCATGCTTAATCATGAAGTAAAAAGAAATGAGAATAAAAAAAGATGGAATGTACAACATAAAAAACTTTATTAAGGGGACATGAGATTTGACGAACAATATATTTAGTATCAAAGTAAAGATTACAGTAGCAATCGAAAATCTAGACTCATTCTTCTTCTGTAAAAAAGTATGTGTATTTTGCTGGCTCATATAATTTTATTACTTCGCTCGTATTCACAAAGTATTCATAATTTACCTTACCCAAAACAAAAAAGACCCAAGGCGTTAACCTCAAGTCTCATTTTGAACTGCCCACCTTACAATCGAATCTGTTTATCAACGCTAGTCACTTCCGCCTGGACAAATCTCAACTTCCACACCAAGCCAGCATAACGGCCAACTATTTCCAGCGGGATTACCGTCGTATCAACCAGCCCCGGATTGCCTACTTATGGCTCAAGACGTGTGACCGTGGGCTGTGAGTGGAGGAGTTTAGTTGGAATTCCCCACATTATTTCCTACATATTTATCAGAGACCTATGTATGTATTACGTATCTAGTCGATATTAAGATATCCATACGATAAATCATTTGGAGATCTTAAAATGGAAAAATTAGACACATTAACACAACGTCCTTCAACGAAAGTACTACAAGCATTATCGGCTATTGCTATGATTCTGTGCCTTGGTGTTCCAGTAGCGATGGCAGGTGCTACTAATCGTGGCGATAATACATCTGCTGCAACTGGTGAAAAGAGTAGCACAACGACTACTCCAACTGATGCGAATGCAAGGAATTACAATATCCGTAAGGGCACTAACAACTCTAAAAACAATGGTAGCTCAAGGAAGGAGACATCTGGTAGAAATACCGCTGGGCCATCCTCGGGTTCTGGATCATCAGAATCTGAGAGTATAAGCGTTGGCCCTCCAGGAGAATCATCCAGAGGTAATGGGACTGGGACTGGGGATTCCAGTAGTGGCATGTAATAACTCTAGTCGAATATGCTAGAAAACCAAGCCTGCATAGCGGGCTAAAAAACAAAAAAGACCCAAGGCGTTAACCTTGAGTCTCTCTATAAATGGTGGCCCCTCTGTGAGTCGAACACAGCACCAACGGATTATGAGTCCACAACGTTGATGCACTATGTCTTCCATTACACAACAATACATACACTTAGATAACGTTGCGCAACTAAGTAGACTTGTCATCTAACTATAGCGTTGAACTTTAGTTGTACCTCTGTAACGCTCAAATTAAGGGCGGGCGAAGCCCGTCCGCTTGAATGCCTTGTTATGCATTAGTGAATCACCGCCATAACAAGAGATAGGCCGAAGAACCCCCAACCTAAATACTTAAATGTTGTAGCGAACAGCTTGTAGTTCGTTTCATTATTCCTCTGATCGTAGTGATCTACCACAACAGATAGCATCACCAAGCACGCACAGATAATAGCCCCATACATTATCCATGCTGGGACGTCATGTAGGTGAACTCCTTTTGAGCGCTTGCCTGGGACATACAGGTCGTTTAGCCACACGCCATAACTGCCATACGCGAAAAGCAATACGGAAAATATGAAGTTTGTGACGCGCTCGCCAGCTGGAATGTGATTCGGTGTGTGCGGACTAGTCATAACGTTTAAATTAAGGGGCTGGCGACACCAGTAGATCAACCCTAGTTATTAATAATTGCTCATCGAGAGTGCTCTAGCCAGTCCCGCTTGAATGAAGGGTTAGCGTTTAGCCGCATGGAGAAAAAATCTTATGAAGATATTCTTTTTCATCGGGTTGGTTTAAAAAATATTCCTGACTAAAGAATTTAATGGTTTCAGAATTTACTGGAATTTTTCCGTTAACAATAATGCGATAGCCGTTTTCAAAATCCCATGTACTTTCGATTTTATTTACTTCCAATTTCGTTTCTTTGTATATTCTCCAACCCCGTTCCAATGGTTTTTCATCTATGCCGAAAAAATTTATAGAGCCTCTATTAAAGTCAGCAAGAGAAATGAATGCATCAGCATTCAATTTGGCACACTGTGTTTGATTAAATCCATCTATGTCGGTCAATTTAAACTTCTTCGGAATGGAGCAACCTAACATACAGGCTATTATATTTACTAATAATAAAGCTTTTAGGAACTGGTAAGTGTTCATACTCACTCTAACGTGAAAGTGAGGGGCGCGAGCGGCCTCGCGGCGAAGCGTCCCTCTCGACTAGCAGGTTATGCATAGTCACTTGGACTTCCCAAGTTGGGCGATGACACTATTAACTGTTTCTCTCCATTGCGTCACCAAGTCGCTAGATGGCTGGTCTCGCCAAACTCTGGAAATCTTGTAGCCGACCTTGTCGTGATTGAAAGCGAAATGTCGCAATGTCATTACATTGCCACTCGCTAGAGTACATACAGACACCCACCCAAGGAAAGGATCGCTCTCGCCCCCGAATTCAGTTTTGTTGCTGAAGTCCTTACAGTTTCTTGCCCCAGCTCGGACATCACTTTCACGGCTAAAGCTGGGAGATTCAGTACTTCTTGGATCGATGAACAAAATTACCCGATCTTTTCCATCGTTCGCTATCCAGTTGTATCGCTTTACGCCGAAGGCGGCTAGTGCGCTGGCCGTAGGATCGTCGTTCTTTGACGACCACCCCACACCGCTAGGCGTTACGGTATTGATAATTGCAGTATTAAAATCCTCGGCGTGTGCGTTTGATAACACCAGAAGTGATGCAACGGCCGTCACAAAAAACTTGATGGAATTCACTTTTCCTCCTGATGCATAACGTATGACATAAGGGGCGGTGCGCGTCAGCGCAGCGTCCCGCTTGATGGATGGGTTGGGCATTACCAAAACCGCCACCAAGGTTTGGTAGATTGTGAATTTGTAATATCACTTTCGATATTGTTTGTTAAAGCAGCAGACGCTTTGGATTGTCTTGACCGTTCCATGACCGCAAATGGATTACTATCCTCATCTTCTCTAACATCGTCATGACGAAACCCAGTGATGCTTTTACAGACCTCGGCGGGCACATCAAATAAGTAATCACATGGGTCTTCATCCGCATTCAGTTGAGCTAGCAATCGATTTTTAATTTCCTCGTAGCAATGAGGAAGATCTCCACTTACATCTAGATGCGTAAGTCCCTGTTCTGAGTCATGGACGATAGACCATTTCTCTTTACCATTGTAGAGATAGCTTGCCATTGAGACCATAGAGGCTTCTTCAATAACACACTTTACAACTTCAGCTCCCATCGATAATGGGCCTAGAATCGCAAGCTCTAGCTCTGGCGGTAATGGGTCGTTGAAATGTAAAAGGTACCATCCAGAATCGAGCTTGAGTGCATCTACATCAGTTTCAGGGTAAGGGCTTTGCTCATCGGTGTCTTGTAAATTTAATTCCGAGCAAACCTGTTCAGGTGATTTTCCATGTACAGCAACCCAAGATATATGAAAGCCCACTTAATTCTCCTTTTGATATGCCCAACGTTTGAAGTAAGGGGCTGGCGACAATAGTTGCTCAACCCTCGTTATTAATAAACATTTCATAGAGACTCCTTTTCGCCAGTCCCGCTTAACTGATGGGTTAGGCTATTTTTGTACAAAGCATCCCCACCCATCATTACGCCCGCCAAATCGCTTAGCTTCCAAACCTAATTTGGTTTCAAATGAAGATATAGAGTCGTGCGTTGGAAACATCTTACAAGAAATTGTGACAGTAATTTTTCGGCGTAAAATACCAGATGGTTTACCAATACTTATTTGGCAGCCGTTTTTACTAAAATTCTCTACAAATTGACTCACTTGGTGAGGGTTGTTAAAAACTACAGAAAAATCAACATCACGTGATATTGAGAGATCGTCTCCATCCTGTGCCATTTGATACAGCACATCTCCATTTTCTGTCGAGGGGAATACAGTTAGATTTCTTTTTCCTAAAATTATTAAAGCCTCAAATGCAGTAACGAAGCCCCAACCCTCGACATTGGGAGCACAAGCTTTCAATCTTTCAAGAACTGGCATTAAATCAGCATGGCCTTCTGCTGAGAAAAATATATCAACGCCATCGTCCCACTCAGCCAAGTGATAATAGAGCCTAGGATCTATTTTTCGTAAAGCAGACAAAAGCTCATCCATAGGCATCTCAGAAGACTCTTGTCGCAGCAGCTCTTGAATCTCTAAGAACTTATGCCAAAAAGCTTGAATGTTTTCCACTTATTGGGCCTAACGTTTGACATAAGGGGCGCGCTTTAGCGCGTCCCGCTTGATAAATAAGTTATGCACTTTCATTAGCCCTGTAACAAAGAATGTAGTCAGATTGAACAATATTACCTGCCTTTATTTCATGACTAAATGCTTCTTTTAGGTCTGCTTCGGTTAAAAAACCATACTCTTTTAAACGATCAGTGGCAAATCCCGTAAGCCTCCACAAATCAAATCCATCAATCTGTCCCTCTGCACCAAAATCGAAGTCTACCTTGCCAGATGGCAAATGCACGACGCAACCGAAACCATGTTTGAAATATTTAATACCGTGTTTTAACTTGCCTACTTGAGGAATATCATTTTCAACCCACTCGGCAGGTGTTGAAGGTTTTTGTATACCTGAATCCACAATTAGCTTAACAGCTTCGTGAACTGCAAGTTGGTAATCGTGGATTAGTTTAGCTAGGCTAAGATTCATAGTTAGGCATAACGTTTGAAGTAAGGGGCTGGCTTTAGCCAGTCCTGCTTGAATGATGGGTTGGACATTAGGGTAACTGTGGTACTTTGACCAAGGAGTTCATAAGTCTATCTAGCTCTGCTTCAGCTGCTGATTGTAATTTCGAAACATCGGTGACATACCTCGCATCTCTCAATATTTTCCATACAAGGTTACGGATTTGCTATCATTTTTTAACAACTATCGTGGATGCAATGAAGTCGCCCAGTCTGCGATGGGAGCCAAAAAAAATTAGAGACCAGTCAAGGATGCCTAGCGGGAACGTAACGTTTCGTAGAAACGATTGAAACAAGGTGCACGGACGCATTGTTTCTTTGTGTATTACCCGAATATTTACAAGCCGTTTACCAATACTTTGGCCGTTAGATAAGGCGTCTGATAACAGGAAATACAAGAGGCCAACAGCAAAGCCAAAATACACAGCAGACTCCCTGTTGATAATGGAATCAGATAAGTAGAACGCAATTATGCCGAGAAAATACGAAACCAGCCCATCTATAAATTGCCCTTGAAACCGTTTGCCTGGATGGGCCAACTGAATTAATTGTTCTGGTTGTTGTGGATTCATTGCTTGATTGCCTAACGTTTGAATTAACGGGCTGGCTTTAGCCAGTCCCTTTTGAATGATGCGTTAGGGATAAAAACTCTCAATTACTAGCCTCCGTTAAATGTGCCTCGTATATGTGACCATTGGCGGTTGTTATTGAAGATACGCAATCATATGTTGGTGAATTAAAAGTATTAACTCGTCCAACCCCAAAATTGTATTTAAGATGGGCAGATGCAACCACATCGACGGGAAACCCCTCTTTGGCAAGAAGCTTGAAAAGGTAGTTTTTGAGGTAAGGAATCATCTCTGCGACCATACCAGCTTGAATTTCAGAGGGGGTTACAGTCTGTGATAATAAATCAATTTCTACGATAGGCGCATGACGCAGTTTTGACGCCATAGCCAAATGGTTGATTGCATAGTCGCTTTCCCAATAACAAAGAGTGCTTGCAAAATGATGGGCAAGACTATGGGCAACGGATTTAAGTGGCTTAAGTGATGGCATAACTCTCTAAACCCCTAACGTCTGAATTAAGGGGCGCTGTTAGGCGTCCCGCTTGAATGATGGGTTAGCGTTAGGGTGACCTAAAGCTACTGCAATTGCGCCGCCAAAACTGACCAATACAGTGGTGCCAAGAACATACCCCGCTGGATTAAGCAGGCCAATGTATTGCGCAAGCAAGACCAGCCCAATAGTTAAAAGCAACTGTGACGGCAAAACCAACCAGAGCAAACGCGACACTTCCACACCCAAGCGGTATTTTAGTACGCGCGCGCATAGAACTGGTGGTAGCCAAAGAGTAATGACCAGAAACGATAAAACAATGATTGTGAATACACTCATGCCTTTAGCCGCTAACGTTTGACATAAGGGGCGGTGCGCGTCAGCGCAGCGTCCCGCTTGATGGATGGGTTAGGCCTGGGGTAGCTCTTCATATATTTGTATAACATGTGCCGACTCAAATTCTACCAATGCCCCGTGGCGAAGCTCATTTGTACAGTAAGGGTCGTTATCCAGCTCACCAATATAACCATTTGTGGTGCGCTCTTTAATCAATACCCACATCCTCTCAACATGCTGCTCACTCTCCAGTGATATGCGAAATATCAATTTCACCAACTCACCCGGTAATAAATTTTCTCGATCTACTTTGCTTGGTATCCAGAATGTTTCTGGAAACTCCTGATTTAACTTTTCACCATCATCAAGTGTGTATCTCATTGAAGGCCTAACGTTTGACATAAGGGGCGTGCTTTAGCACGTCCCGCTTGATGGATGGGTTGGGCGTTATTTCCAAAACTGCCACGACTTTTTTGGAGGCTTAATAGCCTTGGCCTTACTTTGCAGAAATAGTAGATATTTTGGGTCTTGGTCTTCAAAAATCTCTGTCCCGGCACCCATATACGCACGCATTAACTCGTCGGCTGCGCGATCAATGACTTGTAATTCAAATTGGCATTGGCCAAGACGTAGGTGAAGAAATGGATTTCCGATTGCGTTAGGGCAGTGCATGGCTTGTGAAAGATTGTCACGACCTGCGACATAATCACCGCTTAGAAAATTTGCATCTCCAACTGCGGCAAGTATCCATGTAGCGGCTTCCCATTCGGTTTTGGGTTCAGGCAACAAATCCCATGCTGCCCAATATGACTGCAAAGCATCAGGGTACTGCTTTGCTTTAGCAGATTTGTCGCCTTTAGCGCAAAGGCGTTGAATATCCTCATGGGTTCCGTCCGATAGCTCTGCCATTGATACTCCTTAGCGTAAGGCCCAACGTTTGAAGTAAGGGGCTGGCGACAATGATGGCTCAACCCTCGTTATTAATAAACATTTCATAAAAGCACCTTTTCGCCAGTCCCGCTTGACTGATGGGTTAGGCTTAAACTGTAATGCAGATATGCAATTCATCTTTTGAGCCTTGGTTGGATGTAAGCCACTGTGCAGCCTCTTTTTGAATTGTTTCGCGACAAAGTTGAGCCGCGCTAGCTACTGATAAACCCTCTAGGCTAATTGTGCCTTGAGGAGCATTTTGATGACCAATAACACCATTGCTTGATTTGACCCATCCCTCCCAACCGAGCACTAAATAGCCTTGAGACTCCAATATATCGATGGCCTCGATGGCTTCAGCTGTCGGAAGCACAATCTCTTGCTCAGAGATTGATTTGTCTGCTAGGTATTTGGGTAACAAGTCTAGGTCTGACATTGAAAGGCCTAACGTAGAGCTAACCGGCGCTGCGCGGCTTCATCGCGCAGCGTCCAGCGACTAAAATGAGCGAGGTTGAGCGCCATGTTAGGGCTCATAGCGGGCGATTGACTCGAAGCCATGGGCAGTTACGAGAATTGGTATGGACTTGGCAAGATGCCCAGCCCTCAATGCTGAGCCAATATAACCGGCGAACTTGGCCATGATCAGAAGCATTGCCGCCTCATAAATGGGCTTAAAGTCCGGCTGCGATTTCCATATACGTTTTTCGTGGTACCAGGCAAACGCTTCCTGCGCGGCAGCCATGCCAGTAAGTTCAAACTGGGGCCAGGGAGCTGACTGCCACTCGCAAAGCCAGTCGGTGTCATCGAAGTTTGGGGAGTAACTGGAGTAGGCAAAGAGATCGAAATACCAGCGGTCGTAGTTGATATCGAAGCCGTTCATCTCGAAATAGACAGACTTCACGTCAAACTGCTTTTCGTTGGCCTCGATAAATCGGTTTAACTCAGCGAGAACGGAGGAAGGGTGATTCAAGAACGATGCACCGACGACGCAAGCAAACTTCTGTGCGTCGTGACTTGAGATGAACTCTTCAAGTTGCGAGATGGCGCGAGCAACATTATTGTTTTTGAAATTCTCGTAAACAGCTTGCCAATGCGACATGCTTTAAGCCCTAACGTTTGAGATAAGGGGCTGGCGAGGATGGTGGCACAGCCGAGGTTATTAAAATTTTTTTCATAGATGCTTGTTTTCGCCAGTCCCGCTTGATGGATGGGTTAGAGCGCATTTTTGCCCCAATGGATTATTGCAAACACACCAATAACTGCTAAGGG
>NZ_LMQQ01000002.1:0-528892 GCF_001425425.1 Methylophilus sp. Leaf414 | reverse complement strand
TCTTCCATCGCGATTGGCGCAATCAGCGCTACCGAGATAGAAACGTTATCACCTGGCATCACCATTTCGGTACCTGCTGGCAATTCAACTGCACCAGTCACGTCAGTCGTACGGAAGTAGAACTGTGGACGGTAGCCGTTGAAGAATGGTGTATGACGACCRCCTTCATCTTTACCCAACACGTAGATCTCTGCTGTGAATTTAGTGTGTGGCTTGATTGAACCTGATTTTGACAATACTTGACCACGTTCGATATCTTCACGTTTTGTACCACGCAGCAATACACCTACGTTGTCGCCTGCCTGACCTTGATCCAGCAGTTTACGGAACATCTCAACACCGGTACATGTAGTCTTAACAGTTGGTTTGATACCAACGATTTCGATTTCGTCACCGACTTTAACAATACCACGCTCGATACGGCCGGTTACTACAGTACCACGGCCTGAGATAGAGAATACATCTTCTACTGGCATCAGGAAGGTACCGTCGATGGCACGCTCTGGCATTGGGATGTAGCTGTCTAAAGCTTCAGCCAGTCTGAAGATGGCTGGTTCGCCGATCTCTGATTGGTCACCTTCCAAAGCCAGTTTAGCTGAACCGTGGATGATTGGTGTGTCATCACCTGGGAAGTCGTATTTGCTTAGCAATTCACGCACTTCCATTTCAACCAGCTCTAACAACTCAGCATCATCAACCATGTCTGCTTTGTTCAGGAACACGATGATGTATGGAACACCAACCTGGCGTGCCAACAGGATGTGCTCACGTGTTTGTGGCATCGGGCCGTCAGCAGCTGAACATACCAGGATTGCGCCGTCCATCTGGGCAGCACCGGTAATCATGTTTTTYACATAGTCGGCGTGACCTGGACAGTCAACGTGGGCGTAGTGACGGTTAGCCGTCTCGTACTCAACGTGCGCTGTGTTAATGGTAATACCACGTGCTTTTTCTTCTGGCGCCGCGTCAATCTGATCGTAAGCCTTCGCTTCACCACCAAATTTCTTAGTCAATACAGTGGTGATAGCCGCTGTCAATGTTGTCTTACCGTGGTCAACGTGACCAATCGTACCAACGTTCACGTGTGGCTTGGTACGTTCGAATTTGCCTTTTGCCATGATGTTTTCCTTTNTGTCAATGTTGTCTTACCGTGGTCAACGTGACCAATCGTACCAACGTTCACGTGTGGCTTGGTACGTTCGAATTTGCCTTTTGCCATGATGTTTTCCTTTATTGATACTGAAATGCCAATAAATAATTGTGTTATTCACAAATTACGCGACGCGGATGACACCATCCTGAAACGCCACTACTTAACCACAGATGCTATTAAGCCCTATGTTACGAAGCCTATGTCTTCATAGAGCAAAACTGGTGCCCATGGCGGGAATCGGACCCGCGACCTCTCCCTTACCAAGGGAGTGCTCTACCACTGAGCCACATGGGCGCTTCATGCAATCATTGCTGTTGGAGCGGGCGACGAGGTTCGAACTCGCGACATCTTGCTTGGAAGGCAAGTGCTCTACCAACTGAGCTACACCCGCAATATGCAGAACACCCAAGGAAGGCTCTCACCATCCCGCTTTTACTCAAAGCCCACAGACAGTAATTTGGTGGAGGGGGCTGGATTCGAACCAGCGTACTCTGAGAGAACGGATTTACAGTCCGTCGCCTTTAACCACTCGGCCACCCCTCCAAAATCGACCGCGATTATCGCGGCTAATTCAATCAGCGTCAATGCTAACTGTATTTAAATCTATGGTGCCGGGTATCGGAATCGAACTGATGACCTTCGCATTACAAGTGCGCTGCTCTACCAACTGAGCTAACCCGGCATTTCGGAAAGGCGCAACTATAGCACTTTTTTATTAGTTTTATCTAGTGCTTTGAGAAATTTTTTATTCTCGGCCAAAAAGATTGTGCATCATCAATGTGCCATTATTGTGATGGCAGGGTTTTTACAAATACGCAAACTTACTTGACGACTTTAAGGTGGGATTTTTTTGCAGTACCAGGCTCGGATGTTTCAGGCTTGGGCAGTTCTGCGCTTCTTGATGGCTCAGGCGCATTGCCATCTGCAACTTCAAAGAACATGCCTTGGCTGTTTTCCCGGGCAAATACACCTGCTACACGCCCAATTGGCACATAAATATGCTGGGCGACACCACTGAAACGCGCTGAAAACACCACTGCATCATTATCAATATGCAGATCTTTCACTGCGGTGTAGTTAATATTCAGTACGATTTCACCATTTTTCACAAACGCCATTGGCACACGCGTATGCGCGTCCACCTTTACCAACAGATGTGGCGTCAATGCATTATCGACACACCATTCATGTATCGCGCGTATTAAATAGGCAGTGGTTGGAATCAATGTGCTCATACTGACTTTTCCTTGGAAAAACAGCGCGGGAAAATATCACCGCGCTGTGTATATGCGAACTAAAAATTACTTGCGCATGGCCTTTTCAGAAGGGGTCATTGCTTCGGCATACATAGGGCGGGAGAACAAACGCTCTGCATATTTCAGCAATGGTGCAGCCTGGTTAGGCAATTCAATGCCGTAATGACCCAAGCGCCATAACAATGGTGTAATGGCGACATCCAGCATGGAGTATTCATCACCCATTAAGTAGTTTTGCTTGCTGAAAATCGGCACCAGCTGTGTCAGATTATCGCGTATCACTTTGCGTGCGCGCTCAACTCTTTCATCTTCGCCAGATTCGATATCTTTAATGTGGCTAAACAGATCTTTTTCAAAGTTATAAAGATACAAACGTGCACGGGCGCGCATAACCGGGTCAGCCGGCATCAGTTGCGGATGCGGAAAGCGCTCGTCTATGTACTCATTAATAATATTGGCTTCTGACAATACCAGGTCACGCTCTACCAGCACCGGCACTTCGCCGTAAGGATTCAGAATGGCGAGGTCTTCAGTTTTGTTGGTGAGGTCAACATCAATGACTTCAAAGTCCATACCCTTTTCAAACAGCACGATACGGCAACGGTGGCTGTAAGGATCGACAGTGCCCGAATACAATCTCATCATAATCATTTTTCCCTATAAAAAAAGACACCAAGGCCAAGGCCCTGGTGTCGGACTTGGTTGCTGCTTACCGTATGTCTTTCCAGTATTCAGCTTTGATTTTCTTCACCAAGACTAACAGTACAGACAAGAACAGCAGCACCGCTACACCAAGCCACAGACGTGATTGTTTAGCAGGCTCAGCCATAAATGCCATAAAGTTGGTTAAATCACCTGCAAACTGGTCGTATTCTTCAGGACTCAATTTACCGGCTTTTTCCAGTTTCAGTGTATGTGTTTCATGATCCAGCACTTGCACACCCTGCAACTCATACAACACGTGTGGCATTGCCACTTTATCAAACACCAGGTTATTCCAGCCGGTTGGACGGCTGTCATCCTTGTAGAAACTACGCAGGTAGGCATACACCCAGTCAGCACCACGTGCACGCACTTCCACGCTTAAATCCGGTGGTGCAGCACCAAACCATTTTTTGGCATCTTTCGGGTTCATGCTGACACGCATGGTCTCGCCAACCTTCTCACCGGCAAACAGCAAGTTATCCTTGATCTGCTTGTCGGTCAGGCCAATGTCCTGCAAACGGTTGTAACGCATGTAATTGGCACTATGGCAGTTGAGGCAGTAGTTCACAAAAATCTTGGCCCCGCGCTGCAAAGAAGCTTTATCACTCATGTTAATCGGTGCCGTTACATCAATATGCACCTCATTCGCTAAGGCAACGCCTGAAACCAGCAATGCCACACTGGCAAATGCCTGAATAAATAATTTCTTCATCATTTGTATGTCACCCTTTCCGGCACTGGTTTGGTTTTGTCTTTTTTGGTGTACCAGGGCATTAATACAAAATATGCAAAGTAAATCACCATACAAATACGGGCAACCACGGTCGCACGATCTGCGCGTCCCAGCCATGGCCCGAATTGACCCCAGACATCGCCAGGAACCGTTCCCAGATAACCCAGAATGACGAAGCTAATGACGAAAGCAGTCAACCAGCGCTTGTACAATGCGCCACGGTAGCGAATCGACTTCACCGGACTTCTGTCCAACCAGGGCAAGAAAGCAAATGCAACAACTGACAAGCCCATCGCCACTACCCCAGGGAATTGTGAAATACCGATAGGCGGCACCGCACGCAAGATGGAGTAATAAGGTGTGAAGTACCAGACCGGTGCAATGTGTGCCGGTGTTTTCAGCGGATCAGCAGGAATAAAGTTATTGGCCTCGAGGAAGTAACCACCCATTTCCGGCATAAAAAACACGATAGCGAAGAACACCATCAGGAACACCACCACACCCACCAGATCTTTCACTGAGTAGTATGGATGGAAAGGAATACCATCCAGTGGAATACCGGTTTCCTTGTCTTTATGCTTTTTGATCTCCACGCCGTCAGGGTTGTTGGAACCGACTTCATGCAATGCCACAATATGCACTGCTACCAGACCCAACAGCACCAATGGCAGCGCAATTACGTGGAATGCAAAGAAGCGGTTCAATGTCGCATCTGACACCAGGTAGTCACCACGCAACCATTCTGATAAATCCGGACCGATAAACGGCACGGTAGAGAACAGGTTCACAATCACCTGCGCGCCCCAATAGGACATTTGACCCCATGGCAGCAGGTAGCCGAAGAACGCCTCACCCATCAACACCAGGAAAATACCTACACCAAACAGCCAGATCAGTTCTCGTGGCGTCCTGTATGAACCATAGATAATGCCACGGAACATATGCAGGTAAACCACCACAAAAAACATGGAGGCGCCAGTCGAGTGCATGTAACGAATAATGTTTCCGCCAAATACGTCCCGCATGATGTATTCAACCGAAGCAAATGCTAATTCAGCATCCGGTTTGTAGTTCATGGTCAGGAAAATACCGGTGACGATTTGCAGCACCAATACTAATAAGGCCAATGAACCGAAGAAATACCAGAAGTTGAAATTTTTCGGTGCGTAATACTCGGTAAGGTGTCCTTTGATAGTACTGGTCAGTGGGAATCTGGCATCAACCCAGTCCAGCAAACCAGCGGCAATTGTATTTTTATTAGTTGCCATGATATTTAAGCCTCCGCCTTTTTGTCATCACCAATCAAAATGGTGGTTTCTGTCAGATATTGGTGTGGCGGAACAACCAGATTGGTTGGTGCTGGCGAGCCTTTGAATACCCGGCCAGTCAGGTCAAACTTGGACCCGTGGCATGGACATACAAAACCACCCGGCCAGTCTGCTGTTTGCGCAAAATTGTCATTAGGCGAACAACCCAGATGCGTACATGTACCCAACATCACCGCAAACTCTGGTTTAATCGCGCGCGCCTTGTTTTTACAATATTCAGGTTGCTGCGGCACTTCCATATTAGGATCAGACAAATCCCCATCATGCTTGTCCAATATGGCCATCATTTCAGGCGAGCGGCGCACAATCCACACCGGCTGACCGCGCCATTCGGCCGTCATTTTTTCGCCTGGTTTCAGCTTGCTGATATCTACTTCAACTGGTGCACCAGCGGCTTTGGCACGCTCACTAGGCAACATACTGCCGACAAATGGCACCGCCACAGCAGCGACACCGACAGCACCGGTGGCAGCAGTTGCTTTCACCAAAAAGTCGCGTTTTTGCAAATCCACCTCAGATGGCGCGCAAAACGACAAACAGTTGCTGTCAATTTTGTTTTCTGACATTGGCTTCCTTAATCTACCCTTGTGAGGTAACAGTGTGATCAAAACTTGAGTCGCGATTATACATTTTCCGCATACACAAGCCAAATTTAATTCAATAAGTGATTGATATTAATAAATTAAATAGGGTTTTCCACTTCGACGAAAATGTGCTCAATTGCGTAATTTTCTGCCAACCATTGCCCTAATGCCTGAATTCCGTAGCGTTCTGTGGCATGGTGTCCGGCTGCAATATACGCGGTGCCGGTTTCCTGCACAGTGTGCCAGGTAGGCTCGGAAACTTCACCACTGAGGAACACATCAATATTGGCAGTCACTGCTTGCTGAATATACGATTGCGCTGCGCCAGTGCACCAGGCAACTGTGCGCACTTGCCGGCCAGGCTCGCCCAGGAGTTGCGCCTGGCGGTTTAACTGCTTGCTGACATGATTGCTTAGTTGTTGCAGCGAAATATCATCAGGTAATACTGTCATCGGCAGCATGTTTTTATCATCAAGGTAGCGCACTATCGGCCAGCCCAGCACTTTACCCAGCTGCACATTGTTGCCAACATCGGTGTGCGCATCCAAAGGCAAATGGTAAGCGAGCAAGCTGATGTCGTGAGTCAATAACTGCTTGAGACGGTTTCGCTTCATTCCGGTGATTTCAGCAGGCTCGCCGCGCCAGAAATAACCATGATGCACCAGGATTGCATCTGCGTCCGCTTCAATCGCAGCATCAATCAATGCTTGGCTGGCAGTGACGCCGGTGACGATGCGCCGCACTTCTGGCCGCCCTTCCACCTGCAATCCATTCGGGCAATAGTCCTGAAATCTGACAACTTGCAAAAAATTAGCTAATTCACTAACAAGACGATTCAATTCCATCTCTGACTCTCATATACTAATCAACTATTAAGACAACCTTTTTCTGGCCGCCATGCGACAACTCTGGACTATCTTCTCACAAGCAGTCACCGTCTGCCTCGGTATTCTGTTTGTGATGAAATTATTTTATCCTAACCTGCTGATGCAGCCGAGCAATCAGAAGGTCATCATTAAAGAATCCAACTCCGGCATTCAAACCGCAGCCATCGCAAAAGCAGGCTATCGCAGCGCAGTAAGCAAAGCGACACCTTCTGTGGTCAATATCTTCACCACTGCACATATCAGCCAGGATCCGCACCGCGCTCTAAAAAATGATCCCTTGTTCCGCCATTTTTTCGGGGAAGAAATGGAAGAAGAAGATGAACAGCCTGAAAACAGTTTAGGTAGTGGCGTGATTGTGAGTGCTGATGGGCTGATTCTGACTAATAATCATGTGATCAGTTCGGCGGACCAGATCGAAGTGGCCTTAAGTGATGGCAGCAAGTCTTCAGCCACAGTGGTTGGTACAGACCCTGAAACTGATGTCGCCGTGCTTAAAATCGACCGCAAGAATTTACCTGCGATTACATTCAGCAATAGCGAGCAAATGAAGGTTGGCGATGTGGTGCTGGCGATAGGCAATCCTTTCGGCGTTGGTCAAACGGTCACCCAAGGGATTATCAGTGCACTTGGCCGCAACCATCTAGGCATTAATACGTTTGAGAATTTTATCCAGACGGATGCTTCTATCAATCCTGGCAACTCCGGCGGCGCCTTGATTGATATCAACGGCAACCTGATCGGCATCAACAGTGCCATTTATTCGCGCAATGGCGGCAGCATGGGTATAGGCTTTGCGATTCCGGTCAGCATCGCCCAGCAAGTCATGGAACAAATTACTTCCAGTGGATCGGTGACACGAGGCTGGATAGGCATTGAGGCGCAGGACATTACACCTGAGCTTGCCGAATCGTTTAATTTAAAAAATATTGATGGCTCGCTGATTGCGGGTGTGTTGCTTGATAGCCCAGCGGATAAAGCCGGCTTACGTCCTGGCGATATTCTCACAGCCATCGATAAAAAACCGGTGACCGATAGTCAGTCGATGTTGAATATTATCGCTATGCTCAAACCACGCGAGAAAGCGACTTTATCTATTCTGCGTACGGGTAAAAAAATGGATATAGACCTTGTCGTGGGTAAGCGCCCACTGCCGAATAAGATACCGAAATAACTTACACAGAAGTTGGATCGCTGGTTCTCGGTGGCAACCAGCGTACTACCAGCAATCCAGATTCGTATAGTATCCATAATGGAATGGCGAGCATAAACTGGGACACAATATCCGGTGGTGTAAAGATCGCTCCCACCACAAATGCACCGACAACCACATAGCTGCGCGCCTCTTTCAGTTGCTCCAGTGTAACCCAACCCATCAATGCCATCAGCACAACAGCGACCGGCACTTCAAATGCAAAACCAAAAGCCATAAATAGGCCGATGACAAAATCCAGGTACTCCGCAATATCGGTCATCACCGCCACGCCTTGTGGTGCACTGCCGATTAAAAATCCGAATACCACTGGGAAAACCGCGAAATAGGCGAATGCCATCCCAATAAAAAACAGGAACAGCGATGCAACCAGCAAAGGCAGCATCATGCGCTTTTCGTGCGCATATAAACCTGGTGCCACGAATGCCCAGCACTGGTAAAGAATCCAAGGCAAAGCAACCAGGAACGCCGCCAGCATGGTCACTTTCATTGGCACAAAGAATGGGGTAGTGACAGCCGTGGCAATCATTTGCGCCCCCTGTGGCAATTTAGCCAGAAGTGGCGCGGCCAATAGGCTATATAACTTATCGGCAAACGGAAACAGGCCGACAAATATAAGCAGCAAACCGATCACGGCACGCAACAGACGGTTGCGCAATTCAATCAGGTGGGAGATAAAGTTTTCTGTAGGCGTCATGAATGAACAATTACTTAAGATTTATGTTCATCGGTAAACATATCGGCAGTATCAGCAGTGGCTTTCGGCTTTGTTTTGCGTGGACGAGGAACACCTGCACTACCAGGTGCCAAACTTTCTGGAGTAGCACTACCTTCTGAAGTAGCACCTTCCACAGTGGCTGACTGATTAAGCTCATCTGCCGCTTTAGAACGCCGAGGTGGTTTGATGACAGCTTGTTCTGATGTTAAATCTTTTACTTTAGCCTGACGGGGTTTGCGCGGCTTTTTTACGCCCTGCACTGAGGCTGGCTCGTTCACTTGTGATGTTGGCGGCAGAATACTTTGCTCAATATCGGCATAATTTTGCTGCAGGCTGGACTGCACTTCCTCCTGCAATTTCTGCAATTCTGCAAAGCGCGATTCACGATTCACTTCGTCTTTAACTTGCGTCACAAAGCGCTGCAAGCGCCCAAAAAAAGCGCCCGCAGTGCGGGCGACTTTTGGCAGTTTTTCCGGCCCGATCACTATCAATGCGACAATAGCAATCACCACCATTTCGGAAAAAGAAATATCAAACACAATGAATCGCTGTCGTTATTTATTTCTGTCAGACAACTCGTCGGGCTTGGATTCGCCTTTACCGTCATTCACGGCTTTTTTGAACTCATTCACCGCGCCACCTACATCACTACCAATATTGCGCAGTTTCTTGGTACCAAATACCAGTACCACAATCAGCAACACGATCAACCAATGCCATAAACTAAAGCTTCCCATCACAATCTCCTCTAACCAGGTAGCGCTTACGCCGCTGCACCGCCACCATAGACATGCAAATGAATATGGAACACTTCCTGCCCACCTTCACGGCCCACATTCATCAACGTTTTGTATCCTACCAGGCCTTGATCCGCCGCCAGTTTTGGCGCCAGCAACATCATTCCGCCCAGCAAATCCTGATCTTCAACAGTACAGTCTTTCAATGTTTCGATATGCTTTTTCGGCACAATCAAAAAATGCGTTTTAGCCATGGGACGGATGTCATGAAACGCAATGACATTACCGTCCTCATAAATGGTTTTTGAAGGAATGTTACCAGCCACGATCTTGCAAAAAATACAGTCTGCACTCATTCTGACCTGTTCGCTTTCTCCGCAATACCCGACAAACCTTCGCGACGTGCCAGTTCATTCAGTACATCTTGCGCGCTCAAACCGACATGGCTCAACATCACCAATGTATGGAACCACAAATCTGCGGTTTCATAAACGATTTCATCAGCATTGCCACCTTTAGCAGCAATCACAGTTTCAGTCGCTTCCTCACCAATTTTCTTTAGGATACTGTCCATGCCTTTTGCATACAGTCTGGCCACATATGAAGATGCAGGATCAGCAGATTTGCGCTGCTCCATTAATTCAGACAGCCTATCAAGTACATCACTCATGATAAATCGCTTTCGGGTCTTTAATGACAGGCTCAACCGTCACCCAATCATCGCCTTGCAACTGTTGGAAAAAGCAATTGTGTCTTCCTGTATGACAGGCGATACCACCCTGTTGTTCAACCTTGAGCAAAACCACGTCATTGTCGCAGTCAAGGCGGATATCGTGCACGATTTGCGTATGCCCGGACTCTTCACCTTTGTGCCAGAGTTTGTTGCGCGAACGCGAGAAATATACGGCATGACCAGTCTCGCGCGTCAGCTGTAAAGCTTCGCGGTTCATCCAGGCAAACATCAGGATCTTGCCTGAAGACTGTTCCTGTGCAATCACGGGCACAAGACCATCGTCAGTCCAGGCCACTTGATCAAGCCAGTTCATCGTACTTCCAACCCATGTTGACGCATATAGTCTTTCGCTTGCTGCACCGTGTATTCACCATAGTGAAAAATGCTGGCGGCCAGTACCGCATCCGCACCGCCCAGTGTCACACCATCCACCAAATGCTGAAGGTTACCCACACCACCGGATGCAATTAATGGCACTGCTACTGCATCACTAATCGCTTTGTTAAGTGGATTATTAAAACCGATCTTGGTACCATCGCGGTCCATGCTGGTGACCAATAATTCGCCTGCACCCAGGCTGACCATCTTGCGAGCCCATTCAACAGCATCTAATCCGGTAGGATTACGGCCACCGTGGGTAAACACTTCCCACTCAAATGGTTTGTTATCCACTTTTTTGGCATCGATGGCAACGACGATACATTGTGACCCATAACGGCTCGCAGCATCTTCAACCACTTGGGGATTCAGCACTGCAGTTGTATTGATACTGACTTTGTCCGCACCGGCATTCAATAAACGCCTGACGTCTTCGACTTTGCGCACACCACCACCGACAGTGAGCGGAATAAATACTTTTTCTGCCACACGCTCGATAATATGCAGAATCAGGTCGCGGTCATCAGAACTGGCGGTGATATCGAGAAAGGTCAGTTCATCTGCCCCCTGCTCGTTGTAGCGCTGGGCAATTTCTACCGGGTCTCCGGCATCGCGCAGCTCAAGAAAGTTAACACCTTTAACCACACGGCCATTGGTGACATCCAGGCAGGGAATGATGCGTTTAGCACATCCCATTACGCGCTAAGCTCATCGGCCAGGGTCTGGGCTGCTGAGAAATCCAAAGTGCCTTCATAAATTGCACGACCGGTAATCGTCCCGATAATACCTTCAGCCTGCACCGCGCATAATTTGCGCACATCATCAAGATTGGTAACACCACCACTGGCAATCACTGGAATGGTCAAGGCTTGCGCTAAAGCGACAGTCGCTTCAATATTCACGCCATTGAGCATGCCGTCCCGGCCAATATCAGTGTAGACGATGCTTTCCACACCGTAATCTTCAAATTTCTTTGCCAGGTCAATCACATCGTGACCAGTCAATTTTGACCAACCATCTACTGCAACTTTACCGTCTTTAGCATCGAGGCCAACCATGATCTGTCCAGGAAATGCATAACACGCTTCATGCAGGAAACCCGGATTCTTGACGGCAGCGGTTCCAATAATGATGTAACTGATGCCGTCATCCAGATAACGCTCTATCGTATCCAGATCACGAATACCACCGCCAAGCTGGATAGGAATATCCCCTCCCACTGCAGCCACTATAGATTTAATCGCATTTTCATTAATCGGTTTACCAGCAAATGCGCCATTCAAATCAACCAGGTGCAAGCGTTTGCCGCCCTGGTCTACCCAATGCCTGGCCATCGCCGCAGGGTCTTCAGAAAATATGGTGGACTCTTCCATCAGCCCCTGCTTCAAACGTACGCAGTGACCATCTTTTAAATCAATTGCCGGGATAATTAACATGCTGTTTTAATGTAGATATGTAACGGGTTTGGACAAAATTTAGGGAAACGCACTTATGGTTTCCAGTTTACAAAATTACGTAAAAGTTGCAAGCCTGATTCTGCACTCTTTTCCGGGTGGAATTGCACGGCAAACACATTGTCGCGTGCAATGGCACATGTATAGTCAAACGGATAAGCCGTTGTCGCTGCGGTTAGCGCCGCTTCGGCAGGGTCTACATAATAACTATGCACATAATAAAAGCGCGCCTGGTCAGGAATATCTTGCCACATGGCATGCTCGTCGGCTTGGTGCACCTGGCTCCAACCCATGTGCGGCACTTTTAATTTGGCACCCTGGATATCCACCATTTTATCGGCAGGGAAACGTTTCACTTCGCCTGGATAAATACCCAGACCAGGCACGTCGCCTTCTTCAGAATGCTCAAACAGCATTTGCAAACCGATACAAATACCAAAAAATGGCTTTTCACGGGTAGCTTCAACCACTGCCTGGCGTAAACCACGCATATCCAGTTCACGTATACAGTCAGGCATCGCACCTTGCCCGGGAAACACTACACGCTCAGCTGCAGCAATTAATTCCGGGTCACTGGTGATCTCTATACTCACCTCTGGCGCCACTGCTTTTAAGGCATTCGCCACGGATCTTAAATTACCCATGCCGTAATCAACAACGGCCACTTGCAAACGATTCATGGTTTGACTATCAACTTTTTAACGAGTAACTTTAAACGAGCGTCTTTGTAAGAAGCGATTTTATAACGAGCCTTTGGTGGATGGCATCATACCGGCCATGCGCAGATCAGGCGTGATTGCCATGCGCAATGCACGGCCAAATGCCTTGAAAATGGTTTCGGCCTGGTGGTGCGCATTGTGACCTTTAAGGTTATCAATGTGCAGGGTGATCAGTGAGTGATTGACGAACCCCTGAAAAAACTCGTAGAACAGGTCGGCATCGAACTCACCTATCATGGCGCGCACAAACTTGCAGTCAAACTCCAGTCCCGGACGGCCGGATAAATCCAGCACTACGCGGCTCAATGCTTCATCCAATGGCACATAGCTATGACCATAGCGCGTAATCCCTTTTTTATCACCTAGCGCCTTTGAAAAAGCCTGACCAAGTGTGATACCGATATCTTCCACAGTGTGGTGGCCGTCAATATGCAAATCACCTTTGGCGTGAACTTTCAAGTCGATCATGCCATGACGGGCAATTTGATCAAGCATGTGGTCCAGAAAGCCCAATCCACTTTTTAAATCCGACTGACCTGTACCGTCCAGGTTGATCGCAACAGTAATTTGGGTTTCGAGAGTATTGCGCGTAACTTCAGCTTGGCGTGACATAGTGGGAAAAGGTAATCACAGGGATTTAGCAAATAATACAGGCATTTTACAGCAAGTCTTAACGGCCTGGCAAAATCTGTGGTGTAAAAACAAAAAAGCAGTCCTTGCGGACTGCTTTTTTAGTCTGATTACTATCCGGAGATAGTAAGGAGATTAGTTAGTTGCAGCTGGAGCTTCTGCTGCAGGTGCAGCTTCTTCAGTTGTTGCAGCTGGAGCAGCTTCTTCAGTGACTGGCGCTTCAGCAGCTGGAGCAGCTTCTTCAGTGACTGGAGTTTCAGCAGCAGGTGCCGCTTCTTCAGATTTTTTGCCCAACAAAGAGAATACCAATACTGCAGCAACCGCAGCGATGATCCATGGCAGCAATTTGTTACCACCTTTTGCAGAAGTACTAGCACCGTGAGCGATCTTAGTGATTTCTGAAGCAGCAGCAGCAGGATCAGCGGCACCATAGATAGCAGCACCAGCAACAACGATGTCAGCACCAGCGTCAACTACTTGTTTAGTCGTTGCAGCTTTAACACCACCAGCAACAGATACTTTAGCACCTGTTTTCAAGCCTGAAACCAGGCCCAGGTCAGCAAATGGAGTGTGGCCAGCAGCTTGTTGATCCAAACCTGTATGCACGCCAATGATGTGTGCACCCAGTTTAACAACTTCCAAAGTGCGGGCTTTTTTGTCTTTAACGTTGATCAGGTCGATTTGTGCTTCTTTGCCATATTTGTTAGCAGCATCGATTACACCTTTGATCGTACCAGCATCAGCAGTACCCAAAACGGTACAAATGTCAGCACCTGCTTTGTAGAATGGCTCAGCTTCGTAGAAGCCAGCATCCATGGTTTTCAGGTCAACCAAAATCTTGTTGTTAGGGAATTTAGTACGCAATGCTTTCAACAGTTCGATACCGTTATGCTTGATACAAGGTGTACCAATTTCCAGGATATCAACATGTGGCGCTACTTTAGCCGCCAAAGCGATTGTTGCGTCAAAATCCAATGAGTCTAATGCCATCTGGGTTTGTGCCATTTTTCTTCCTCCGAGTTTGCTCTATTTTAAATCCAATGAACTTTTGCGCAGCAATGATGCAAACGCAACCCTCACTGCACATTATGTACAATAGCGTGCATCATAACCGTATTTCAAACAAAATGACAATATTGCGACACATTTTTTTGTACCGCGATAGAATCATTTAAGCGATGTTAGCGGTTAGATTGATGCTGATACTTTGATTTTAGCGACATCAGATACTTAAATATGATTTCAATGCCTGTATCAATGCGTCATTTTGCATGTTATTCCCTACCGTAATTCGCAAAAAGTCTGCAATTCTGGCAGGTTTTTTGAAATGCCTGACGAGGACGGCATGTTCGCGCAATTTTGCGGCGATTTCTTCACCCGGCTGTTGTGAATGACGTGCAAAGATAAAATTTGCACCTGATGGCAAGATATCAAAGCCCAGTGATTGCATTTGCGTGACTAATTGTTCGCGCGAAGCAATTACCTGTTGTCGTGTTTGCTGGAAATAAGCTTCATCTTGTAAAGCAGCAACTGCCCCGGCTTCAGCGAATCTATCGATAGGATAAGAGTTAAAACTATCTTTCACCCTTATCAAGGCTTCAATCAAATTTGCATCGCCCACAGCGTACCCCACTCTAAGTCCGGCTAATGAGCGGGATTTTGAATATGTATGCGTTACCAACAAATTGGGATAGCTTTTTATTAACGCTACCGCTGATTCAGTGCCAAAATCGACATAAGCTTCATCAACTACAACTACCGAGTCTTTATTGGCTTGCAGTAACCGTTCAATCTCAGCCAAGGGCAGTGGAATGCCTGTTGGCGCATTCGGATTCGGGAAAATAATGCCGCCGTTTGGGCGGGAATAATCGTCGATATCAATTTCAAACTGGTCGTTCAGCGGAACGGTTTCATACTGAATGCCATACAAACCACAATACACCGGATAAAAACTGTAAGTGATATCAGGAAACAGCAACGGCGAATCGTGCTTAAGCAAAGCCTGGAACACATGCGCCAATACTTCATCGGAACCATTACCGACAAATACTTGATTGACCTGCAAGCCATGATATTCAGCAATCGCGGCTTTCATACGGCTGGAATCCGGATCAGGATACAGGCGCAAACTATCCGCCGCTTCAGCCTGCAATGCTGCAATCACCTTGGGGCTCGGCCCGTACGGATTCTCGTTGGTGTTCAGCTTGATCAGGTTTTGAATCTTGGGTTGCTCACCTGGCACATAGGGTGTCAGGGTATGCACGATCGGGCTCCACAATTTACTCATCTGCCAGCCTTATTTCAAACGGTACTCAGCGCTGCGTGCGTGCGCTTGCAAGCCTTCGCCATAGGCTAACGTCGCTGCGACTTTACCTAGGGTTTGCGCGCCTTCGCTAGAAACCATAATCAGGCTTGAACGCTTCTGAAAATCATAAACACCCAATGGTGAACTGAAGCGTGCCGTACGTGAAGTCGGCAACACGTGGTTTGGCCCGGCACAATAATCACCCAGGGCTTCGCAGGTATCACGGCCCATGAAAATGGCACCAGCATGCTTAACTTTTTTACTATAAGCGAGTGCGTCATCCATTGATAACTCCAAGTGCTCCGGCGCAATGAAGTTACAAATGTCGGCAGCCTCTTCCAAATCTTTTACCTGGATCAATGCACCGCGGTTTTGCAGTGAAGTGCGGATAATTTCCTGGCGTGGCATGTCAGTGACTTGCCGCTCTATGCTCGCCTGCACCTGATCCAAAAATTCAGCACTTGGGGAAAGCAGAATCGCTTGCGCTAACTCATCGTGCTCGGCTTGGCTGAACAAATCCATCGCTGTCCAGTCCGGGTTACTTTTACCATCACTGATCACCAGAATCTCTGACGGCCCAGCCACCATATCAATACCGACTACGCCAAATACGCGGCGTTTGGCCGCGGCTACATAAGCATTTCCCGGGCCGACAATTTTATCCACTTGCGGCACCGTCTCTGTACCGTAAGCCAGGGCGCCAACCGCTTGCGCACCACCGATACAAAATACGCGAGTCACTCCGCATACGGCTGCGGCCGCCAATACCAATGGATTTTTCTCACCGTTAGGCGTTGGCACCACCATAATCAACTCCTGTACACCGGCCACCTTCGCTGGAATGGCATTCATAAGCACAGAAGATGGATACGCTGCTTTACCGCCTGGCACATACAAGCCTACGCGATCCAGTGACGTCACTTGCTGACCCAGCAAAGTGCCATCCGGCTCGGTGTATTGCCAGGATTGCATGACTTGTTTCTCGTGGTAGCTACGCACGCGGTTCGCTGCCGTTTGCAATGCTTCACGCTGTTCAGCTGGCAAACCATCTAGCGCAGCTTGCAATTCGGACTGCGGGATTTCCAGTTGCGTCAGGCTATCCGCATTGGTTTTATCAAAACGGTTGGTGTATTCCAGCACCGCGGCATCACCGCGTGCTTTAACATCCTTGAGGATATTGGCAACCACATGGTCGATGTTATCGTCCTGTGCGGTTTCAAATGCCAGCAAGGCTTTCAGTTCGCTCTGGAAATCAGCAGATTGGGTAGATAAACGTTTAATCTTCATATCTTTAAATGTGTCGTAATGACATTAGTCTTTCGTGATCGCACTGGCAAAACTGTCGATAATTGGTTGCAACGAAGGGCGACTCACCTTGTAAGAAGCCTGATTTACAACCAGGCGCGAACTGATCGCACCGATCTCCTCCACCGCCTTTAGCTTGTTGGCACGCAAGGTACCACCGGTGCTGACTAAATCCACGATCGCATCCGCCAAACCTACCAAAGGACCCAACTCCATTGAGCCATACAACTTAATCAGGTCGACATGCATGCCTTTGGCGGCAAAATGCTCACGTGCCGTTTTGACATATTTCGTGACCACTTTCAGGCGTGCACCCTGGCGGATACTGGCTTCATAATCAAAGTCTTCGCGCACGGCTACCATCATTTTGCATCTGGCTATATTCAAATCCAGCGGCTGGTACAAGCCTTCACCGCCATGCTCATCCAGCACATCCTTACCGGCAATACCGATATCAGCCGCACCATATTGCACATAGGTTGGCACATCCGTGGCGCGGACGATAATCAATCGCACGTCTTCACGATTGGTTGGCAAGATCAGCTTGCGTGAAGATTCCGGATCTTCCAGTGACTGTATGCCTGCAGCAGCCAGCAATGGTGTGGTTTCTTCAAAAATTCGCCCTTTACTGAGCGCGATAGTAATCATGATTTATTTAACCTGCGTATCATTTAATGTGGACTGTGGGGTTGGTTTAACCTAATTCGACCTGCGGACTTTAGCGCCCAATTGATTGAGCTTTTCTTCCAGCCGTTCGTAACCTCGGTCAAGGTGGTAGATGCGGTCAATCACCGTCTCACCATCTGCCACCAATCCTGCCAGCACCAGTCCTGCAGAGGCACGTAAGTCAGTCGCCATGACATTGGCCCCTTCGAGTGCAGAAATACCTTTGACCACTGCGGTATTACCCTGCACTTCAATATTGGCACCCATGCGCTGCAACTCTTGCACATGCATAAAGCGGTTTTCAAAAATGGTTTCCACCACCGTAGATACGCCATCAGCGATGGTATTCATCGCCATAAACTGCGCCTGCATATCTGTAGGGAAAGCCGGATGCGGTGCAGTGCGAATATTAATCGCTTTCAACTGGCCGTTACTCCTGACCGTAATACTGTTGGGATCACTGCTGATCTCTGCCCCAGCCTCGCGCAGTTTTTCGATGACTGCTTCCAGTAAATCTGGTCGCGCATTTTTCAATGTCACTTCACCGCCGGTCATCGCGGCGGCAACCATGTAAGTGCCCGCTTCAATCCGGTCGCAAACAATGTGGTGCTCGGCACCCGTCAGTCGTTCCACGCCCTCGATGGTGATGGTATCTGTTCCAGCGCCACTGATTTTTGCACCCATCTTGTTCAGGCATTCTGCCAGATCCACCACTTCTGGCTCTTTGGCAGCATTTTCCAACACAGTTGTGCCTTGTGCCAGTGCCGCAGCCATCATCAGATTTTCAGTGCCGGTGACGGTGACCATATCCATATAATAAGTGGCACCCTGCAAGCGGCGATTTGGCAGATGCAATGTGCTGGCCTGGATATAGCCATGCGTAATATGCATGGCAGCACCCATGGCTTGCAAACCCTTGATATGCAAATCTACCGGACGCGAGCCAATGGCACAGCCGCCTGGCAATGAAACGCGGGCAGTGCCGAAACGTGCCAGCAATGGGCCAAGTACCAGTATAGAGGCACGCATGGTTTTCACCATTTCGTAAGTTGCTTCAAACGAAGCTACATCACTGGCATCCAGCGTAACTCGGTCATTGTCTTTTCCGACTTTCACGCCCATGGTGTCTAGCAACTTAAGCGTAGAAGCTACGTCCCGTAATTCGGGAACACCGGTCAAGACCAGCGGCGTTTCAGCCAGTAACCCTGCACATAAAATCGGTAACGCAGCATTCTTTGCACCGGAAATCACAACTTCGCCGCGCAAAGGCACGCCGCCTTCAATAATCAGTTTGTCCAAGATTATGCTTCCGACAACAGCGTTTGCAACTCACCGCTCTGGTACATGCTACGCATAATGTCGGCACCGCCGATAAACTCACCTTTTACGTACAATTGGGGAATCGTAGGCCAGTTAGCATATTGCTTGATGCCTTCACGGATATCCATGTCCTGCAAAACATCAATGGCGACGAATTCAGCGCCACAGGCATCCAGAATCTGAGTCGCCACATTTGAAAAACCACACTGTGGGAATTTCGGGCTACCTTTCATATACAGCACCACTTTGTTATTGGTTACTGTGTCTTTAATTTTTGCTTGCGCGTCCATATTTTCTCCAATCAATTCCGTTAAAACACCGCTTATGCTTGCTGCATTTGCTGCCACTGTGTCGGCGTATATGTTTGCAGGGCCAGCGCATGAATCTCCGCACGCATACGGTCACCCAATGCGGCGTACACCATTTGATGCTGCTGTACCATGCGTTTACCTTCAAATAAAGAGCTGACGACCACCGCATCAAAATGCGTTCCGTCGTCTCCGTTGACCTTTATATAATCGCATTCCAACCCACTCAGGATATACGATTGCAATTGAGCTGCTGTTAACACAAAACCTCGCTTTTATTTCAATTCGGCCAGGCATCAAATGCAAGGCTTGCGCCTGCTCTTCACCTTTGCCTGAGCCAGTTAACTACGTAATTTATAACCGGATTTTAACATCTTTAGGCAACCCCACGCTAATGCCAGCAGAAACACGCCTACAACGCTGACGCTTAGCCATGGCGAGACATCGCCCTGCCCAAAAAACCCGTACCTGAACCCATCAATCATGTAGAAAAACGGGTTAAGTTGCGAGACAGCTTGCCAGAATGGCGGCAAGGAATGGATAGAGTAAAACACCCCAGATAAAAACGTCAGCGGCATAATCACAAAGTTCTGGAAAGCTGCCATCTGGTCAAACTTATCCGCCCAGATACCGGCAATGACACCAAAAGTCCCCAGTAGAGCACTACCCAGCAAAGCAAAGGTAATGATCCACCATGGGTGCACAGTAGGCACATCTACAAAACACAGCGCCACCAGATAAATGCTAAAACCGACTACGAGACCACGAATCATTGACGCCGCCAGGAACGCTACAAAAAACTCCATATAAGTCAGCGGCGTAAGCATCAGGAAAATAATATTGCCCATCACTTTCGACTGGATCAGGCTCGACGAGCTATTAGCAAAAGCATTCTGCAGCAGAGACATCATCATTAGCCCCGGCACCAGAAAAGCCGTGTAGCTGACTTGGTCGTAGACTTTCACATGTGATTCCAGCACATGTGAAAAAATGAGCAGGTACAGCAATGCTGTCATGATAGGTGACGCAATGGTTTGAAAAGCCACCCGCCAGAAGCGCAGCATCTCTTTTTTGAACAAAGTATAGACGCCACGCCTGCGCGAGCTGATATGGTTGTCCAGCCAGTAGAAAGGGTTTAGCCAAGTTAAAAGTGATTTCATTATGCCTGACCTCCATGACTACCCACCAGATTCAGGAACACATCTTCTAAATCCACTTCTTGCAATTGCATATCCTTTACCGTAACTTGCGCCTGGCGCAGGGCAGATAAAATCGTTTCAACCTGTGCAATTTCTGATAAATTGAAAATAACCAAATCTTCCTTCTGGTGCTTGATGAAAGTATGCAGATGCGCCGGCACCGTGCCTTCGAGACGCAATATCAGCTGCTTGGCAGCATGGCTACGTAACAACTGCTGCGTAGTATCCAGTGCCACAATCTTGCCACTCTTCATCATTGCGATGCGCTCACAGAGTGTTTCCGCCTCTTCCAGATAATGCGTGGTCAGGATAATGGTATGGCCCTGCTGGTTAAGCTTCTGGATAAATCCCCAGAGCATTTGGCGCAACTCAACATCAACTCCCGCAGTTGGTTCATCAAGCACAATGACAGGCGGTTTATGTGCAAGTGCCTGCGCAATCAGGGCACGGCGTTTCATACCACCGGACAGTTGACGCATATTGGTATGTGCTTTATCGGTGAGCCCCAGACCTTCAATCACTTCATCCACCCAGGCATCGTTTTCCGGGCCACAGCCAAAATATCCCGCCTGGAAACGCATCATTTCGCGAACATTAAAAAATGGGTCAAACACCAGCTCCTGCGGTACAACGCCTAAGGCCATCCGCGCTTGTTGATACGATGTTTGCACATCGTGGCCCATGATGCTGATCTGGCCACTAGTTGGCTTGATAAGACCGGACAGCAGATTGATGAGTGTCGATTTACCGGCACCATTCGGCCCTAACAAAGCGAAGAATTCCCCCGGCTCTATGGTCAGGTCGATGCCACGCAATGCTTCAAACGCACCAAAATGCTTGGTTATTCCTTGAATTTTTACGGCTGCCACCACGGTGTTGCCTTTCACTATCCTAAAAAAACGAAACCCCACCTCTATGCAGAGCTGGGGTTTTCTGACTTGAGTGTTTGGTTAATTTAACAAGAAACTATCCACACCATATAACTGCATCAAACTACGCAGGTTGTCAGGCACCCCCACCACCGAGACTGACCCGGCCTGAGCGTGCTCATGATGAAACTGTCGCTGAATCTCGAAGATCAGGCTAACAGCCACCGTATCCACCTCTTCCACTTTGGAAAAATCCAAAGTCAATGGCGGATCAAGGCGTAACTTCTGCAACTGAGCCAAAGCATCATTGATGTTATTGATCAACAAATCTCCGCTAAAACTCAATGTATTCTCTTGTTGCGTAATAGTTGCCACGATGACCCTTTGAGATAATTATTTACCAGTAGCGGCTTTGTTTTTTTCAGCCAGCTTTTTGTTCAAACTGTCCAAACCGTTCTGGCGGATTTCTTGTGCGAACTGGCTGCGATAGTTTGTCACCAGGCTGACACTTTCGATCACGATATCGAACACTTTCCAGTCTTCGCCTTTTTTACTCAAAGTGTAGTCGACAGAGATCGGCTCGCCACCTGGTTGCTGAATAGCTGTTTTCACAGTTGCGGTTTCTGCGCCAGCTTCCTGACGGAAAGGCTTGTATTCGATGGTCTGGTTTTTATATTTGGACAAAGCAGTCGCATAAGTACGCAGCAACAGCGTCTTAAACTCAGCCTGGAAAGCTGATTGTTGCTCAGGTGTCGCTTTTGTCCAGTTTTTACCCAAAACTAAACGTGATACTTTATCAAAGTCGAAGTTTGGCAGAATTTTTTCTTCAGCCAAGGCAAAAATCTTTTGCTGGTTGCCAGCCTGGATATCCTTGTCAGACTTGATGACATCAATCACATCATCCGCAGTTTTCTTCACCAGTTGATCCGGTGCCAAACCCGCAAATGCAACACCAGTTACCAGCCACATGGCACAAGCCATCCACCATTTTTTCATCGAATTCCCTTTATCAAGCATTTAAATTACTTACCAATTTTGTCCAATGGACTTGCATCTAACGCATCAGCACCAGTTTCGGTTGATGTCGCAGCGGTATTCGCCGGTTTGTCATCATTTTCAGTGGCTTTGCTATACAAAAACTGACTGATCAATTTTTCCAGGACCACGGCGTCTTGTGTCTGAATAATTTTATCGCCATTTTTCAAGCTGTTTTCATCGCCACCAGCTTCCAGACCTACGTATTGCTCACCCAATAAACCCGCAGTGTAAATATTCGCGAAAGTATCTTTAGGGAAGCTGAAGCGTTTGTCGATGTTGAGACTCACAACGGCTTCATAAGTTTTAGGATCCAGCTTAATTCCTTCAACACGGCCCACCACTACGCCAGCGCTTTTAATTGGCGCACGTGGTTTAAGACCACCAATATTCTCAAAGTTCGCCGTGACCATATAAGTTTCACCAATATTAGTGGTCGTCAGGTTGCCTACTTTCATGGCCAGTCCCAGCAAAGCTGCAAAACCCATTGCCACAAAAATCCCCACCCATAAATCAATTGTTGTTTTTTCCATTGCTGCTCCTCACGAATGCTCTTGATCTAGTATTTTTCTAGCCAAGCATGAACGCCGTTAATATAAAATCCAGTGCCAATACTGCCAGTGACGATGTGACCACCGTACGTGTCGTTGCCCGGCTGACGCCTTCTGCCGTTGGCGGAGCGTCGTAGCCTTCAAACAAGGCAATCATCGTACATGCCACACCAAATACCACGCTTTTGAAAACGCCATTCAGAATGTCATATTCCCAATCTACGTTGGCCTGCATCTGCGACCAGAAAGAACCGGCATCCACGCCGATCAAGGGCACGGCAACCATATAGCCACCAAGAATACCCATCATGGTAAATAATGTGGCAAGGATAGGCATGGCGATCACTCCCGCCCAGAATCTGGGGGCGATCACGCGCGCAATCGGGCTAACCGCCATCATCTCCATTGCAGAAAGCTGCTCAGTCGCTTTCATCAGGCCGATTTCCGCAGTAATGGCTGTACCGGCGCGACCAGCGAATAGCAATGCAGTCACCACCGGACCAAGTTCACGCACCAAAGCCAGTGCAACCAATACACCGATGGCTTCTGATGAACCGTATTTTTGTAATGTATGGTAGCCTTGCAAAGCCAGCACCATACCGACGAAGAACGCCGATACCAGAATGATGATCAGCGACAACACGCCGGTGAAATAGACTTCGCGTATCGTTAAGCGGAAACGGCGGAAACTTTCCCCGGAAGAAACCAGTGTTAACCCAAACAGTCTGGCACCAGCGCCAAACCGCCACATCTTGTTAATAAAGCCTGCGCCAAGATTTTTGAGCAGCCGTTCGATTTTACGCATTAACGTGCCCCTCTCAACAAACTGGCATGATATTCAGGCGCCGCGTAGTGGAATGGTACCGGACCATCTTTTTCGCCATGCACAAATTGGTGCACAAACGGCATTTCGGACTTGCGCAAATCTTCAGGCGTACCTTCAGCGGCAACGACGCCATTTGCCACAAAATATACATAGTCCGCAAACTGGAAGGTTTCTTCCACATCATGCGTGACGATGATAGAAGTTGCGCCCAAGGCATCATTAAGGCTGCGGATCAAATCACAGATCACTGCCATCGAAATCGGATCCAGTCCGGCAAAGGGCTCGTCATACATGATAATGCTGGGATCCAGCGCAATCGCCCTGGCCAAAGCCACGCGTCGCGCCATCCCGCCAGATAACTCGGTCGGGCGTAACGCATGCGCCCCGCGCAAGCCCACGGCATTCAGCTTCATCAGTACCAGGTCGCGAATCATGCTTTCCGGTAAATCGGTATGCTCACGAATCGGGAAAGCCACATTCTCAAACACGGACAAATCGGTGAACAGAGCCCCATGCTGAAACAGCATGCCCATTTTCCTGCGCAAACGGTAAATACCGTCACGGTCTTGTTTGTGTACTATTTCGCCACTTACTTGCACCTCACCTTTGGTCGGTTTAAGTTGACCGCCTATCAGGCGCAACAAAGTGGTTTTACCACTACCGCTACCTCCCATAATCGCAATCACCTTACCTTTAGGAAAGGTCATATTGATGCCGTGATGCAGCAATTTACCTTTGTAACCAAAGGAAAGATCTTTTATTTCTACGATTGATTGGGCCATGTGGTTGGATTCTTTTGCAAGCGGCTCTCATTCTAAATCAGAAACCGTTGAGAATTCTGTATGTAAAACGTATAAAACAAAAAGCCCGTAAAACAGGCTTTTTGCGTTAAAGATGTGTTGTATTCTACACTAAAAACTCATGCAAACTAAGTACGGCGTGGCTGGTTGAGGTGTTGCCTCACCCACTCCTTGTGTACCATTGACCAATATTCTCATCACGCCAGTATTACCGGCACCATCATCCAGCATGGTGTCGAGCTGAGTGGCATATCTGCCAAGAATTCCGTCCGAACACATGGCATGCGCGCTGTTAAAAGTATTCGCGCTGACCGCACCTAAAGCATCAACACTCGTGACACCCACCCTGCCACCTTCACTGTTGCGCGGAATATATTGCGTGCTGCCCGTGTCAGTAGCACCAGTGGCCAATCCACCTAGACGCAAATGTTGCCACAACAAGAAAGACTCATCAGTGGCAGTATCCGAATTCCAGGCGCCTTGTATCAAACCGTTTTGTGTTTGACCGGCAGTAGTGGCGCTAGTACCGCCATTTAAATGGGTGCCGGCGGCATGATCATCACCCGGCAAAACACGAAACCGGTCCTGATAGCCATAAAAGTAAGTTGGGATATTCCTGAAATCGCTAGCCAGACTCTTCACTTTTGCATTGGCGATTAACTCCTGCCCACGCATCACGCCTGCCAGCAATAAACCTGCAATTACCAGAACAATTGCCAATTCAATCAAACTAAACCCGTGTTGCCTCTTCATTTGAATTCTCCTGTTATTTATTTTTAAAAGCATTTATATGCTGAATCGAGCTTTCATAAACGATCCAACGCTCAAAATATTAACATTTATTAAATAAAATAAACATTAGTTAATTTTAAGCTTTGCTTTTTTTGGAGTATTCAAACAAAAAGGGCAAACGTTCAACGCCTGCCCTTCTTTAGAATTACTTTTTAAAATTTTATCTTTTGATAAAGTTTTCTATCCCCCAAACTTTCACACTATAAAGTGCCGTATGAATGCAATCCACTCAGGAACATATTCACACCAAGGAAAGCAAAGGTTGTAACCAGCAAGCCAACCAACGCCCACCAGGCCAATACGGTGCCGCGCAAGCCTTTCATCAGGCGCAAATGTAACCAGGCTGCATAGTTAAGCCAGACGATTAGCGCCCAAGTCTCTTTGGGATCCCAGGACCAATAACCGCCCCAGGCCTCTGCCGCCCACATCGCACCCAGAATAGTGGCAATGGTAAAGAAGGCAAAGCCGATGGCAATCGCTTTGTACATCAGGTCATCCAGCACGTGAAGTGCAGGTAAACGGCTGGCCAGCACACCCTTTTTAACCAGCAAATAAGCGCCCGCAACCATGGCTGCCAATGAGAAAGCACCGTAACCGATAAAATTAGCCGGGACGTGGATTTTCATCCAGTAACTTTGTAATGCCGGCACCAAAGGCTGGATTTCATTCGCATGACGATCAAAGGTATACCAGAGGATAAAACCAACGGCGGCGTTGATCACCACCAGCACAAAACCACCCAGCTGACGAGTTTTGAATAGCTGCTCATAATGCAAATAAAGCAAGGCAGTAATCAGGCAAAACAGGATAAATACTTCGTACAAATTGCTGATAGGTATATGGCCAATATCAGGTGCAATCAAATAAGACTCATACCAGCGCACCATCAGCCCGACAAAGCCAAACAAGGTTGCCGACCAGGTTAAGGCCGAAGCCACTTTTGCAGTAAATTCCGAGCGCTGAAACAGTGCCAGCCAGTAAGTCAGCATTGCGAGTACGAACAATACATTCATCCACATCACTGCCGATTGGCTGGAAAGCAAAAACTTGAGCAGGAAACGTTGTCCGCCATTCGCAAGGTCACCCTGATAAGTGTAGACGCCCAGCAAACTGATAATCGCAACACCAAGTACCAGCCTGGCAATCGCCGACCAGCGCCAGCCCAGATAACTGAAAACGCCAACTGCTCCAAACAGAAAGCCAACTTCGTAAATATCCATGTAGCCAGCGTAACGCTGGTAAGAAAACAATCCGCCTGCAAGCAGCAACACCGCGTATAACCAGTCATACGTGGTCAGCGTTTGCCAGAACGAAGGTTGTTTAGTCCATGATGGTGATGTGTTCATCGCATTCCCCTTTATGTACGGACAAGCAGTTAAGCCGCCTGCCCTGTTTGCAACAACGTGGTAAGTTGCTGTTGCATGCGTGCAAAATCCTGGTCCAGATCCATATTTTTACGGTTGGATGACATTGCCAGCAAAACTTCTTGCTGTGCTGGTTTGATTAGTAACCAGACACGGCGTTCCCTGATATAAAACATAGAAAAAATACCCAGTACCAGCATCACAGAGCCCAGATATACCCAATTCTGCCCCGGCGAACGCGTCAACTGGAAACCACTTGCCTGTTTAAGCGTGTAATCTTTTAACTGGAAATAATAAGGTGTGCCATAGAAAAACAGGTCGTTCATGGCATTTAAACTATCTTGAATAAATATCGCGGTCGCTTGATCTTGCGGCGCCGGCGCCAGATTTCGCTGCGCACGGCTGATCTGGTAAGCCTGCAATGCAGCCGTATTCAATAATTTCAAATAAGTTTGCGCAGCTTGTTCGCGCTGGTCTTTCGGCACTGCTTTCTCAATAATGTTAGAAAGCTCACTGTAGCCGCCGCGTTTGAACGTCAGCAACAACTGCTGCAAGCTTTGCTCAAACTGCACTTTCAACTGCGCATTGCCACTAGGCATCTGCTTCGCCACCTGGCTGGCAATGTCGCGGATTGATTGCTCATTACGCATGGTCTGGCGCAAAGCCATAAAACCGGTGATTTCAAGTTCATCATCTGCTGGCACCCGCAAATACTTGAATTCATCCTGCACGGTTTCGCGCATACCGGAAACAAAATAGGCACGACCGTCCAGTTGCAATGGCTGCATGTAATTCACATACTCGCGAGCCTGGCCGCTGGCATTACGTAACTTCAAGGTGGTATTAGGCCCGACATTGTGTGGCTTGCCTTTACCATCTTTGGATAAATTCAGGATATTAAACTGGCGGAACTCGTTGAATTCCACACTCAGTTTATCCGCCCCTTCTCCCAGTGACCCTTTTTGCAGGATCACGCCATCCACATCAAAACTATCCTGATTAGCTGCCGCCAGATTCCACAGTTTGAATTTGAGTTGCGAACCGCCATCCTGGAAATCGGACTGATAAATGGCAATGCCTTTATGAATATATGGGTGATTGACTCGTACAGTCGCTTCAATCGGCTTGGTCAGCTCCGGGTCAGTAATGACAATATCGCTCTCAAACGATTTCGGCATGCCGGTAGGATAATGTTCAATGCGGAAATCTTTCAGTGCTACGGTGAATGGCAAATCCTGCACCAGGTAACCATCACGCACGCGCACAAAAGCCACATTATCGCGCTCTCCTTCAGGCAAGGTCATGTTGGCACGAAACGACAGATTATTCACACCCAGCCGACTTTCTTCAGGCACTTTGCGCGAAGCGATATCCCGGGTTTCAATTTTCTTGAACCCTAGTAGTTCCTGCACTTTTAAAGGCAAATTGCCATCCAGCAAACCACCAAAACAAATCACGACAATTGCGGTATGCGTAAAAATATAGCCCAGGCGCTGATGCGTACCCAAGCGTGCCGCCATCAGCACATCACCGTTATCCTGTTGCCTGGTTTTAAAGGTATAGCGCTCAGCGGATAAAAAATCACTCAGTCTTGATTGTGTCTCTGCAACAGGTTGCGCAGCAGTTAAACTCGTCTGGTGGCTAAACAAGCGCAAGGATTTCTCGGTAGCATTTTCCTTATAGGCTTTCCACTCCTTGAGCATCACCGGTGTATTGCGGAAAACGCACAGCGTGGTCGAAATCACCAGAAACAATAAAATCAGCAAAAACCAGGCAGCATGGTAAACATCCAGCAGGCCCAGTAACTCAAACAGCTCAAACCAGAACTGGCCGAACTTGATGATGTAATTTTGATAAGGCTCGTTTTGCTTAAGAACAGTACCAATAATCGAAGCCACGCCGAGCAATGTCAGCAAGCTTACGGCAAAGCGCATGGAACTCATCAGTTCGTAAATACGCTGGGATAAAGGAACGGACGCTTTCAATATACTCTCTTCAGGTTTGGCTTAGGTGATTAGCAGAGGGAAATTATGATGTACAACGTTGCACGCGCATGGGTGGACGACATTGACGATAAAAGGTTGCATGATTACTTACGTTTTTGCAAAACCCGATCTGCCAGCATTTAGCAAAAAAGGTGGCCGTGGCCACCTTTATGCATCTTGCGCAGATTAACGCAGACCTTGAATGTAATCTGCCACAGCCTGCATTTCAGCATCACTCATTTTGGCAGCAATCGTCATCATCATCGGCGCATTGGCGCGCTCACCGGTACGGAAAGTGCGCAACTGCTGCACGGTGTAATCGGTATGCTGGCCTGCCAGGCGCGGGAACTGTTTAGGCAAACCGGCACCAGTCACACCATGGCAAGCCGCACAGGCCGGCACTTTATTCGCCGCGATACCGCCACGGTAAATTTTCTCACCAAGTGAGCCCTTACCGTTTTCTTTCGCTTTCGCCAGCTTGATGCTTTGATTGGAGAAGTATTTAGCAATACCTTCCATGTCTTCCTGGCTCAAGGCACTTGCCATGCCAGACATCACCGCGTTAGCACGCGAGCCATCTTTAAAGTTAGACAATTGCTTGACTAAATACTCGGGATGCTGACCCGCCAGTTTCGGGTTGGTCGTGATCACGCTATTGCCGTCTGCGCCATGACAGGCAGCGCACACATTTTGCACCACTTTATCCGGACTATTCACTTCAGGTGCGGCTTCGGTAGTAGCCGCTTCTTCCGCAAATGCAGGCTGAATGGCTATAGTCATACTAATCGCCAGCAGTGCACACAATCCTGCTTTAAAACTCTTCAACATAATTCAATGCCCCAACATTTTATTTGGCGCCATTTTATCAAACAAACCCTGTTCGTGATAGCATTCATGGCTGAATACTCCATAAAACCTTGAGGCAACTCAACCCCACCATGCCAGTTTTCCAAAACGCCCGCTTTCACATCTCGGCACATCATTTACGTGACCTCCCGCCTGCAAGCGGCATTGAAGTTGCATTTGCCGGACGCTCGAACGCCGGAAAATCCAGCGCACTGAATACATTGGCTAACCATAATCGCCTGGCATTTGTCAGTAAACAACCTGGCCGTACACAATTAATAAACTTCTTCACGCTTGGTGATGACAAGCACCTGGTGGATTTGCCTGGCTACGGCTATGCGAAAGTGCCGGAAGCCATGCGCACGCACTGGCAAAATGTACTTTCCCGTTACCTGAGCGAACGCAGAAGCCTTGCCGGTTTGGTATTGGTGATGGATAGCCGCCATCCACTGACGCCGCTGGATAAACAAATGCTGGACTGGTTTTGCCCGACCGGCAAACCGGTGCATGTGTTGCTGACCAAAAGTGACAAACTGTCACGCGGCGAATCAACCATCACCTTGAATAAAGTTCGCAAGGAACTTAAAGACACCTGGGGTGAAGAAATCAGCGTGCAATTATTTTCCAGCCTGAAAAAACAAGGTGTGGATGAAGCAGAAAAAGTGTTGGGAGAATGGTTTTCAACTGCTGAAACAGACCCCGCAGCAGAACAACCTTTACCTGATTAGAAGCTGCAGTTTCCAACATTTACCATCGCTGTTAACCAATACGTTTAAACACCAAATCCCATACACCATGGCCAAGCTTCAGGCCACGATTCTCAAACTTGGTTAGTGGTCTGTAGGCTGGTTTCTCAGCATAATCCACCGCCGTATTTTGCAATAGTGGTTCAGCTCGCAAAACTTCCAAGACCCATTCAGCATATTCTTGCCAGTCAGTGGCTACGTGAATGTAAGCGCCCGCCTTCAGTTTTGAACATAGCAACTGCACAAACTCGGCTTGTATCAAGCGGCGTTTGTGATGGCGCTTTTTGTGCCAAGGGTCAGGGAAGAATATATGCACGCCATCCAGTGAGGCATCAGCCAACATATTCTGTAAAACTTCCACCGCGTCGTGTTGCAGAATACGGATATTGGAAATATCGCCTTCCTGCATCAACTTAAGCAAACCACCCACGCCAGGCGTGTGCACTTCCACTGCCAGGAAATCACTGTCCGGCAAAGTCTGGGCAATTTTTGCAGTTGCATCACCCATCCCGAAACCAATTTCAAGGATTTTAGGGCTGTTGTCACGACCAAAAGCTTTAGCTAGGTCCAGGGATTGTTCGGCATATTCAATGCCGAATTGCGGCCAGGCAGTTTCCAGGGCGCGCTCTTGACCCTTGGTCAAGCGACCTTGGCGCAGGACAAAACTGCGGATGCGGCGTTGATAATGAGCTTCAGAGGATTCAGGTGTTTGATCGATTTCAGTCATGGGGCGCATTATACTTTAGAGCGTGAATTTCCTTAGCATTTGGGAGAATAGATGATTTCTTGTAGAGAATTAGTCTTAAGGGGGGATTAAGCGTTCTTTTTCGCCTCTAGGCGAGTTACTTTTCTTTGCTTGCCCAAAGAAAATGTAACCAAAAGAAATGCACCCTAGCTTCCGCTTTTTCCCTGCGTTGCTCGTCAACGTGGGCGTCCAACAAAACTCGCCCTAGCGGCTTGCAAAGAACGCAAGCCACCGCGGAACTCAAACAGCCGCTGGCCGACCTCTCCCACGCTGACTGCGCTACTCGGCGCGTCAGATAGGGGCCCGTTTAAAACCATCACGATGGAACGTTAGTTAAACGGGTTGGGATTGAGGGCGCTAAGCACCTGTGTAATTTAAGACTAACCCGCCAACTATCTTTCTGCTTTGCTTTTGATTTGTTTTGTTACGAAGCAACGGACGAAAGTCCTAGTTCGAGCAACGCAGGAAACAAGCGGAAGCTAGGGTGCCCTTTCTTTTGGTGCCTTTTCTTTGGGCACGCAAAGAAAAGGCACTCGCCTAGAGGCGAAAGAAAATGCCGAAACACAGCACCAACCATCCAAAGAGTTACTGATTAGAACGTCACAGCAGATGCAACAAAGCTAAACATGAACATTGTCTAAATTCCAGCCTCCGCCGCAATTAAAGTATATTGAAGTGAGCAACAGCTTTCCCTACACGTAAGGTACTGAGTAGTTAAAAAGCATGCTCTGAGAACAGCAATCACAACTGATGCCGCTTATCCCCCTGCAAAAACCCCACCAATGGCAATTCCAACCCCTTACCCAATGCCAATACCTTAAACAACTCGCCCATCTCTGCCGGGGAGAGCAACTTTTGCACCGCCGCCACCGCAGGTAAATAACGCCCATTGTCTTCCGGCGATACTGCTTCCAGCATCTGCAAAATGCCACAGTTAATTAAAAACTGTGCCTGCGGGGTGTAGCCTGCACAACTCAAGCCATGCGCAAGTGCCGTTTCAGCCATGGCCGTAAAATTCACATGCGCAGTGATGTCTTGCAAACCGGGATAGATAAACGGATCATCATGCGCATAATGCTGGAAGTGGCACATGACTGTGCCCTGGCTGCGTTGCGGGTGATAATACTCGCGTGCTGCAAAACCGTAATCAATCTGCACAATCAACCCTCGCTGCAACATTGCCGCCAAACTGGCGATCAGGCCTTGCGCATCCGGGCATACTTCGGTGAAATAATCGTCTGGTAGCTGGTCGCTATCTATATGTTGAACAAGCGACAAATCTTGTAGCGGGCGATCCTGCCAAATTAATCCTTGGTTATAAGTTACACCCCGTTCCAGCCACTGCCCACTTCTCCAGCACACAATATGCACCGGAATCGCATCCAGCACTTCATTGCCTAACACGACACCAGTCATTGTTTCCGGCAAAGTATCCAGCCACCGCACGCGGGAAAAAACCGCTTCAGGCAAGGATTGCTGCAAGTTTTGCTGCTGCCTCTCACGCAAGCTGGCGCTTACATCCAGGATGTAATAATGATCGGGCAGTTGCCCAAGTACATTCAACTGTCGCAATATGTCTATTGCCAGCTTGCCGGTCCCGGCGCCCAACTCCAAAACATCACCACCGGAATCACTGAGCACCTGGCTAATCTGGTTTGCCACAGCGCGAGCAAATAAAGGTGAAATCTCTGGGGCGGTGACAAAGTCTCCTGCGCGGCCAAACTTGTTGGCGTCACCGCTGTAATAGCCAAGCTGCGGTGTATATAGAGCCATCTGCATATAGTCCGCAAAGGTGATCCAGCCGCCTTGCTGATCTATCTGCTGCTGGATATGCGCGACGACGGCCTCGCTATGTTGTTGAGCACTAGCATCCAGTGCGGGCAATCTTGAAGAAATAGTTTGCGCAGTCATTCAGCCATTATAATGTGAGCAGTCCAGAATAAAGAGTGTGCCGTGAATTCCAATCCTGCAGCCCAGCAATCATCCAAGGTAGTGTTAATCACTGGCGGAGCCAAACGTGTGGGCGCCGCGATTACGCGTGAACTTCACAGCCATGGCGCGAATATTCTGCTGCATTACAACACCAGTGCAGCGGAAGCGCTGGCCTTGCAAGCCGAGCTTAATGCAGTGCGCGCGGACAGTGTCATTATCCAGCAAAGTAACCTGCTTGAAACGGCTAACTTGCCGGCATTGATCGAAGCCACCCTGGAACACTTTGGCAAACTGGATGCACTGATTAACAATGCTTCCAGCTATTATCCGACTATCCTGGGCAGCATCCAGCCGGAACAGTGGGAAGACCTGATGGGCAGCAATCTTAAAGCACCATTATTCTTGAGCCAGGCCGCGGCTGATGCGCTGGAAACGAGTCAGGGCTGCATCGTCAATATTACCGATATGCATATTGAGCGCCCCAAAAAGAATTACCTTGTTTATAGCGCTGCCAAAGCGGGCTTGGTCAGTTTAACCAAATCCCTGGCGCAGGAACTTGCTCCAAAGGTAAGAGTCAACGCAGTCGCACCCGGGCCAGTGTTATGGCCGGATGATAATCAGGAGTTTGATGAGGCGTATCGCCAGCAAGTGGTTAACCAGACACTGCTTAAACGTACCGGCGAACCCTCAGATATCGCCAAGGCAGTGAAGTTTCTGATTTATGACGCGCCTTTTGTGACCGGCCATGTATTGGCAGTGGATGGCGGCCGCCACTTGAGTACTTGAGCAATCCACATACAAAGTTTGGCGAATAATTGGCTAAATCTTTTAAAAATGATTGTCTGCCTGTTCATTTGAATTAAATGATTCAGCCAGTCATGGGAGATTTAAATCAACCAGATTAATCAAAGACTTAGCGTGACTTTACATCGCTATCCGCTATAATGCGCGCCTATGAAGATCAAACACTACCCTGAGGGCGTTAGCCAAAACTTTCTAAAACTGCGCAATCAGTTGATCAGCGCCACCGGTAAAGCCATTGGCGATTACAACATGATTGAAGATGGTGACACTGTGCTAGTCTGCATGAGCGGCGGCAAGGATAGCCATGCCATGCTGATGATTTTGCTGGCCTTGCAAGAACGTGCGCCTATTAATTTCAAACTGATTGCGATGAACCTGGACCAGAAACAGCCAGGTTTCCCTGCGGACATTTTACCGGCCTACTTTGAAAAACTGGGTGTGGATTTCCGTATTGTCGAGGCGGATACTTACTCTATCGTCAAAGAGAAAATCCCAGAGGGTAAAACCACTTGCAGCCTGTGTTCACGCTTGCGTCGCGGCATTATCTATACCACTGCACAGCAATTGGGTGCGACCAAAATTGCGCTGGGGCACCACAGGGATGACATTGTGCAGACCTTGTTCCTGAATATGTTTTATGGCGCAAAAATGAAGGCAATGCCGCCAAAACTCGCGACCAACCGTGGCGAATTTATGGTGATCCGTCCGCTGGCATATTGTGCGGAAAAAGATATTGCAGCCTATGCCCGCGGCATGCAGTTTCCTATCATTCCGTGCGACTTGTGCGGTAGTCAGGAAAATCTGCAACGGCAAAAAATCAAGGATATGCTGAACAACTGGGAACGCGAGCAGCCAGGGCGCATTAACAATATTTTCCGCGCGATAGGCAATGTAGAACCTTCGCATCTGGCCGACTTTGATCTGTATGATTTCAAGCATTTGAGCCAGTCCAGGGAAGAAGATGAAGACCCGATGTTTGATCATCAAAAGTTTGAACAGGAAAAGTTTGCGGCCAGTGAGATGGCACTGACCATTGCCACCCAGGATGACAAACGCATTGAATTTGCGCGTAAACCTTTCCCTGTTTCAGTCACGGCTGAAGAATAAGCACATTACATGCCGGGAAGTTTTAAAAAATATGGACTTTCCACAAGGATAGGTTGTCTATTCGCTGGAACGCTTGCTATTATCTAGCCAACTCTTATGTACACCACCTAATGTCAAAACTGCTTATCGTTGAATCCCCGTCAAAAGCCAAGACACTCGAGAAATATCTGGGTAGCGAATTTAAGGTATTGGCTTCGTACGGGCATGTGCGCGACCTGATCCCGAAAAACGGGGCTGTGGATCCCACACAGCAATTTGCGATGAAGTACGACATCATTGATCGCAACAGCAAACATGTGGACGCGATTGCCAAAGCAGTTAAAAATGCAGACAGCATTTACCTGGCGACCGACCCGGACCGCGAAGGGGAGGCCATTTCCTGGCATATTGCCGAGATCCTGGCGGAAAAAAACCTGACCAAGAACAAGCTGGTCAAACGGGTCGAATTTAACGAGATTACACAAACGGCGGTGAAATACGCGATTGATCATCCGCGTGACATCTCGATGGATCTGGTCAATGCACAGCAGGCGCGCCGTGCGCTGGATTACCTGGTTGGCTTTAATTTATCGCCATTACTTTGGAAAAAAATCCGCCGCGGCTTGTCTGCCGGCCGCGTACAAAGCCCGGCGTTGAGACTGATTGTAGAACGCGAACTGCAAATCGAAGCGTTTACCAGCCAGGAATACTGGAGCATTCATATGAGTGCGCTCAAGCATGCGCACGGATTTGATGCCAAGCTGGTGCAACTGAATGGCCAGAAAGTTGAACAATTCACAATCACCCAGCATGACCAGCAAGCAGATATTGTCGGCAAGCTTTTACTGGCCTCCGCTGGCAAAACCACTGTTACCCGCGTTGAGAAGAAACAGCGTAGCCGTAGCCCTGCTGCCCCGTTTACTACTTCAACCCTGCAACAGGAAGCAGTCCGTAAGTTAGGCTTTACTACCAGTCGCGCCATGCGTGTAGCCCAGCAGCTCTATGAAGGTATGGATGTGGGTAGCGGCACAGTTGGTTTGATTACCTATATGCGTACCGACTCTTTCAGCCTGGCGGCTGAAGCGGTGATGCAAATTCGTGAGTATGTGAAAAAGAATTTTGATGCAGACTACCTGCCAAAATCCCCTATCATGTACAAAACCAAGGCCAAAAATGCCCAAGAGGCACATGAGGCGATTCGTCCGACTGACATTACCCGCAGCCCCGCCAGTGTGCGTCAGTACTTGAATGACGAACAATTCAAATTATATGAAATGATCTGGAAACGTACTTTGGCGTGCCAGATGACCCAGGCAAAATATGATGCCGTCAGCGTTGACCTGGCTGTTGGCAGCGATGCGACACTATTCCGCGCCAGTGGCCAGACCCTGATCTTCCCGGGCTTTATTGCCGTATATATGGAAGGCAAGGATGACGACAAGGATGATGAAGATGCAGAGGCAAAATTGCCGCATCTGGAAACCGGTGAAGTGCTGACCGTAGAAAAAATCTTTGGTGAACAACACTTTACCGAACCACCACCACGCTATTCAGAAGCCAGCCTGGTGAAAGCACTGGAAGAATACGGCATCGGCCGCCCTTCCACCTACGCCAGCATCATCTCGACCTTGCAAGACCGCGAGTACGTGATCCTGGATAAAAAGCGCTTTACGCCAACTGATGTCGGTCGCGTGGTCAACAAGTTCCTGACTGAACATTTCACCCAATACGTTGACTATGATTTTACCGCCAAACTGGAAAACGAGCTGGATGAAATCGCTGAAGGTAACCTGGACTGGATACCGGTCATGGATAAATTCTGGCAAGGGTTTAACCAGCAGATCCTGGGCAAGGCGGATGTTGAACGCCCTGGTAACGAGTTAATCGACGAACTATGCCCGAAATGTGGCCGCCAGTTGCAAAAACAACTCAGCCGCTATGGCAGTTTTATTGGCTGTACTGGCTACAACGTCACGCCAAAATGTGATTACAAACGCAGTATTGATGGCGAAGCAAATACTGCCAGCGAACCGGTAGTCATCGGTCAGGATGCTGAAACCAGCAAAGATATTTACCTGATGAATGGTCCATATGGCCCTTATCTGCAGGTAGGCTTGCCAGTTGAGGGCGAGAAGAAAAAACCTAAACGCGTGAGCATTCCGAAAGAGATTCCGCTGAGTCAGGTGAATATCGATACGGCAACCATGCTATTAAGCCTGCCGCGTGACCTAGGTACCCATCCGGAAACTGGCAAGAAAATCATTGCTAATATTGGTCGTTTTGGCCCGTATGTAAATCACGATGGCAAGTTCAAATCCATCCCCAAGAGCGAAAGCGTTTTTGGCATCAACCTTGAAGGCGCAGTTGCACTATTGGCTGCGGCCAGTGGGCCGGCGGTATTGGCAGATTTAGGTGCCCATCCTTCCGGAGAAGGCAGGATAGAAGTATTTTCTGGCCGTTTTGGCCCTTATGTACAACACAATGGCATACGCGCAACCTTGCCGAAAAGCGTGACGCCGGAAGAGCTGACCATAGAACAAGCGTTGGAATTACTGACGGAGAAAGCTGCCAAAGGCGGTGGCAAAACGACGGGCAGAAAAACATCGGCCAAAAAAGCACCGGCAGCGAAAACATCAACTGCAAAAGCGCCAGCTAAAAAAGCCGCTACCAAAGCGACCACTACCAAACCCGCAGCCAAGCGAACGAAGAAAACAGCGGAATAGTACGAAAAAGAAACTGTGAAACATTAAAAAAAGGAGCATAGGCTCCTTTTTTATTTGGTGGGAATCGCCCATAAATGGTCTACATTACCCAGCCCCCAGGTTTCCGCAGATTCGTTCCCTACAATCTCATCCATGCCTTTCGATAAATCCAGTTCCATCACGGGAATATAGAGTTTGGACTTGGTGGAGAAAAAGGCTTTCACCACCGGTTTTAACAGGCTGGCAGGTGCCTGGCGTACGACGACAGCCAAAAGCCCGGATTTCAGGATCACCACTGTACCAATCGGATAAATACCCAGGCTTTTGACAAACGCTTTTAAGATATCCATATCAAAGTGGCCTTGCCAGTTGGCCATCCGCTTGAGCGCGATACCCGGCTCCCACGCCGGTTTATAAGGGCGGGTTGAGGTCACGGCATCATACACATCGCACACTGCCCCCATTCTGGCAAACAGACCGATTTGATCCGAAACAAGCTTTTCGGGATATCCGCTGCCATCCATCTTTTCATGATGGTGCAGGCAAACTTCCAGTGTCGCCGGATCAGTAATATCGGCTTTTATCAACATATCGTGGCCCAGTTTTGGGTGATGGCGAACCACCTCAAATTCTTGCTCGGTCAACGCACCAGGTTTATTCAGAATCTCCAGAGGAATGCCGGCCTTGCCAACATCATGCATCAAACCCGCCAGGCCAGCTTGCTTCACCTCAGTTTCAGACAACTCTAGCGCTCGCGCCAGGGCCGTCATCAGTGCACAGACAGCGATGGAATGCATATAGGTACAATCGTCGATTGTTTTCAGGCGCACCAAACTGACGAGGGCGTGCATATTGCGGCTAACTGATGCCGAAATTTCCTCAACGATAGGCAGCACGGTCTTGACCTGAATCGCTTTACCCATACGCAAGTCTGAGAACATGGATTCAATTTCGTGTCGCGAAGACGCGATAATTTTCGCGGCCTGAGACTGTTCTTCATCCACCGTCACCTGCTTAAACTTTTTGGCTGATACACGCCGCTCAGCAGCTTCATTTTTACTTTTATCGCATACAGGTTCGGCTTCTGAAGGTGATGGTGGCAACACATCCAAACCCTGGCTGAGATCAATCACGACTTCGCAAACCAGGCTTTCCTGGAGCTTTTGCAGATCATCCGGGTCTTTGAGGACAAAATGCCTGCGCCAGAAAGGATGATTTATCCACGCACCTTTCAGTTCATGGATGTACATCCCCAATCGCACATCTTTAACTAAAACAGTTTTTAGCATAAGCCAATCAACCTCTCTTGATTGCTTATATCTTAACGACTATTAATACCTGAAAATTGGGAAGAAAGAGGGCTAAAAGTGATCTGGAAAATTATTTTTACATGAATGTTTTTTATAGCAATTATTGATTCAAGCTGACCACAGGCTGAGGCATTACTTTGTCAGCAACCTAGCTGTAAATGATAAGAAGGAAATTAGAAAATTTGGAAGCGTTTAAATAAAAGTGCTTTTGTTTTAATGCGTAGCCCACAGATGCTCGATATTACCAATACCCCAGCTCACTGCAGATTCATTGCTGACAATTTCATCCGCCCCTGGCCTGGCTAAATCAATTTCCTCAACCGGTATATGCACCAGCGACTTGGTAGAGAAAAATGCTTTCACGACCGGCGTTAGCAAACTTTCAGGCGATTGGCGTACCACTACTGCAAGACGGCCAGATTTAAGCATGACGACAGTGCCTATCGGGTAAATACCCATGCTTTTAACGAAAGCTTCGAGTAGCACCGGGTCGAAGTGACCAGTCCATGAAGCCATGCGTTTAAGGGCAATGCCTGGCTCCCATCCGGGTTTGTAGGCACGTGCCGAAGTGATGGCATCATACACATCGCAGATCGCACCCATCCTGGCATACATGCTGATATTTTCGCCCGATAAATGGCCTGGATAACCGCTGCCATCCATCTTTTCATGGTGATGCAGACAGACGTCCAGCGTGACAGGGTCAGTTATGTTCGCTTTCAGCAGCATGTCATAGCCATTTTGTGGATGCTGACGAATGACATCAAACTCGTTATCGGTTAATGAACCTGGTTTGTTCAGAATCTGTAATGGCACTTCGGCTTTACCCATATCATGCATCAGCCCCGCCAACCCTGCCTGCTTGACTTCGATGTCTGACAATTTGAGTTCTTTGGCCAGATTAGTCATTAAGGCACTCACTGCAATTGAGTGCATGTAGGTGTAATCGTCTGCCGTTTTCAAACGCACCAGGCTGATTAAAGCATGAGTATTGCGGGTGACCGAGGCTGATATCTCCTCTACCAGCGGCATGACATTTTCTGGCTCTATCACTTTGCCCATGCGTAAATCTTTAAACATGGACATGATTTCACGGCGTGAAGCCTGAATGATTTTGGCCGCCTTGCGATGTTCTGAATCCAAAGGTGCCTGTTTGACCTGCTTCAGCTCTTCTTCAACAGCCAGGCTCTCCAGTTCAAGCAGGGCCAGTTCTTTATCTGTCAATGGAGGCGCAAGCACTTCGGGCTCAGGCAACACATCCAGTCCGCGCTTGGTATCAATCACAACCTGCTTCAGCGCGCTGCCCTTGAGTTTGAGCAGGTCCATTTCATCTTTGAGCACAAACTTGGTACGCCAGAAAGGGTGATCCATCCATGGACCTTTCAGTTCATGGATATACATCCCGATTCTTACCTGGTTGACGGCGATTGTTTTTAACATACTGCCCGCTGTTGTTTTACTCTTTTTACTTAATACTCATCATCTTACGCTTGATATCGACAGGAAATCGAAAAAAAAGAGGGCTAAAAGCCCTCTTTAAAATTACTTTTTGTATCAATGCTTTACTGGCACTATTACAATCCGGCAGCCGCGCGCAATTGGGCCGCTTTATCAATGGCTTCCCAGGTGAATTCCGGCTCATCACGGCCAAAGTGGCCATAAGCAGCGGTTTTGCTGTAAATCGGGCGCAACAGATCCAGCATTTTCACAATGCCTTTTGGACGCAAATCGAAATGCTCACGCACCAATTGCGTCAATTTCTCATCCGCAATTTTGCCGGTGCCGTAGGTTTCCACCATGATGGAAGTCGGTTGTGCCACACCAATGGCGTAGCTGACCTGTACCAGGCATTTGTCTGCAAGGCCAGCCGCCACGATATTTTTGGCTACATAACGGCCCGCATACGCTGCTGAACGGTCTACCTTGGAAGGATCTTTACCGGAGAAAGCACCACCGCCGTGAGGCGCTGCGCCGCCGTAAGTATCTACGATAATTTTACGGCCAGTCAGGCCGCAATCACCTTGTGGGCCACCGATGACAAAACGGCCAGTCGGGTTGACCAGGAATTTAATCTCGCCTTTGATCAGTTCAGCAGGTAATGTTGGCTTGATGATTTCTTCAATCACCGCTTCACGGATGGCTTCCAGTGACATCTCGGGAGCGTGTTGGGTAGACACCAGCACGGTATCAATCTTGTGCGGCTTGCCATCTACATATTGAATGGTCACTTGTGATTTGGCATCCGGACGCAACCATGGCAAACGGCCATCTTTACGTAACTGCGACTGGCGCTCCATCACACGATGGCTTAGCCAGATTGGCAATGGCATCAGTTGTGGCGTTTCATTCACCGCATAACCAAACATCAGGCCCTGGTCGCCTGCACCCTGATCCAGCGGATCATCATTTGCATTATCCACGCCCTGGGCAATGTCAGGAGATTGTTTATCGTAAGCTACCAGTACTGCACAACCCTTATAGTCGATACCGTAATCGGTATTGTCATAGCCGATACGCTTCACCGCATCGCGCGCGACTTTAATGTAATCGACATTGGCGCTGGTGGTGATTTCGCCTGCGAGGACGATCAGGCCGGTATTAGCCAGTGTTTCAGCAGCTACGCGTGCAGTGGGGTCTTGTTCAAGAATTGCATCCAGAATGCTATCGGAAACCTGATCAGCTAATTTATCGGGATGGCCTTCGGAAACGGATTCCGAAGTAAAAAGATATTCACTCATTGTTTGACGCCTTGAAAAGTAAAAGTGGTTGATCAATGACACCGACTAAAGGCTGAAGCCGGCATCTAAAAGGAAGAAAGATTCTACCCGAGTTTGCCTGGTTAACGGAATAAATGTTGCCTGCAAGCTGCCACAGCACGGGTTGTTGGAGTATCATTTCAAGCCATGAAACTCAGATTCACCAAAATGCAGGGTGCAGGTAATGACTTTGTGGTCATTGATGCGACTCAAACGCCTGTCCATTTATCACATACGCAAATCCAGCAGATTGCGAACCGCTTTTTCGGTGTTGGTTGTGACCAGCTATTAATGGTCGAAACTACCGCTACGCCTGGCATAGATTTCCGCTACCGTATTTTTAATGCTGACGGTAGCGAAGTCGAGCAATGCGGCAATGGCGCCCGTTGTTTTGTCCGTTTTGTGGTGGACAAAGGCCTGACCGACAAACGTGAAATTAAAGTGGAAACCGCGAGCGGCATCCTGACCCTGACCTTGCAGGAAGATGGCCAGGTCACCGTGAATATGGGCGCACCAAGATTTTCTCCGGCACAAATTCCGTTTGAGGCAGATGCAGAGGCGACTGCTTACGAGTTACCATTAGATGAAGACACAGTCACTATCAGCGCTGTCTCCATGGGCAATCCGCACGCGGTGATGCTGGTGGATAATGTGCATACTGCGGAAGTGGCACTGCTAGGCCCGCAGATAGAATCTCACCCGCGCTTTCCGCAACGCGTGAATGCCGGCTTTATGCAGGTATTAAACGAACATGAAATCAACTTGCGCGTTTACGAACGTGGCAGCGGTGAAACCCTGGCTTGCGGCACCGGTGCTTGTGCCGCGGCAGTCAGCGGTATCCAGTTGGGCACCTTGCAAAGCCCGGTGAAAGTGCACACCCGTGGCGGCATACTGACAATTAAATGGGATGGCGGCCAGAGCCCGGTCATGATGACAGGTCCGGCAGATATCGTTTTTGAAGGCGAAATTGAAATTTAAGAAATGACAGAAGCATAATGGAAGACAGCATTAACGAAAACGATATTAAACTCTATCTCAAGGCGCACCCCGACTTTTTCGAAAGTCATGCGCATCTGCTGGCCGAGCTGTTTTTACCAAGCCCGCATGGCAAAGGCACTATTTCACTGGCTGAACGCCAGCAAATTGCCCAACGCGACAAAATCCGGGTTTTGGAGTCACGCTTTACTGAGCTGATCCTGACCGCTGAAGAAAATGAAGCCACCGCCAATAAGGTGCATGAATTAACCCTGGGCTTATTGTTTGCAAAAGATGTTCCGGCACTGCATGCACATCTGGTGGAGTTTCTTGCTACCCACTTTCAGTTGCCAAATGCACGATTAAGGCTTTGGGAGAACGAAAGCCATACCGCGGATGATATTTTCATCACCGCTGAAGATTCACTGAAAAACTGGGCCAAGGATTTGAGCCAGCCCTACTGCGGCACCCTGCCCACCATGGACATTGCAGGCTGGTTTACCGAATCTCCGGCCTCGCTGGCAGTGATTCCGATGCGCTATCAGGACGTCACTTTTGGCCTGCTGGCGATTCCTAGTGAACAGCGCAGCCGTTTTTATGCAGGCATGGGAACCTTATTTTTAAACCGGATCGGGGAGCTGGTCAGCGCCTCGCTTGCCAGATACATTATATGAAAGCCCCCGCTGAGGTTTCCGCCAAGAGGCATATTCTTGCGGCAATTGTCAGCGTAGAGCCAATATTGCCGCGCATGCAAATAATTGCGTTGCGCGGTACCTGCATTTCTCACCTCCCTGCTTTTAATCCTCTGCGCTTCTGTATCCGCAAGCTGTACCCCATGTTCACTGCATTTTTTGCGGCCAGCTTATGCTGGCCGGCACCAGGGCTCTATCATGCATGAACTGCTTGATGACTATCTGGACTTCCTCCATTTTGAGCGCGGCTTAAGTGAGAATACCCGCAATAATTATCAACGCGATATTGCCCTGCTAATGAAGCAACATGCGCAAGACCTGAAAACACTCACCCCGCAACTCATACGCCGCAATATTGCCAGTTTGCACAGTCAAGGGTTAAGTGGCCGCAGCATCGCCCGCATCCTCTCCAGCTGGCGTGGATTTTTCCATTACCTGGTTCTGCATCATCAATTTCCGGCCAATCCTGTGATCGGTTTGCGTGCACCCAAATCACCGAAAACATTGCCACATGCACTCTCTATCGAACAGACCAGCAAGCTGGTCGAACTGGAAGGTGATAGCCCGATTGTGGTACGCGACCGTGCCATGCTGGAGCTGTTCTATTCTTCGGGCTTACGTTTAAGTGAAGTGGTCGGGCTAGACATTGAGCGGCTTGATTTGCAGGAAGGCGTTGTAACCGTCATTGGTAAAGGCAATAAAACCCGTATGGTGCCACTCGGTAGCAAAGCCATATCAGCCCTGCATGCATGGCTGAGTGTGCGCCCACTTTGGCTAAGTAAAAGACCTTCCGAAACCGCGGTCTTTCTCAGTCAGCAAGGTCGCCGTATTCATGGCCGCACGATAGAAATGCGGGTCAAAGATTGGGCAATCAAACAAGGTTTGCATAACCATGTGCACCCGCACATGCTGCGCCACAGTTTTGCCAGCCATGTGTTGCAAAGTAGCGGCGATTTACGTGCAGTGCAGGAAATGCTGGGCCATGCCAATATCAGCACCACACAGGTGTATACCCATCTTGACTTCCAGCATCTGAGTAAAACTTATGATGCTGCGCACCCGCGTGCGCGCAAGAAATAAGCCGTTCGACCGTCTGTATATGGCAATGCAAGGTTTTGCTGGACCTTAAACTATGGCAAAATACTTCGAAATCGGTAAACCTTTTACCAGTCACGTGGTTCTAAACATCACCTGAAGGTCATTACTTTAAAAACCAGCGTTTCAACAATGCAATTTCAATAAAGATTTTTTTCAAGACCGCTTAACTCAACACACCATAAAAAGGAAACACCATGGAACATACCTTACCACCACTACCATTTGCTAAAGATGCATTGGCGCCACACATGTCTGAAGAAACCTTTGAATACCACTATGGCAAGCACCACCAGGCTTATGTGACTAACTTGAACAACCTGATCAAAGGTACCGAGTTTGAAAACCTGAGCCTGGAAGACATCATTAAAAAATCTTCCGGCGGCATTTATAATAACTCCGCACAAATCTGGAACCATACCTTTTTCTGGAACTGCCTCACACCAAACGGTGGCGGTGAACCAACAGGCGCTTTGGCAGATGCCATTAAAGCCAAATGGGGTTCTTATGAAGAATTCAAAAAAACATTCCAGACATCTGCTGTGGGTAACTTCGGTTCCGGCTGGACCTGGTTAGTGAAAAAAGCGGATGGTTCAGTGGATATCGTTAATATGGGTGCTGCTGGCACACCGCTGACCACAGGCGACAAAGCATTGCTGACTATCGACGTTTGGGAACATGCTTACTATATCGATCACCGTAATGCGCGTCCAAAATTTGTAGAGACTTTCCTGGCGAACCTGGTTAACTGGGAATTTGCAGCTAAAAACTTTGCCGCATAATCGCTAAGCAACTCAGCCTTAAAAGCCTCTAAATTTTTTAGAGGCTTTTTTGTTAAGCTATTGAATAATTACCGATTCACCGGAATATGAAGAGCAAGCCAATGGCTGTGCATTGATGTGAGACTTTTTGTAACCAGAATAGAATCAAAACATGGACTTCAAAATACTTTCTGCTTTTTATTTGGTACCTTTATTCATCTCCGCAATCGGGTCTTTGATTGAATTCCGCAACTGTGAATTCGATACCCTTAAACACGCATTGGGCAAAGCATTCTTTTTGGCATTCCGCAGCATGGTACCGGTGCTCAATATCTTTTCAGCCATTCTGTATCTGATTACTTGCGGGACCTATACCTGGAAAAAATCAGCTTTTGCAAAAAAGTGATCGCTATCAGATATTGGTTTCCGTGACTTGCGGGTATTTCTTTAAAGCATCTCAGCTTCAGTAATATCCTGCGCAGAATTGCCAGCGTTATGAATTACCCACCGCTCAAACAATTCCATCGCTAGCGGCCGTGTAAAATAGTAACCTTGGAACATCTGGCAACCGAGTTTTTTTAACACGCGTAACTGTGCTTCCGTTTCCACCCCTTCGGCTAATACTTCCAGCTGCAAACTGTGCCCTAATGAAATAACCGCATTGACGATGCTTTCGTAATCACTGTCATTGAGCATGTCACGCACGAACGATTGATCAATTTTTAGCTGGTCAAACGGCAAGCGTTTCAGATAAGACAACGATGAGTAACCGGTACCGAAATCATCCAGGGAGAAACATACGCCCACTTCGCGCAAGGCGGTCATTTTAGCAATAATGTCTTCCACATTGTCTACCAGCATGCTTTCCGTTAACTCAAGTTTTAGCCTGCCCGGCTGGATACCGGTCTCGACCACCATGCGTTGCACTTGTTGCACAAAGTCTGGCTGCAAATACTGTTTCGGGCTGACATTCACCGACAGCACCAATGAACTTAATTGTTCATGGGCAGACCACTCCAGCAATATCTGGCAGGCTTTTTGTAATACCCAATGACCGATCTCAACGATTTGCCCCGAGCTTTCAGCCATGGTCACAAACTGGTTAGGCATAATCAGGCCGCGTTCAGGATGCTGCCATCTGATCAGTGCCTCGGCACCGACAATAGCGTGCTGCTGGTTATATTGCGGCTGGAAATGCAGCAGGAACTGTCGCTCTTCGATCGCTATATGTAAATCGGCTTCCATGGCAACGCGATGCAGTAATTCGGTTTCCATCAGCGTGTCAAAGAACTGGTAACCATTCCTGCCCGCTTCCTTGGCTTTATACATGGCCATATCCGCCCGCCGCAAAAGCTCTTCAGACTGGCTGGGCTCGTCACAATCAAATAGTGCAACGCCTATGCTGGGTGAAGTGTAATGCTGGTAGTGATTTAAATTAAAAGGTTGCTCAAACGCCGCGACAATTTTTTCACAGACTATTCTAGCCTGTTTTTCCGCCTGTAGCGGGTCACGGTGCAAGCTATCCAGCACCACAACGAATTCATCACCACCGAGCCGGCTGACAGTATCCAGGCGACGTACCGAGCCTTTGATCCGCTTAGCAACTTCCACCAGCAAGGCATCACCGACCTCGTGTCCATGCGTATCGTTAAGTGTTTTAAAATTATCAATATCGATAAATAGTAGCGCACCACCGGTTTTTTTGCGCACGGCTTTACGCAGATGGGCAATCAGTTTATCTTGTAGCAGCAAACGGTTAGGCAGGCCGGTCATGGTGTCGTAATAGGCCAGCTGGCGGATTTGCGCATCTGCCTGTTTGCGCTCCGTGACATCACGTAATACCAGTACCCAATGCGTATGTCGCCCACCACGGTCATGCAGGGGCAGCGCATCCATCTCTAACGAAACGCTTTCGCCTTCAGAATTGCTAGTCACAACCTCCGCCGTAATCGGTGACATCTGCTGGAAAGCCTGTTTGATATTTTCAAGTTCACGCTTGGGTGTGGCCGCATTAAAAATATCAAATGGAGAACTACCGCTTAAATACTCAAGTGACGATCCGGTAATTCTGGTGAACGCTTCGTTCAGGAACACAATTTTTTGTTGCATGGGCGCCTGCACCGGCGCCTCTGTAATCATCACGATGTCATTGAGCCGGGAGATTCCGCTACGCAATAGATTGAGCTGTTCATCCGACTGCTCGCGTTCAATCGCCAGGCCGAGAATTTGCGCATAGCTTTCGACAAAATCGATTTCTACATCCGTCGGGGTATGCGGGTGCCGCCGGTATACTGCCAACACACCTAATGCATGCCAGCTACGCGACAATATCGGTGCGCTCCAGCAGGCCTGCAAGCCAAAGGTTTCAGCCAGCACCTGATTCTCATCCCCAAACGGATAAGTATGTATTTCTTTGGCAATCACCCGGCTTTGAGTAAGGGTCTTGATTTGGCTGGCCGGCAGGGAGATACCATCCATCACCTGGGTATAGGGTAAGGGCAGTTTTGATAAGGCAGCATGGCGTAAATGGCCTTCCTTATCCAATAACAATATGGCACAACAAGCACCCTGAAATTGCAGCTCTATCAATTGCGCCGCGGTATTGAGGATCTCGTGCAAGGACACATCCGCAAGCATCATGGCCTGGATTCTGTTTTGCCCTTGTTTGATGGCTTCCAGTTGCTTCTGATCGGTAATATCCTGTAACGACCCTTGCAGTTTTACAATGTTGCCGGCTTCATCCCGCACCGGCTGGCCCATGGCACGCACCCAGAAACGGCGGCCTGTAGCGGTTATTTTTTCCAGTTCCAGGTCGTAAGAAATACCTTCTTCTATGCATTTCTTCAGTGCACTTTGCATTAATGGCTGATATTCAGGCACAAACATATTCACGCCCTCTTCCACCGTGGGCGAGTAGCCGGGGGGCATTTCATGCAAGGCAGCCACTTCGTCAGACCACTGCAAGGCGCCCGTCTTGATATCGACCATCCAGCCGCCGATTTTCGCAACACTGCCAGCCACTTTAAGCAAATATTCCGCCTGGGTTCGACGGTCAATTTCATTCTGCAATGCCTGGGTCCGGTTGACCACTTGCCGCCGGATTTGCAGATTCCATAAAAAGGTGACGCCCAGTATCAGTAACAGGATGGAAACGCCGCGCGCCAGCCATACTATGTAAGGGCGTTTGACCCGCATATCCCCCTGATATACAAAACCTTTAAGGTCGATATAGGGAGGCACCAATCCATAATCTGCCAGGGTCTGCGCAATGGCATACCAGCGCTCTTCGTTCATATGTCCCCATGGCACCACTTCAGTGAGTACGTAGGGATGCATCATGTTGGCTTCGCGTAATAACGCTTGTTCGTTGATACCCCGTTTTACAACACCAGGCTTGCCTGCAATATGCTTTGCCATTTCTTCCTGGCGACTCAGGGCGTATAACCAGCCTTTTTTGGTTGCCCGCAAGAAAGCATCCACACGTTCAGGATGCGTGTTCAACTCGCGCTCACTGGTAAACAGCACATCACCATAAAAATCAACGCCATAAGACTGGTTGGTGATAATCGCGGGCGAATAGCCCATTTGTTTTAACTGTTCCGGCTCATCCATAGCATACGCAGAAATCACATCCACTTTGCCTTCGATTAAATCCTGCAGGCGCCAGGTGTGCGGCACCATGGTCATCTGCTTGATATCCAGATGCTGTTTTAGCAACATGGCTTTGAATTGGAACACGCCCTGATCATCCGTAGACATCATGATACGTTTGCCAACCAGGTCTTTAGGATGTTGAATATTACTTTGCTGCAAGCTGAGCAACACACCGGGGGAATGCTGGAATATAGCCGCCAATGCCACCAGCGGTTTACCTGCAATACGTGCCACCAATACTTCGGCATCGCCGATACTGTAATCGGCTTGTCCGGACAGAACCTGCTGTACTGGCGGGCGGTCTTTACTGCCTTCAATGATGTTGACGTTCAGGCCTTCGTCACGATAGTAGCCTTGTTCCTGTGCCGCATAGTAGCCAGCGAACTGAAACTGGTGCCGCCACTTAAGTTGCAGTGTGATGTCTTCAAGTGCGCTCGATACGGCACAATTAGCGAGCGCGACAATAGCCACCAGCCATCTGAATAAATAGAGGGTTGAATTGCGTTCCATGAGGATTTAGAAAAACAATATCACTGCAATGTAATCGGGCATTTTGCCGGTAAATAAGTCCAGCCTGATTTATACCTTAAGTACCGGCAATCACATTGGATAAACAGACAGCGATTTATGGCGGATTCGATGCATTTGATGCCATCGGGCCACAGTGAGTGACTCCGGGAGCGCGTTCTCCCACAGCCAGTTAGATGAGTAAGCGGCTTAGTGTTGCGGCGGTTTTAGCATGGCGGCCAATACCAGCATGAGTGCTGAAACAACAACCAGTAATTGATAGCCACCGACAAAATCACCATTTTTATCATGCAATAAACCCATGATGAAAGGTCCACTGGCGGCAATTAAATACCCTACTGTCAGCACGAAAGCATTCCAGCGATTTGCCGCATCGGGCGTGTGGGTATGATCAAGCGGCAATGTCATGGCCAATGTAAATGCGCCACCAAGCCCAAAAGCAGTGACAGGTACCCATAACCAGGGCCATGCGCCAGGCGTTGCCATTCCGGCGAGGCCTATCGTGGCAACAAGGCTGCAGGCTGCTAACCAGCTACGCCGGTCCAGATTCCTGCTAAACATGCCAGTGATCGGGCTCGCCAACATGAAACAAAAGGTAAAACTGGCAAGTACGGCTCCCGCTTCCCCGGCAGGCATGCCACTTTCCTGGTACATAGCAGCTGTCCAGGTGAGGATAGAATAAAACAGGAAGTTCACGCAGGCAAAAAACAGTGCGATTAACCAGGCAACAGGCGTGCGGAACGGCAAGCGCGTATCCGTTGCGCGCAACTTGCTGCTCACGATCGTTGTTTGCGTAGTAACGGATTTGCGTATCACGCACCACCAGGCAATCATGGCAATGACTCCCAGCACAGCCCATACGCCGACCGCCATCCGCCAGCCGGTAGACTGTAACAGCCAGCCAGTCAGCCCGGCAGACAAGGTACTGCCTAGTGATAATGCCGTCGCATATATCCCCATGATTAAAGCTGCACGGGAGGCGAAACTGGCTTTCACGATGCCCGCGAACATAGCACCTGCAACCGCGATACCTGCGCCAACACCCACCGTTGCACCTATTAACAAGCTGCTATTGCCTGCGAAAGCACGGATGAATATTGAGAGACTGAGCAGGCCCAAAGCGGTCATCAGCACTTTATTCACCCCGAATTTGCGCACCAGCCAAGGGGTTGGCAATGCCAGTGCTCCCATCAGGACATCGGGGATCGCCGTCATCATCGAGGCCATGGCATGGCTTAAGCGGAATGATTCAATGATCGCGGGCAAGGCAGGCCCCATGGACACAATGCCAGGCCGCAACCCAATAGCCACCAGCACAATCGCCAGCACCAGCCACCATTCGCCATGTGAAAACCACACCTGCTTACCCGTCCCGTTGTGCATGCCTGTTCCCCATATGACTGAGCTAATAATATAGAGGTAAGTCAGCCGTTACAAAATACGCCATTTGTCTGATATGGCAATAAAGTGATGCCGATGAGAGGAGGCTTGCTTGACCAGAAAATGACAAGGAGTCGTGTAAAATGCAGAAGGCATGATGTCAATGCCTGCCTTTAATGAATGTCGTATGGAGAACCCTGTTGAAACTGGCCACCTGGAATGTTAATTCGCTGACTGTACGACTGCCACATGTATTGGACTGGCTGGTCGCTAATCAACCGGATGCGCTCTGCCTGCAGGAAACCAAACAGGAAGACAGCAAGTTTCCGTATGCCGCTTTGCAAGAGGCTGGTTTCAATGCCATTCACAACGGGCAAAGAACCTACAATGGTGTGGCGATTATCAGCCCGCACGCGATCAACGAAGTGCATGTTGACCTGCCAAATTTTGCCGACGAGCAAAAACGCATTATTGCAGCGACCATACAAGGCGTCAGGATCATTTGCGCTTATGTAGTGAATGGCCAGGCACTGGATTCAGACAAGTTTCAATACAAACTGAACTGGCTGAACGCATTACACAATTGGATAACTGATGAGTTAAAGCAGCATGAAAAGCTGGCTTTGCTGGGAGATTACAATATCGCACCCGATGACCGCGACTGCCACGACCCGGTCGCCTGGGAAGGCCAGGTGCTGGTCAGCCCACAAGAGCGTGAGGCCTACCAAAAGCTGTTGGCACTCGGATTAACAGACAGTTTCCGCTTGTTTACTGATGAAGCCGGACATTACAGCTGGTGGGATTACCGGATGGCAGCATTCCGCCGAAATATGGGCTTGCGCATTGACCATATCCTGGTCAGCGACGTGCTGAAACCATTGTGCCAAAGTTGCCTGATAGACAAACTGCCACGCAAACTTGAGCGTCCAAGTGATCATACACCAGTGGTGCTAACGCTTGCTGATGCTTAAAAGTTAAATGCTGATCTATAAAAATTAAACGCTGGGCATGACGAATTTGATGCCCTGTAATACTTCCAGAATACTGGCTTTCAGGCGTTTATTCAGCTCTCCCTCGATCACCTGCATTTGCGCATTGACCATGCCTTGCACTTTGTCTTGCAACTCGGTTTCAACTGAAGATAATTCGGTATTGAATTTTTGTTTAAATTCGCTAGTTTGCTGTTCGGTGAATTCGTCAAAGGCGGTTTGCAGGGTCTGCTTGTATTCTTCCACCAGCCTGGCTTCCATCGCTTCCTGACCGGTCGTCAGTGTGTCCTTGCTGCTTTCCTGCAACTGGTGGATATGCTCCGCCATGGTCTTTTCAAGCTGCTCCTGCATCTGCTGTACCTTGGTCGCAATCTGCACCTGCTGGTCTTCAATCAATTGCGCCAGCTTCTCTTCCAGCTTTTGCTTGCCTGCGTTCTCGGCAACTTCACGTATGGTTTGCTCAGTGGTTGCCAGCAACTGTTGCTGCACTTCTGTTAACCTGGCAACCTCAGCTTCCACTGATTGCAGATGTTGCTTACCTACATTGCCCATGGCTTCGCGGAAAGCCTGCTCCACGGACTGGATGCTTTCCCCGACCTGCGCTTGCACCTGCCTGGATAGCCCTTGCTGAATGGATTCAGCATATTCGGCTAATGCCTGCTGCTCGACCACGGTTCGCTCAAAAGCACGTTGACCCAGCTGACTAGTCACTATATTGGTAATTTCGGGTAGCAGCGCCTGTTTGATCTGGGCGACTAGTTCATCCATATCCAGCGCCGCTGGAGCGGTTTTTTGTACCACCTTGGTTAATACCGGAATTTCTGAGATATCCACATGACCTCCCTGGCACAGGCGCTTACTGCGTCTGCATTTTCATATGCTGAATTTCGTAACCGCGGTCGCGATAAAACGCGTAGCGTTGGCGACCGGCTGTTTTGTCATCTTCGGCCGATCCGATCAGCTCGAATAAATGCCGGAAACGACTGAAAAACTTTGGCAACGTTTTCTGGCAATTGAACAACATGTCATCCTGACGAATATGTTCCGGTAACCAGGCCAGCAACACCGGCGTTAAGCTTGCCTGTGGCGCCTCTGCTAGCACATTGGGGATAAACGCAGATTGCTGCCACAAACTGTGACTTAACTGTTCCGCCGCTTCTGGTGATTCCAGGTAAATAGTCACCTGCCGTTGACGCGCGACAGCCTGTTCGACCAAATGCAGAATCAAACTGGACCTATCAGGAATATCGGTATAAAAGCGCACCCGGGTCATAGCGTTTCTATCTTTAACCCTATCAGGCCTTTTCAGTTGCCTGCTGTAACAAGTAGGTCACCAGCAATGGCACCGGACGGCCAGTAGCGCCTTTTTCCTTGCCGGATTTCCAAGCGGTACCAGCAATGTCTAGGTGTGCCCAGTCATATTTTTTGGCGAAACGAGATAGGAAACAAGCCGCAGTGATACTACCACCGGCACGGCCACCGATATTGCCCATATCGGCAAAATTGCTGTCCAGCTGGCCCTGGTATTCGTCCCATAGCGGCATCTGCCAGGCACGGTCTTGCGCTTTTTCACCGGCATCAAGCAGTTTTCTGGCCAGCGCATCATTATTGGCAAACAAACCGCTAGGGTGATGACCCAATGCAATGACGCAGGCACCAGTCAATGTCGCAATATCAATCACGGCAGAAGGTTCAAATCGCTCGGCATATGTCAGCGCATCGCATAGAATCAGGCGCCCTTCCGCATCGGTATTCAATACTTCAATGGTCAGGCCAGACATACTGGTCAGCACATCGCCGGGTTTGGTCGCGCGACCACTAGGCATATTTTCACAGGTTGGAATCAAGCCAACCACATTTAATGGCAGATCAAGTTCACCAATCGCTTTAAACACACCCAGCACACTGGCTGCGCCACACATGTCGTACTTCATTTCATCCATATCGGCACCGGGTTTGAGGGAAATGCCGCCGGTATCAAAAGTGATGCCTTTACCTACCAGCACCACCGGTTTTTGCGTTTTCTTGCCTTTTAAATGTTGCAGCACAATAAATCGAGGTGGCTCGTCACTGCCGCGTGTCACGCCGAGGAATGAACCCATTTTGAGTTTTTCAATCTCGGCTTCTTCCAGCACCTCCACTTTGAAACCATAATCTTTCGCTAACTTCTCAGCCTGCTTGCCGAGATAAGTCGGCGTACAAATATTCGGTGGCAGGTTACCAAGGTCTTTAGCCAGCGCCACACCATTACCCACGCTCTGGCCTTGTTTCACGCCGGCTTCAGCTTCTTCAACATCGGATTTTCCGACCAGTACCGTAATCTGCTTGAGCGGCTTTGGCTCTACTTTTTTTTCTTTGATCGCATTTACCTGGTAACTGGACTCCCATGCGATTTCTGCCAGTGCAGCCGCTTTTGACTGAGTATCTGATTTCTTGATCGCCAAACCGGCAAAATCTGTCGCCACGCTCTCAACGCCAGCTGGCAAACCTTTAATCGCAGCGCGGAAAGCATTACGCAACGTTCTCAGGCTGAACTCTTCGGATTTACCTAAGCCGACCAGCAACACCCGGCTCGCGGTAATGCCGGATAATTGGCGTAGTAACAAAGTGCTGCCGGACTTGCCTTCAATATCACCGGATTTCAGCGCATGTGTGATCGCTTTGCCACTTGCTTCATCCAAAGATTTGCCCAGATCAGTCAGCTTGCGGCCTTCATAAACGCCAACCAGCAAACAATCGGTACGCAATTTTTCCGGGCTAGTGTTTTTTATGCTAAATTCCATCTTTATCCTTTTATGTTCGAGTGCCTGTGACTTGAGCGATGATTGTATTATCTAGTGTTTTATGCTGATTTCAAAGCGGTGCATTTAAATTGAAAATATTCAAACGTGCATTGTCTGCAGAGTTGATGTCCTCATCTTCTGCCATTTTCCTGATTATTCTGGGTATCGTGGTCGCACAGCGCGCCGGTAATATCGTGCGCCAGGTTTCCAAAGGGATTCTGCCTAACGACGCCATTGGCACCATTCTCACCTTCAGCCTGGTGAAACTAATGCCTATGATGCTTTCTCTGGCTATTTTCCTGGCCGTATTGCTGACGTTAACGCGCTGGCACCGTGATTCGGAAATGGTGATCTGGATGAATGCAGGGCTTAGCCTGCGCCAGTGGGTAGTGCCCATCCTGCGTTTTATCTTCCCTATCGTACTGATTATCAGCTTGCTCAGCTTGTTTGTGATGCCATGGGCAACGGAGAAAGCGGACGGCTACCGTGAACAATTGAAAAAAAGGGATGAACTCTCTTCCATCAGCCCCGGCGCATTCAAGGAATCGAACAACGGCGAACGTATCTATTTCATTGAGAGTTTCGACAAACTTGGCTACGAAGTCAAAAATATCTTCGTTCAGTCACGCCAGCATGGTAAAACCGGCATCATTACCGCCAACCGCGGCAGCCGTTATAAAGCTAAAAACGGAGATAACTTCCTGGTCCTGCAACATGGCCGTCGCTACGAAGTGATCCCCAATACACTGGACGTTTCGACCACTGAATTTGAGCGTTACGACATCCGCATCGAAACCAAGGAAACCACGCCCCAGGAGGGAACAGCGCAGGCCAAGACCACGCTTGGCCTGATGAGCGATGCTTCACTCTCAGACCAGGCAGAGCTGCATTGGCGATTCGCGATTCCTATATCCACCATTGTCATGGTGCTATTGGCGATACCGCTAAGCTTTGTAGATCCGCGAGCCGGCCGGTCGCTGAATATCATGTTCGCTATCCTGATTTTTATTATCTACAACAACGTGTTGAGTATTTTCCAGGCGTGGATCACGCAAGGTAAAATTTCGGCATGGGTAGGTTTATGGCCGGTGCACATCTGTTTTGTATTACTGGGCTGGTATTTATACCATAGACGAAAACATCTTAAACCATTGATTCCAGACCTGTTCAAGCGTCGCACCAAGGCTGCATAACCCATGAGCCTGTCTATCCTCAATCGTTATTTTTGGCGGGAAATCAGCTTTAACATCATGCTGGTGCTGTTTGGCCTGCTAGCGATGTTCTCATTTTTTGACCTGCTGCAAGAGCTGGATAGCCTGGGGCGCGGTCATTACGGCATCAACAGCATGCTGACGTTTGTCGGGCTCAGTATTCCCGGGCATATCTATGAAGTAGCGCCAGTCGCTGTGCTGCTAGGTATTGTGTATACACTAGGCGCAATGGCCGGCAACTCCGAGCTAATCGTCATGCGTACCAGCGGCATTTCACTAAAGGTGATTGCCAAAATATTGTTAAGCATAGGTCTGGTATTTGCCATCGTCACCTTTATGATTGGTGAAATCATTGCGCCTTTGAGTGAAAAAATGGCGCAGCGGATCCGCATCCAGGCTACCGATTCAGTAGTGGCTCAAGACTTCCAGTCCGGGCTTTGGATTAAAGATGGCAGTAGTTTTGTGAATGTGAACACGGTACTACCGGATAGCAGTCTGGTAAATATAGATATCTATGACTTTGATCCACAGTTCCACCTGCGCAGTATCAGCCATGCCGAAAAAGGACATTTTGCCGATGACCACTGGAAGTTACTGAACGTTACGCAAACCATCTTTAATAATGAGCGCGCCGTGCAAAACAACTCGGTGACTTCAAAGTTTGTAAAACAGGCGCAGTGGGAATCGCTGATCAGGCCAGAACTGCTGAATGTCTTGCTGGTGTTACCGGAAAAAATGTCGGCCTGGAACCTGTATAGCTTTATTCAGCACTTGCACCGCAATGGACAGAAAAGTACCCGTTACCAGGTCGCTTTATGGTCCAAGCTGATCTATCCGCTAGCTTGCCTGGTGATGGTAGTGCTCGCCCTGCCATTTGGGTTTTTACAGCAACGTGCCGGCGGTATCAGTGCCAAGATATTTTCCGGGATATTACTCGGCGTGGTCTATCAGATTATGAACCGGGTATTTGTGCACCTTGGCGTACTCAATGACTGGTCACCCCTATTTAGTGCTATCGGCCCGACGCTGCTGTTTCTATTTGCAGGCCTGGGTATGCTGCACTACGTTGAAAAGCGCTAGGTTGAAAGACATTAGCGGACTCACACAGCTACAGCCTGACAACACGCGAGCCAAGCAAGCGGTCATGCAAAAACTGCTGTTCACGATCCAGGATAGCCCACCACAAGGTTAATCCAGCCGGTAACAGTAATATGCTGGCAACCACATACCGCATCACTGCCTGCTGCCATGCTAATAATTGCCCCTGCTGATTAACCACTTTCAGTTTCCACGTCTGGCTCGCCAATGTTTGCCCGCTCACCGTCCAGCAGCGGACAAAGTAAGCACCCATGCTTCCCCACACCAGCAGCTGCAATCCCAATCTTTTCCAACCTTGGCTGGCATCGCCAAACACCATGTAATAAATCGCGGTGAGGACCAGCGCTAGCGCCACCATTAAAAGCGATTCATAGACCACTGCCAGATAACGCTTAATCAAGAGTCTCATACTTACCTTCTATAACAAAAACCCCGCAAATGCGGGGCTTGGCAGGGGCAAACCGGATAACTTCAACTCCAGTTTCTGTTTATGCCAGCTTACTTTTGATCCCAGCTATCTTCCCACATGCAGTGTTTGATCTTGTGACGGTTGGCAATGATTTCGTCAATGCTTGGTTCGTCGTTCAAGGCACGTTTCAATGCCAGCTTGATCGCTTCGTAGTTGTTTTTGTACAAGTCAGCCTTGTCCAGGTTAGCTTCTTTGGCACAGCCCGGATCGATCCACAATAAAGCAACGATGCACAGGTCATTTACCAGTTCTTTAGGGATAATGCCTTCGATAACCGCATCAGTAATACCATCAGCCACACCCGCTTGCACCACGCCACCGAACAATTCAATGTTCAGTGAGTCTTTCAAAGTGACTTTAGGCACCATCATCGTCGCAGGGCGTACCATCTGGTTAATATCACGCACAGCAAACATGGCGGTATGGCCTTTGGTTTGCGCCATCATGTTGGCAAACGCAGTCCCAACCGGGCCATCAACGGCACCAATCACGATTTCCGGCATCGCCGCAGTTACATCTTTACCTTCGGAAAATACGGTGGCTTCACCGGCTTTTAATACGATCTTTGACATGAGAATTCCTTTTTATGTCTGGAAGTGATAGAAAAACTTAAACCGCAATTATACCAGCTCAAGCTGCATATCGACATGCATGATATTCGCATCCAGATAAGGCTCACTGCAGACCACAAAGCCTGCACGCTCATAAAATTTCACCGCCTGTGTTTGCGCTGACAAGCGGGCATATAACGCTTGCAGATGCCGGCATTCCTGGATGGCCTGTAGCAATAATGCCTCGCCTATGCCTTGCCCTCTCCATTCCGGTAACACCGCCATCCGCCCGATGTGTCCATCTTCCAGTACTCTGGCACAGGCGGCCGGTTGCCCGTCCACCATGACTAAAAAATGCATGGCGGTCGCATCTGATGCATCCCATTCCAGCGCCACCGGTACTTGCTGTTCGTCAATAAACACACGTTTACGGATCATGCGGCATTCGGGCCATAATGCATGTCGAGTATCAAAACGATGAATGATTAATTGAGTGCGTTCTACCGACACATTTCCGCTCCGGATGAAAGTTTGCAATTGTGATAAGCCACAGGCATTATAGGCGCTTTATAAAAACAGGATTTGAGGAAAAGAAATGTTGTGTCCATTACAAACTGCTGCCGCCAGGATTTTGCTAGCGCTGGTGTTCTTTGGCATTGTGATTTTGAAGCTGATTGCCATTACCTCTGCCCCTGATGGCTATCTGCAATATCAATTTATGCTGGGCCAATTGGGTTTGCCGGCCATATTTGCGCCATTGCTGATTTTTATCCAGCTCGCATTTGGCCTAGCCTTGCTGGTCGGCTTTAAAACGAAAATCAGTGCCAGAGTACTGGGTGTGTTAGCGGCTTTTATGGCCATTGTGTTGAGCCAGGCTTCGCTGGATGCATTTTTTGCCTACATGGGGATTGCCGGTGGCATGTGGTTGCTGAGTCTTTATCCGCAGACCGGGTACAGCCTGGATAACCGCCAGAAATAATACTTCTGGATGATGGAAAAAGCCGGGGAACCCCGGCTTTTTTTATTTATTTCAACCTTGTGATTAACCTTTTATCCGGATACCCAGTTGCTTGAGTTTACGGTACAAATGTGTGCGTTCCAGGCCGGAAATATCAGACAGGCGACTCATGTTGTTTTTAACCAGCCGCATATGATATTGAAAGTAAAAACGCTCAAACTCGTCTCTTGCTTCGCGTAATGGCTGGTCGAGATTCAGAGGCATATGCTGTTCAGCGGATTCTGCAATCTGGCCCTGAAAATCTTTCAACACCCGCTGTACATCTTCCTGTGTAATGCTGTCACCCAGGCTGGTCATCAGCAGGTTCTGTACGACCGATTCCAGCTCATCCAGGTCACCCGGCCAGTCTGCGTTACGCAGTGCATTTAATGCCGCGACATCAAACGATTTGTAATCGATCTTGCTGGCTTCTACCATCAAGGTAGCCATGGCATTGGCCAGGTCAGGAATATCTTCTTTATGCTCGTCCAGGCACGGCACTTTCACCGCTGCACCGGCTAGCGTCTGCAACAGGGATTGTTCCAGCATGGCTTTTTCAATCAGTTGCGGCAAGCCAAACTCGCTGCCACAGATGACTCGCACGCCATATTTTTCTGACTTGGCAATCAGCAAACTCAAACCCTTTTGCTCGGTTTTGCCCAGGCGCGTCACTTCATCGACGAAAACCACGCCTTCGCGCGCCTGCTCCAGGATCTCCATTGGTGCCGAGACCAGTTTGTCATATTCGGTGAGTGAAACCCAAGGTGTATTTGGTGGACGCAGGAATTTTGCACACAGCGGCACGCTGCCACCTTTTTTGCCGATCAGGAATAAAGTGTTTTTATGGCGGGCCAGTTGTTCCAGGCGTTGCTTGAGCTCCTGGATGACGGCGCTTTTGCCAAAGCTGGAAAGGTTGATTTCTGTATGTGCCAAATGCTCGGTGTGCTTGATGGCGGCACCCACTGTTTTAAGCAACTTTTGCAGCGCAATCGGCTTTTCCAGGAAATCGAACGCACCCAGGCGGGTAGCTTCAATCGCTGTATCAATAGTGCCGTGGCCGGACATCATAATGACCGGCATCGTCAACAACCCTGCATTCGCCCACTCCTTGAGCAGGCTGATACCATCGCAATCCGGCATCCAGATATCCAGCAATACCAGGTCCGGTCGCTGCTTGAGTCTTTCTTCGCGTGCCAATTGGGCATTTTCTGCCAGGCGGACTTGATGACCTTCGTCGCGCAAGATGTCGCTCAACAACTCGCGAATGCCGACTTCGTCATCAACCACCAATATATTCCGTGATGCCATGTCCGTACTTCCTTACACGATGCGCTCTACGCGCCGACGCTGTTGTTGTTTATCTACGGGCAGGTGTATCGTCACGCTGGCGCCCCCCTGTGGCAGATTATCTATACGTATCTGTCCACGTTGTTCTTCTATCATTTTCTTCACAATGGCCAAACCAAGGCCAGTGCCGTGCGATTTGGTGGTGACATAGGGTTCAAACACCCTAGCCATCACATCGGTCGGGAAACCACCGCCATTGTCTGTCAGCGATAATTTTACACGCTCGCCGTCGCAATCCGTGAGGATGACCACTTGCGGATGCTCCACCTGGCTCATCGCATCCTGTGCATTTTGCAGCAAATTATGCAAAATCTGCCGCATCATGGTGGCATCAGCCTGCACCTCAGGTAACTGTTGATGCAATACCAACTCCAGCTTAACCGTCGATCCATTGTACAAGCGGCTGACATCCCGGATCAAAGCATTTAAATCCAGTTTAACCAATAACGCTGCCGGTGTCCTTGCATATTCACTAAATTCATTGACCATGTTTTTCATGGCCTGCACCTGATTCACGATAGTATCGGTCGATTTCAGCAGCATCTCGGCATCTTTACTATCCAGCTTATCATGCAGTTTAAACTGCAGGCGCTCAGCAGAAAGTTGTATCGGCGTCAGCGGATTCTTGATCTCATGCGCCAGCCTTCTGGCCACCTCTGCCCAGGCTGCATCACGCTGAGCCTGCGCCATCACCGTCACATCATCAAACACCACCACCAGTCCATGCCCGGCACCTTCCGGCAAACGTGTGACACGCAACATCAGAATCTGTTTGCCGTGCACATGCTCAATATCGATCTGGCTGGTCATATGCCGCTCATGATGATCCAGCTGTAAAGTCTCATCATAATGGCGCATGACGATTTCTACAAATGGGCTTAAATACAGATTTTCGTTAGCGATTTCGGTAAATACTTTATTTTTGAAACCGACTAACGAAATGCCCAGAATACTGGTCGCCGCCAGGTTGTAGACGCGTAACTCAGCCCGCTCATTAATGGTCATCACACCAGAGCTTAAGTGCGACAGGATTGCTTCAAGGTAGGCGCGTGCAGATTCCACATGCTGTCGGCTTTGTTCAGAAGCGATTTTCGCTTCCTGCAACTGTCGCGTCATGCTGTTAAAAGACTTCACCAGCACACTCAGCTCATCTTTGCCGAATGAAGGCAATTGCTGCGAAAAGTCGCCGCTGGCAATCAGCCGTGTGCCTTCGGCAAGCACTGTCAGCGGTTGCGCCATGCGCCGGCTCAACGCAAATGCGATAATCAGCGCCCCTAGCATCGAGAGCAGGAGAATCATGGTCAGCGTCAGCATGAAAATATCTTTCAGTGACTGACGGCTATAGGACAAAGTCTGGTACTCGCGGTAAACATCCTGCACCGCTTCCGCAGTGTTAGACAGCGCTTTTGGCACCGGCTGCATCAGCTGCAGAATCCGCACTTCACCGATAATACCTAACGGCTCCACCGGCACCAGCACACGCATGTATAAGCCTTTACCCGGAATAGGCTCGATCTTGCCATACACGCCGCTTCTGGCCTGGCGTAACTGCGGTACTGAAGGCAGTTCTGGCAAGAAACTGCTCGGGTCGGCACTACTCACGGCCAGAATGGCGCCTTGTGGTGTGAGTAAAGCAGCATCCTGAATACCTGCTTTTTCACGTAAATCATTCAGTTGCGCATAATTAGACTTGGCAGCTTGCAGAGATAAAGAGACTGTCATGCCCTGCGCTTTATCTTTAAGCTCGGACAGCATGATATCCAGTGCCCGCTGACCAAGATTCAAGCCACCATCCAAGGCAGACTCAACTTTAACGTTGAACCACGACTCAATTGAGCGGCTGAGAAAATTCACTGAAACCAGGTAGACAATCATGCCGGGAATCAAGGCCATCAGCGCAAAAGTGACCAACAACCTGAAATTGAGTTTACTACCAACCTGTTTGGTTTTTGTGGTGCGGTAGAGGTGGCGTAACTGGTAGCCAATCACGCCCAGCAACAAGAGCGCCAGACCGGCATTGATATAGAGCAGGATGATGTAATAGTCGCCGCTGATGGCCGTGTTGGCACTGGCTAGGGACAACAGGTACAGCAGACCCGCCGCCAGCGAAATCGACAAAATCAGTACATAACGCATAACTTAGCGCAAGGTCTCCTTCACCCACCAGTTAAAGGTAGGCGTAACCAGTTCCCAATCACTCTCGCCAATCGCATCCACCTGCAAGGCTTTTGGCAATTTGCTGGTATCCAGATGCATTTTCAAGGCTGCATGATAAGACTGGTTTTTTTCAAGCGTGGCATGCGGTGCCAAACGCCAATCGTGGATAATGGATAACTCTTGTTTGGCATCACTCAGCGTATCAAATACTTTTTGCTGCTGCGGATAATTGAGGATGTATTGCTTGGTCAGCGCGTGGTAATTCAAGGTGACCTGGCGACGTTCGGTGACCACCTCATCATCAAACCAGTATTTAAGCGGTTTAACGATCTGGAACTCGTACAAAAAGGTTAGGGTGACGCCCTTGCTCAGCGCCTCTTCCAGCGCACGGCCCAGCTGGATATCCATTTCGGCATCCAGCGTCCATAAATCATCGCGCAATACCAGTTCTGCCACTTTAATATGTGCATGATTACCGCCAGCCAGTACTGACCAGGCAGTGAGCAGCATGCAGACTAGCAATAGACAGGATTTAATGCTTTTGCAACAACGCATAAAATAATCCGTCATGGGCAGCCACCGGCAATAATTGCCCGGGTGCTGCATGCTCGCACGGCAGGATGGAGGCATCAAACCCCACTGGTAGCCGGATTGCATCATCATGGGAAGTTAAAAATTGCTGGATTTGCATTTCGTTTTCTTGTTGAAACACCGAACATGTCACATAAAGCAATTTACCGCCTTTTGCCAGCATTTGCCACAAATTAGATAAAATTTGCTGCTGTGTGTGTGCAAAAGTCGCCAAATCCTGAGGTCTGCGCAACCATTTCATATCTACATGCCGGCGCACGATGCCGGAAGCACTGCACGGGACATCTGCCAGGATACGGTCAAACGGTTGCCCGTCAAACCAGTCAGTGCTGGCTGCATCGCCGGTAATGACTTTAGCTTGCAAACCCAGCCGCTGCAGATTTTCATTCACACGCTTCAGGCGTTCGCCTTCCACATCCAGCGACACTAAGTCCACATCGCAAGATTCAATAATATGGCAAGTTTTACCGCCCGGGGCACTGCAAGCATCCAGCACCCGCATGCCTGGCCAGACATCCAGCAAAGGCGCTGCCCATTGCGCGCCTGCGTCTTGGACACTGACCCAACCCAGGTCAAATCCGGGCAGCTTATGCACAGGTAGCGGCTGATGCAGCTGAATGGCCGTACTGCCTAAATGGGTGACCGAAATTTGTGACTCTTGCAAAGCCTGCAAATAATCTTCCACGCTGATTTTTCGCACATTGACGCGTAATGTCATCGGTGGATGCTCATTACCGACTGCGAGCATGGCTTGCCAGTGATCAGGGTATTGCTGTTTGATCAGGTCTATCCACCATTGGGGATAGTTCCAGGTGACCTCTTCTTTTTGCGTGACTACCCGTTGCAATGCTTCACGTTGCCGCAAGAAGTTTCGCAACACGGCATTCACTAAACTTTTGGCCCAGCGCTGACCGGTTTTACCTGCGGCTTCCACTGCCTGGTTCACCACCGTAAAATCATCGTCTTTGCCATGCAATAACTGCGAAAGCGCTATCAGCAATAAAGCTTCTACCCGTGTGTCAGAAACGGGCTTGGGGGTGAGCTTCGCCAGATAGGCGGCTGATTCCGCATAAAAGCGCAAAGTCAGATAGCTGTAATCCTGCGCAGCAGCCTGCTGTTGTGGCGTAGCAGCTTTGACTTTGCGCAATGCTTTTGGCATCGAGACAGTCAGGTTATGGCCAGCCAATACTTCGGCAACGGCATGGGCGGCTATTAGCTGGGCAACTTGCACGGAAATAAACTCGGAGTAAAAACGCTATTTTACTTGATGCAGCTTCTTTCACAGTGAAAACAATGTAAGTAATCAAATATGGACGCAGACCAATAAAAAAGGCTTTCCTGAGGAAAGCCTTTTAACAACAGCTTTACTTTTATTTTAGTACTGGTTAGCCAGCGACATTAAACGGCGAACACGCTCTTCTGTTTTGGGATGGGTACTGAACAAACCGGAAAAGTGAGCCCCTGATAACGGGTTAATAATCATCATCTGACCGGTTTCAGGGTGTTGCTCAGCAGTCATGTTAGGAATCTTGTGCGCATAATTATGGATTTTCTCCAATGCACTCGCCAGGGCTTTCGGATCACGGCTGATATCCGCACCCATACGGTCGGCTTCATATTCACGCGAGCGTGATATTGCCATCTGGATCAAACTCGCGGCCAGCGGCGCCATGATAATCATCAAAATACCCAGCATAGGGTTAGGTCTTTCTTCACCTTCCCTATGACCACCACCAAACAGCATACCGAATTGGGCAATCGCTGAAATCGCACCAGCCACGGTGGCTGACATGGTAGAAATCAGGGTATCGCGGTTTTTCACGTGCGCTAGTTCATGCGCCATCACGCCACGCAATTCGCGTTCGCTAAGGATCTGCATAATGCCGGTGGTGGCAGCCACTGCCGCATTTTCCGGGTTACGCCCGGTAGCAAATGCATTTGGCTGGCTTTCGTTAATGACAAATACACGTGGCATCGGCAATTGCGCGCGTTCCGCCAGTTCTTTGACCATGTTGTAATAGTTATTGAACTGGTTGTTTCCGTAATTGTTCTCGGCGTTGATTTCTACGGCACCATACATTTTGAGCACAGCCTGGTCGCTGAACCAGTAAGCATAAAAATTCATGCCGCCTGCCAGCAACAGAGCCATCAGCATACCGCTTTGGCCACCAAAAGCACCGCCCACAGCCACAAACAAGGCTGTAATCGCTGCCATCAGCACAAAGGTTTTAGTCCAATTACCTAACATTCCAAATTCCTTCATTCCATGATTACTCTTCACCAACATGGGGTCGCTAACGGTTTTTTCAATGCTAATGATCTCTTATGAAATCACCGTGACATCCGCACATTTTGTATGGATTCAACATATAAAGACATTTATAAAAACCTGTCACCAATATGCACGTGCTGCCCCTGCACGAACTGCTGTGCAGACTGGCGTTTGCCGCCCGGCATTTGCAGTTCATGTATCTCCAAGGCTCCATCTCCACAGGCAACTATTAAAGGCTGAACCTGTAAAATGGTGCCTGCCGGTTGCGCTAAATCAAGCTCGACTGCATGTTGGGCAACTTGCGCAAACCAGATTTTGCATACCTGCTCTTTGAATTTGGCCGTGGCAACCGGAAAAGGATTGAACGCCCGCACCTGCCTAGAAAGCTGAATGGCAGATTGTGTCCAATCGATGGCCGATTCAGATTTTTCAAGTTTGTGCGCATAAGTCACCAGCGATTCATCTTGCACTTCTGAAGGCAGTTGGCCGGTTGTTTGCAGCGTATGCATTGCCTCTATCATCAGGCGCGCGCCTTCCCGGCTGATGGCATCATGCAAAGTCTGTGTGGTGTCTTGCTCAGTGATCGGCACGGCCCACTTACTGACCATATTGCCTGCATCCAGCTTGGGCACTACTTCCATAATAGTGACACCGGTTTCACTATCGCCTGCCAGAATAGCGCGATGGATAGGTGCCGCCCCGCGCCAGCGTGGCAGCAGTGAGCCATGAATGTTATAACAGCCACGCTTGGGAATATTGAGGACAGCAGTGGGGATAATCAGGCCATAAGCGGCCACAATCAACACATCGGCATGGGTTGTGGCAATTTGATCCTGCACCTCTGAAGGTTTCAGATTTTCCGGCTGGAATACAGTCAATCCATGTTTTAAAGCCAGTTGCTTGACCGGGCTGGCCTTAAGTTGCATGCCGCGCCCTGAAGGACGATCCGGCTGGGTGAGCACCATGACAATATCATGCCCGGCGTTAATGAGTCCCTGCAAGGCAGGCACGGCAAATTCCGGAGTCCCGGCATAAATAATTCGCATGGTTTAACCCCGTGACTTAATAGCTGTTGCGCTCAATCTCACGCGCATGCTTGATCATTTTGCTGCGAATTCGATTGCGTTTCAGGGGAGAGAGATATTCCACAAACACCTTGCCCTTCAGGTGATCCATTTCGTGCTGGATACATACACTCAGCAAACCATCCGCATCCAGTTTAAAGGTCTTGCCTTGCGCATCTTCTGCTTCCACGGTAATGAATTCCGCGCGCGTAACACTTTCATAAATGCCGGGCACGGACAGGCAACCTTCTTCATAATCCTGATGGCCGGATTCAGCAATAATCCTCGGGTTGACCAGCACCAGCAGATCATTTTTTTCCTTGCTCAGGTCAATCACAATCAACTGGATATGCTGGTCAACCTGGGTGGCAGCCAAACCGATGCCAGGCGCGTCATACATTGTTTCGGCCATATCTGCGACCAGCTTCTGCAAAGCATGATCAAATACCTTTACCGGCTTGGCAACCGTGTGCAAGCGGGGATCAGGATATTGCAAAATAGGGAGGAGTGCCATGCTCTATAAATCTTTCAATCCAAAGTGTTTACGAAACGTTTTAAGGGTCTGTGTTAGCGAGTGGTAAAACTACAGTGACCTTGCACTTCACCGCTATACACTTATTTTGGCGTTTCTTAAATGAATACAAGGCAAAACGCCCGTTTTTTCATCTTGATAATAACTTTAAACCCATGCTAGATTGGTCGACATTGCGCATTAACACGCGCCATGCATGCTGCATAACGTCAGCACTGCATATTACAGAGACGTCACATGACCAAAATTGTTCAAATTATAACCTCGCTTGCCCTGGCTTGTAGCAGCTTGTACGCTTTTGCAGAGGAAATTACCCTACGTTCGCAACACCCGGACCGCCACGTGGTGGTTAAAGGCGATACTTTATGGGATATTTCTGCCAAGTTCCTCAAGAATCCCTGGCAGTGGCCACAGATATGGCAGATCAACCGTGACCATATCAAAAATCCGCACTGGATCTACCCGGGAGATGTAATCGTGCTGGACACCAGCAGCGGCAAACCGGTACTGAGGTTGATTCGCGAATCTGTCAAACTGGAGCCTGGCGTCATTGTGACACCGATCAAGGCCGATGCTATTCCGACCATACAGCCAAACGCTATACTGCCTTTTTTGACTAAGCCTATGCTGGTTTCCGCAGATGAGCTGAAAAATGCGCCTAGAATTATTGCCGCGGAAGAAGAACGAGAAATCCTGAGCCCCGGTACACATATTTATGTGCAGGGATTGCCACAAACACCGCAACCGGTCTGGGCCATTTACCGTGAAGGTGAACCGGTTAAGGATCCCGAAAATGGTGAAATCCTCGGTATTGAAGCGCATTATCTCGGTGAAGCCAATCTGCTACGCCTGGGTCAACCTGCAACCCTGAATATCAGCCAGGTGAAAGAAGAAATCGCCGTTAAAGACAAACTGATCGCTGTTGAAGATGAGTTAACCCAGACCTTTATACCGCATGCACCGGACAACCAGTTGCATGGCCAGATTGCCCGTATCAGCAATGGTATTAACGAAACCGGCTCCGGCCGTGTGGTGGTGCTTAACCGTGGCGCAAACGATGGCCTGGAACGTGGGCACGTGCTGTCTATCCTGCGCAAAGGCACCAGCATGATAGACCCGGGGTCAGATCCTGAACATCCGGTGACCTTGCAATTACCGAATGAGCCAGTGGGACTGGTCATGGTGTTCAAAACCTTCCCCAAACTGTCTTACGCATTGGTGATGCAAGCTTCTCAACCCGTACATGTGGAAGATATCGTTCAAACACCGTAAGATTCCTACATGGAAAACACTTACATCGAAAACGCAAGCTTGAGCAGCTCTTCTCGCGAACAATATGCACCGTGGATAGCGCTTAGCCTGGTTGCCGGGCTCGGCAATACCATGTTGTGCCAGCTATTACTGCTGTTGAAATCGCCGGAAGCGATTCTGGCAGCGTCATACGCCGAGCTACGCGACACTGTCAGCAAAGATGTCGCAGAGCGTATCCAGCGCGCGATGGAGCATGCAGATATTGCCAAAGCGCTGGACTGGCTGGAGCAACCTGATAATCACCTGATCACCCTGGCCGACCTGCACTACCCAAGACGTTTACTGGAAACCGACCAGCCACCGCCGCTACTGTATGCCAAAGGCAACTTGCAGATACTCAAACGGCCGGCCATGGCGATTGTGGGGAGCCGGCATGCTACCGCGCAAGGAGAAACAACTGCCGAAAACTTTGCCGAGAGCTTATGCCGCGCGGGGTTAGCCGTGGTCAGTGGACTGGCGCTGGGGATTGATGGCGCTGCCCATCGTGGCGCCCTGAAAGCAGATGGTGCAACCATTGCGGTAGTCGGCACCGGCCTCGATATTGTCTATCCGGCGAAACACAAAGCACTCGCGCATCAGATCGCCCAGCATGGCCTGCTGCTGTCGGAATATGCATTAGGTACGCCTTCGATCAATTACAATTTCCCCAGACGTAATCGTATTATCAGTGGCTTATCTGAAGGCTGCCTTGTGGTTGAAGCAAATGTCGATAGCGGATCCCTGATTACCGCGAAACTGGCGATTGAACAGGGACGTGAAGTATTTGCGATTCCCGGTTCCATCCATTCTCCGGTGTCTAAGGGCTGTCATGCCTTGATTAAACAAGGTGCAAAACTGGTGGAGTCCACCGACGATATCCTCAGTGAGTTACGTCATATCCGCCTGCCAAATGCCAGCCTGGCTGATAGCCCAAACGGGCTAATACCCAATTGGACTAATCTACCCTCTGAAGCAAGCCCTGTATTGGCCTGCATGGGGTTTGACCCTATCTTCGCCGAGCAGATCGCAGCCCGCTCAGGCTTGACGCCCGGAGAAGTTTCCACCATGCTTACACTACTTGAATTAGAAGGTTTAGTCAGCCATCTTGCGAACGGGCAATTCCAGAGACTGGCTTAATCTCACAAGGTAGCGCTAGTATTGAAGTAGCATGTTGAGGAGATATGCATGTTGGAAGTATTGATATTTATTTATCAAAACTATTGGGACAAACATGATGCGTTTGAGTTGAAAGAAACCGACGAAGCCATCATGGCCTATGAATTGTCCCAGGCAGGATTTAACCACCAGGATATTCTGCACGCGGTAGACTGGGTCAAAGACCTGCGCCGCTCGGTTGCGCATCCGCAATATTTGCAGAATCCTTCTGCCCTGCGTATTTTCTGCGAGATGGAACGCGATAAAATTAATGATGAGAGTCTGAACTTTCTCTGTCTATTAGAGAAAAGTGACATCATCACCGCCTATGAGCGTGACCTGATTATTGACCGCTGCATGGTGTTGCCACAGGAAACCTTAAGCATGGAAGATATCCGCTGGATCACCATGATGGTGCTGTGGGATGAAAGCCGTAAACAGGATTACCTGTTTGTTGAAGATGCGTTATTTAATCCGAAAGGTCTGTCGTTGCAATAACGTAATATTTGGCTACAAAAAAAGCGCGATTTAATCGCGCTTTTTATTTATTCAGCCCCAACTTAAAGTTGCCGGATAATCTGCCCAATAATGCCCGCCTGGTTCAAGGTATAAAAATGCATTTTATCCACTCCCGCATGAGAAAGCTTGGCACAAATATCAGTCACCACATCAACGCCGAAGGCGCGTAATGAAGCCATATCATCGCCATACGCCTCAAGGCGCAATCGTAACCAGCGTGGAATTTCAGCGCCACACACATTAGAAAAACGCGCCAACTGTGTGTAGTTATAAATAGGCATCACGCCAGGAATGATAGGGGCTGTAATACCCTGCGTGTGCGCCAACTCAACAAAGCGGAAATAAGCATCCACATTGTAGAAATATTGCGTAATTGCTGAATCAGCACCGGCATCAATTTTACGTTTGAAATTATCCAGGTCTTTTTGAGCAGAGCTCGCTTCAGGATGGAATTCAGGATAGGCCGCGACTTCGAGATGAAACCAGTCAGCCGTTTCGGCACGGATAAAACTCACCAGTTCATTCGCATATTTAAAGTCGCCAGCACTCACTTCACCGGAAGGAATATCTCCACGCAAAGTGACCAGGCGTTTAATGCCTTTGGATTGATACGTCTGTAACAACTCGCGAATTTCCTCTTTGCTGGAAGAAATACAGGAAATGTGTGGTGCGGCGCCATAGCCCTCTGCCTGAATTTCCAGCACGGTCTCCATAGTGCGGTCACGGGTTGAACCACCCGCACCAAACGTCACCGAGAAGAATTCAGGGGAAAATTTAGCTAATTCCGCGCGCGCGAGACGCAAGTTAGTCATTCCCTCCGCCGTTTTTGGCGGAAAAAACTCAAAGCTGAAAGAAGTTTTATTATTCACGTGTTTAATCTTTATTTATGGCAAGCCCGCACTCACAAAAATGGATGCGGAAACCAGCCTTCTTAGCCAGTTAATCACTATCAGGGATAATCGAACTGAGCACCCCGGAAATCAAACTGTAGACCAAGGCACCAATTACACCAATCAGGATGGAGCTGACCGAAAATCCTTGCAGATAATTGCCGACTAGCCAGAACAGCACCCCGTTAATCACCAGAATAAACAAGCCCAGTGTTAACAAAGTAATCGGCAAGGTAAGCAGCACCAGCAACGGTTTAATCAATATATTGACCAGGCCAATCACCAAAGCAGCTATTAGTGCAGCTGTAAAATTCGCCACATGGATGCCAGGCACCAGGTAAGCCACCGCCATTAACGCCAATGCGTTCAATACCCACACAATCAGCAACTTAAACATTTCACTCCCCTGTCGTCATTAGATTGAGGAAGAGTGTACACCGAAACCTCGGCCAGGACACCTGACCGAGGTTTCGGCTTAAGTATAGAAGCTTAGTATCTGTAGTGATCAGGCTTGTAAGGGCCACTCTTGCTCACGCCGATATAGGCCGCTTGCGCATCGGTAAGTACAGTTAGCTGTGCATTGAGTTTTTTCAATTGCAGGATAGCCACTTTTTCATCCAGATGTTTAGGCAAGGTATACACGCCTACCGGATAGTTGCTGGTTTGCGTGAACAACTCGATTTGCGCAATGGTCTGGTTGGCAAAGCTGGAGCTCATGACATAGCTAGGGTGTCCGGTTCCGCAACCCAGGTTTACCAGGCGGCCTTTAGCCAGCAGGATGATGCGTTTGCCATCCGGGAAAATCACATGGTCGACTTGCGGCTTGATTTCGTCCCATTGGTATTTCTCAATACCGGCCACGTCAATTTCATTATCAAAGTGACCGATGTTGCAGACAATCGCCTGATCTTTCATTTTCGCCATATGGTCGTGGGTGATCACGTGGTAGTTACCGGTCGCGGTCACGAAAATATCGCCGTGTTCAGCGGCATAATCCATAGTGACCACACGGTAACCTTCCATCGCTGCCTGTAAAGCGCAGATCGGGTCGATTTCAGTCACCCAAACTTGTGCAGACAAAGCACGCAGTGCTTGCGCAGAGCCTTTACCCACATCACCATAACCAGCCACGATAGCGATCTTGCCTGCAATCATCACATCGGTTGCACGCTTGATACCATCTACCAATGATTCACGACAGCCGTAAAGGTTATCGAATTTGGATTTGGTCACCGAGTCATTGACATTAATTGCCGGGAAAGCCAGCTTGCCGTCTTTATGCATCTGGTACAGGCGGTGTACACCAGTAGTAGTTTCTTCAGTTACACCCTTGATTTCTTTCAGGCGAACGGAATACCAGGTCGGGTCTGTCTTCAGTTTGGCTTTAATCGCATTAAACAAGCAGACTTCTTCTTCAGAAGTTGGGTTGCCCACCACGGATAAATCTTTTTCTGCACGTGCGCCCAGGTGCAACAGCAAAGTCGCATCACCGCCGTCATCCAGAATCATGTTGGAGTAACCACCGTCAGCCCACTCAAAAATGCGGTGGGTATAATCCCAGTATTCTTCCAGCGTTTCGCCTTTCACGGCAAACACAGCGGTGCCAGTGGCAGCAATCGCAGCCGCCGCATGGTCTTGGGTAGAAAAAATATTGCAGGAAGCCCAGCGCACTTCAGCGCCCAGATCCTTCAGTGTTTCGATCAGTACTGCGGTCTGGATGGTCATATGCAAAGAACCGGTAATGCGTGCGCCACGCAACGGTTGCACAGCGGCATATTCTTCGCGAATGGCCATCAAGCCCGGCATTTCGGTTTCGGCAATGGCAATTTCCTTACGGCCCCAGCCAGCCAGGTTCATATCGGCGACAATATAATCTTTGAAATCAGCTACAGTATTCATGTTTGAAGTCCTAAAAAAATGAAAACTGAGCAGGGAAGGTTCTTAGAACCGGTGGAAACGTTTTGTTCACCTTTTTTCCGTGCTCGCACAGTGAAAAGTGAACGCAGTTGAGAAGCTTCGCAGCTATCACTCTGAGCCTGGGAGTATGAAACTCTCGCAGCGTTCCTCAGAAGGCGTGATTATACGCCAACCGCCATATTTTACAAAAGACCACCTTTTTTCATTATCAAAACAACTGCGCAATTACGCTTCAAATGTTTGTTTGGCTGTTTTATTTACGCCAGTCATGCGCATGATTGTAAATTGAGGCCAATAGACCGCTTTTCTTAATAAAATCATTTACCTGTCACTATGGCATGATGTGTCAACTGCAGTATTTATAGTCATTCAACCATTACGGAAAGGCGGGAAATTATGTCAATGTACCAGGTCATGGACGAAGAGAATCATTGCATCGCGACCTTTTATCACTTTCAGGAGGCAGTGGTGACCGCGCAAGACTTCACAGTCTGGGATGACGAGCATTACTACCATGTTGAAGAACTGGATTTGCAAGTTGTTTAACTAAACAACTGCCAAATAATAAAGCGCCCATGAGGCGCTTTTTATTTGCCTATATGAGCAACTGACTTTCCACTATACCCGCATGTAGGTTATGGCAATGTTTTCATGGCGACGGTCAGTTCTGCTGCTTTTTCTGCATCCAGCTGGTTAAGCGTCTCTACACTTGCCAATGCTTCGCTGTGTTTACCATTGGCTTCAGCAATCAGGCCAAGATAATAGAAAGCCTGGCTATGCTGGTCGTTCATGCTCACGACACGGTGCAAATGTTGCTCAGCGAGCGTTAGATCACGTGTTTCGTACTCTGCAGCTGCCAGGTAAAACCAGGCTTCTGTATTGGCAGGCTCTTGTTTCACCCATTCAGCCGCTACTGTTTTCAAGCCGTTCCAGTCTTTATGCAGGTAAGGAAACACCACTTTCATAAAGCTAGGCCATTGCGCTGCCGGTTTACCCCAGAATGGCAACTCGCTTTTCACTAATATAGGACCCGCAGGTTTAGTTAACAATGCTTGCACCCAGTCAATCGACATATAGTAATAATACGCATCTTTGCCAGGGCTCTTCAGTGTGATCAAGCCAACCAGTGTGCCGGACTCATCAAACAAACCACCGCCGCTTGCACCTTGTTTAAAAGTGCTGGTAGCACGCACAATCACTGAGTCATCCATGGTGAATAAACCTTTCACCACACCTTTGGTAGTGACAGGTGCCGGCACAAAACTTGGGTAGCCAATGGTGAATACCGGTTGCTCATATTTCAATTCACGGCTGGATTTCATGGCGACTGGTGTGAGAGGCAGGTCATCCATTTGCAGCATGCAAACATCATGCTCCCAGTCTGGCTTGACGCCCACTGCATGATAAACCGCACCACCACTTAACACGCTGATGCTGCTGGCGTTAGCGACCACATGACAGTTAGTCACCACTTGATTGTCGGCAACCACAACTCCTGAACCCAAGCCAAACTGACCATTGGTCAGTCCCACTTGAATGCGCAGTACCCGACTGTTTAACGACTGCATTAACGCGTCAGAAGGTTCTGCCATCAACGGTGCGGCAAAGCACCCTACCAGTAAACCAATCAAAAACTTTGTCATGTAATGCTCCAATCTGTTACCGCAAGTTGGTGTATCGTTGGAAAGCCTTTAATTACATTTCAGCAAGATGCATTCCAACCCAACGCGCACACAAATCGAGCACTATTTAAATAGTAAGATAATCAAATAAAGTTATTAACAATCAAACAGTTAAGCAGATTAGTATTTACAAATAAAGAGATTCAATATCAGAGATCTACTCAAAAATCACAATATGCCTGAGACCTGCAATCCCGCTAACGCACCATTAAAGTGCACTAAAAAGGTGTATGCACAGACATCGCTCAAAACATCATGAAGCGAAAACGAATTGAGTATAGGAGAGAAATATTTGCCTCATGCGGGCAAGTGAAATAGATGGAATGCGTTAACGCATACACGGATCAATGATTAGCAATAAAAACGCGGTTTCGGCCTTGTTGCTTGGCAGAATACAGCGCAGCATCAGCCATGCGCATCATATGTGACAAACCTTGCTGGTCATTCAGCTGTGAGGTCGAAACGAGGCCGAATGAAGCGGTGTAATGGATTTTTTCGCCATTTTCAATCAACACGCTATGGTCGATTTCTGAGCGCAGACGCTCAATCACGCGCGTAGCTTCATGTAAATCCGTCATCGGCATCAGGATACCGAACTCTTCGCCACCCAGCCTGCCCACCATATCGCTGGTACGTAGCGCATTCACACACCGCAGGCAAAAATTCTGCAACACCACATCACCGGCATAATGGCCGTGTTTGTCATTTATTTTTTTGAAATGATCAATATCCACCATCGCGAACGAAAATGGGGCTTCGTAACGCTGACTGCGTCTGATTTCGGATTCCAGCTCATGCATGAAATGCCGGCGATTGGCGATGCCGGTTAAAAAGTCGGTAAATGCAAATTTGTCTGCCTCGATATGCAAGCGGTAGATGCGCGACACAACAAATACACTGACCAGCAAAAATAGGGACAGTAATAACCCGGCGTATATCAAACCCGCTTTGGTATGCCGCTGCAGCCGTTGTTGGCTTTCATTCACATATTGAGTGGCACGCTGATTAGCAAAGCCAAGGATGGACTCATTCAACCGGGCCACTTCTGCAAAGCGGCTAGTCCAGTCAGTTTCAATCAAGCGGTTGGCTTCAGAAAATTTGGCATCTTCCAGTTTTTGCAAAATCTGGTCACGTACCTGGTTGAGTGCCTGCCACTTTTGACGGAGATTGATGACTTGTTGCGGGTCACCGGAATAGCTGTGCTGCATCACGGCAATCTTTTCTTCCGCCAACCGCTCGTGCTTTTCGATAAACGTGATAGTGGCAGCCACATCACTCGCATCCGCCTTGATCAGCGTTGCATATAACAAGCTACTGCGGATTTGATATAAAGCAGCTTTGAGTTCAAGCGCCGCATTTGAAACCGCAAACGGCTTTTCGTAAAGATTGCGCGTGGTCTGGTGCATTTCGCGCATGCTGGAAAAATAAATCCACAGAAACAATAAAGCACCAATAAAAGCAATGAGGAACCCTGAAACAAGGATATACAACACCGCTTTTTTGCGCTGTGTTTTCATGACCTAAGCGAATGAAAATATAAACATGCGTAACGCCTCCAGGCAAGGCTTCATGCGCTAATCAATTTCGTGATTAATGCCCACTCCCTGGGATCGACTGGCGTAATCGACAATCGGTTCCCTTTTTGCAATATTCTCATATTAGAAAGCTCGGGGATTTCGCGCAATTCTTTCAGGCTCAGCAAGCGGGTTTTACGCACAAGCTTCACATCCACATTGACCCAACGCGGGTTTTCCGGAGTAGATTTAGGGTCAAAATACTTGTGCCCTTTTACAAACTGGAACTTGTCCGGATAAGCCAGCGTACTCACTTCACAGATGCCGGCAATGCCAGGCACCTCACAATTAGAGTGGTAAAACAATACGCCATCACCGACTTTCATCTGGTCTCGCATGAAATTACGCGCCTGGTAATTGCGCACCCCATACCAGTCAACGCTCTGGTTTGGGAACCCCGCTAAATCATCAATAGAAACATCCGAGGGTTCGGACTTCATCAGCCAGTAACGTGCCATTGCTTAAAACCTTCTTCTAAATGTGCAAAATGCCAGTATCATAAACCCTAGTATCATAAACCCCAACGCTCACAAACCGAAAGCTACTCCACTCCCAAAGAGTGACCACACATAGATATCATGGCTAAAAACGTCCTCGGCACCTTGCTTATTCCTTGCAGCACACACCCTGTCACCGGCTTTATGCGGGATGGCTGCTGCGGGTTTCATCCGGAAGATTTAGGCAGACACACGGTTTGTGCAGAAATGACAGATGAGTTTCTGGCGTATTCCAAAGCCCAGGGTAACGACTTATCAACCCCTCTGCCGGATTATGACTTTCCCGGATTGCAGGCTGGCGATCGCTGGTGTCTGTGCGCAGGCCGCTGGTTACAAGCCAGCGAAGCAGGCTACGCGCCACCGGTAGTCTTGGAGTCTTGCGATGAAAGTTGCCTGGAAGTCGTCAGTCTGGCTGACTTGATGTACCACGCCTTAAGATAGCGTAGTCATTGAAAATGATGTGCTAAGGGGTTACCTGAGCCTTGATCCTGAACCAAAAAGTTCAGGTGGTAACAGCCTAAGGTACATTAGGTTCACACGCCAAGGGAGTCTTAAAAGACCTCCCAACTTAGTGCGATCGCACAGCACCTGATGAGCCGAAACCTATAACAAAGACTAGTTCAAGGAATTTTAGACTCAGGCAACGCCTTAACACACCAGATTAAAAGTACAGCGGATTAAATTTAAGCCGAAGTAAAACTATGTGGTTAAAAAATGATACGCCATTTACTATCAATGACGGTGAATATTTTGTGAAGTTCAGGGGATTACAGCAATTTATTCTGGCTGGATAGCACCTCATCCATTTGCTGCTGCATGGTGCTAATGCGTTTTTTCACATCGCCCACATCCACACCTGCACTTCGGGTATTCAATAACTCGTGCGTGATATTCAGTGCCGCCATAATCGCAATTCGCTCCACACTGACCATCTTGCCCGCATCGCGTATTTCACGCATTTTACCATCCAGGTAACCCACTGCCTGCACGATGACATCGCGCTCTTCATCCGTGCATGTCACACTAAATGCACGACCCATAATTTCAATATCGATTGGTTGTTTCGCCATCGTTTATTGACCTTCCTGTGGTAATGCAGACAACAATTTTTCCAATTGCACGCTGGCTTGCGTCATATTCAGCTTGAGGGATTGCGACTCCTGATGCAATTTTGAGACCTCCTGGCGTAACTGACCATTATCCTCACGCAATTGATTGCACAGCGCAATTAACTTCGCCACACGCTCTTCCAAACTTTTCAGATCAGCATCCATTGAGTCATTATCAATGAAAAAAATGATTGTGGTCAATAGCTAAGCGTAGTTTTTCAAAGTAATTTAACAATTTAAACTTCGCTACACAACCATGGTTTTCTAGCTAAAACAGACACTTTCTACTAGAATAGGCGCCAGTTGTCAGGTGCTCGACGCTGTGTTCTTGCAGCCAAGAGTGAAACTGGGAAACAGGTGCGTGAATTCACATTCGCAATGCCTGTGCTGCCCCCGCAACGGTAAGTAAGTGCGGGTCTATCAACATGCCACTGGGTCAAACCCGGGAAGGCGATAGATCAAAACTTGCAAGCCCGGAGACCGGCCTCACAACCAACCATTTGCAATACCGCGGGGTGACGGTGTCTGATAGTGTATTTCTCTTTTTGCTAACCATAGCAAATCCAGATTCATTGTCCCTTATCCCTAAGTATTGCCCAATAACCCATATGCGGGGTCGCATATGACACAGGGATAAGATAATGAAAAAGAAGTTTTTATTTAGCGTCATTGCCACGCTTTTAACCACACCTGCATTCGCTGAAGATCTCCAACTGGATGATGTCACCGTCAGATCATCTGGCTTTGAACGTAAAGATACAGACACCACCTACAGCTCTGAAATTCATACTGCCAAGCAAATCGAGTCTTCTGGTGCCAGTACACTGTATGATTTTTTGGCTCAACAAAGTTCGCTGAATATCTTATCCAGCTTTGGCAACAAAGCCACTCCGTCAATCAACTTGCGTGGCTTTGGTAGCGAAAATGGTGCCCAAAATGTCGTCATCACTCTTAACGGTCAACGCCTTAATAATATCGATAGCAGTTCACAGCTACTGGCGGGCATTCCATTAAGCAATATCGAGCGTATTGAAATCAGCAAGGGTAGTGGTTCTGTCTTATATGGGGATGGTGCAACAGCTGGTGCGATTCAAATTTACACCAAAGCAAAAACTGGCATCACAGCCTCTACTAGCTGGGGAAACTTTGGCCAGCAGAGCCACTATGCCACGGCTGGATTAAACGAAGAGAAACTGGAGCTATCAGCAAACCTTTCTCATGACAGCCATGATGGATTCGGCAAAAAGGATCCATCCGGATATCGGGATGAATTTACCAGCAACACCCAGAATGCACGTGTAAAAATCAAGCCAATGGAGTCGTTTCGCATTTTTGCCGAAGCCACTAGTACTCGGAATGATATCCGCTATGCTCCATCATTAACCAAAGCCCAATTCAAAGATAGCCCTCGTAACGTGGGCCTTAACTTCTTGGGCAATCCGATGGATTACACCCATCAGGCTCTTGATAGTGACCGCTGGCAAATTGGAACAGAGATTGATCTTTCACCATCTTGGCATGTCACCGCTAGTCATTACCGTGAAGATAAGCTGTCTGAGTTTTACAATTTCAATAGCAAATTTCATTATGATCAGGAAGCAAGCGTCCTAGATTTACGCTATGACGATGCTCAAGTCAGTGCGATCACAGGCATCCAGATCAACGACGGAGAAAGAAAAGCCAGCGATAACTCCACAACAAAAAATAATCGTGCGTTGTTCGCAAGTCTGGAATACAGGCTACTGGAAAATTTAACATTGTCTTCAGGTGCACGCACGGAAAAAGTATCCTATCAATTCAGACCGAATGTGGGTGACTCACTGGCAGACAGTGAGCATCTGAGTGCATGGGACATTGGTGCAAACTACCGGATTAATTCTGGAATCTCCATATTTGCCAACCACAACCACGCTTACCAAGCACCAGATATAGATCGTTTTTTTACCACTAACTTTTTTACGGGCGTCACAAGTTTTAACGGCTTCATCAAGCCTATGCGTACAAAAACGACCAACCTTGGTTTGAATTTTGTAACGGATAGAAATCGAATGAAAATATCCACATTTTATTCAGATTTGGATAATGAGATTTACGTTGTCCCCGGTGTTTTTACCAATACGAATTTAGACCAGTCACACAAATACGGGCTTGAATTACAAGATACATTCCAAATCGATACCGGCCTAACGGCATCTTTGCTTTACAACTATGTACGAGCAAAAATTGATCGAGAAATCAATGGCAGCGGAAGTTTTAATGGTAAAGATTTGCCTGGTGTGCCCAAACATAACCTTATTGCAAATCTGAACTGGAAATTTGATCCTAACGCCAGTCTAAATGTGAATCATGCATGGCGTTCCAGCGCTTTTGCTTACCAGGATTTTGCTAATAACCTGAGTCAAAAGCAATCAATCTACTCAAGTACTAACATATCGCTTAATTATCAATACCGTCATTTCACAATCTTTACTGCTATTAATAACCTTTTCAAACATGAAAATTCGATACAAGTGGCTAATGACGCGATTTACCCAGTAGATTTTGTCCGTACGTGGCGAGTTGGTATAAAGGCTGATTTTTAATAAGCGACTTACTGAATTACATGGATAGCAAAAATAATTAACGGACAAGCAGCAGAAAATTTATGAAAAAGATAATTTTATTAGGGCTGATGGTAAGTCTGCCTATAAACACCTTTGCGGCAGAAACGCTGCCAACACCAAACCTGGACGAAGTCGTGGTCACCGCCAGCAGGAACTCGCAATCCACCAAAACCGTCACTGGTGATATCACCGTGATTGATAGCGAAGAAATCAACCGGCTACGCGGTGGCTCTATCGCAGATTTGTTAAGACTGCAGCCCGGCGTAGAAACCTATACCAATGGCGGCATGGGGACTAGCAGCAATATCGGGTTACGTGGCACCAACGATAACCAGTTGATCGTGTTAGTCGATGGCGTACGCATCAACTCGGGCACAACCGGCACCACCGCGTTTGAAAATATCCCGCTGGCATTGATAGACCGTATCGAAATTTTACGCGGACCAGCTTCCAGTCTGTATGGCTCAGACGCGATTGGCGGCGTGATCCAGATTTTCACCAAGCGTGGCAAAAGTAACAACACCCATTTATATGCCAGTGCAGGTGCAGGCAGTTACGACTCTTATAGTGGCAACGCAGGTTTTGACACGGCTTATCAAGCATTGAAATTTGGTGCGCAGGTCAGCAGTTACGATACCCGGGGTATCAGTGCGAAAAAGCGGCCGCCTGCCGTGGCTGAGCAAGACCGCGACGGATATAACAACTTCAGTGGTACGGCATATGCAGAACTCGAGTTAGCGCCAGGCCATTCACTAGGCTTGAACTATCTGGAAAGCAAAGGCAGGAACCAATACGACAGTACCTTTATAGGCAATTATCTAGAGCGTTACCAGCAAGGGTATGGCCTGACATTGAGAAATGCATTGACTGAAAACTGGAACAGCAAAGTGCAATATAGCATTGGCCGCGATCAGTCATATAGTGTTGGCACGGCAACAACCAATAGCAACATTGAAACAGAGCAACACCAGCTGTCATGGCAACATGATTACAAATTATCGAATGGCACACTCACATTTGCCTATGACAGGCTTGAGCAAGAAGTATTAACCGAAAATACCGGCAGGCGAACGCTAGAGAGAAGTCGTAGTAATGACGCTTTCGTACTGGGTTATGTTGGCAAGTTTGACGCGCACAGCACTCAACTTTCATTACGAGAAGACCATAACAGCCAATTCGGCAACTATACGACTGGTGGTATCGGCTATGGCTATGCTTTCTCACCGGCCTGGCAATTCACGACACAGTATGGCTCTTCTTTCAGGGCGCCTACCTTCAACCAACTGTATGCCAATGCGTTTGGCAATCCCAATCTGCCTTCAGAAAAAGCGGACAATATCGAGGCCAGCCTGCGCTACCAGGGCCAACAGTTACAGACGAAAATCACTGTCTTTGATAACCACATCCGCAATTTTATCCAGAATGCGCCACGCGCTGATTGCCCGCCTGGCTTTACCAACGGCTGTGCCGTCAATGCCGGCAAAATTGAAATCCAGGGTGTCACAGTGGAGAGTAGCCTCGCCTTGGCTGAAAACTGGTTCCTGTCCGGCAACCTGACTGTGCAATCCCCACGCGCGGATGCCACCGACAACCTGCTGATCAGGCGTGCCCAGCGTTTTGGCAATTTGGTATTGCAATACAGAAATGGCGCCTGGGACTGGTCAACAGAATTGACTGCCGCTTCCCAACGCTACAATGACACGGCTAACCAGATTTCATTGGGCGGATATGCTTTATTGAATACGACGCTGGCTTATCAAGTCAATAGCAATTGGCGCTTGCAGGCACGTGCTAACAACATCCTGGATAAGAATTATGTTCTGGCAACGACGAGAAGCTTGGCATCGCCAAATAATCCGGACTACAACACCATGGGCACCAACGTATTCGTCAGCCTGAGTTATGACATGAAGTAATGTTTGCTACGGTTGGATTTTGACCAAGCCAGATGGAATTGGGCTAAAATCCACCCCTAGTTAATTTAATAAAATTTGGGAGTCGTTGGCATGCCACGTAAAATTTCAACTCAATCTCTGGCAATCGCATTGGTCATTGCACTGATGGTCATCGTCACGCGCGGCCATCATTTCGCTTCAATCGATTTTCTGCCTAGTGCTTCATATGCAGCTTTCTTCATTGCTGGCTACTATCTGCGTTCTACCATTATGTTCGTTGCCCTGCTGGCTTTGTGTGTTGGGCTTGATTTAGCGGCAGTGACCTGGGGTGGCGTCAGCAATTTCTGCGTGACACCGGCTTACGGCTTTTTGCTGCCAGCCTATGGCACCATGTGGCTGGCAGGTCGCTGGACGGCGGACAATACCAGCTGGGAATTCAGCAGCCTGTTCAAACTTGCAGGTGTGGTTGTGGTGGCGTCAGCTATTGCAGAATTGTTTTCCAGCGGCGGTTTCTACTTCTTCGGTGGCCGTTACGCCAACCCAACCCTGGTGGAATTCGGCACACGCCTGGTGAAATACTATCCAAAACAGCTGGAAGCCATTGCGTTCTGGGTAGTAGTTGCCTTGATTGCGCACGTAGTATTTGGCCTGGCCAAACGCTCTATTCACGAAAAAGCTTAAGTCTTAAATATGACGGAAACCAATGACCGCGATAGCCGCCACAAGGCGCGCATGATAAGAAAAAAGGCGGTCATTGATGAAAAGATCGAGCAGGCCAAGGTTGAGAAAGGCGTGCTGCTGATCCTCACCGGTAATGGCAAAGGCAAAAGCTCTTCCGCCTTTGGCATGGTTGCCCGTTCACTCGGCCACGGCATGCGTGTCGGTGTCGCCCAATTCATCAAAGGCAGGTCTGATACCGGCGAAGAAGCCTTTTTCCGCGAACATCCATTAGTGAGCTGGCATGTGCTGGGCGAAGGCTTTACCTGGAACACGCAAGACCGCCAGCGTGATACCGACACCGCTATGCGCGGCTGGCAAATTGTCGCTGGCATGCTGCAAGATCCGGCGATTCAATTAGTGGTTCTCGACGAACTGACCTACACCTTCAAATATGGCTACCTGGATGAGCAAATGGTACTGGATGCCATTGCCAACCGCCCGCCCATGCAGCATGTGGTCATCACCGGCCGGGGCGCCTCAGAAGCATTACGGAACGCTGCCGATACGGTGAGCGAACTGATGGACGTCAAGCATGCCTGGCGCGCAGGCGTTAAAGCCCAGGCTGGAATAGATTTGTAATGCAATCCCAAGCTGCAACCTGCCATGCCATGCTGATGGCGGCACCCGCGTCGGGACAAGGTAAAACCATGACCACAGCGGCATTGGCTCGTGCTTACCGTAATCGCGGCTTACGCGTGCAGGCATTCAAATGCGGACCGGATTTTATTGACGGCATGATCCTCGAAGTTGCCACCGGCAAACCGGTTTACAACCTTGACTTAGGGATGTGTGGTGAACAAGATGCGCATCGTTTGCTTTATAAAGCCGCGCAGGAAAATGATGTGATTCTGCTGGAAGGCGTCATGGGCCTATACGACGGCAACCCTTCCTGCGCCGATATCGCCGAGCGTTTTGGCATCCCGGTGGGGCTGGTAGTCAACGCTAAAGCCATGGCACAAACGTTCGCTGCGGTCGCGTATGGCTTGTATGCATTCCGCCTTGGCTTGCAACGCGCAGGCGTCATTGCGAACCAGATAGGCAGTGAAGGCCATGCACGCATGATCAAAGAAGCATTACCTGCCGATATTCCGTGGCTAGGTGCCATGCCATATAACGATCAATTAAGCCTGCCCGAACGCCATTTGGGTTTGCATCTGGCACAGGAAATCAACGATATTGATCAGCGCATAGAAGCCGCCGCGCAATTATTGGGGCAAGAAATTCCGCTGCCGCCAACGGTGAGTTTTGATGCGCCAGAAAACGATTCTGACGAGCTACTTTTGCAAGGCAAAACAATTGCCGTCGCTAAAGATGCTGCCTTCTGTTTTATCTACCAGGCCAACCTGGATCTGCTGCGAGCGTTGGGTGCAAGCATTACATTCTTCTCGCCGTTAACAGACGTGCAATTACCAGTGGCAGATGCCTATTGGCTGCCTGGCGGTTACCCTGAATTGCATCTGGAAAAAATTGAAAACAATACCGGCATGCGCGACAGCATGCAGGCGGCTGCGGCAGCTGGCATACCCATGCTGGCAGAGTGTGGTGGCATGTTGTCATTAGGCGAAAGTCTGGATGGCCGGCCGGTTTTTGGGTTATTAAAAGGTCAAGGCAACATTGAAAGCAAACGGCAAGGACTGGGCACGCAACATGCGACTTTGCCAATTGAAAATGGCACCAGCACCATAGGCGCACATACTTTTCACTATGGGCGTTTCGAGACTGACCTGCCGGCAATTGCCCATGGCAAAGGCCGATATGGCAAGGGCGAAGCGATCTACCGTGATCAAAACATCACCGCCAGTTTTTTGCATTTTTACTTCCCGTCTAACCCGGCATTGGCCGCGCAGTTTTTCCTGCCATGAGTTTTGCCTATTCTGAAAACGATAAAGCGGCGATCTACAAAGTGATTGCCGAACGGCGCGATATGCGGCATTTTTTGCCGGCGCCGATTGCGCCCGAGTTACTACAGAAGCTATTGCAAGCGGCGCACCATGCGCCCAGCGTTGGACTGATGCAACCATGGCGCTTTATACGTATTAGTGATGTTGAGGTCCGCAAAAGCATACATACACTGGTGGATGAAGAACGTAAGAAAACCGCACAAGCCATAGGTGAAGTTGAAAATACGGCGCGTATGGCCGAATTTATGCGGCTGAAAGTAGAAGGTATCCTCGACTGTGGAGAGTTACTGGTCGCGACACTATGTGACCAGCGTGAGAAATACGTTTTTGGCCGCCGTACCTTACCGGAAATGGACCTGGCTTCTGTCAGTTGTGCGATCCAGAACCTGTGGCTGGCCGCGCGCGCCGAAGGCATAGGCATGGGCTGGGTCAGCCTGTTTGATCCGCAGGCGCTGGCTTCGTTACTGGGCATGCCACATGATGCAAAACCGGTTGCTATTTTATGCCTGGGTTATGTGAATACCTTTTACAAATCACCCATGCTGGTGGAAGAAGGTTGGGCAACGGAAAAACCTTTGTCCGAGATGCTGATGGAAAATGGCTGGAATAAGGATACGCAACAGCCATGAGTCACTGGCCGCAACGCATCGTGTGCCTGACCACGGAAACGGTAGAAGTACTCTATCTGCTGGGTGAGCAGGACCGCATTGTTGGCATCTCAGGCTTCACTACCCGTCCGGCAATCGCCAGAAAAGAAAAACCAAAGATCAGCGGGTTTATCAGTGCCAATATCAACAAGATTCTGGCGCTGGATCCTGACCTGGTGCTTTGTTTTTCCAACTTGCAGGCAGACATTGCTGCCTCGCTGATCAAAGCCGGCTGCCAGGTACATGTATTTAACCAGCGTAGCCTGGATGAAACCTTGCAAATGATACTGACAGTGGGTGACCTGGTCGGCGCCAGCGATAAGGCACAAATGTTGGTCACGCAATATCAGGCGTTGCTGGATGCCTCTCGTAACCGGGCTGCCACCTGGTCACGCAAACCAACTATCTATTTTGAAGAGTGGGATGAGCCCATGATGTGCAGCATCCGCTGGGCAGCGGAGCTGATAACCGCAGCTGGCGGGCAGGATTGTTTTCCGGAGCTGAGCGGTTTTCACAACGCACGCGATCGCCAGGTCAATGCAGAACAGGTGGTCGCAGCGCAACCGGACATCATCATCGGTTCCTGGTGCGGCAAGAAATTCCAGCCGGAAAAGGTGAAGGCCCGCACAGGTTGGCAAACCATACCCGCGGTTCAGCACGGCCATTTGTATGAAATCAAATCAGTGGATATCCTGCAACCGGGGCCCGCCCTGTTTACTGAGGGACTGGTGCAGTTGCAAAACATTATTGAACACTGGCAACAGCAAACCGGGAGGTTGTTATGAGTACACATTTGATTCTGGGTGGTGCGCGCAGCGGCAAGAGTGCTTATGCAGAACGTTTGGCTTCTGCGCTGGAATTACCGGTTACCTATATCGCCACCGCGCAGGTTTATGACGATGAATTTGCCAAAAGGGTGGCGCATCACAAAGAGCGCCGGCCGCCCTATTGGGCCCTGGTGGAAGTGCCATTTAACCTGGGCCAGACACTGCTGGATAACGATGCGCCGGAAACCTGCCTGATTGTCGATTGCCTGACCTTGTGGCTGGCGCAATGCATTTGCCCGGATTGCGACAAACCGGAGCGGCTGGATTGGCAGGCGGAAAAGCAGGCGTTGCTGGCGGCTTTGCCCCAGCTACAGGCACAAGTATTGTTAGTCAGCAACGAAGTCGGCATGGGTATTGTGCCGCTGGGTGAAATCAACCGCCAGTTCCAGGATGAACAGGGCCGCTTAAACCAGGATATTGCTGCCATCGCCAACCAGGTCAGTTTCGTTGCGGCAGGCCTGCCTTTAAAACTCAAATAACCATAAAGGAAAATTCATGAAAAAGTTCTCTCTGCTGACCAGCGCGCTGCTCACAATACTGGCAGCACTCACCGCCGAAGCACATGTGCCATTTTTAAAGCCTAACCAGTTCAATGTCACGCATCATCGCCTGACCATAGAATCTGCGTTTACCGAGTTCCCTTTCCAGGCAGACTTTGCCATGGATTCGCCAAACTTCACCATTACCGGCCCTGATGGCGTTTCCACAGCCATCAGGCCAATCGCCAAAACCAAGGCAGCGGTATATCTGGAGCCGGAATTAAAAGAAGAAGGCACTTACCGTATCAGTACAGGCCAACGGGTAGGCCCGATCTACAAAGCAGTAGAGACGGCAGATAAAAAACTGTATTTTGCAGCGGATATGAAACGCGTTACCGGCAAGCCAACAACCATGAATTATTACAGCTATGCAGATACGTATATTTTCAAGGGTCAACAGAAATACCAGGCAAAACCATTTAACAAAGGCCTGGAAATTATTCCATTAACTTCGCCAAATGGCCTGGTACCAGGTATTGAGGGTTCATTCCGCATTTTGGAAGATGGCAAACCGGTCAGTAACGCACGTATTATCGTGGTCACTGATAACGAACACTTTATCAAGCACCGGGTTGAAGATCTTTACGACCTCGATAATGTGCGGGAGTCCAACATTCATGCAAACCAGCAAGGTGAGTTCACTTTTAAACCCACAAAAGCAGGGTTGAATTTCCTGTTTGTGACCGTCCATCACCAGTTGAACGAAAATCTGTGGGAAAGCCAGAATGCTTCGTTGACGCTGGAAGTAAATTTACCGGCAGAAGCACCGAAAAAGCCTTAACTTAATCTCTTTACTCACTCACACCGGGAAACATCCTTATGACAACCACGACTTTTCAACTCAAAGGTGAATATATTGCGCTCTGTGATTTGCTGAAACTGGAAGGTGTGGCCGACAGCGGTGGCCAGGGCAAGTCTATGGTAGCCGAAGGCTTGATTTCAGTGGATGGCCAGATCGAGCGCCGGAAAACCGCCAAGATCCGCGCCGGCCAAGTTGTGCAGGCGTTTGAGCAGACCATTAACGTGGTTGCCGGTTAATTCGGCACGAAGCCTGCAGGCAAAAACGGGGCAAGTGCAGCCCAGTTGAGGTTTTCACACAAACTGTCTGCCAACCGCTCCAGGCTTTGTTCGCGTAATTGCGTATAGTCGTAATCGACCTGATTCGATAATCCTGCCCACTGCAACCAGGCCGCACAGGCCTGCGGATGGTCAAACAGGCCATGGATATAACTTCCCGCTATCTGGCCATCTTCTGAGATCGCACCTTCAGCCTGATTGCTGATCAGATGTACGGGCCGCTCTAAAGCTGACCCAATACTCACGCCCATATGAATTTCATAGCCTTGCACTTGCGCATCGCCGAAGGTCAATTTTCCGGAAATCTGTTTTAGCTGCTTGTGTGCTTCCAGCGTGGTTTGCATTTTCAACCAGCCGAGACCGGCGCTGCTGCCCGCCTCGCCCTCGAGCGCCAACGGGTCATGCAATTGCAGGCCAAGCATCTGGAAACCACCGCAAATCCCCAGCAGCTTTCCGCCATAACGCAAATGCCTTGCGATGACAGGCTCCCAGCCATGCTCACGCAGCGCGGCCAAATCGCCACGCACATTTTTGCTGCCGGGCAGAATAATTAAATCGGCAGCAGGTACCGGCTCATTCAATCGAACGAATTTCAAATCTACTTGTGGGTGCAAACGCAGCGCATCAAAGTCGGTATGGTTGGCGATATGTGGCAGCACCGGCACGATAATGGTGAGCTGAATATCCGTTTTTCTAGCGTTGCTACTGGCAACCGCATCTTCCGCTTCCAGATGCAAATCATGCATGTAAGGCAACACACCTATCACCGGTTTACCGGTGCGTTGCTCCAGCCAATCCAGCCCCGGTTGCAGCAAAGCAATGTCACCACGGAATTTATTAATCACAAAACCAGCGACCCTGGCCTGCTCGCTCCCTGACAATAAAGCCAGGGTGCCGACCAGGTGCGCAAATACACCGCCTTTATCAATATCCGCCACCAGGATCACCGGGCAATCCACCGCTTCGGCAAATCCCATATTGGCAATATCGTTGGCGCGCAAGTTGATTTCTGCCGGGCTACCCGCCCCTTCCACCATGACAAAATCATATTGCTGCTTTAATCGCTGATAAGATTGCAGCACTGCCTGCATGGCGACTTTTTTATATTCGTGGTAAGTGCTCGCTTCCTGGTTACCCTGCACCCGGCCGTGAATAATTACCTGGCAACCGGTATCAGAATTAGGTTTAAGCAGCACCGGATTCATATCGGTATGCGGCTGCAATCCGGCAGCCATCGCCTGCACTGCCTGTGCGCGGCCAATCTCGCCACCGTCTTCAGTCACCGCGGCATTCAGCGCCATGTTTTGCGGCTTGAAAGGGACGACAGCAACCCCGCTGCGGTACAATACGCGGCACAATCCGGCCACCAGCGTACTTTTACCGGCATCCGACGTGGTGCCCTGAACCATTAATGTTTTTACTGCCTGTTTATCCATCCGCCGATTATCTCATACTCGCCATGCTTGCCTGCGGCGCGGTTGCGCTTGATCGCTGGCTGGGAGAACCTGAGCGCTGGCATCCGCTGGTTGGGTTTGGCCGCATCGCCAATGACTTAAGCAACCGTTTCAATCCAGTGGCATCTCAACCAAACATCTCGCAACGTGTGGCTGGTTTATTTGCATGGATAATTGCTGTTTTGCCAATCTCCTATTTTGCCTTCCTGCTGGCGCAGTCCAATGTGGGCTGGCTGGTACATGGCTATTTGCTTTACTTTGCCTTGGGCCACAAAAGTTTGCGGCAACATGCATTGGCAGTGTATTCCGCGCTGAAAAATAACAATCTTCAACAAGCGCAACTCGCGGCTTCCTATATGGTCAGCCGCGACAAGGAAGCGATTGAACCTGTGTCTGCCACTTTGGAATCGGTGCTAGAAAACGGCAGTGATGGCGTGTTTGCGGCATTGTTCTGGTTTCTGGTGGCAGGTGGGCCTGGTGCATTGTTATACCGGCTGGCAAATACGTTGGATGCCATGTGGGGCTATAAAACCAGCCAGTACTATTATTTTGGCTGGGCCGCAGCGCGGCTGGATGACGTTTTGAACTACATCCCTGCCCGTTTGACGGCACTCACCTACGCACTACTGGGCAGTACAAAAAAAGCATTGCATGCCTGGCGCACTCAAGCGAAACAATGGGATAGCCCGAATGCCGGACCGGTGATGTCTGCCGGCGCTGGCGCACTGGATGTCGCCCTCGGCGGGCGTGCCCGCTATCATGGTGTCTGGCATGAACGTCCCGCATTGGGGACTGATAAACAAGCAACTTTAGAGGATATCCCTCGCGCATTACGCTTGGTAAGTGCCGGGCTATATTCCTGGCTGGCAATCGCCGCGCTGATTGGAGCTATCGCTTATGCTTGAACATGGCGGCAATCTGCTGCAAGCGGCAGCCAAATATGTCAGGCCGGTGAATGACTGGCTGGATTTATCGACCGGTATTAACCCGCAGCATTTTCCGATCCCAGCTCTGTCGCCTGCGCTGTTCCAGCGCTTGCCAGCCACGGATGACGGCTTACAAACAGCTGCCCGTCGCTATTATGGAGCGACACATATTCTGCCATGCGCAGGTTCGCAGGCCGCATTGCAGGTGTTGCCCTCATTGCGTCCGGCTTGCCGGGTTGCCATGCCGCGCACCATGTATCAGGAACATGCACATGCCTGGCAACGTGCCGGTCATGATGTGCAATTTTTTGAGCAGCAACCGGATAGCGATCTCCTGAGCACAGCTGACGTACTGCTGCTATGTAATCCTAACAATCCAACCGGTCAGATCTATCCAGTTGATATGCTTTTAGACTGGCATGCGCAATTGGCTACGCGTGGCGGCTGGCTGGTGGTTGATGAAGCGTTTATGGATACCACACCGCAATCAAGCATCGCCAGTCATAGCGGTCAGCCAGGATTATGGATATTGCGCTCGCTAGGCAAATTTTTCGGGCTGGCGGGGCTAAGGGTAGGTTTTTTGATGGGGGAACCCGTCGCGCTGGCGCAGGTTGAATCTTTACTCGGGCCATGGACAATCGCCGGCGCTAGCGGTCATATCGCACAGATAGCGCTGGAAGATACTGACTGGCAGCAAGACATGCGTGCACACTTGCCTGCGCAATCCAGGCGGTTACTGCAATTGCTTAGTCAATACGGATTTAATCCGGTTGGCGGTACAGATTTATTTCAATATGTGCAGCATCCTGCGAGCCATCAGCTGCAGGATGCCCTGGCACAAGAAGGCGTCTGGACGCGTTACTTTGCGTCGCCGCAGGCATTACGATTTGGGTTGCCGCCAGTAACCGAGTGGTCCAGGCTGGAACAAGCACTGGCCAAGGCGAGTGTGAGAATTACCGATTAACAAATTCAATTCTCGGTACCGTGCCTGAAAAATCTATCCGCGTCACGCTGGCATGATCGACCTGGAACCTGAACAGCCCTTTGAGTTGCATATTCAATGCATGCGCAATCAGCGCGCGTATCATCCCGCCATGTGTAACCACCAGGATATGCTGGTTCATATGATTCTGTAAACACTCATCAATAAAGGCGATGCCGCGCTGTTGCAATGCAGCAAATGTTTCGCCATTCGGCGGCGCCAGATCAGCATAATTTTGCGCCCATATATCAAACAATTCACGCGGAATATCGCTCCAGGCCAGCATTTCCCAGTCGCCAAAATGCAGTTCTTTGAGGCGGTCGTCGTGCACAATCTGGTAATCAAACCCAAGTGCATGTGCAAGTTTGCTGCACCTTTGCAACGGGCTGGCGTACACGGCATCAAACTGCTCACCGGATAATTTGGTTTGCAACCGCTCCAGTTCATCCATAAAACTGGCTGAAACATCAATATCACTATGCCCGTAACACACACCGTCAGGTACTTGCAGACGCGTGTGACGGATCAATGTAAGTTTCATATCAATCGGCTCCAGGCCAGTAAGCCAAGGTAAAAAGCCAGTTCAGTCAGCTGCTGCATGGCACCCAGGGTATCACCGGTATAACCTTGCAGATGTCTTGCCAATAAGGCCCGCCACCACCACCAAACCAGGACCACAGGTAACTCAGTCAGCAATAAAAACTGCAAGGAAGCCAGCCCGGAATGGTTCAGCCATAACAGTGCGGCAAAGCCGACCCATATCCACAAGCCGAATACGCTGGCCCACCAGAGGTCATTGCGCGTTGGGCTGGTGGCGAGTGGTTTGGATTTTCCGGCAGTACGGACATAGGTCATGTTCGCCATCAGATATACCGCTGCCAGGCGGCTTGAGGTGTGTGCGGCAATCAACGCAAACGGTAATACCGCTGCAGGTAATGCAACCAGTACCTGAAATTTGAATACCAGCATACCGATCAGCGCGATGGCGCCGTAACTACCCAGGCGCGAATCCTGCATGATTTCCAGTTTGCGGGCACGGGTTAACCCGCCGCCTAACCCATCCGCACTGTCAGCCAGGCCATCTTCGTGAAAAGCACCCGTCAGGTAAATGCTGGCGGCCATACTGGCCAACACCGCGATGGCGGGCGGGAAGAGTAACGACGACAGCCACCACACAATGGCGGCAATCAGGCCAACCAATAAGCCAACCAGCGGGAAATAACGCGCGGCGTGGTTTAATTCAGCTTCCTGGAAGTCGGGCAAGGTTGGCACTGGCAATCTGGTAAAAAAACCGACTGCCAGCTGGAAATAGCGCCATTGCAATTTCCAGTTCACTGGCTTTTCCCGCTGACGCCAGCACTTTCAAAGCTGGCCATTTCATTGAGGAAAGCCACCGCAGACTGTAACAAGGGATACGCCAGCACGGCGCCGGTCCCTTCGCCCAAGCGCAATGACAAATGCAGCAACGGCTGCACTTTTAGGTGTTCCAGCATCTTGCCGTGACCGTTTTCATCCGAGCAGTGCGCAAACACGCAATAATCCAGCACTTGCGGATAAAGTTTGGCAGCAACTAAGAGTGCAGAAGTTGCAATAAAGCCATCAATCAGCAACGTGACTCGTGCTTCAGCTGCTGCGAGCAAGGCGCCGACCATCATGGCGATTTCGAATCCGCCAAAAACTGCCAGCACCTGCAAATGGTCTTTGGCATCGACATGATGCTTTTGCAATGCGTTGGTCAGCACCGATAGTTTATGATCCAGACCTTTATCGCTGAGGCCGGTGCCGCGGCCTACACATTGATGCAAGGGAAAACTGCACAACACACTCATCAGGCAACTGGCACTGGATGTATTCCCAATACCCATCTCGCCCAGCGCCAATACATTGCAGCCTTCGGCAATCGCATCACGGGCGATTTCAGCGCCGCGGGCAATGGCTTGCGCAGCCTCTTCACGCGTCATCGCCGGATGATGCAGGAAACTCAACGTGCCCATGCTGAGCTTGGCATCAATCAGCATCGGATGCGGTTCAAAAACCGCATTGACGCCGCTATCCACCACATGCAACTGAAAGTCATGCTGGCGCGCGAAAACATTGATTGCGGCGCCACCATTCAGGAAGTTCAGCACCATTTGTGCCGTCACCGCTTGCGGATACGGACTAACGCCTTCGGCCACAATGCCATGGTCACCGGCAAACACCAGCATGGTTTGCTGTTGCAAAGCCGGATGTTCAGTTTTCTGGATCAGCCCAAGTTGCAAAGCCAACGTTTCCAGCCGCCCAAGTGCACCTAACGGCTTGGTTTTCCGGTTGATTTTCTGTATGAGCGCAGCTTGCAGCGTTTCGTTTTTTGTCGATTCAATCTGGAATGTTTGCATGCGGTTATTCTACCCGATGAAATATCCGCCTGTCAGATAGACGCGTTGGCATCCAGCATAAAAAAGCCCCGCGTTGGCGGGGCTGAGAGAGGGATGGCAGTATTCAACTTAACTAATCTTCACCGGCACATAAATCTTGTTGTCTCCACGCATGACCAGTAGTGCAATATTTTTGCTGTTCGGCAGTAATTTTTCATGCAGTTGCGTCACGCTGGTGACCTGGTCACCGTTCACTGCAAGAATTACATCCCCCGGCTGGATACCCGCATTGGCAGCAGGTCCTTTGCCGACTTCCTCTACCAGCAGGCCTTGCTTGACTTGCACTTGCGCCAGCTCTTGCGAGGTTAGCGGGCGCACACTGACACCAAGCTTGGCCTGTTTATTGTCAGGCGCTATCAAGGGGGCAGCCTTGGCAGTTTGCATTTCATCCACACGCACACTCAGGGTTTTAAGTTGTTTTTTACGCCAGACTTCCATCTTGACCGTGCTACCAGGCACAATATTTGCCACCATTGGCGGCAGGTCACTGGAGCGGTCTATCACCTGATTATTGAATTTCAGGATCACATCCCCAGGCTCCAACCCGGCTTTATCGGCCGGACCATTTTTCTCAACATTGCTGACCAGCGCACCGCTGTTGGTTTTCAGGCCGAATGAAGTTGCGAGGTCCTGATTGATAGACTGCACACCTACCCCAAGTCGGCCGCGGCTGACTTTGCCTTTATCCAGCAATTGTTGCTCAATGCCCATGGCGACATCGATAGGAATAGCAAATGACAAACCTTGGTAACCGCCACTGCGGCTATAGATTTGCGAGTTAATACCAATCACCTCACCATTCAGATTAAACAGCGGGCCGCCTGAGTTACCGGGGTTGATCGCCACATCCGTCTGCAAAAACGGGACGTAGCCTTCATCCGGCAAGGCGCGGGATTTGGCCGAGATAATGCCGGCAGTAACGGTATTATCGAAGCCAAATGGAGAGCCAATCGCCACTACCCAATCGCCGACATGACTGTTTTTAGTGCTGCCGATTTTGACGGTAGGCAAGTCTTTGCCATCAATTTTCAGTACGGCCACATCGGTCAGTTTATCGACACCAATGACCTTGGCTTTGAATTCACGTTTATCAGTCAACCTGACGATTACTTCATCGGCCTTGTCGACCACATGCGCATTGGTCAGGATCACGCCTTCCGGCTTCACAATAAAGCCAGAACCCATGCCGCTCATAGGTGTTTCGGTTTTTGGCTGATTAGGCTGGAAACGGCGGAAAAATTCATACATGGGATCATTCGGATCCATGCCCGGGATGCCACTGGTTTTAACGGTACCGGTAACGCTGATATTCACCACTGCCGCGCCCTGGCTATCGGCAATGGTGGCGAAATTTGGCAAGGTAATGTATGCGCTAGGGCTAGAGATGGTTTTCGCGGCAACCTGTGCGGTGGCCTCCGCATGATTCACCAGCGTATTGCCTTTTACCCAATAGCCAGCACCAAACAGCGCTGCAATAGCCAGCGGTACGCTGACCCAATGAGTGAGTTTTGATTGCATAAATGCCTGCATAAATTTGATTCCTTTCAGACTTATTTTTTGCTTAGTTTGAGTGTTTGGATAAATAACTAAAAACACTTTCTGTGCGTAAGAGCAAAAAATTCGCTGCGAAGTTTCCGGGAATTTGTATCCTCATGTATCACGATCAGGATTTGCAAACATGGCCTCGCGCGGCTGTCACAGGCCGTGCGCGTGATACACTGCCAACTTTCATTATGCACTCGCAGTGTCGTATTCGCTCATGCCTGCTATCCCCGCGTTTTTGAAACCCTACTGGCCTCGTCCTGTCACTGGCTCGCTGCGTGATCACGCACGTGCCGCATTCGGTGCCGGCTTAGGCATTTTAGGCACAGGCCTGATGGCCCATGCTGCTTTACCGGGTGACTGGCTCACCGCTATTTTCCTGATCGCTCCTATGGGGGCTTCGGCAGTCATCCTGTTCTGTTTGCCATCCAGCCCGCTTGCCCAGCCATGGGCGATTCTAGCGGGCAATACGGTGGCGGCACTCTGTGGCGTTTTCTTTGCCCATTTATTGCCGGCCCATATCGCCTATGCCGCTGCCCTGGCAATGCTGTCATCGATTGCCATGATGTTTGCCTTGCGTTGCCTGCATCCGCCAAGTGGCGCGGTGGCATTGACCGCCGTGCTTGGTGGTGAAACAGTTTATCAGCTGGGGTATACATTTATTTTGTGGCCGGTGCTGGCAAATAGCGCGTTACTGGTATTGTCCGCCTGGCTATACCATACCCTGACTGGCTACCGCTACCCTGCGCTGCAAATCGATAGCAAGCCTGCTGGGCCCGAGCACATGAATTACCAGTTCGGTTTCCGGCAGGAAGACTTACAGGCAGCGTTAGGGCAATTTCATGAAGTACTGGATATCAGTCCGGACAGCTTGCAGGCACTGCTGCAACAAACCGAGCTGATTGCCTATCACCGCAAACTGGAAGAAATTGAGTGCCGGCATGTGATGCGTCCAGTGACAGATACCTTACAGTTTGGCGATACATTGGAAGAAGCCTGGCAAACATTGTTGCAACAATCAGAGCCGGCCATCCCGGTGGTGAATAAAGCCAACCTGGTGATTGGCTTATTGAGTGTGGCGGACTTTATGCAGCACGCCAAACCCGAAAAATTTAACCAGGTGGCACCCGCACTTAAAAAGCTGATCCGCTGGTCACCGACCACCCATAGCAGCAAACCGGAGGTTGTCGGCCAGATTATGGCGACTCCGGTCATCACCATTCTAGAGAATATGCACCTCATGCATACCATCCCGCTGATCACCAGCCATCATCTACAACTGGTGCCAGTGGTTGACCAGCATAATAAGCTGGTGGGTATCCTCACTCAGACAGATATTATTCGCGCGCTATATCGTTAGGCTATTCCTCACTTTAAGCTAGCACTCTAATTACATTACAGTATCTTCGACTTTTCCATTTGCTTGTATGGCACGATCACTTCGCGTGAGGCCAGAACGATCTCCCGCAAAAAACATAGCAAGGACAATATCAGCGAAGCCATTGAGATAATAAAAGAAATCATCACCAGATGTGACAGGCGCAAGCCGGTCTCCACTGACAGAAACATGCTGGCAATCGAGACGCAAATACACAGCGCGGCAAAGGTTGCCAAGCCTATCGCCCGGCGCAGCCATTTGGTCCTTCGTACGATAATCTTCAATTCATCCTTAAAGCGTTCTCGTTTTTCTTCTGGTGCATCGGTCAGAAATCTTGCACGATCAATCGAGCGTCCCAGCCTGCCGATCAGTACACCCAGGATAGAGCCAATACCAGTAAGCAAAAACACCGGTGCTACTGCATCGCGAATGGCTCCAGAGACATTATGAATCTCAAATGCGCTGCCAATCATGAAGTTTATTTTTCCTTTCAAAAATAGAGGGTTCCTCCTTCTCCGATAAGCAGTTCTTATGCCCGTATCTGGAGATAAACTTTCCCTACGAATTTTTACATTTATTGCTATATTTCTGCACCAATAGGGGGAGTTATCGCCCCATCAAAGTGCAACCACGATTGGAAAACCGGAATAAAGGTCTATTGTAGGCTCTATCGAATACTAAATATGTGAAAAATCCCGTATTTTCAGAGCTGAAGCAAAGAAAAACGGCCGTTTTAACTGCTTATTCGCTCAATTTCATCGCGGTTTCAGGTCCCGTTCTTGCTGTAGAAGCATCGGATATTCGATGTTTTTTTTGAAAGTGTTTCATGTACAAGCAGCCCCTTACCGATGATCTCACCAGCCATTTCAAACAAGTTAATGATTTTCGCTCACGAATTTACCAGCTTCAACACGCCTGGGACAGTCTGGCATTAATGGCCCAGCTTTCCGGCACCGGGTCTGAAATGGAGCATACCCGCAGTGCGTTTAATACGATTTCTAACGATGTACTGCAGCATTTATCACAGGAGACCTTACGCAAAACAGCGGCACAGCTATCTTCCAAAGCGTTTGAAATTATCAATCTGCTGGTACGCAACCTGTTTGAGCGTACGGCGGACATTGGTTTTTTTGCAACCGATGATGATGTGCGAGATTATTTATCGCACTATATGCAAGGCACGATGACCGATGAGGAACACGATGCGATTTGCTTCCGCTTTGAGGAATACCAGAAAAAATACACCGTATACGAGAATATCGTGCTGTTCGACAGCCAGGGGCAACTGATCCACCAGCTGGATGCCAGCCAGACCATACTTGATCATTTCCACCCTATCGTGGCGCTGGCTCAGCAATCTTCAGAGCCGTACATCGAGCGTTTTTACGAAACGGTGATTAACGGCAGCACCTACAAATCACTTGTTTATGCACACGAAGTGCGTAGCAAGGATGACAAAAGATCTCTGGGAGTGTTATGCCTGAGCTTCAAGTTTGTGAATGAACTGGATACGATTTTCCACAACCTGATTCCCGAACATGACTGGACCATAGGCATCCTGCTGGATGAAGAGCGCAATGTGATTGCCTCCAGCGATGTTTACCAGATTCCACTGGGTGCAAAAATCTGTGCCGAGCCAGACCAGGACTGGTTTATCAGCCGCTTCTCCGGCCGTGAATATTTGTGCGTGACCAAACATTCAGAAGGCTACCAAGGCTATTTGGGGCCAGGCTGGTTAGGCCAGGCCATGATTCCGCTGGAGTATGCCTTCCGCCATAGTATGCATGAAATGGTGGCGCACATTGATGGCGAAACCCTGCGCAAGGTGATGCGCAGCCCGCTCATTTTCTCGGACAGCCTGCTGAATATTCCGAAACAGGCGGCCAGTATCCAGAGCAAACTTAACCAGTCGGTGTGGAACGGCAATATCTGGCAAAGCAACTATGTGGATACCCAGCAGAAAAACTTCTCCAAAACCCTGCTGTGCGAGATCAGCAATACCGGTCACAAAACGCAGCAGATTATTGAGCAGATGGTCTCTGAGCTATACCAGACCGTGGTCTCAGTAATGCTGGAAAACTCCAGTTTTTGCGCACAAATGGCGGTGGATATCATGGACCGCAACCTGTATGAGCGCGCCAACGATGTCCGCTGGTGGGCACTGACTCACAGTTTCAGGGAGTTGCTAGGCCAAAGCCAGGTGACCAAGGATGACCAGCGCAAGATCTCCGACACCCTGCGCTACATCAATAGCCTGTATACCGTGTATGATAACCTGATTGTGTTTGACCGCCAGGGCGAGGTCATGGCTGTTTCAAATCGCCACTATGAGCATCTGCTTGGCACGCAGTTGCAAGATGAATGGGTGGGCCGAACGCGTAGCTGCTTGTCGACGCAGGATTATGTGGTTTCCGCCTTTGAAAAAACGTCTTTATACAACGACCAGTTTACTTACATTTATGCCGCACCGATCCGGCATCTGGATAACAACAGCATTGTTGGTGGCATAGCGATTGTGTTTGATAGCACACCACAATTCCAGGCCATGTTGAAAGATGTGGTGCCGCGCGATAGTGATGATGCGCCGGTTGCAGGAAGTTTTACCGTGTTTGTGAATGACCAGCTCAGCGTAATTTCCAGCACCTATCAGGAAATTATGGTTGGTGATAATTTCGAACTCATGCCTGCCATAGACAAACTGAAAGAAGGCGAGCAATTGTTTGATATCGCCATTTACCACAATACCTATTATGCCGTTGGTGCGCATGCCTCTTATGGTTATCGCGAATATAAAGGCGCAAAAGACAATTATCGCAACAAGGTAATTGCGCTGATTTTTACACCACTGGGTAAAGTGGATGAGATTAATCAACGCATACGCGCGGAATCGCAAGTAATCCATAACAAATTTAATCCCAACCTGTTCTTGCAGTCCGGCAAAGAATCTCAGGAATACGCCACTTTCTACGTGGCCGACACCTGGATGGGCATTGAAACCAGTTTTGTACGTGAGGCGATTGACGAAGGTCAGTTACGCACGCTACCGGAGGCGGCACCGTTTATTGCCGGCATGCATGCTTACGGTGACGAGGTAATCCCAATCATTGACCTCGCGCGCATGCTGGGCCACCCGCATTACTCTACCGAGTACCGCCAAATTATCGTGATAGAAGATAAAACCTCTTCGCTGAAATTTGGCGTATTCGTTTCGGCTCTGGGGGAAATCCCATATCTCTCGCCCAACCAGATTCAGCCACTGACCTCCCTGTTTAAAGGCGTCAGCCATAACCCGGGCATCGCGATTGCCAACATTGCCCAGAACAGCATGCTGACTTTGGTCTCCCCGCAAAGTTTATGGGACAAGGCGCTCACCGTACGCAGCCTGAGGCAGGAAGAACAGGTGTTTGTCTGATGAACAGCCAAACCATACTCGGCATTATGCAAAACGACATCATGGACTCCTTGCTCACTGCGCAACAGCAAAGGCTGCTGGATACGCTGCTGGATAACCTGGATGGCATGATTTACCGTTGCCTGTATGACGACAGCTGGACCATGATCTATGTCAGCAAAGGCTGCGAGACGCTGACTGGCTATACACCGCCTCAGTTATTGCTCAATAAGGATATTTCTTATGAAAGCATGACGCATCCTGATGATCGTGACAGAGTGCGGATCACCATCGCCGAAGCCCTGGAAAAACGCGAACGATTTCAACTGGAGTATCGTATTGTGCGGGCCAGCGGCGACTTTGTCTGGGTGGCTGAACGCGGTAGCGGTGTGTTTGACGAGGATGGCGAGCCGGTCGCGCTAGAAGGCATTATCCAGGATATCAGCAGTCGCAAAAGGATTGAACAGGCGCTATTCAGCACCGAGCAAAAATACCGCTCCATGTTTGATAATTCAACATTGGGCATGTTCCAGACTACAGAATCCGGCACTTACCTGAATGCCAACCAGGCATTGGCCAACCTGTATGGATACGCATCTGCCGCCGACCTGATCAGCGACCTCAACAATATCAGTACCCAGCTGTATGTTGCGGAAAGCCGCCGTAGTGAATTCACTCAGGCCATCAGCACTTATGGCCGCGTGCAAAACTTTGAATCCGAGGTTTACCGGCACAACGGCGAAGCGATCTGGATCTCAGAGAATGCACACGCGGTGTATGACACCGTTGGCAATATCCTGTATTACGAAGGTACAGTAGAAGACATTACTGACCGCAGAAACCATGAACAGCAAATTCACCAGTTAGCCGTCACCGACAAATTGACTGGCTTGCTCAATCGCCATGCCTTCAGCGGCAAACTCGCCAGCCTGATTGCCGAAGCCGATAAAATGCAACGCAAAATCGCGATTGCATTTATTGACCTCGACCACTTCAAGCTGATTAACGACACCCTCGGACATCGCGCCGGCGATAAAATGCTGGAAAATGTTGCGCAACGGCTGATACAGAGCACGCGTCCCAGCGACGCGATCGTGCGTTTTGGTGGTGATGAATTTGTCATGCTTTACCCCGGTTTACGTGATGGCGAAGATGCCGAGCCATTACTGGCACGTGTGATGGAAGCGATCTCGCTGCCAATTGAAATTGGCGACTACGTGTTTAACATGACCTGCAGTGTCGGCGTCAGTATTTACCCCGACCATGCCAAAGATATAGACACCCTGCTCAGTTGCGCAGACTCGGCACTCTATAGCGCCAAAAATGCCGGCAAAAATAAAGTGCAGATGTTCAGCGGCACCCTGGCGCAACAGCTTGGTGAACGCAACGAAATTGAATATGGTCTCGGCCATGCTTTGCAGCGCGGTGAACTGATGCTGTATTACCAGCCACAACTCAATATGCAGCATGGCAATATCAGTGCCCTGGAAGCGTTAATCCGCTGGCAGCATCCTGAAAAAGGATTGATCCCGCCAGACGAATTTATCCCGGTAGCCGAAGAAACCGGGCACATTTTTGCGATTGGTGAGTGGGTGCTGCAAACCGCCTGCCAGAAGATTAAATCCATGCAGACTGAATGGGGCTACCTGGTCCCTATTGCAGTAAATGTATCCCCGATACAGTTCTTGCGCGGTAACCTGGTCGAAACTGTGCAAAGAGTGTTACGTCAGGAAAGGGTACCGCCACACTTATTGACGCTTGAAGTCACAGAAAATGCAAGATTCAAAGATGAAGCCATGTTTACGCGTACGCTGGAGCAGTTAAAACGGTTAGGCGTATGTATCGCGATTGATGATTTTGGCATTGGCTATTCCAACATGGCATACCTCAAAAACTATCCGATTGATGAACTGAAAATCGACAAAGCTTTTGTGCAAGACCTTGAGCAAAGCGTGACCAACGGCAATATTCTGCTGGCGCTGATCAACCTGGGCAAAAGCTTGCATAAATCGGTCACAGCAGAAGGGATAGAAACAGAATACCAGCACCGGTTTCTGCTACATAGCGGCTGCGATGTCGGGCAAGGTTATTATTACAGCCGACCGTTATCGGAAGAGGCTTTGACAGAGTTTATGCGGGAGCAACAGCCGAAGTTTGATCATATGCAGAGAGTGGCCAGGTGAGACTGGCCATTATTGTGTTATTTAGCTGAGGTAGCTGCGTTGTATCAGCTAGCAGGCCTGCGCAAAGACTGACTTCTGCGCGAATGGTGCGCGCTGCAGCAGCTCGTCATTCCGGCGAAGACCGGAATCTAGGCAAGGTTAATATTTAGCTTGGTTCCATAAGAGAACAAGTGATGCACTTGCGGTGAAGTTCTAATCGGTATTTCTTGGAGGGTTAAGTATTCCATTTCGCCATTCTTTTTCGCCTCTAGGCGAGTTACTTTTCTTTGTTTGCCCAAAGAAAACGTAACCAAAAGAAATGCACCCTAGCTTCCGCTTGTATCCTGCGTTGCTCGTCAAAACAAGCGGTCGCGAAACTCGACCTGGCAGCTCACACACATCGTGAGCTGCTGCGGGACTCAAACAAACGCTCCCTTATCTCTTGTTTTGTCTGCGCTACTCGGCGCGTCAGATAGGGGCCCGTTTTAAACCCACCACGATGAAAGATCGGATGAATTTTTTGTATTGAGGGCGCTTAGTGAATGTTTTATTTCTAAAATTAAACCCAGTGAGCAATTTCGTTGTTTTGCTTTTTGATTTTTAGGTTTGTTTAATTTCCAACGGTTGAGCGGGAATTAATGTGGCGAGTCTCACGTAACTAAAGGCGTGTGGTTTTAACGGGCCCCTATCTGACGCGCCGAGTAGCGCAATCAGCGTGGGAGCCTTCGGCCAGCGTCTGTTTGAGTTCCGCAACAAGCCACGTTGTGTGTGGCTTGTCAGGGCGAGTTTCGTTGGACGCCCACGGTGATGAGCAACGCAGGATAAAAGCGGATGCTAGGGTGCCCTTTCTTTTGGTTACTTATTCTTTGGGCAAGCAAAGAAAAGTAACTCGCCTAGGGTCGAAAAGGAATGATGAATAATCCAAAGAAATACCGATTAAAACCTACAGGAAGTTTAATACCTACTCACTTGAAGTGACCAAGCTAAACATTAACCTTGCCTGGATTCCGGCCTTCGCCAGAATGACGAACTGTTATAAAGCGCGCCGGCTTCTGCATAGGCAGTAGTTCCGCTGGCACAGAGCTGCCCTGTGAAACCCCTTGCAATACTCCTGCCAGAATTGCGACATATTGCAGTGAACGCGGGTTTCTACATCATGAATTGGTCAGCTCAATCTCCGGCAATGCCTCATGCTTGATCGCCGCTTCAAACGCCGTCAACCGTTTATACACCGATAACAACTCAACAATCGTCGTCCACGAATTCACCAGATACTGGAAAGAATTACTGACTTGCGAAAACGCTGTCAGGATCTGCTGCAAAATACCAAATGTAATTTTGCCAGCCGCAATGGTCGGCACCAGAATCAGGTAAGCAAAAATATTATCCGCCTGCAGATATAAACTGCGGGCAACGTTAAAGTACATATAGTGGAAGTACAAACGGAAGTAGTTGTTACGCACATCCAGGAACAACGACTTCAATGTCTCTGGCTGTGCCCGCTCAGCGTTATCTTCACCATAGACCAACTCCTTACGGTAAGCCGCTTCTACCCGCTGATTCCTGAACTCCAGGCCCGGCAATTTAATCCCGACTGCCGCCAGCAGCAGCGTTCCGAATACTGACCAGGCAATTGCAGCGGTAAACAGCGGCGCAGGCACCGCCCCAAACACTGGCAACTCACTCACGTATGATGACAGGCTCCACAATACCGGCAGAAAAGCCACCAGCGTCATGATGGCCTCCACCATGGATACGCCCAGGCCTTCCATAATGGTGGCAAAACGCATGGTGTCTTCCTGCACACGTTGTGAAGCACCTTCAATTTTGCGCACTTGCGGCCATTGGCTTACGTAAAACTCATTCATCGCCGTACGCCAGCGGAAAATATAGTGGCTGACAAAGAAACGCGTAATGACATAAATAAAAATAGCGACGAACGCAATTTCGGCAAACTGCAACATCAGCGTATACAGTTCAGCGGTTGTGACTTTTGAATTCGGCGACAACGCAGCTTGCACGCCATCAAAGAACGGGCGGCGCCAGTTGTTGATCGCCACTGATACTTGCACTGAATAGTAGGTAGAAAACAGGATAAAAGCAGAACCAAGAATTGACCACCATTGCCAGCGGCTGGGTTTCAAAGTGAACCAGACCAAGGCAAAGATGGCAACACTTAGCGCGTAATAGACATAAAACAGCTTAAATGAATCGGTTACAAAGTGCCCAAGCCCAATCACCGGCTCTTTTTCAGTCATATCCAGGCCAACAGCGGTGCCAATCACGGTGGAAAACTCAAACCATACACCGCAGCAAATCACCGACCATAAAATGACAGAAGGCCAGAACCAGCGGGAATCAGGGAAAAAGGATTTGAACATGGTGTTTTCTTTATGGATTTTTTGCCAGTGTATTGCCTCTGACAGTTAGCCGCAAGAAGAATGACCTTCAAATGCTTTTATAACAAACACTGACAAGAAAAAAGCCTCGCAAGGAGGCTTTTGGAGGATCAATTTAATTCACTTTTGCTAGCTACGATATCCGCGGAAGCAACAATCAACCGGTGCTGATTTTGCCTTCACCAACTGTATGCGAGGTGTTTTTGCGTTCGCGTGCCGGGTATTGTGCATACGTTTTTTGACCACTGCAGGTTTTTTTTCAACCTGAGTGTCAATGGCTTCATTTTGGCTGGTATCGGCAACCTTCATCAAGCCATCGGCTTGTACTCTGCCAGTACGGCTAGGTTGATCGCCAATCACTTTTTGCGGTTTTTCATTTATTTCTGCCGGTGCGTGGCCTTCAAACGTCATCATGATCACGGCCAGAACGTTGGCAAAAATCATCTTCGGAACCATATAGGATTTTGAATTGTGCATCTTGAATAACTCTTATTTATTACTTGAAGTGAAATGGTAGAGTGGCATAGTTGTAGTCTTAAGAAGGATAAGTCCGATTTGCCTGTAAGAATTCCCTTACACTGCACTGAGAATCACAATTTAATACCCGCCAGCAAAACGTTTGCAAATTAAAGTAGTCATAGCAACACTTACAGGTAGCATTCATCGGATAACGGGGACTTGCATGAAACCAATCATGGCGCTTTTTTGTTTGACTATCGGCTTGAATATTAACTATGCGCAAGCCCAACCGGATATAGTGGATACGCTGGAGTTAGGACACTCCATCGTGATGGTGACTACCGATATGCCGGGTGGGTCTAATGGCCGTGGTTCAGGTGTGGTTGTCAGCCCTGAATATGTCGCCACCAATTGCCATGTGATTGCCAATAGCAATGGTGCCAATATCGCCAAATTTCGGGATGGTTACCAGCCAACCGGATTGAAAGCCAATTGGCGTCGTGATTTATGTCTGCTTAAATTTACTCCGCTCCCTTTCAAACCGGTGCCAATGCGCGAGAGCAAAACGCTTAAATATGAAGAAGAAGTATTTACCTTAAGTTTCCCCGCTGGTTCGCCGGTGCCGCAACCTTCTTACGGGACGATCAAAGGTATTTACCCTTATGATGGCAGCCAGATTGTGCGTTCGAGTGCCTCTTTTGCGATGGGCTCCAGCGGTGGTGCCCTGTTTGACCAGAATTTCAATTTAATCGGCCTGACCACTTTTAAAAGCCCTGGTCATCACGCCTTTTTCTATAGCTTACCGGTAGAGTGGATTAAAGAGTTGATGGAAACGCCTGATGTAATGTCATTGAAAACGATGGAAGTACCTTTCTGGGCATTGCCTATGGCAGAAAGGCCTTTTTTCATGCAAGTTGTGATTCCTTACCAGAATGAGGAATGGGCAAACTTAAAAACCATTGCCAGCCAGTGGACCATAAAAGAACCGGAATCGGCAGATGCCTGGTATTTTTTAGGATTGGCTGAAGAAGGGTTATTGGAGCTGGCACAAGCCGAAAAAGATTTCAAAAAAGCCTATGCCATCAATGCGCGCGACCTTGATGCCATGCTGGCATTGTCGCGAATTGCCTTTGTACAGAAAAACCTCAATGCGCTGGAATTATTGCAACCTGCCGTCTCGTCACTGGACCAGGCGCAGGGTGAGCTGATTGCACAGCAAATCACAAAGCTCAAACAAACCAATTAACAAGCACTTTCATTCTTACGCCATGTAAAACAGCATTCTTATCTAGTGGCTCCCATCAGATGGCCAACAATGGTAAGGTTTAATAATGGATAAGAAAGATACGACTGAAGCTGCCGTTCACTCCGGCATGGTGGGCATTTTGCTGGCAGCTGGTTTTTCGCGCCGGTTTGGTGAGCACGATAAATTACTGCATAAATTCAATAACGGACTAACAGTGGCTGAAGCTTCTGCACAGGCACTGCTGCAAGCGTTACCGCATTCGGTTGCAGTAGTGCGCGAGGAAAATCTGGCTTTGCAAAACATGTTGGCGGCACTTGGTTATCATGTAGCACCGAGCAAGCATCAAAATGCAGAAATGGCTGATAATCTTAAACTTGGGATACTCAGCGCAGACTCCAAATTCCCTCAGGCCTCGGGCTTTGTCATCGCACTGGCCGATATGCCTTTTATCCAGCCACACACCATCACAAAAATTGCGAATCAATTAGCGACAGCCGCCATTGTGCAGCCCGTTTTCAATGGTAAACCGGGACATCCGGTAGGTTTCTCGCCGCGGTTTAAGAATGAATTGCTGGCGATTCAAGGCGATCAGGGCGCGCGCGAAATCCTGCGTGCCCATCAAAATGAGATAGTTATACTGGCTTGTGACGATGAAGGCATTTTGCGCGACATAGATACCCTGGCTGATCTGACTGGTCAGGCTTGAATGATAAACCTTCAAGCGACTGAATTCAGGCAACCGCGCGACTAATATCTACAGCCTGAATACCTGCCTGCTGTACCTGCGAGCGTTCCTGGATCAACTCGGCCAAAATAGATACTGCGATTTCAGCGGGTGTACGACTGCCAATACGCAGACCAACCGGACCGTGCAGACGGTTGACTTCCTGCTCACTTAAATCAAACGTACGCAGACGCTGTTTACGTTTTTCCTGGTTTTTTACCGAGCCCAAAGCACCAATATAAAATGCTTCAGATTTGAGTGCCTCCAATAACGCCATATCGTCGAGTTTCGGGTCATGCGTTACCGCAACAATCGCTGTATGCGGGTCAGGGGTGATTTCCAGCACCACATCATCCGGCATTCCTGGCAACCAGTCAGCGCCTTCCACATGCCATTCGTCGCGCATTTCTTCACGCGGATCACAGATCATGACGTGAAAATCCAGCGCCTGTGCCATGGCGGCCAGTACCGAGCCAAGCTGGTTTGCACCAATAATCAGTAAGCGCCATTGCGGGCCAAAATAGCTATGGAACCAGTCATTTTCCAGGCGCGGTTGCCCTTCAGGCAATACGTATGCGTGGCGGATTTCGCCGGTTGGCAAATGGACAGAGCGTTTGAGCAATCGCCGTTGCGCCAGGCTTTCCAGCATAGGCGCTAATTGTGAGGCATCAGTAAGAGGTTCAGAAAAAATCTTGATCTGGCCGCCACAGGGAATACCGAACCGTTGCGCCTCGGCCTGATTAACGCCGTATTCCATGATCGCTGGCTGTACAGGTAGCTCTTGATGCTTGGCCTTATCGGCTAAATCGTCTTCGATACAACCGCCGGATACTGAACCGACCAAATGGCCGTCTTCACGCACTACCAGGATAGCGCCGGGCAACCTGGGGGCAGACCCCCAGGTTTGAATCACAGTGAACAAATGCGCACGATATCCCTGTTGCAACCAGTCACTGGCGCGTTGCAGCACTTCCTGATCAGAAGATTGCATTATGCTAACTGATCCCCAATTGGCAGGCGGCGTATGCGTTTGCCGGTTGCTGCAAACACGGCATTAGCCACCGCAGGCGCCAGTGGTGGCACGCCAGGCTCGCCTACGCCCCCCATTTTCTCGTTACTGTTCACGATATGCACTTCTACTCTGGGCATATCTTTCATGCGCAACACCTGATAATCATGGAAGTTGGATTGCGCCACATTGCCATCCTTGAAACTGATTTCGCTGGTCAAGGCCGCGCCCAGCGCATAGGCAACTGACGATTCCATCTGCGCTTGCACACCATCAGGATTGACTGCCAGGCCACAATCGATAGCCACTACGACGCGATGCACCTTGACTTCGCCTTCTTTAACGGAGACTTCCGCCACTTGTGCCACATAGCTGCCGAAGGATTCGTGCACAGCAATACCGCGGAATACGCCGGCAGGCAATGGCTTGCCCCAGCTGGCCTTATCCGCTGCCAGATTGAGGGCCGCCAGATGACGTGGATGATCTTTTAATAACTGACGACGATATGCAAGCGGATCCTGTTTAGCGGCGTGCGCCAGCTCGTCTATCAGGCTTTCCATCACGAAACCGGAATGGCTATGGCCGACCGAGCGCCACCACAATACCGGGATATCACTTTGTACGGAATGCAGGTGCACCTGATGATTGGCAGTGCCTTTCACATAAGGAGAATCGGCAACGCCTTCTACCGAAGTCGCATCAATACCATCCTTGATCATGACACCCTCAAACGGAGTGCCTTTGATAATGGATTGGCCCACCAGCGTGTGTTGCCATGACAATGGCTTGCCCTGTTTATCCAGCGCAATACTGGCGCGGTGCAGGAACATCGGGCGGTAAAAACCACCCTTGATATCATCTTCACGGCTCCACACGGTTTTCACCGGCATATTCGCTGCCTTGGCGACTTCCACGGCTTCAGAAACAAAGTCTGCACGCGGATTGGCCCGACGGCCAAAGCCGCCACCGAGGAATTGCGTGTGGATTTTCACCTGTTCAGGTTTCAGGCCCAGGATCTTGGCTGCTGAGGCCTGGTCAGTGGTTTGCATCTGCGTACCGGTCCAGATTTCGCAACCATCCCCTGAGATTTTCACTGCACAATTGAGTGGCTCCATAGGCGCATGCGAAAGGAACGGCAGCACGTATTCGGCGCTCACGGTTTGCGTAGCCTTTTTGCTGGCACTGGCAATATCCCCTGCCTTGGCCGCCTGTGTGCCAGGCTTCTGTGCCAATGCCTGATATTGCTTGAGCAATTGTGCAGTATCCGGCCGTTCGTGCGCAGCTTCATCCCACACCAGTTTCAGTGCCTCACGGCCCTGTTTGGCAGCCCAGTAGTTTTCAGCAATCACTGCAGCGCCTGTCGGCACTTGTACCACTTTAATGACACCAGGGATTTTGCGGGTAGCACTGTCATCATAAGATTTGAGTTTGGTGCCAAACACTGGCGCACGCGCGACCATGGCGATTTTCAAACCATCAAACTGCACATCCTGGCCGAACTTGGCGGTGCCGTTGATTTTGTCGGCGCTATCCAGACGCTTGGTTGGTTTGCCAATATATTTCCATTGCTCAGGCTGTTTCAGTGTGACATTTTTCGGTGTTTCCAGCTGGCTGGCAGTTTCTACCAATTGGCCATAGTTTAATTTCTGTGAGCCATTGATAACATAGCCATTTTCAGTGCGCAAACCTTCCACCGGCACCTTCCATTGTTTGGCTGCGGCTTGCAGCAACAATGCGCGGGTTAGCGCGCCTGCCTGGCGGTAACGCTCAAACTCTGACCAGGTGGTAGAAGATCCCCCGGTAATCTGTATGCCATACGCGGTATGCACATAAGAAGGCGCAGCTGGTGCATGCTCAACCTTGATTTTGCTCCAGTCAGCGTCGAGCTCATCGGCGATCAGCATAGGCAACGTGGTCCAGATGCCCTGCCCCATTTCACTGTGTGCAAGCATGACAGTAATACTATCGTCCTTGCCTATACGCAAAAAAGCATTCGGCGCCGGCAATGTCAGCGCCTCGGCGGCATTGGCCACACCCATAAAACGTTTCGCTTGCGGAATGCTGAAAGCCACCACCAGGCCACCCGCGACCAGGGCGGTATTTTTGATAAACCCACGGCGGGAGAGATTAATCATATCGTTCATGTGTTCTCTCCTTAAGCCAGTTTTTCGGCAGCTTCGTGAATCGCTGCACGGATACGTTGATAAGTACCGCAACGGCAGATATTGCCGCTCATGGCGGCATCAATATCGGCATCATTGGGTTTCGGGTTTTGCCTGAGCAATGAAGTAGCGGACATGATCTGGCCGGACTGACAATATCCGCATTGCACCACATCAATTTTCTGCCAGGCGGTCTGTACCGCCTTGCCCACTTTATCTTCCTGCATGGCTTCAATGGTAGTGATCTTTTTGCCAACAGCAGCGCTCACCGGTGTCACACATGAGCGGATAGCCTGCCCATCCAGGTGTACAGTACAGGCCCCACACATTGCCATACCGCAACCAAATTTGGTGCCGGTCAGCCCGGCGACATCGCGAATAGCCCACAAGATAGGCATATCATCGCTGACTTTTAATTCTGTTTCTTTGCCATTGATATTGAGTTTCATGAGGTAAGGTTCCTTGGTATCTGACTAAAGCCACAGATATGCGGCTGGTGCGCGAAACCCTGCGGTGGGGTCTCATCCTTATCAAAAACATCCTAACATACATGAGTGTATGTATGAATAGTTTAGCGATGACTTACTGGAAATTTAAAAGTGTTAAAAAAGTGCGCTTATTCTGGAATAAGGCGTCAGAGTGCTATGCGGTTTTAGCACTTTAGCTATCACGCCGATGCTATTTGGGTCACAGATGAATACTTAATCTACTGTGAAACACCGCTTTGATTTTTTGCTTTATAACCACTTCAATTTAGTCGCCAGTGTATACAGCCCCATCCCAGCCAGCATACTGGCGACAAAGATCCAGACCTGACTACCGCCGATCAGCAATGCGGCAACTGCGGGACCGGGGCAAAAACCGGCCAGGCCCCAGCCAATACCAAATAACACTGCGCCTATCACTAAAGGTTGATCAATATTAGTACGCTCAGGCAAATCGATAGAAAAGCCCAGCTCGCTCCACTTTCGCTGTTTGGCCTCGCGAAATGCAAAGAAGCCAATGGCAATCGCGCCTATCATGACAAACGCCAGTGAAGGATCCCAGTCACCGGCAACATCCAGGAAACCCAATACTTTAGCCGGGTTGGTCATGCCGCCTATGATCAGACCTAAGCCGAACACCAGTCCTGCTATTAATGCTATCAAGTTCGCCATGCAGGTTTCCTTACGAATTTAACAAGTGGCGGGTGACCCACACTACAACAATAGCCACCAGCATAAATGTGAGCGTGGCGACCAGTGATCGCAAAGACAATCGAGACAAGCCGCACACGCCATGACCGCTGGTGCAACCGGAACCCAGGCGCGTGCCGAATCCCACCAGCAGGCCGGACGCGATCAGTAAAGGCAAGCCAGCTTCAATCTGCATGGCCGGTAGTGGCGAGAATAGTTGGTAGAGTAACGGGGAAACCAGCAGGCCAATCACAAATGCCAGCCGCCAGCCACGGTCATCGGGCTTGCTTGACCAGAGTTGCCCGACAATACTGCTGATGCCGGCGACTTTACCCAGCCAGCGGATTAATAACAGGGTGGAAAAACCGATCAGCAAACCGCCGATCAGCGATTGCCAGGGGGTGAATGTGGTCATGGTGCGGACCTCAGTAATAAGTATTGTTGTTATTGGCTGTAATGCGGAAAGCCAGCACTAATCTTCTTCGTCCGTGGTATCCAGATTAGGCCTGAATTTACTGGTGTTGCATTCAAAACCGGCTTTCTCCAGCAACACGCGATATTCGCAATCTGGCAAATGGCCTTCCAGGCGACCGTTGATTTTGGTGGTCTCCTGTTTGCAAAATGCGCAGCGATAACGGTGTGCCTGACCTTCAAAATGCTCTTGCGGATAATCAATATAAAAAATCTTTTTCATCGCCGCCTCCTAACCTTATGTTTACTCTATGCTACGCCGGGTTTTGCTTGACGACAATACACAACACCTGCTGAAGAAGTTTATGGCAAGTACTGAGTAACGCCCTTATTTTAAGCACAGCTGAATTACCTTGTGCAATCAGTAGTTTACAGCTTCCACCCACAGCCCACCCTAAAAGTTATCCACAAAAAATGTGGATTCACGCCTGATTGCTCCAAACTTAGCCACGGGTATGCAAGGCTGCGATTTCCTGGATATCCAGGTCCCGCTCCATCAAATGCAGCAGTTCATCATGAATCTGGCCTGAGCGATGCAATTTGAGCAACTCTTCCCGCCCTGCCGCCACTGCCGCCAACACCACATTAAAATGCGCTTTACGCACATCTTCAGGTAGCGCATGCGAGTCTTTCAAGGTATGCGATAAATTGGCCCGGTAACCATATTGTTCAAGCAAGCGCGGATGAATTACTTTTCCGGATTCATCGTGTGCCAGCGCTTTCACCACCGCAAATTGCGCCGCTTCCAGCTTGGCCCAGGTTTGCGGCTCGTTTAAATAGACATGCTCATTGGACATGTGTTTAATATCCAGCACGCGAATCAGCCAGCCTATGGTGGTCCCCTGAAACAGCACCGTTACTAAAATAACGGCGAATGCAGAAAGCAGCATCAGGTCGCGGCCGGGAACTTGCGCGGGTACCGCCAACGCGGCCGCCAGCGTCACCACGCCACGCATGCCTGCCCAGCTTTTGACAAAAGATTCGCGCCAGTTGGCCTTCATATGCGGCTTGTGCGATTGCTGTTTAAATAACCTGGCAAGGCCATCCACGGCAAAGATCCAGACGAACCGCGACAGGAAGACCGCAGCCAACACCAGCAATACCTCAATACTGTAAGCACCCCAAGACTTCTCGGCATGCTCAATGCGCTCCCACACCCCGCGCAGGGAGAGTCCAATCAGGATAAACACCAGCGATTCCAGAATAAAAATCATAATCTCCCAGAAAGCACTGCCGCGCCTGCGGGCGGTCGCGGTCATGATTTCATGCTGATACCAGCCCAGTATCATGCCGTAAGTCACAGTGGCAATCACGCCGGAAACATCAAGGTATTCGCCAACCACGTAACAGATCCAGCCAGGCAACGCTGAAGCCAAAATCATGAGTGAAGTATCTTCCAGGTAACGCAGCAGTTTGTAGACCAGGTAACCAAACACCGCCCCCAGCACCACACCACCTACACTCAGCCATACAAATTCAACCAAGGCACTTTGCATGGAAAACACACCAGTCAGTATGACGGCGATGGAAAACTTGTATAGCACCAGGCCAGTGGCATCATTGAGCAGGCTTTCGCCTTCAAGCAAAACCAGCAATTTGCGAGGTAACGCAACCCGTTGCAACACGGCTTTAGCAGCAATCGCATCCGGTGGGGACACAATCGCCCCAAGGGCAAAACATGCGGCCCATGGCAGGCCAGGGTTTAATGCATGCAAGGCGAGGCCAACAACGAGCGTAGTGAATAGCACCGCCCCTATGGCGAGTAACAGGATGCCCGAGAGGTGACGGCGGAATTCATGCCAGACCGTGAAATAGGCACCCTCCATTAGCAATGGCGGTAGAAAGACTACCAGCACCAGGGCAGGATCAATCTCGAACGCAGGCAAGCCGGGCAAAAAGGCAATGACGGCGCCGCCGACTAGCTGGGCAACGGCGGGTGGTAGACGTAACTTTTTTGCCACCAGTTCGAGGCCGATAATGGCGACTAGAAAGAAGAGAATCAGGTTGAAATAGAATTCGTTGCTCATAATTTTTTCTATACTGGGAAACTGCTGTTAGCACAATGACACAGGATAGATATTACAGTTAAATTTAAGATTTTAGATTTCATTCAGTAGACGTATCAGACAAGGATGCAATAGGAATTTACACAGGAAGCTTTTTGCATTTGTGGCTGGCTTATGCAGAATTAAACGCGCCCTGCTGAATCCAGACCCGGTTAATTTCAGGTTGGTTGAAGTTAAAGAATGCAGCACTTGCTAGAAATTCTAATCGATATTTCTTTGGATGATTCAACCGTTCCTTTTCGCCCCTAGGGGCGAAATAAAATGGTTAATTCTCAAAGAAATACTTTTAAAACCAAACCAAGAAGTGCAGTACTTACTCTTCGATTGTAACCAAGCTAAGCATTAATTTTGCCTGAATTCCGGTCTTCGCCGGTATGACGAACCGCTGCAGATGATGATTTGTTAACAATAATGATTTGATATGGCAAGTGTCACCAAAGCTCGTTACACTTAAACCATCCAGTACATGGTGACGCCATCACTTCCGCCATGTCGCGAAACCAAGCGGGCTATACCTCAGCAAACCCGCCTGACATAAAAATATAGAAGAGGATTTTCATGAGCGCGTTGAAGATTGTATTGTTAAGCATACTATTGCTTTCAAATAAGGCTGGGGCCGAACCCGCACCCGCAACAGCCGCTGTCACGGTACAATCATTCTCGCCACAAGGTGAAATAAAAGCCGTACGCCAAGTGAGCGCACGCTTCTCAGAACCTATGGTGGCCTTTGGTGACCCCAGACTTGAATCGCCCTTTGACATCAGTTGCCCGGCACCCGGCAACGGCCACTGGGCCGATGCACGCAACTGGGTCTACGATTTTGACGATGACCTGCCCGCGGGACTGAAGTGTACTTTCACACCAAAATCCTCCAGCAAAAGCCTGAATGGCGTGGCGCTTGATCGTAAGTCGTTCAGCTTCAACACCGGCGGTCCGGCCATTCAGCTTTCCCATCCTTACGAAGGTAATGAGTCCATTGATGAAGAGCAGGTATTCCTGTTGGGGCTGGACGCGCCGGTCAATCTTGAATCAGTGAAACAGCACGCCGCTTGCAGTATTAATGGCGTGGGTGACCGTATTCCGTTAAGGATTATCGAAGGCAGCCAGCGCGAAAAAATCCTGGCCGAGCAGGCTAGCCGTGCCAGTAATTTTTTTCTGGTCATCACCAAAAAAGCTAAACAAGGCATCGTTGAAGTCAAAGATAACCGCTTGAAAAACGCAACTGTGGTCGTGGCCCAATGTGACCGCAAGTTACCGGCCGGCAGCAAGGTGACTTTATGGTGGGACAAAGGCATCACCTCAACCTCAGGCATTGCCACTTCACAGGCCCAGTCACTGCAATTTGCCGTGCGCGAGGCATTTAAAGTCAGTGTCAATTGCACGCGCACCAACCCGAAAGCGGGCTGCGTGCCGGTGCTGCCAATTACGGTGCAATTCAGCGCGCCGGTAGAACGCGATGTTGCCAGTAAGTTATTGCTTAAGACTGCCGATGGCAAGCAAATAGCACCGGTGATTGCCAAGAATGACACCGGTAAAACCGTGGAGTCGGTGTCTTTCCGCGCGCCATTTACCGAAAAAAGCAGCATCAGCCTGTCACTGCCTTATGGCTTCAAGGATGACGCTGATCGCTCACCCGTGAACAGTGCGTCTTTCCCGCTGAAACTGAATATTGATGAAGACCCGCCACTAATCAAATTCCCGTCGCGCTTTGGTATTCTCGAACAACATGCACAACCTGCCCTGCCCGTCAGCGTGCGGAATGTGGAGGCAACATTGACCGGCGTGCAAGTGCAACCTGGTGCATCCACGACCAGTAAAGGCGTCGTCGGCAGGCTGGCACTGGACGATGACGCCACGCTGGCCGAATGGTTTTTCCGTGTCACCCGCCACCCTTACGATAACAAGTTAGATCAACAGTTTTCGCGCGAGCATGACCGTTACCCACGCGAAGGCGAAATCCCGCTATTGATGGGGTCAGCCAGGGATTCACGTTTTAACACCAGCCCGCTGCAACTGCCGCGTGCGCATGGTGATAAAACTTTTGAGTTGATAGGCGTGCCACTGAAAAAGCCTGGTTTTTATGTAGTGGAATTCGCCAGTGACCGCCTGGGTGCTACCCTGCATGGCGAGCAAAAACCCTACTATGTATCTTCCAGTGCGCTAGTGACCAATATGGCAGTGCATCTGAAACAGGGCCGTGAATCTTCGCTGGTTTGGGTCACACGTTTGGATAATGCACAACCAGTCGCCAATGCTGCAGTTCGGGTTTCCACCTGTGAAGGTCGCACCTTGTGGGAAGGCAAAACAGATGGCAAGGGCATGGCTCATATTGAAGAAACGCTGCCTGACGGCTATTACAACCGCTGCTCGGGTTTGCTGGCAACAGCGCGCAAGGATGATGATATGTCCTTCGTGTTTTCATCCTGGGACGATGGCATCAGCCCCTGGCAATTCAACCTTGGCGGCGGCTCTTCCGGCACCCCGCTGATCGCACATACGGTATTTGACCGGCCGCTGTTCCGCGCCGGTGAAAAAGTGTCCATGAAACACTTCATCCGCGTACGTACCGCCAAAGGCTTTGATCTTGCAGACAACCAGCCAGATACTATTTCAGTCGTGCATGAGGGCAGCGGCGAGAAATACGATGTACCGGTGAAGTGGTCCAATGCTGCCGGCATCTCGACCTGGGAAATCCCTAAGGAAGCAAAGTTGGGTACTTACTCTGTGTCGCTAATGGCAGGGCAGTTCATGCTCACCTCGGGCGCGTTCCGCGTGGAGCAGTACCGGGTGCCGCTGATGAAAGCAGTGCTGAAACCGCCTGTGCAACCATTGATTAATGGCAATCAACTAGCGATTGATGCACAACTGAATTATTTGGCTGGTGGTGCCGCTGCCGGCGCGCCGGTCAAATTCCGCAGCCGACTGGTGCGCTACCCGTTGCAATACAGCCAGTTTGAAGATTTCAGTTTTGGCGGGCGCATTCCAAAAGAGGGCATAGAGGCTGTACAACCCTATTCCTATGATCCGGAAATGGAGGAAGGGGGTGAAATCGATGCAGATGATGAATCTACCCAGGTAAAAGGCTACCCGGCGAAAACAGTCAATCTGTCGCTGGATGGCAATGGCGGTGCCAGGGTCACGTTCGACAAATTACCCAGGGTGCAGGAATCGCATGCGCTTGAGGTGGAGATGGAATACACAGACCCTAACGGACAGATTTTGAATGCGGCCACCCAGGCCATCATCCTGCCTGCGGCATTATCGCTAGGCATGAAAATAGAAGGCTTTTTTGCCACCAATGAACGGCTGGCGTTCAAAGTACTGGCGCTGGATGCGGCCGGCAAACCTTGGGCAGGCCGCAAAGTGAATATCGAAGCATATACGCGTAAAACCTATGCCTACCGAAAACGCATGCTGGGCGGGTTTTATGCTTATGAACAAACCGCTGAAGTGAAGCAGGCAGGCAATGTTTGCAGTGGCAATACTGATAAACGCGGCATACTGGTTTGCGATGGTCCGGCACCGGAATCCGGCGAAATCATACTTGTCGCCACCGCCCAGGATAAACAGGGCAATATTGCCATCGCCAGCAATGAAGTGTACGTGGCAGACGACAATGCCTGGTTTGACGCCTCGCAAAGTGACCGCATAGACTTGCTGGCGGATAAGCGCGCCTATGAACCTGGTGAAACGGCCCGCTTTGAAGTGCGCATGCCCTTCCGCAAAGCGACTGCCCTGGTGACAGTCGAGCGCGAAGGCATCCTCGACTCTTTCGTAGTACCTGTCAGTGCCAGCTCCCCATTCATCAAGGTGCCGATTGCCAGCAATTACGGCCCGAACGCCTATGTATCGGTGATGGTGGTGCGTGGCCGCATAGACCCCGAAGTGTCAGGCCAGTTTTCATGGCTGAAACGCATGGTTTACCGCATAGGCATCTTCTTCGGTCTGGTCAAGAAAATGCCGGTTGAGGTAGATACGCGGCCCACTGCACTGGTCGATTTAACCAAGCCGGCATTCAAGCTGGGCATGACACAAATACGCGTCGGCTGGCAGGCCTATAGCCTTAAAGTCAACGTCGAAGCCGACCGCCAGGCTTACCATGTGCGCGATAAAGCACGCGTGAAACTGACGGTGACAGACCCATCCGGAAAACCTGCTGCCAATGCTGAAGTGGCATTGGCAGCAGTGGATGAAGGCCTGCTGCAACTGGCGAAACCGCAGTCGTGGAATGTGCTGGAGGCGATGATGGAGCGGCGGCCAATTGAAGTACGTACGTCTACCGCGCAATCACAGGTGATAGGCAAACGCCATTTTGGCAAAAAAGCCGTAGCACCTGGCGGCGGTGGTGGCCAGGGCGCCAATGCACGTGAGTTGTTTGATACCTTGCTGTTATGGAAACCCAGCCTGAAACTGGATAAGCATGGCCAGGCAGTGGTGGATGTGCCCTTGAATGACTCTTTAACCTCATTCCGGATTGCGGCGATTGCCCACGCCGGGGCGATGCGTTTTGGTACGGCATCGACACTGATCCGCAGCGGCCAGGAAGTGATGCTGTTCTCGGGCTTGCCGCCGTTTGTACGTGAAGGCGACCAGTTCAATGCCATGGTCACTGTGCGTAATGGTGCCGAGCGGCCATTGACCCTGGATGTGGCGGTAGCGGATGACATCAGCAAAACCCCGCACACCCAGCGCGTAACGCTGAAACAGGGCCTGGGCGCTACTTTATCTTTCCCGGCGACTGTTCCGTTAAATGCAACTCGTCTTAACTGGGCTATCAGTGCCAGGGAAGTGGTCACCGGCAACAATCAAAAACCCGCGCAAGACCTGCTGAAAATTTCACAGCAAGTCGGTGCCGCTTACCCGGTGCGGGTATACCAGCAAACCTTGCAGCAATTAAATTCAGGACAACAATCAAACCCAGAAGCGCAAACGGGTGCACCATGGACCTTCTCCGTCCAGCAACCGGCCGGTGCGATTGCAGGACGCGGCGGTATCGATGTCCAGCTGACGCGCTCACTGGCTGGCAACCAGGACGCACTACGCGAGTGGATGAGCAAATATCCATATGTTTGCCTGGAGCAACGCGCTTCTGTCGCGGTCACGCTGGAAAGCGAAGGCGGCTGGAACCAGGTGATGAACAGCCTGCCTGCGCACTTGGATCAGGATGGCCTCGCCAGGTATTTTGCCATCGACTGGTTGCAGGGTGACGATACGCTGACCAGCTACCTGCTGCGTATCGCTGATGAAGCGCATTACACGATTCCGGAGGGTCCGCGTGAGCGTATGTTGAAAGGCCTGGAAGACTTTGTCGCCGGCCGTATCCACCGCTATGGCAGCTTGCAAACAGCTGATTTAACGCTGCGTAAACTGGCCGCGATTGATGCACTGGCCAGGTATGAGCGCGCCCGCCCGGCCATGCTGGAACCACTGGAAATCAGTCCCAACCTGTGGCCAAGCTCGGGCGTGATTGACTGGCTATCCGTGTTGCAAAAGCTGCCAGAAATTCCCGAACATGACGAAAAACTGAAACAGGCACGCCAGGTCTTGCAATCGCGGCTGACATTCTCAGGCACCACCATGAATTTCTCTACCGAGAAACAGGATTACCTGTGGTGGCTAATGGTGTCGCCCGACCTGAATGCAGTACGTGCACTGCGCCTTCTGGCAGAAGACCCGGAGATGGAAGCGGCTGACATAGGCCGTCTGGCGCGTGGCGCACTATCGCGCCAGGTCAATGGCCACTGGAGCACTACTGTTGCCAATGCCTGGGGCGCGACCGCTTTGCGTAACTTCCAGGCACATTTTGAGAAAGCACCGGTAGCTGGCAGCACGCAAGTCAAACTGGGCGATCAAGCGCAGTCACTCAATTGGTCTGGCGCAAAAACGGCCTCAGAAGAAACCGGGCATCATGACCCGGTAAAAGGCACGCCTATGGGCGCCGGATTAGCCACGCATTTTGCCTGGCCAAAAAATGCCACACCACTGTCTATCCAGCACTTGGGCATTGGCAAACCATGGGCATTTGTGACTTCCAAAGCCGCATTGCCGCTGGATAAACCATTATTTGCCGGCTATAAACTCAAACGCACAGTGACTGCAATTGAACAAAAAAACGGTGGTCTGTGGCAACGCGGGGATACCTACCGCGTGCAACTGGAAATTGATGCGCAGACCGATATGACCTGGGTAGTGGTGAATGACCCGGTACCGGCGGGAGCGACTATTTTAGGTAGCGGCCTTGGCGGCGATTCCAGCCTCTTGGTAGCCGGGGAAAAGAAACAAGGCTGGCAACGTCCTGTGTTTGAAGAACGCGCATTTGATGGCTTCCGCGCTTATTATTCATATGTACCTAAAGGCAAATTCAGCATCGAATACACCGTGCGGTTGAACAACGCTGGCCGCTTTGCCATGCCAGCCAGCCGTGTAGAGGCCATGTATGCGCCGGAGATATTTGCCGAACTGCCTGTCGTTACCATAGAAGTAAAACCTGGCTCCTAATGAGCATGTAGGCAAAGGAGTCAAGCCCAGTTGAGGAAAGAACTGCAGTGACCCGCAAGCGTATCGTGCTCGCAACAATGTCCATCTTCGTGATTGTTGCTAGTGCCTGGGTGTTTCTTACGCCTGTGCCATCATTTGAACAAGCCAGGTCTGCTACCCGTAGTTCTGAAGCGGTTTTGCTGGATAGGGACGGCCAGGTGTTGCAACGCCTGCGTCTGGATAAACAACGCCGTATGCTGGCATGGGTTCCCTTGCAGGACATTTCTCCCACACTGCAACAGGCTGTATTAGTCGCCGAAGATAAACGGTTTTACAGTCACTCAGGCGTAGATTTAATGGCGGCCGGTTCAGCCGTACTGGACAACCTGCATCGCTCGCGTGCCCGGGGTGCAAGTACCATCAGCATGCAATTAGCCAAGCTGTTAAATGCTCCAGCTGACGGTTCTTCGCAAAACAGCTGGCTGTCTAAGCTCAACCAGATACGGTATGCACTGGCGCTGGAATTGCACTGGAGCAAACCGCAAATCCTGGAAGCCTACCTGAATCGCGTCACGTTTCGCGGTGAGCTGGTCGGAGTAGATGCTGCGGCAAGAGGTTTGTTGGCTAAAGGTCCGAATGGACTGGATAACATAGATGCAGCTATCCTGGCATCACTCATCAAATCGCCGGGAGCCTCCCGCAGCCGGCTGGCGAAGCGTGCCTGTGCAACGCTGCAGACCATGCCGTTTTTCACCGGCAACAAATCCAAGCCGGATAGCTGCATGCAAGTGACCTTGCGCACAGCACTGTTGCCGTCACGACCGTTTCCAATCGCGGGTATGGACGATGCACCGCATCTGGCGCGACATTTATTAAACAAAAATGGCGAACAGTTGAAGAGCAGTATCGATGCCAGTGTGCAGCGTTTTGCGCGCAATACCCTGCGCACTCACCTGGCACAACTGGCAGACCAGAATGTGGAAGATGGCGCGGTGGTGGTGCTCGATAACCTGAGCGGCGAAGTGCTCGCTTATGTCGGTTCCAGCGGTGATTTATCCGGCGCGTCAGAAGTGGATGGCGTGGCTGCTTTGCGTCAGCCCGGCTCCACCCTTAAACCGTTTTTGTATGCACTGGCGATGGACCAGGGATGGCTGAATGCCAGTTCGGTACTGGACGATTCCCCATTGGCCCTGACCACCCCTTCCGGGCTGTATATCCCGCAAGATTATGACCGGCATTTCCAGGGCGCCATCAGTGTGCGCACGGCATTGGGTGCGTCGTTGAATGTACCCGCGATCCGCACGCTGACGCTGGTCGGCGTTGATCCTTTTCTGGATAAACTCAGGAAACTGGGCCTTAGCAGCCTGACCCGTGATGCAGATCATTACGGCTTTGGCCTGGCACTCGGTGGGGCAGAGACCACGCTGATGCAATTGACTAACGCTTATCGCGCATTAGCCAATGGCGGTCTATGGCAGGCGGTCAGTTTTATACCTGCCAGCACATCTACAGTAGAAGGTGAATCCAGGCAGGTGTTCAGCCCGCAAGCCAGCTTTATCATCGGCGATATACTGTCGGATCCCGGCGCACGCACCATCACTTTCGGGCTATCCAGCCCGCTCTCGACCCGCACCTGGGCAGCGGTGAAGACCGGCACCAGCAAGGCCATGCGCGATAACTGGGCGATTGGTTATACTGACCGTTATACAGTGGGGGTCTGGGTAGGTAATTTTTCCGGTGCGCCCATGTGGGATGTGTCCGGTATCACTGGTGCTGCGCCGGTGTGGCGCGATATCATTGAGCACCTTCACCAAAAACAACATAGCCAGCAACCGACGCCTCCAGATGGCCTTTTGCATCAGCAAGTGCGTTATCGACCACCGATTGAGTCACCGCGGCAAGAGTGGGTGATCGCAGACAATCGCATCACGCAAGTCGTATCCAATCAAATCATCAATATCAATGTTACCCCGGCATCAGCCATGCTGATTGCGCCGCCAGACTCCGCTATCATCGCCCCTGATCCGGATATCCCGCAGCAACGGCAGGCACTGCTGCTGCAATCCGGAGGGACTGGCCAATCCTGTATGTTGCTGGATAGTCGGCCGGTAGCAGCGTGTGGTAAAAGCAAAGTCGTGGTGCCATTGCCTTTACCAGGTAAGCATCAGCTGACATTGAAAGATACCAGTGGCAAATTACTGGATACGCATCATTTTGAAGTGCGGGCGTTAAATTTACCGATCCAGGCTAAAGGTAATCGTAAATAGGTATTGCTTTAGATACTTCAGCATTTGATTTCGCCTCCACTCGCTCAAAAATCGAAAAGGAACCGTTAATTCATTCAAAGAAATACCGATTAGAACTCCAACAAGCATGACACTTGCTCTCTGTTGTGACTCAGCTAAACCTTCACCTGCCCCAGATTTTAGATCATCCACATCCAGAACCATTCTGTACAATGTGTTATCAAACTAGCAGCAAGCAAGGAGGACTTAATGTTTAAATTCAAAAAATGGCTATGGACACAATGGCAAAAATTGCTAGGCACAGACCGCGCTTATGCCAGATACCTGAGCCATTTCCATCGCTACCAGGCGCAAGCTGCCGATAATGAACTGCAGCAATCTTTAAATCTTAAACCAATGAGTCGCCAGGCATTCGAGCAGGCCTGGCAAAAGAAAACGCTGAAGCCGACTGGTAAATCGTGTGGTTGCAAACCTGGCAGTTCTTGCTAGCGACAAGGATCAATAAAAAATTTCATTAAAAAAAGCCGCATATCAATGCGGCTTTTTTATTATCCAGCTATAAAAGAATGACTTAAAAAAGGGAATCCATATGCGATTTAAAGTAACGCGTCGCACATAAGCCTAAAGGGGTGTGATGCTTTGCAGGTGACATCCAGTCCACAAGGAAATTCATCAGTGTTTCTTCATTGTCGATACTGTGCACATAACGCTCAAAAGACAGCTGGTCCTGGTTAAAATCGGTCTCAGGCAATTTTTTACCTATACGGTTACCGGAATGGAAGTCATACACATTGCCATAACGGCTGTTTTTTGCATCTTCCTGCGCTTTGGACTGGCGTTCAACCATGCGCCATGGCCTACCTAAACGGGCCAGCATAGGCATACTTTCCAATGCATCTCCGGCAATCCAGTCATAAATCACTTGCTGTTCATAAGGTGTAAACACGCCAAACATGGCCGCTTTTTCACCAGCAATGACTTTCCAGAAAGGGCTTTGTTCAGGGTCCTGGTGGCGTTTGATCCAGCCTGTTTTTTCCATTTCGTATAAAAACATGGCGACCTGTTCATTATCCTGCAACCATTCATTTACAGTCTTGCCGCCGATCACACAGCGGTCAGAATGCATGAATTGTCCGATGTTGGCTTTGCTTTGCAGAACCCTTACCACTTCGCCTTGCAGGTCGAAATGCCTGATGATATCCAGTGTACTCAAACCGACGTCATTTAACTTTACGCCAGCAATTACGCGTTGCATAAATTCGCGTGAGTTATTAAACATTGGCATGGCTTCTTCAACCGCATCAATCGCTGAACGCGCATGACCAGATTGCGCATTATCAATAGTGGTGTGCAGCGTGAAATAATACGGATCTATATTGAGCTCTTTCAACTCGTAGGCAGTAATCAGCAGGTGCAGCGGTAGTTGCTCGTAGCCAAGATTAAAACCTATCACTTCCGGCAAATGGCTGTCCGTGTGTGCGGATAACGCTAATTGAATTGCACCTTGGGTGAAAAACTGGTCATCTAGCGTTTTCCAGTCTTCGCATCCATTGAGTTTTAATAGTTTGCGGTAAAGCACTACGTGGTTCATGGGTTCGACACCATCACCAAGCTCTTCGAGATAAATTTTGATCAGTGATGCTAGCCGCGGGTCTTGCCAATGACGCATCAAGCCAAATAACCATGCGCCATCTACAAGTTTGGTAGGTGCCACGGCTTTCAGGAAAAACAATGCATGGGACTTGCTGCCGAAATACCATCTGGGTTGACCAGCTTTTCGCGCTGCCAGGTATTCCCGGTATTGACGGCCTACGATTTCATTATGTTCAGTCAGCCAGTGATCCAGCTCTTGAATATTGGCAGGCATGCTGGCGGCATGGATGTCAGTTTCTTTTAATTTTTCAACCAGTAATTCTGCACTGTTTGCTTTGGTTGCTGCTGAATGATTAGATTCCAGCAAAGAGAAATAGACTGATTTGGAAGTCCAGTGATTAACAGCCTTGCTTGGCTGGCTCACCGCTCCCTGAGGTCTTTTTATTTCTCTTTCAATTTCAATACGCACACCAGACATAGTTACCGCCTCTGATTCATGAAGTTGGTAAGTTACGCATTTAGTGTCAAATTCCCTATCAGACAATCATGGAGATACATGTAGGAATACGCTTATTAAAACAATTGCGGAGTTCTGTTAAGCTGCCATTACAACTCATCAAAGCATTGCAAAGGTGTTCAAAGTGATCAAGCAAGTCGATAATCCATCAGCCCAGGATACACTGGGCTACGATCCTCTAGAAAAGCTGCTGCGGGCTTTATATGAACGCGGTTACCGATTTGTCACGGTGACCCCGACCACGCATAGACTGGTAAATGAGCGCCCGGAAAATGCATGGGCAAAAACTTTGCAGGATATTTTTGGCTGGAATCGTCCATTCACGCAGGAAAGTATAGATGCTGATATTTTTGAGCTCATGCATGCTGCCGCCGTGCTGCGTGCGGTAGATGATGGCTGGCAATCCCTGGTGCGCGTTTCCAGTGTGGCGGATAAATTATTTGTCCATTCCGGCTTTCCAACCGAGGCGCAAGACGCCGTGTTTTTTGGCCCGGATACCTATCGTTATATTAATGCCATGTATCACTCACTGGCGACGCTGCAAGGCAAGGTTCAACGTTGTGTGGATATTGGTACCGGGTCTGGAGTTGCAGCGATTTTGCTGGCTGAAGCTTTACCATATGCAGAAATTTACGGTGTGGATATCAATGAGAAAGCGCTGGCTTTTTCAACGACCAACGCCAAGGCGAACAGCATTGCCAATGTCTATTTTCAATTTAGTAATCTGCTGAATGATGTGCAAGGCGAATTTGATGTGATTATTGCCAACCCGCCTTATCTGGTAGACCCATCTGCCAGGGCATATCGCCATGGCAACGGGCCATTAGGTGCGCAGTTATCGCTGGATATTGTCGATGCTGCCCTGACCAAACTTTCTCCTGGCGGCACGCTCATGCTGTATACCGGTGTCGCAATCGTCGAAGGGCACGACCCGTTTCTGGAAGAAGTCAAACAGAAGACCAAAGAAGCTGGTTGCACCTATCAATATTCAGAGATTGACCCGGATATTTTCAGTGAAGAACTTGCTACCGATGCCTATGCGCGGGCAGACAGAATTGCCGCCGTCTGGTTATTGATCAGCCGGCCTACCATTGAGGCAGATAACTTGCTGCAACTCATCAGCACAGTAGCTGAACCGTAAGCCAGCACTTACTTTGTAATGGATACAGGGGTTGCAACAGTCGGCATCTTGTTCAACGTCAGCCATAGCAAATGTACCCGGCAATCAAACTCATATTGCATGTAATTGGGTTCCATATGCTGGCACAATTGATAAAACGCTTTGTCGTGATCACGTTCTTTCAGGTGCGCGAGTTCGTGCACGACGATCATGGTCAGAAATTCAACCGGGGTAGATTTGAAAAACGCTGAAATGCGGATTTCTTTTTTGGCTTTAAGTTTGCCGCCCTGCACCCGCGAAATAGCAGTATTTAATCCTAGCGTCTGTTTTTCTACCGTGAGTCGATTATCAAAATAGACTTTATCTAACAACGGTGCATTTTTTAAATAGCGCTGCTTAAAATCGTTGCAGAAGTCATACAGTGCCTTATCGCTTTGAATAGCATGTGCCTGCGGATAGCGCTTGCTTAGGTAATCGCCCAATTTGCCTTGGTCATGCAATTGTGCAATCTGCACATGTAACTGTGCGGGATACCCGGGTAAATATTGCTGGATTAACTGCAAAGACATACAGCTATTTTAGTGCACCAGCCCAATATTGGAAAATCAAACGGATTTAGGCAATGTAACAAGTTTGGAATCGGATACGGTGAAACTCCCACGCCAGCGATTGCTTAACAGAATCACCTAGGCAACCAAATCCTGTTTTAACTCATGTTCAGCCAGGTATGCAGGAATATGTTCCGCTGCCATAGGCTTGGAATAGAAATATCCTTGTACCAGCTGGCACCCCATCTGCTGCAAAAACTGCACCTGGCTACCGGTTTCAGCCCCCTCGGCAACGCACTCAACCTGCATGCCCTGGCACAAGGCCAGAATTGAACGCACAATGGTTTGGCTAGTGGTGTTGGTTTCAATATCCTTGATAAAACTACGGTCGATTTTGAGCTTGTCCAGCGGCAGGTTTTGCACATGGCTCAGACTGGAATAACCGGTGCCGAAATCATCCAGGGCAATCCGCGCACCCGCCTGGCGTAGCAGTTCGATATTATCTTTGGCGGTGGCAAAGTCCTGCAACAGCGCCGTTTCGGTGACTTCAAAAACAAAACGTGAAGGATGCAAACGGCTCTGCGCTACCATGTAAATCAGCTCTTCAATCACCGCTTTATTGGTCACGTCATATGCTGACAAATTGAAAGAGAGGCGAATGTGTGCCGGCCATTCTGCCATCACGATAATAGACTTGTGGAACATCAACCGCGTGAGGTCAGAAATTACTCCTAAACTTTCTGCCACACCAATAAACACCGCTGGTGGCACAATGCCTAAAGTTGGACTATTCCACCGCGCCAGGCTTTCAAATGAGCTTATCTCGCCAGTGCCTACATTGATGATAGGTTGAAACACCGGGAACAGCTCTGCCTCCATATCCGCCACACGCAATGCCTGGTCTACCTTGTGCAGATGCTGTCGCTCTTCCTCGAGTGTCTTCGAGTAAATCTCCATATTGCCACGGCCAGTGCGTTTCATGTGATAAAGCGCAAAATCCGCATGTTCATACAGTTCTTGCGCAGTATCTTTGGTGTTGGAAAACACGCAGGCACCAATTGAAGCCTTGATGTTAATGAGAATGCCGTCGACATTCATAGGTTGCGAGATGATACGATTAATCTCTTTGCCTACCTGCTTTAAAATCGCATTCTGCGCATCCGTGACTATCTCGAATGCAAACTCATCGCCACCCAAACGGTAAAACTGCACGCCGGCGATCTTTACACGTGCCAGGCGCTCGCCTACTTCCCTCAAGACCAGGTCGCCAGTATGGTGTCCGTATACATCATTCACTGGCTTAAAATTATCCAGGTCTATAATGCCGACCGCAAAGGGTTCTGCGGTTTTTTTGGCACGTGCGAGTTGCTGTTCTACATGCAGGAAAAACTGGCGGCGGTTCGGCAATTGCGTTAACGCATCCAGATTTGCCAGCCGCCGGTTTTCTTCCAGCAAAGTATGGGTTTCGTAAGTGGCATTAATAAGCCGGTCAAACACGTTGTTGCTGGCCCGCATGGCGAATAGCATGCCTATCTCAAACACCAGCACCAGCCCGGCCAGCACATACGGTTGTTGAAAATTTCCCATGAAAATGCATACCAGCGCAGCAGAAATTAGCAGAAAATTATAGATGAAAGCCGCAATCCCAATCTTACTGAAGATGAATGCAAAACACAGGCCAAACAGTGTGATATAGATAACGAGGAAATAATGCCCGAAGCTATCGGTATGGTTGAACAAATACAAACTGCGGAAAAATGTGATGGTGCCGGAAATGATCAGTACTACCGATGCCGCGCGCAAGCGCCAGCGAACTTTTTCTATGCCAGGGTTATCTTCGCGGTGCCAGAACCAGTACATAAACAACATGGCGGCAAAGGTCATGCGTATCAGCGGCAAGGCAATAGATACGCGCCAGTCAACGCCATCCCGCAAAGCAATAATCTGGATAGCCGTCGCACTTAAGCCGGCAAATATGACGACAGGCACATCAGCCATCAGGCTGTGATACCTGGCCAGCAAAAGCTCAGAACTCGTTGTTTTAGAAAAAGGCATGTTTTAATTCACTTCTGATTGACTGATATTAATTGCTGTCAATTTGTTTTAATCTTTTGGAAATAGACACATTTTCCACTCTATTCTCAATTGTCAGCTTCATAAAAAGTGCATCAAAACCAATTGGCGACGGGCTGTCACTCTCTTTAAATAGTTATCACATCAAAAATTCAGTCACCGCCAGCTGGACAAATCAACATAGGGGAAAAGATTCCGTATGGTAAGCTAGTCCTACAAAAACTGAGCTTTTCGTGAACAGTTTTTAATAAAATGATTATTAAATCCATTCCAGCTGACTAAATGGTGAATTTACTAGCATTTGCTAAGCCGCTATTGGATCAGATCGCTTACTCTTAGCAGAGACGGTTAATCGCTCGCTACAGAGCAAATTTGTTCGACTTCCATTGCATTGATTGAAAAAGAAAAAGCCGGGGAATCCCGGCTTTTGTCATTGTAAATTCTAAGACTTCATTTAAATCGTTGCTGAATACCCTCTATGCCTGACAGGTCTTGCGATAGGCAAAGGCGCTTCTTCAAACTCATTCTGGTAAACCTTGATTAGCTCATCGCCATGCTTCAAAGTCAGTTCAAATCTAGTCACATCTGATGAGGTCAAAGTCTCAGTGCACTCCATTGATTTGTAAGTCAGAGAGAGATAAATATCTGGCTCAATCTGCAATTCGAAGCATTGACCATAAGCAGCGCCACAGCTGACGTCGGTCTGGCTGAATCCCAGTACCCGCGCATTGCGGCAGGCAATAAACCAATAGCGCTCTTTGCAAGCCTGGTTTATCGAAACCCTTAACTCTTCAAACACTTCATTCGCAAATTCAATCGATGTCAGCATAATTCTTTAACCTGTCCACAACTTTAATAATTTAAATTTTCGGCTATTTTAGTGGCGCAGCCGATTTTTGATTGCAGGCTTGCGGCTGATTCTCAAGTAAGACTTTTCTGACAGAGTCCGCTGACAGCATTATCAGAATCAGACTTCTTTTGACACCTTTATAGATTGTATAGATTCTCCTACATTATCCACGCGTGAATAATTCACGTGCGGCTCAACACTAACGATTTATTAACGGAGTTATCATCATGTCGTCTGCCAGCCTGCAACCCTCCTTCGATCCATTGCCCGGAATGGGCGCTATTCCACATGCGCATGGGGTGGCATTTCGCGTATGGGCGCCTAATGCAGACAAGGTCTCAGTTATCGGCACTTTTAATGACTGGCAAGCGGAGACGGATGACTGTGTGCATGAAGAAAATGGCTACTGGTATGCCGATCTTTCCCATGCCAAGCCAGGTGATGAATACAAGTTTCATATCGTCAATGGTGAACAGCAACTGCAACGTATAGACCCTTACGCCAAAATCGTTACCAACTCGGTAGGTAGCGGCGTGATTCCTGCGCTGGATTTGTTCGAGCCGCCAAAAAACCATTTTCAAATGCCCGCCTGGAATGACCTGGTCATTTATGAAATGCATATCGGCACGTTTAATACTGAAGAAGGCAAGGTCGGCACGTTTGACAGTGCCATTGAACGCCTGCCACACCTGAAAGCATTGGGGATCAATGCGGTCGAGCTGATGCCGATTGCTGAGTTTGCCGGTGATTATTCCTGGGGTTATAACCCTGCGCATCCTTATGCTATTGAAAGCGCTTACGGTGGTGCGGACGGCTTCAAGCGTTTTTTAACCGCAGCACATGAAGCGGGCATCGCCGTGATTGTGGATGTGGTTTACAACCATTTTGGTCCATCCGACATCAGCTTGTGGCAGTTTGATGGCTGGAGCGAAAACAATAAAGGCGGTATTTATTTTTATAATGACTGGCGTTCCACTACGCCTTGGGGCGATACGCGCCCGGATTATGGCCGTGGCGAAGTGCGCCAGTATATTTTTGATAACGCCATGATGTGGCTGGGTGACTACCATGCCGATGGTCTGCGTTATGACATGACGCTGTATATCCGCAGCGTAGAAGCCGATGCGCAGGACCTGATTGCCGAAGGCTTCAGCCTGCTGCAATGGATCAACAGTGAAGTGCAAATTCGCCATCCGGGCAAAATCACCATTGCAGAAGACCTGCAAAATAGCGCGGAGCTCACCTTGGCTAAAGAGCATGGCGGCGCTAACTTCAGCAGCCAATGGGATGCCGGGTTTGTGCACCCGATCCGAGAGGCATTGATAGAAGGCGATGATGCCCATCGTTCTATGCATGCCGTGCGCGACGCCCTGCTGAATCAGTACAATCATGATGCATTCCAGCGTGTGGTCTATACCGAATCACATGATGAAGTTGCCAACGGCAAACAACGCCTGGTTTCTGAAATTGACCCTAGCGATCGTCCGAACAGATATGCCATCAAACGCTCAACCCTGGGCGCTGCACTAGTCCTGACTGCGCCAGGCATTCCCATGCTGCTTCAAGGCCAGGAATTCCTGCGTGATCAATGGTTCCGTGATGACAGACCCATCGACTGGCAACGTGCAGAAGAGTACGCCGACATTACCACCCTCTACCGCGACCTGATCAATCTTCGCCTGAACCGAGCAGGGCATTCCGCTGGTTTAAGCGGGCAACATACGTCGGTTTACCATGTGAATGACAACGACAAACTGATCGCCATGCATCGTTCAAAAGAAGGTGGCGCTGGTGATGACGTAGTCGTCGTGTTCAACTTCGCCGAAGGCCGCAAAGAAAATTATGTCATCGGCCTGCCGCAAGGTGGTGAATGGAAGCTGCGTTTCAACAGCGACGCCACGCTCTATAACGAAGAGATGGATGAAACCCCTTCAGGTGACATCAATGCCAACGAAGAAGGCAAGGACGGTTTAGGCTACTCAGCGCCAATCACCATTGGCGCCTATACATGCCTGATTTATTCGCAGGATAAATAAACAAACGACATCTTCAAAAACATTGAAAGCTTGTTAACAAGAAAGCCGCACTTAGCGGCTTTTTTGTTAGGCTTAATGCGATTACTGACTGCAATGTCCTTGGCTTGCCAAACCCAAACCAGATATTTGTTTCTGTCCCTCAGTTTCATCTACCAGTTTCAACCCTGCACCACCAACTGCGACGCCAAACTTAATATATTGCTGGATGAAGTAATTTTTTCCACTTTCGGTTTTAAGCAATAAATCGTTAGGTGAAAATTCGGATTCAGTTGAAATCTTATGTTCCTGGTTTGCACTTACTTCCTGGAAGAAAAATACGTTAGGCGCTGTTTCGCCCAAACATTTCCCATCCACCCAGACATCCTTCTTCAAAGCGCCGCCAAACGAACCATAGCGATATACGTAGAGACCGGACTTGCCATCTGCTGGTGGCTGGAATTTTTTGGCATCACTTGTTTTTTGTGAAGATTCCATCGGCACTGAAGCACAACCAACGACCAGAAAAGCGCTTAAAGTAACTAATAACGTTTTGTTTTTCATATTATCTTTCTTATTTTTTTAGATAATTAATAACCCAGAGACGTTTAACAGAGAACTGCCAAACAATGCTCAATATACATGAATTTACAAACGGAATTATTAAGCGACTCAAACTTTAACTGCGATCAACTGCTCCAACCTATAGGTAACTTCCTGAAGGAGAAACATCATGACCACAGCGTTAAAAGAAGCCAAACTGGAAGCGCATTTAGATGCGGTGGAAAAACACAAAGCATTACTCGAAAAATTACATTTGAATGGCAACCAGCATCTGGATGAAGTAAATAGCTCGTTGCAAGAATTGACCCTGACATTGGAAGAGTATTTGAAGATTATCGGCATTCCGTAAAGCGGGTTACTTTGCCGGTTTTGCTTTCCCCCGGGCTTTGGTGGGATTCAATTCGCCAGGCTCATCCGCGTGTGACCAATCCAGTTCACGCAACCCGGATTCCAGTTCCAGCCGCCTTAACAGCTTGCGTGCATCAAACGGCGCTTTCACTTTGATATCATTATCAAAATAGCAATACACATCGCGTGATTTGCGTTGTGTCGGAGCCTCTTCAGAAACCAGTTTCGCATCTTCCGGCTGGCTGCCTTTACTCCAGGCATCGATGCGCGCAGCCCAGTGATCGAGTGCCTTATCGGTGTAACCACTGGCATACAGCTCTTCTGCGCCATGCAACCTTAAGTAAGTGAAATCGGCGGTGATATCTTGATTATCCGGCCACTTGCCTGCCGTATCTGCAATCACCAGTGCCACGTTATATTTGCGCAGCAATGTTATAAATTCGGGAACCTCGAAACTCTTGTTGCGGATTTCTACCGCATGCCGCAACGCACGTTTTTGATCGGCTTTGATAAATTCACGATTGTGCATAGTGGCATCACGCTTTTCAGCCAGCTTGGCAGCGGCTTCTGTGTCATGCGGTAACTGCTTCAAAAAATTTTCGAACAGAGCTGCATCGAACCTGAAGCTCGGCGGAAACTGCCACAAGACAGGTCCCAGCTTTTCCTTGAGCGCCAGCAGGCCCGAGGCAAAAAAATTCGCCAAGGCTGTTTCAATATTTTCCAGCCGTAATATATGGGTAATGTAGCGCGTGGCTTTAATGCTGAATACAAAATCTGGCGGTGTTTGCTCATACCAGCTCAGGTAACTACTTGGCCGTTGCAAGGCATAAAAAGAGCCATTGAGCTCGATGGTTGGCAACGCCTGCGAAGCAAACTCAAGCTCACGCTTTTGAATCAGGCCTTTAGGGTAAAAGACCTGGCGCCATGGCGGATAACGCCAGCCTGAGATACCAATCAAAATTTGCTTAGCCATCAAGGTTGGTATGTCGTCGCCAGTATTAAGTTCAACCGCTTGCGATTTGCGGGCCCGTTATCATTCAAAGAAAACCAGCAATTTTACTTACACCCTGACAAACATATCCTGATATCCGCATCTGCAAGCGATTGTCAGAAAAACAATATGAATGGCAGAGGTTATCCCTGCTACAAACGGATCATCTCGTTGTGGTAATTTTTAAAAAAATAGATAGAATTGGCATAAATATGTATATAGAACCACTGAGGTTCACCTCAGTCGCAGTCACGTTTGCCAGGATGGAGCAGCCATTGCTGAAGCAGCCGTTCTAGCAGCATTTGTCACGCAACCGGACACTTAATAACGTTAAGCAGTAAACAAGAACTTAGTCAGGAAATTGCAAAAAGCTTGTCCTGGTGCGACCACATTGCATCAGGGCTGCTCACCCGACAAATTTGTGACACCAAAGGGGGCTGTAGATGCATGATGACATCGGCGACATCGAGCGTGCCAATTTGCGCTTTCGCCAGGTAGTTGAAGCCGCGCCCACAGCCATGGTCATGGTCAACAAACGGGGCATCATCGAAATGGTGAATACCCAGACCGAACTCATTTTTGGCTATAGCCGTGACGAATTGCTGGGTCAGCTCATTGATATCCTGTTACCAGAACGCTTCCGCCACCAGCACCCGCAACACCGTGATTCCTTTTTTTCTGACCTCAGTCCGCGCGCCATGGGAACCGGCAGGGACCTGTTTGGCCGCCGCAAGGACGGCAGTGAGTTTCCCGTAGAGGTTGGTATCAATCCGATTGAAACCGATGATGGTGTCAAAGTCTTGTCAGCTATCACGGATATTTCTGCCCGCAAGCGCCTGGAAGAGCGTTTCCGCCAGGTAGTTGAAGCTGCACCCAATGTCATGGTCATGGTGAACAAGCGCGGCATCATTGAAATGGTCAATACCCAGGCCGAGACAATCTTTGGTTACAGCCGGGCGGGACTACTGGGCCAGCCCATCGACATCCTGCTGCCGGAGCGTTTCCGCCACCAGCATCCGCAACACCGGGATTCCTTTTTTTCCGAGCTGAGTCCACGCGCCATGGGAACTGGCCGCGATCTGTTTGCCCGCCGCAAGGACGGCAGTGAATTCCCTGTCGAAGTAGGCCTTAACCCGATTGAAACCGATGATGGCGTCAAAGTGCTTTCCGCCATCACCGACATTTCAGCCCGCGTCAAAGCCAGCATCAAACTCGCTGAGCACAGGGATGAACTTGAACGCAGCAATAAAGAACTGGCGACTTTTGCCTATGTCGCCTCGCATGACCTGAAGTCGCCGTTGCGCGGCATTTTCCAGATTTCGCACTGGATTGAAGAGGACCTTAACAACGGTCACACCGAGGCAATCCCACAGCATATGAACCTGCTGCGTGGCCGCCTGCGCAGGATGGAACGCCTGCTTGACGACTTGCTGGCCTACTCCCGCGCCGGCCGCCTGGAAGGCAGTGTCAGTCAGGTGGATCTCGGAAAATGGGCGCAAAATATTTTTGAGATGCAAACACCTCCGGAAGGCTTCACGCTGGAAGTGGCTGCCGACCTGCCAACCTTCAACACACTGACCACACCACTGGAACAAGTCCTGCGCAACCTGTTCAGCAATGCAATCAAACATCATGATAAACCTGCAGGCCGGATCAAACTTAGCTGGCGGGTAGCCAGTAAGCATTACTATGAATTCAGCGTGGCTGACGATGGGCCGGGCATTTCGCCAGAGTACCAGGAGCGTGTATACATCATGTTTCAAACCTTGCGGCCGCGCGATGAAGTCGAAGGCAGCGGTATGGGGCTGGCGCTGGTAAAAAAGATAGTCGAAGCCTATGGCGGCAGCACCAGCATTGAGTCAGATGGTATTCGTGGCAGCGCTATCCGTTTTACCTGGCCAATCAACATTGAAGAGAGGCTGAACCGTGCAAATTCTGCCGAAGCAAAACTATAAAGAAGTCACCCTGCTGATTGTTGACGATGACGACATCGACGCGATCGCACTCGAGCGTGCCTTACGCAAAATGCGACTACTCAACACCGTGCTGCGTGCACGTGATGGTCGGGAAGCGCTGGATTTGTTACGCAGTGGTGCGGTCCCCCAACCTTATATTATCTTGCTCGACCTCAATATGCCGCGCATGAGTGGGCTTGAATTTTTAAAAATGCTGCGTACAGATCCGCAGCTGACACATGCCGTGGTATTTGTTCTGACCACATCGAAATCAGATGAAGATCTGGTGGCCGCCTATCGCAAACACGTTGCAGGCTACGTATTCAAGCAGCACATGGACCGTGACTTCATGGAGGTGATCGGGTTTATCGAGCATTACTGGCGGCTGGTAGAACTACCCGTCACAAAGGAATAAAGATGCGATTGCTACTCGTGGATGACGATGAACTGGACCGGATGGCTGTTATCCGGGTTTTGCAAAATCCCAGGCTGGTCAAAGACATTGTGCAGGCCAATAATGCCGTCAGGGCTCTCAAACTGTATGATGAACATACATTTGATATCGTCCTTCTGGATTACCGCCTGCCTGACATGGAGTGCTTGGATGTCTTAAGCAAGCTCACGCAGCACGCTGAAAAACATGCTGCCGTGGTGATACTCACCGGCATGGAAGACAATGAGATCATAGAGAGAAACTGCATTTTCGCGGGCGCCCAGGATTTTTTGCTGAAAAAAGAACTTTCAGAACGCCACCTGACCAAGGCACTTCTGCATGCAAAGGCGCGGCACGAGCTCACCAGCAAGCTGATTGATACGCATAAGCGTCTCAAATACCTGGCGGAAAATGATCCCATGACCGGGTTATCCAACCGCTACTACTTTGAGGAACACCTGCGAGGCGCCATCCAGCGTGCTCAGCGCCTCAATTTCCAGCTCGGCCTGATCTACCTGGATATCGACAATTTCAAACTGATCAACGACAGTCAGGGTCATGACTCGGGAGACCAGTTACTCCAGCAGATTGCACAGCGTTTACTGACCGTGGTGCGTGAAGGTGATGTAGTCTGCCGCCTGGGGGGCGACGAGTTTGCCATTGTCGTGCACGATCTGGATACCGAAACCTCGGTGGGCGCCCTTGCACAACGAGTGCTTGAGAGCATACGTGAACCGATTCCGCTGAACAATACTGAACACTTTGTCACCTGCAGCATAGGGATTGCAACCTATCCCAGGTGTGCGACTAACGCTGAGGATATGCAAAAACGGGCGGACCTGGCCATGTACCAGGTCAAGCGTGAAGGCCGCAACGGTTTTCATTTCTATAGCGAAGACCTTCAAGACCAGATACTGCACCGGATCATGCTCGAGGGAGAGTTACGCTCCCAGCGTTTGCAAAACCAGCTGGTTCAACACTACCAACCGGTCATCAATGCCAAGACCTTCCAGGTATGCGGCGCCGAGATGCTGATGCGCTGGAAACATCCGGTTAAAGGACTGCTACCTCCCATCGAATTTATAGATACCGTTGAAGAACTCGGCTTCCTTGCCGCCATTGACACCCAGAACAGGCAACTGGCATGCCTGCAGCTTGCCCAATGGCGTAAAGAAGGCCATGTCGATGACCAGTTTGTATTAGCGGTCAACGCCAGTGAGCAACTGTTGCAACGCGAAAGCATGTTCAACGACATTCAACACGACCTGGCAGCCGCAGGCCTGAGTGGCGGCTGCCTGTCGATAGAAGTCACGGAAAGTGTACTCGTATCAGACTTCGAGAAAACATCGGCCATCCTCAATAACCTCAAGTCCCTGGGCGTGAAGATCGCCCTCGACGATTTTGGTATCGGATACTCTTCCATGTCTTACCTCAAGCGCCTGCCCGCTTCCATCCTGAAAGTGGACCGCTCATTTGTGCAAAATGTACCGGAAAGCGAAGCTGACAGCCGTATATTGAAAGCCCTGATTGTCATGGCAAAAAGCCTGGATCTCGATGTGGTGGTAGAAGGCATAGAAACCGTCGCACAAGCCCGCCTCTGCCGTGAATTAGGGGCGGATATGCTGCAGGGCTATCTGTTTGCCAAAGCACTCTCGCCAGATGACTTTGTCGCATTTTTAAACGCACACGACCCCGTCAGGTATCGCACATTATCATCAAATGATTAAACACCCGCCAATCTGCACTGGCGGGTGTTTAGTGAATGCAAACGGTTGGTCACTGCCATTCATCCAGCGCTAGCTGTTGTCTGATAAAGTCTTCCGGGGACGCAGGCTCTAAACCAGTCAATCGCTTGAAATCTGCCGTTTGAATATCCATCGCCCCCTGCAACAGGGCTTGATCGATCTCTACCAGCAATTTTGCTACCGCATGTGGCAAGCCAGCCTTACCGTATTGTTCAAGCTTTTGCTCCCCATTGATCGCCTGATAGGTAACCGGTTTATTCAACAACGAACCGAGCCTGCTGGCAAACGTCCGCAAATTGAGGGTTTGCCCGGTCAACGTGAAAGTCATGTCCTTGCTTTCAGTAATCAAGGCTTGTGCCGCCGCTTTGGCGCAATCTTCACGTGCGATATAGGCGATGGCGGCGTTACCAGAGACTGAAGAAACCGTACCCGTTTCAATTGCCTCTCTGATCTGGGGCATAAGCATGTCGTAGTAAAACGCATTTCGCAAAATCGTATAGCGCATCGTACTTTGTTGTATCAGTGCTTCAGTAGCTAAATGATCCCTGGCAGGCGGCATCGGCAAGCCATGCAATGGTTGGATGAAGGAGGTATAGACAACCTGCTCTGTGCCAGCATGCCTGGCGGCGTCAATAGCATGGCGATGCTGCTCTACGCGCTTGCCCGTGCCATCCAGCAGATTGGTACTAATAAGCAGCATGCGTTTGGCACTACGAAATGCACTGGCAAGCTCAGCCGGTTCATCAAAATTCGCCTGCCGGATCTCCACACCCGGTTGTTGATACATCGCCAGCTTCTCAGGGGTACGCGTTGTGAGAATCAACGGTCGCTGCTGATGAATTTTTTGCTTTAGAAGTGTTTGCACTACAGCTTGGCCCAGACGGCCAGAAGCTCCTGAAATCAGGAGAGGTGAGTGAGTCATATGGTTTCCTGTCAATAGATGACGCGCCAATCGAAGCTGGACTGGCTGGCGTCAAATGTAATGGGAGCGATGCACAACTACATCGCCAAACATTTAAATCAAGCAGGAAAATACAATCAACATGGCTGAATTATGCAATTGAAACGGGCGAGACACAATACCATCCTGTTTAGCCTGCCCTTTTGCTGGCGCTTGTTTAACCATGTCTGCGCCTCCATGCTAAACTCGACCCATTACAAAACCAACCTTCCACCATGATTCAATACAACCCAAAAGACTGGATTATTTTCATCTTCCGCTTTCATGAGTCAGACACCTTCCGGCGTCTGTTTCCCATGATGGTGTTTATCGGGATTTACGCCGCCGGGATTGCCTACCTTGAATTGCAATATTTGAAGTTATCCGACAGCAGCCATGTTAAAAACCTGTCGTTAATCCACACCACGGTCGGGTTTGTATTGTCATTATTACTGGCTTACAGAACCAACACCGCGTATGACCGCTGGTGGGAAGGCAGGAAGTTGTGGGGGGCATTGGTGAATAATAGCCGCAACCTGGCGATCAAGCTTTCGGCTTATTTATCCGATGAATCAGACCGCGATTTTTTCAGGAAAATCATCCCGACTTATGCCTCGGTGCTTTCTCAGCATTTAATGAATGAAGAAGTGAGCAAAATGCTGTTTGAAGGGCTGGATCTGGAAATCGATCACCACGAACATCACCCGAACCAGATTGCACAACATCTATTCCAAAAAGCCAATGAACTCTATACCACCGGAAAAATCAGCGGGCACCAGTTCTATATCATTAACGCCGAGCTGCAATCTTTTACCGATATATGTGGTGCGTGCGAACGCATTAAAAATACGCCTATCCCGTATTCTTACAGCGCTTTTATCAAGAAATTCATTTTCTTTTATGTGATGACTTTGCCGTTTGGGTTTGTGTTTAACCTGGGCTATTACGTGGTGCCGGTAGTGGTCTTCATTTTCTATGTACTCGCCAGCCTGGAACTGATTGCCGAAGAGATCGAAGACCCGTTTGGCAGTGATGCAAATGACCTGCCCACCGCAAAAATCGCTTCCAATATCCAGAAACACGTAGAAGAATTATTGTAAAAATAACTACAAAAAAGCCGCATCTAGCGGCTTTTTTCTATTCATAGTTCCAGATTAGGTCGACCCTGAAGCTCTTCCCTGAATTCGTCTCTCATTTCTGGAATATGGATGAGTGTTTCCGAAGTGGAGTTACTGTAGGCATCGCCAGCTAAATATTCATAGTCAGTGTAGCCGGATGCTTCTTCATTCATGCTAACAAGGTTGATTGCCATCTCACTCTCCTTATCAAATAGATGGTTAAATCATAGAGAATAGCGCCTGGCAGGATTATCAGAAAATTGCTGATTTTTTTGTCAGCGTCAGGCTGACCATCACCCCGGCTTTGGGTGGCTAATGCAAATATTTCAACCTGCGTAAATACTCATGTTTTGAATACGATGTCTTCACCCAGCAGGATTTTATTCATAACACACCCCGAAGAAAGTCATTTCCGTGGGGTTCAGTTTTTACGGATTCACGGAAGAAAGGTCTGCGTGAACGGATTGCGTCGCCGTGCGTTGCTCGCAATCGCTCCACCACTACTCCAAAATCCTGACGAACGATCTCACTTCGTAATGCTATAACGCCCACTACCCTGCGTCACAATCGTGAACAGCATCAGCCCCAGCATCAGCGGCACTTTAAAGCCTAGGCCTGCCTCGGTATCGATCTGGTTCCATCCAGACCAGCCCAAATCAAAATGCACGGTGTAGATCGCGACATAGGTGATAAACAGCAAGCCCAGCGCAGCCAAACGGCCATACAACCCGACCAGCAATGCCAGGCCAAATACAATTTCCCCTGTGCCAGCCATCACCCAGTTCAAGTCCGCGCCAAGCAACCCTAGCGGGAAAGGAAATTGCAGTCCACTAAACCATTCCGGCGCATGAATACCGCCACTTAACTTGGTGTAACCGGCCACCAGAAACTCCTGGCCAGCAAAGATCCTGAGTGCCAGCAAGCCAAGGTCACGAATCGCTGCTATCAGCTTCGCGTGCAATAAATGCAAGGAATTCATCTTTTAAATCTCCATAAAAATGTGAGGTCCAGGCTGACTGGCGTACAAATGCCTGTATTAATTCTTTCCAGGCCGGTTCGCCCATCTGCTGCCGGATTTCAGGGAAATGCGCTTCCACCATCTGACTGGCGCCCAGGTAAACCAGGTAGCGATAGGCACGCATGCCGGGTTCTGCATAGCCGGCTGGCACCACATCGGTTTCGCCCCTTATATAGCTGTAGAAGTCTTCAGGCATGCCAGCTCTTGGTTGATGTGAGTAATTGAAGGGATATCGTTATCCCATTCCAGTAGCACGGGGATCTGGTATTGCTGGTGCAAAGCCATCGCCACTTCACGGGTGCCGGCCTCCACGCCCTGGCTATGTGTATCAATATACAGCCCGAAGCGCTCATCAAACTCGTGGCCAGCCACATGCATATAAGTCACGCGTTGCATGTCGAGTTGCGAAACAAAGTCATGCACGCCTAACAGCTGATGGTTTTTGTGGTTCACCGCAATATTATTGATATCCAGCAATATATTGCAATCGGCACGTTCCACCACCTGCATCAGGAACTCAGCCTCGCTCATTTCCGCAAGGTTGGTGTAATAAGTGGTGTTTTCTACCGCGATCCTGATTCCCAGTACATCCTGCACCTGCTTGATACGGTCACTAATACGGATGACTTCACTGTTGGTAAACGGGATAGGAAACAGATCGTACAGCTGATGCGCATCGCCACTGGCAGCCAGGTGGTCAGAATAATGTTCAATATCAAGATCCTGCATAAGCTCGCGCACCGACTTCAAAAATGCGTGCTGGACAGGCGCTTGCCCACCCAGGCTGAGGGACACACCATGTAGCTGGATCGGGCGACCCGACGCTAATAGCTGATGCAGTGGGGTTCTGTCGCGTCGAATCCAGTTCTCGGGGGCGACTTCAAAAAAGTCAGCCGCCACCGTCGACATTTCCCACTCTGCCATTTCTTGTCGGTAACCCAGCCCAGCCATGGTGATAACCCTTATTTCAGTAATCACGCTTATTGCGTGATCATTATTTCTTGGAACAACTGGATTCTTTTTTAGAGCATGATGACTCTTTGTCTTTGTGCTCGCCTGCGTCTTTTTTGGAACATGAAGATTCTGCTTTTTTGTCTGAAGACATCTCTTTTTTACTACATGTGCCAGCACTGCATTTTTTTTCTGGCGGGCTGCCTGCGAATGCACTGGTGGCAATAATGGTGGTGGCTAATGCAGCTAACTGTTTGATATTCATGTTAAGTCTCCAATTAAGTTGATAAGCATTGCTTGAATGAAACAGTCATTTTTCACAATGTTCACTTGCTAATACGGGGCCATTAGCAATATGGTTACACTACCTGATAAAAATTTATTTATTCATGTCTGTGTAACCTTTTTCTCAATAAAGCGAATTAATAACCAATGATAGAAGAAGAATTGCGGCATTTGATGTTAATGGCGTTAGACGGGCATGCAGCGTCTTACCAGCTTTTGCTCCAGCAAACCAGCGGCTTGATAAGAGCCTACCTCAGGCGCAGGCTGGTGCGCGTGCCCGATGAGGTAGAGGATCTGGTGCAGGAGACATTGCTCGCCATTCACACCAAGCGCCATACCTATCGCCGCGAAGAACCTTTTACGCCGTGGCTGTATGCCGTGGCTCGCTACAAAATGATCGACTGTTTGCGTCGACGCTCGCAGCACGAGGCGTTGAACGACCCGTTTGATGATGAAGTTGAATGGCTTGCCATCAGCGATCAAGATGCGAATGACTCAAAAAAGGATTTAGACAAGTTGCTAGAAACATTACCAGAAAACCAGCGTTTATCCATACAGCACACCAAGCTTGATGGCCTGTCCGTCGCAGAGACTGCCGCAATCACCGGCATGTCAGTGTCGGCGATCAAAGTGAGTGTGCACCGTGGCATGAAGACGCTGGCAAAAATGTGGAAGGAACAAGCATGAAAACCGATGAATTAATCACAATGCTCGCCACCGGGGTTGAACCCGTACAGCCACACGTGCCTGAAAAACTCATCAGCAAAGCCTTGCTGACAGGCGTAGCCATCTCCTTCATATTGTTACTCACCTTCTATGGCATACGCCCTGATATTAAAGAGGTCAGCAGCACTTTCCCTTTCTGGATGAAATTAGGTGTCCCGCTCGCCAATGTCGTGCTAGGGCTGGTATTTGTTTTCGCGCTGGCGCATCCTGGCAAACTTCCGAGGATAGATTATTGGGTGTTGCTTATCCCGATTGCGGTTTTATGGGTATGGGCAATCTGGACCTGGGTCAACGCTGACCCCAGCCAGCATTCAGAAATGCTATGGGGCAAAACCTGGCGCGTATGCATCAAGAATATTGCGTTTTTAGCAGTGCCGACCGCAGTTGCCACCCTTTTCGCTCTACGCAACCTGGCGCCCACACAACCCATGTTGAGCGGAGCGATTGCCGGCTGGTTAGCGGGTGGCGTCGGTGCAAGCGTCTATGCCCTGCACTGCCCTGAAATGGCCGCCCCTTTCCTGGCGGTCTGGTATGTGCTTGGCATGCTGGTGCCCACCGCGATCATGGCCTGGGTAGGCAATCGCAGTTTACGCTGGTAAAAACCTGCCCGCTTTAAAAGTGACTTCAAGAATCCGTACCAGGCATCCCTCAATATGGGATGCGCTGGTGACGGCAATCTTCGTGGCAGAGCAGCCACTCCTGACTGGGATTTATCTGACAATTCAATCAGCGCAACGCTGATTACCGCACTGTTCACATCCCTTTAATCTACATCACTATCCTGCTGATATATTCATTGCATCCCCGCATTCAACGGTGCAATGTTGATCTGTAAAAATGCTATCGTTTCTAAGTGGTTACACATTTGCTATCCATAGTCCACAACACGCATTACACTGATAGTGACTCCAATAAACAACGCGACTTAACTATAAACTTAGGACGAAGATGACCTATCCCCTGTGGTACTTACTCATCGGACTTCTAATGTTAAGCAGGGGCTTAAGCAAAACCTCCTTGCAGAAGTTTCCCATTACACCGGCCATAGTCTATCTCGCCATTGGCTTCCTGCTCGGGCCTTCCGTATTACACCTGTTTTATTTTGACCCCATCAAGCAATCCGCCTTGCTGGAAGTGCTGACGGAAATAGCAGTCCTCATCTCCTTATTTTCAGCCGGGGTGAAGATGCCCGTGCCTTTCAGGTTCAAGAAATGGCGATTGCCGTTACAGCTGGCATCGCTGTCCATGGTTATTACCATTGGGCTGATCGCTGTGTTCTCAGTGCTGGTACTTCATTTGCCGATCGGGGCCGGCGTGCTACTGGGAGCCATGCTGGCGTCTACAGACCCGGTGCTGGCAACGGATGCACAATCCCGTTACCCGGGCGACCGTGATCAGCTCAGGTTCACCTTAACCTGTGAAGCCGGTATTAACGACGGCACGGCCTTTCCTTTCGTCATGCTGGGCTTAGGCTTGTTGGGCCTGCATCAGCTAGGCGATTTCGGCTGGTTATGGCTGCTCAAGGATGTTATCTGGAGCACAAGCGCCGCCGTGGTGATAGGCATCGCCGGAGGGGTGCTGACAGGCATCACTGTATGGAAGCTGAGAGGCCAGGAGCACAAGCATGATGTGCTGGATGACCTGGTCGCGCTAGGCCTGATCGCCTTGGTATATGGCCTGTGCTTACTGGTTAGTGCATGGGGATTCCTGGCAGTATTTTTTGCAGCTGTAGCCCTCAGGCATACCGAACTCAAACTTGCAAAAGACATTGGGGTAAAACCCGAACAACTGGGTGCCGGGGTGGAAGAACCCACTACTGAACTGGACGACACTAACGTCCCCGCGATTGTCAGTGCAGAAGCCCTGGTGTTCAAGGAGCACCTGGAAAGACTATCGGAGCTGATGCTGGTCCTGCTGGTGGGAGGCATGCTGTTACTGGAATTCTGGAACTGGCGCACCATCAGCCTGGCTATGTTTATTTTCGTGATCGCTCGCCCTGTCAGTGTATTGATCGGCTCCCTGGGCACCCATACGCCGTGGCGGATCCAGGGCACCGTGGGATGGTTTGGCGTACGCGGGATAGGGTCTATTTTTTACCTGATGTATGCGCTGCAGCATGGTCTGCAGCCACCCCTTGCCAGGGATTTAACGCAACTGACACTGATTGTAGTGGCGCTCTCCATCCTGGTGCACGGCATCAGTGTCAAACCTGTATTTGGGATCATGAAAAAAGACGCTTAGTCAGCCCATGCTAAACGGCGCAGCAGCAAGCCGCAAAACAAAAAGACCCGGAACCTGCGCTCCGGGTCTTTTGATCTTGGCTTGCTGGAATCAGTGATTCATTAATGTGTGGGCGATTCAGTCCAGTCCTCCATGGCTTCTTCACCAGGACGGTCGACCACCACCTTGCCATTTTCAATGCCAGTTACCCAGCTGGTGGGAATGTAATGGTGCTGGCCACGCTCATCTTTTTTAAGCTTGATGGAATCAGTCCCCTCCATGTGGTCCACAGTAGCAAACTGGCCGCCTTGCGAACAGACAACTGGCATTTCTGGAACAATCTGGCTCGTATTCATCGTTTTCTCCTTTAATCATCCGGGCATACATGCCCGGAAAAGTTAATGAACAGCTGCTTCAGTCTCAAAGACTTCACGCAATTGCTTCACTAAATCACGGTTGCGTTTCAAACCATCCATCTGGCGCAACACAATCGCCCGGATATCACCGGGCAGATCCATTTCCAGCACCCCACGGTACGATGCCAGGGCGGCATCTTCACCACGCTCGGTTTCATTGAGCACAGTCAGGGTATCCTGTGTGGTCAGCGCGGTCTTAAACTCCATCCAGCGCCGGTGTAACGTGCCGCCAATCGATGTCGAGTCGGCAGGCTCGCCGCCTAAAGAGCGCACCAAGTCCTGTAATTCACGCACACTCATACCCACATCTTTTGAACGACGCAAGAAAAAATCCTTCAGACGGTCATCCTTAACGTGCTCGGCAGCACTGCGGAACCCTTCTTCACCGTCCCTGGATGTTTCGATCAATTCATTCAATATGGCAATCACATCATTGTTATCAATCATTTTCCTGTCTCCTGAATAGATTTAAACAATTTGAGGTTAAAGTATGGTCGTGGCCGTGAAACCTCTCCATCAGCGTTTACTTAATAGAATGTAGGAATTCTCTACTGCCTTATATGTCACAGACTCTGCAGGGCCTGACATCATCATATTGGCATCACAATAAAGATAACCACTAAAGGAATTAAACAATGGAACCTACACAACATACCCTCAACAATCTTTTCGCCCAGCTCGGTTTACCCGCCAGCGATCAGGAGATCGAAACCTTTATCCAAACCCATAGCCATCTGGCAGGCTATCTCACACTGGCTGAAGCGCCTTACTGGACACCGGCACAAGCCGCATTTTTACGCGAAGAGATTTTGAAAGATGCCGACTGGGCAGAAGTGATAGACCAGTTGAATGCCAGGTTGCACAAGAAATAAAAAACTATGTCTGCGAATGACCTACCAGCTCAAGAAATTGCCTGAATATGAAAGGCATCATGCTCGATAATCATTATTGCAGCGGTATTGAATGAACTAATCCGGTGGAACACCGAACAAAGTAGAGTCTTCAGCCAGGCGTAGCCATCATGCTTGCCCGCCCTCGCTGCCCGGGCGCCCGCTTTAGTGCGCTTTAACTTGAAAACGTATACTTAAAGTATTCTTAAAAAAAGTATATTTCTGAAACGTATTTATTGGCGCTACCAATTAACCTGATCATTACAAAAACATGAACAAGCAACCCCATCGTAGCATTCCGATACACAACAAGAATACATTCGTCACCCGTGAGGATATACGCCGTTATTTTCATGAAACTGCGGATGTCTATGAAGCATTATTTGAGGTGTTAACCAGTGACGAGGCATATTACGTCAAGCCCAATCCTTTAAGACATCCGCTTATTTTTTATTACGGTCATACCAATACTTTTCTCGTCAATAAGCTCATCCTCGCAGGCTTAATCGCTCAACGTGTGAATCCGCAATTCGAGTCCATGTTTGCGGTAGGCGTGGATGAAATGGGTTGGGATGATGTCAACGAGATGAACTACACCTGGCCTACTCCGGCCGAGGTCAAAGCCTACCGTGCCAGCGTGCGTCGGGTGGTGGATGCGCTGATCAGTACGCTGCCGTTTAATCTGCCGATTGATTGGGATAGCCCCTGGTGGCCCATCCTGATGGGCATAGAGCATGAGCGCATCCATCTGGAAACCAGCTCGGTATTGATCCGGCAACACGCATTGCAGTACGTCAAACAACATCCGGACTGGGCGCACTGTACGCTGGATGTGCCTGCGCCAACCAATAGCCTGGTAGACATTCCGGCCAGGGATATACAGCTCACCAAATCCACCGATTATTACGGCTGGGATAACGAATACGGCCAGTTCAAAGCGCATAGCCCCGCCTTTCAGGCCGCAAAATACCTGACGTCGAATGCTGAGTTTTTAAGCTTTGTTGAAGCGGGTGGATACCAGAAGGATGAATACTGGCTGGAAGAAGGCTTGGCCTGGCGCCGGTTTGCGCAGGCCGAACATCCGACATTCTGGGTAAAACAGGGCGATAGCTGGAAACTGCGGTTAATGACCGAAGAGATCGATATGCCGTGGAGCTGGCCGGTTGAAGTCAATTACCACGAGGCAAAAGCCTACTGTCACTGGCTCTCGGCACAAACGGGCAAACCGGTACGCATGCCTACCGAGCATGAGTGGTATAGTCTCTATGAACATGCCGGTTTGTCAGATGAAAAAGTAGCAGGTAGCACAAATGCCAACCTGTTCCTCGATCACTTTGCGTCTTCCTGCCCGGTGAACCAGTTTGCACACGGCGAGTTGTTCGATGTGGTCGGCAATGTCTGGCAATGGACTGAAACGCCTATTTTCCCGTTTGACGGCTTTCAAGTGCATCCTTTGTACGATGATTTCACGACCCCGACCTTTGATGGCCGCCATAATCTGATCAAGGGTGGCTCATGGATTTCAACCGGCAACGAGGCACTGAAAAGTGCCCGTTATGCGTTCAGGCGCCATTTTTTCCAACATGCAGGATTCCGCTATATCGTGACCGATACCCCGATTGAAGAAAATGCCTCGCACTACGAGTCCGACAAACTGCTGTCGGAGTATGCCGAGTTTCATTACGGTGATAGCTATTTTGGCGTCCCCAACTTTTCCAAGGCACTCAGTGATTATGCGGTACAACACTTGCAATCCAGACCCGCTGCAAAGGCACTGGATTTAGGCTGTGCCACCGGGCGCGCCACCTTCGAGTTAGCCAGGCATTTTGACCACGTCACCGGCATTGATTTTTCTGCCCGGTTTATCGGCCTGGCCCTGAAGCTGGCGCAGCAAGGGGTGTTGCGGTACACCATGATCACCGAAGGTGACCTGGTCAGTTACCAGGAACGTAACCTGGCTGCGCTGGGTTTGAATGAGGTGGTAGAAAAGGTTGAGTTCTGGCAGGGAGATGCCTGTAACCTCAAGCCCCAATTTACCGGTTACGATTTTATTCTCGCGGCAAACCTGATAGACAGGCTCTACAGCCCGCGTCAATTCCTGAGTGCCATTCATGAGCGCCTGAATATCGGTGGCGTGTTGATGCTCAGCTCGCCCTATACCTGGCTGGAAGAACACACGCCACGCGAGGAATGGATAGGCGGCTATAAAAAAGATGGTGAAAACGTGACTACATTAGATGGCCTGAAAGCCATACTGGGCGAGCACTTTACCCTGATGCAGCCTCCGGCTGATATCCCGTTTGTGATTCGTGAAACCAATCACAAATTCCAGCACACGCTGTCGGAAGTGACGCTATGGGAACGCATCCGTTGAGCGGGTTATTTGATCAGCCGATAGCCCGTGAAGGTACTGAGTCACTCAAGTACGATGGCAGGCCAGCCACCTTCGGCACCGATGACGTGCTGCCGATGTGGGTAGCCGATATGGATTTCGCAGTGCCGGAAACCATCAGCAAAGCACTGCAAACCCGCGCCAGCCATCCGGTGTTTGGTTATTCAATGGCGCCGGAAAGCCTGTACCAGGCAATGATCGATTGGTTGCTGAATACCCATGACTGGCAAGTGAAACGCGAGTGGATTGTGCTGACACCTGGCGTAGTACCTTCGTTAAACCTGGTGGTGGCCGCCTTGACTGCCGAACAGGCTGGCGTGATTGTGCAGCCGCCGGTGTATTTCCCTTTTTTCACTGCCGTCACCAATCAACATCGTCGTTTAATTCAAAACCCGCTGCGCCTAATAAATGATGGCAATCCTGCTTACCAGCTGGATTTGGCCCAGCTGGAAGAATGTGCAAAAGAGGCCGAGCTGTTGCTGCTTTGCTCGCCGCATAATCCGGTAGGCCGCGTCTGGCAAAAAGACGAACTGCTCGCGTTGCTGGCAATCGCTGAAAAACACGACCTGACCATTTTAAGCGACGAGATTCATGCCGATCTGGTATACACAGATGCGCAACATATCCCTTTAAGCAAACTGAGCCTGGACTCAGCCTCAGCCTCAGCCTCAGCCTCAGAAGCATCGCACCGCATCATCACCGCCGTTTCACCCAGCAAAACCTTTAACATCCCCGGCCTGGGGCTTTCTGCCCTGATTATTCCTAACGAGGCACATCGGCGCGCCATCCAGAAACATCTTCAACACATGGGCGTTTCCGTCACCAATCCATTTAATATGGCCGCGTTTGAAGCGGCCTATCGCGAAGGTGGTGAATGGCGACAAGCGTTAATCGCGTATTTGCAGGACACGCGGGATGAGGCCATCGCTTTTATCAACAAGCATCTACCTGCCATCCGCGTCATTCCCCCGCAAGCCACTTATTTGCTGTGGCTGGATTGCCGTCAGCTAACACTGGATGATGCCGCGTTAAACCGTTTTTTTATTGAAGAAGCCAAACTGGGCTTATCCCCGGGCGCCATGTTTGGGCGCGGTGGCGAAGGCTTTATGCGCATGAACATCGGCACGCCGAAAGCCAATGTGATGGCGGCGCTCTCGCGCTTGCAGGCAGCCTTGGCAAAAAGTAGCTAAAACTTTTCCACCAATCCAGCAACCCTATCAATACTTAACACCGAGAGGTCCATATGCTGCAAATGCGATTGTTCATAGTAGGGATGCTGGTCTGTTGTATGGCGCAAGCTAACACGCTGGAAGAAGCCAAACAAAAGTTATCGCAAAAGGATTTCGCGGCGGCGCATGCCATTTACTTATCCCTTGCCAATCAAAACGATGCGAAGGCCTGCTACAACCTGGGCCTGATGTACCACGATGGCGACGGCGTAAAGCAGAACATGGACGAAGCCGTGAAATGGTATACAAAATCGGCTGACCTGAATTACGCCGAGGCGCAGTACATGTTGGCCTCGCTGGTGTTCCGGCGTGAAATCCAGAGCATCCCTTATGACAGGGCAGCGCAGTATTACCAGCAAGCGGCAGAGCAAGGCCATGTCAAATCGCAGTTAAACCTGGGCATGCTGTATTTCCGTGACGATGTGATCCCGCAAGACCTGGTGGCATCATTCAAATGGATAAGCCTGGCTGCCAGCAACAACAATAGTGAAGCCCAGGGCTACATGGCGAATATCTACATGCAAGGGATAGGCGTAGAAAAAGATCCCGTCAAAGCTGCGATGTGGTTGATGCTGGCGACACAAAACGAAGATAAGCACCTGGTTAACCGACACAGCAAAATGCTGAATTACACGCTAGCGCAACTGACCCCAGAGCAGGTCGCCTCTGCAAAACAACTGGCCACACAGTGCAAAAACCAGCAACTCAAACACTGCTAAGCAAAATTTCCGTGAAGCTCTCCCACCGCTTTTATCATCTTCATTTAGAGACTCGCCAGCCCTATGCAGCACTCTAAAAGTGACCCCGCTCCGGCGGTTGAAAAACGCCAATCACAGGATTGGCAGGTCATTAAACATTTGTTGCCTTATTTAAGGGCTTACAAGGCACGTATATTTTTTACTTTGCTGTGCCTGGTCATCGCCAAAGCTGCCAACCTGGGTGTACCTATAATGCTAAAAAAGCTGGTAGACACCATGAGCATCAGCACCCCGGCAAAAGCCTTGCTGGTGGTGCCGGTGAGTCTGATCGTGGGCTATGGGTTGTTGCGACTGTCAGCCTCACTATTCGCTGAGTTACGTGAGCTGATTTTCTCGAAGGTGACTGAGCAGGCAGTGAGACAGGTAGGGTTGCAAGTCTTTGACCACCTGCACGCCCTGTCATTGCGGTTTCACTTGTCGCGCCAAACGGGGGGCATGACACGCGACATTGAGCGAGGCACCCGTGGCATTCAATCGTTAATCTCCTTTTCGCTTTACAGCATTATCCCCACCTTCATCGAGCTTGCCATGGTGCTGGGCTATTTTTTATACGCTTATGACATCTGGTTTGTGGTGGTGACGTTTATTGCGCTTTTTTGTTATATCGTTTTTACCGTGATCGTGACCGAGTGGCGCACCCATTTCAGGCGTGAAATGAATACGCTGGACTCTAAAGCCAGTCAAAGCGCAGTGGATTCATTGATTAATTATGAAACCGTGAAGTACTTTGGCAACGAGCATTTTGAATCTGCGCGTTATGGTGAGAATCTGAAAAAATATGCGCATGCCGCCATCAAATCGCAAAAATCACTGGCTTTTCTAAACGTGGGTCAACAAACCATCATCGTGATTGGCCTGGTGTTTATTTTAGCGTTGGCAAGCCAAGGCGTTGCCAGCGGCAAAATGACTATCGGCGACCTGGTGCTGGTTAATGTGCTGATGATTCAGTTATATATCCCACTGAATTTTTTAGGGGTGCTTTACCGCGAGATGAAACAATCGCTGACAGACATTGATCGCATGTTTCACCTGCTTGAAACGGGCCAGGAAATTGCCGATGCGCCCGATGCACAAGCATTGAAAATTCATTCTCCGGCGTTAGGACCGCATGTCAGTTTCAAAGACGTGTGTTTTTATTATGAACCAGACCGTGGCATCCTGAACGGCGTGTCATTTGAGATATTACCTGGCCAAACCACGGCGGTGGTCGGACACAGCGGCGCAGGTAAAAGCACTCTTTCACGCCTGCTATTCCGCTTTTACGATGTGCAATCGGGCGAGATTCATATTGACGGGCAAGAGATTAAAACCGTCAAACAAGATAGCCTGCGCAAAGCCGTGGGAATCGTGCCGCAGGATACGGTGCTCTTTAACGACACCATTGGTTTCAATATCGGCTATGGCAAGCCCGGCGCTACTCAGGCTGAAATCGAAGCGGCGGCACAGTCTGCACAAATCCATGACCTTATTACGCGTTTACCAAAAGGTTACGACACGGATGTGGGAGAGCGTGGGCTCAAGCTGTCAGGCGGTGAAAAACAGCGGGTGGCCATCGCAAGAACGCTGCTGAAAAATCCTGCTATGCTCATTTTCGATGAAGCGACTTCAGCGCTGGATTCTGAAACCGAACGCTCCATTCAAAACGCGTTGAATGCACTGGCCAAAAACCGGACTACCTTGATCATTGCCCATCGCCTGTCTACCATTACGCATGCCCATCAGATTTTAGTCATGGAAGATGGCCAAATCATTGAGCGCGGTACGCATGCTTCATTATTGATGCTGGGTCAACGTTATGCAGAGATGTGGCGGGTACAGCATACTCAAACTGAGTCATAAGAGCATCCCGCTGAACCCCTCTTTCACTTTACGTTTTGGGCTTGAAAAATGGATGACAGCATAGACCGTTGAACTTCGTCTCATCATGCCAGCCTCCTCTAAAGGATGCAGCCCGCCAAACCATTAAAACAGGATAATCTTATGCCCGCCCAACCATTGAGTAAAGCCGACCGTATGCGAGGCGCGCTATGGGGAATGTTTATTGGAGACGCATTAGCGATGCCAGTACATTGGTACTACAACATCGCTGCCCTCTGGCAAGACTTCGACCAAATCCGCGATTACCAGGCGCCAAAGTCACACCATCCAAACTCGATCATGCCGTTAGCTAACACAGCCAAAGCTGGCCGTGGCACACAAGAAGGCGACATCGTCGGCAACGTGATTCTTAAAGGCAAAAAACAGTTTTGGGGGTTACCCAACGGCCATTATCACCAGGGCATGCAAGCAGGTGATAACACCCTGAACCTGTTATGTGCGCGTGTATTCATGCGCTCACTGATCGCCACCGGCCATCACGACCCGGCAGACTTTTTGCGTGAATACATCAGTTTTATGACCGAGCCAGACCGGCACAACGATACCTATGCTGAATCGTACCATCGTGATTTTTTTGCAAACTACGCACAAGGTGTCGCGCCAGAAAACTGTGCCGGCAAAGAAGGGCATGACACAGCCTCTATCGGTGGCCTGGTCAGTTTACCTCTGGTGATGATGGCGACCTTACGCGAGGGCGACCTGGCAGCTTCCAATCAGGCAGCGTTGACCCAGCAACGCCTGACGCACCGCTCATCAGTGTTAGAAAAACACACGCTGGAACTCAGCCAGTTACTGTTTCATATTTTTCATGACACAGCGCCAGAGACAGAACAGCTGGCTTGTGCGGCGGCGAATCGCCTAGGTTTTCCGGCGGCAAAAGTGCTTGCACGTGTACGCGCCAACCAGAGTCCGGATCGCGATATTATTGGCGGCATGCTCAGCCCTGCCTGCTATGTAGACCAATCGTTTCCGGCAGTGCTCTACCTTGCCGCACGTTACCATGATGATTTTGAAAAAGCATTGATAGCCAATACAAACGTGGGTGGTGATAACTGCCACCGTGGTGCCGTGCTTGGTGCGATACTGGGTGCCTCACTGGGTGTGGACGCCATCCCTCAACGCTGGATTCACGGACTCACTGCGTATGCTGAATTAAATGACGAGATTGAACAGTTTATTGCCCGTTTCGCATAAAAATATGTGAGCGGGTTCAGGTAATTGAGCCTGTCGGAACAATAAAAAATAGCCCGTGCAGGGCTATTTTATTAGGGCGAAAACACATTTAGTTCTCAGTGAATTTCTTATCTTCAGGTAATTTCCCCGGCTCAACATCCGGCGGTGTTCTCCGGTCAATGGCAGAGTTTTTCGCGATGTTACCCAAGTTATCTTTTACGTCTTCTTGCTGCCTGGTATCTTTATCTACATTCTTCACCACAGTAGATTTTTCTTCCACGCCTTCCACAGGTACTGCTGAATCAAATGCCATCATCATCTCCAATTCAAGTTATATTTTTACCAGAAGCATGACTACGCTAAAGCTCTTCTGCAGGAATAAAATTTTCTGAATCCTTCAGTGGTTTCTCAACCGATTCGTCATAAGGCTCTAAATCGGGATCAACCACAGTATCGTCATCGGGTTCAACCACTGTGTCTGATTCAGGGTCAGGAATCTCGTTTGGGTCACTAGCCATCTCGCTCTCCTTTTTTGCCGAGTAGAGATCTTAATGAACAACTGACGCAATATTTATCAGAGATAGGCTGATTATGTTGTCGGAGTTTTCAGCGCTTAAAATCATGTTTTACGGGCTTAAACAGCCGACCGGGCATTCGCAAGATAAAATGGATGACATGAAAGTGAACTACGATTTCAACCTGCCACCAACCTATACCACCACGCGGCTGCAAAACCTGAGTGTGGCCGAACAAACCAGGCTGCTGCCGCAAGTGTTTACACTTGCCAGAGAACAATATCCTGAATGGCCTGCCGAGCAATTGGAGAACTGGCTAGCAGCGTTGGCGGGTGGCAATAAAAACGGCACCAAAATGGCAGTATCGGTAGTACTTGATGAGCAAGGCGACGTTGCCGCCACCAGCGCAATGGAGCTGTATCACAATGGCACCGCCATGATCAATTACAGCCTGGCCAGAAAAAGCGCTGATAACGATTCTTTCCCTAGCTACGCCGCCCTTATTTACGCTGCCACTAAAGACATGGCGGCGGGCATCAAAGAGCTACAAGCACGCGGTGAAATCATCCACTTTGTTGGCAAAGAACATCATCTAAAAAGCCTGCGGGCGATTGCTGGCTATTATGCAGTTGGCAACGTGCCAATTGATGGGCCAACCTCGCTGCTTACGGGCAATGTGAAATATTACGAAGTAGCTTATGGCGACCCGAAAGAGGTAGAAAACCAGGCCAGGATAGCCCATGCGTTTAAGCTGGCAGACCCTAAGGCTGGTTATACAGAAGAGGAAGATGTTCACCTGTGGCTACTCAGTGACTTCATTCCTAGCGACCCAAATAAACCACTTGCAGAATCGCTCAGGGCGCTGGCGGAAACCTACGCCAAAGAGCACAGCATATTTCGCGGAAAAGATTTTCGGTTGGACCCCGGCTACCTCTCGCTACACCAGCTTGCCGACCATCTGCCAATCAACGCCACTTATCAGCAAGCATTACACGCCTCGGCACTTGGAGCCGCGCAATGGATGGAGCTCGTTTAAGAAGCCAAGCCGAAATTTCATACCTCTTTACCACAATGATAAGCAGTACTAACCCCTGGCAGACTTCTTAAGCAATTTTTTCACCCAGGTAATGAATCCAACTCCTTGAATTGTTCGTATATGTAGAAGGAACATCATTGTTTCTTGCCTCATCAGACATTCATCATCAAGGAGCTCACCCCATGCATCTGAACAAAAATAAAAAACTCATCCCGGCCCTGTTCGCGACATGTTTTAGCGTAGGTGCCAATCTGGCATACGCCGAAATGCCTGTCAGCAACAAGCTGCTATTAACCGGTGGCGTATCGCAAGTGGAAGGTGCGGCAGGTGGCGGCCTTACCCCTTGGGCTGTGATCGGCGGTTATGGTACCAATAATGAAGTGGGCGCAAACGTTCATTATTCATACGTCAAATCCAGCGACTATCGACTAGACACCTACGGCGTCACATTTGGTTTATTTGATCGCGTCGAATTTTCAGTCGCGCAACAAGATTTTGATGTAGGCAACTTGCGGAATAAAGTGGCCGCTGGCTTGGGAGCAGACGTGATAGGCAGAGACACCCTCAACCAGATCATCGTTGGCTTAAAAGTCAGGGTACTGGGCGAAGCGATCCTTGACGCCGATACATGGGTGCCTCAAGTGGCAGTCGGTGTGCAATATAAAGAAAACCAGGATAAAGAATTCATCAAAAGCGCCGTGATCGGTGCCAAAAGTGACCACGGCACAGATGTCTACATTGCTGCCACCAAACTGTTGCTCGATAAAAACCTGCTCTTGAATGGCACCCTGCGTTTCACCAAAGCCAACCAATTCGGTCTGTTAGGTTTTGGCGGGGACAATCACGACAGTTACCAGCCTATGGTAGAAGTGTCGGCTGCCTATTTATTGAGTAAAAAATGGGTGGTCGGTGCAGAGTACCGCATGAAGCCAGACAACCTGAGAAGCCCGGCCAATAACGCCTTGTTTGGCGGAGCCAATGTGGTAGACCTGAAAGAAGATGACGCTTTCGATGTGTTTGTTGCCTATGCGCCAACCAAAAATGTTTCCCTGACAGCAGCCTATGTGAACCTGGGTAATATCGCCACCGTGAAACCGGTAGGCGCTAACTATGGCACACAAGAAGGTGTTTATCTGTCAGCACAGTTCGGTTTTTAAATTCATTTAACAACTAAAACCGCTTATTACTTAATTTAAGGAACATATCATGAATTTAAAAATGAATACCCTGCTCACTGCTATTTTCACTTCTACCATCATGCTGCTAGCCAACCCCGTGTTCGCAGAAGTGGCAACCGGTCACAGCCCGAATCTTGGCAACACCCCTATGGAAGGTACAGAAACCTTTCAGGCGTTTGGCGGTAAAGAGGGTTTAGTCAAAATCATGGATGACTTTATGGTCGGCCTGGTCGCAGATCCGCGCACCAAACCATTTTTTGATAACAACAAGCAGGCGCATATCAAAGCCATGCTGGTAGAACAAATGTGCGAATTAATGAATGGCGGCTGCAAATATCCCGGTCGCGACATGACCAGCTCACACGCCAATATGAAAGTAAATCGTGAGGCTTTTAATGCTCTGGTAGAGCAATTCCAGTTTGCGATGGATAAAAACAATGTGCCATTTTCAGCACAAAACAAATTGCTGGCCAAACTGGCACCTATGTACAGAGTCATCGAAACTACCGATGGCGCTGCAGTTCCACCAAAATTGTAGCGTCCGTTTGTAGTATCTCCCCCTAGCCTGCTAGAGAAATTATCTAGCAGGATTTTTTATCTGTCTACTGCAAACATTCACTTAATCAACGCTGGGATTATTGAGGCGAATCCCGGATAGCAACTGGCACCAGGCGCAGATTCCAGATAATGCCCAGCATTGCCAGCACTCTCAGGCCATAATAGGTCAAGTCTATCTCCCACCAGTAAAAGCCCTGCCGGGCAGAGCCTGGGAAGTAATGATGATTGTTATGCCAGCCTTCACCAAACGTCAAAATGGCAATCAGCAGATTATTGCGGCTGTGATCGCGGGTTTGATAACGGCGCTTGCCCCAAAGATGCGCTACCGAATTCACGCTAAAGGTCGCGTGATACAGGCATACGGTAGAAATAACGAATCCCCAGATAAACAGCTGCCAGCCATTGGTATTGAGCGCAGGCGCTGCTGTTTCCAGCCATGACCCGAACAGGAAAATTGAAACCGCAAACACTATCGGCACCACGACATCAAAGCGGTCCAAAAAAAGTAACTCGGGGAATGTTGCCAGGTCTTTTACGCGGCCAGATCGGGTAGCAAAGTTTTCACTCGATAAAAACCAGCCAATGTGGCTCCATAGTAAACCGTGCTGGACGGGTGAGTGAGCGTCTTCTTTCTGATCCGAGTGCATATGATGATTGCGGTGGTGCGATGCCCACCATAAAGGGCCACGCTGTACAGCAGTCCCTGCAATCAACGCAAACACACCCTGGCAAACGCGTGAAGTCTGGAAAGATTTGTGTGAAAAATAGCGATGATAGAACGCTGTAATGGCGAACATACGTATGCAATACAGCCCTGCAGCGAAGCAGACTGCAAACCAGCTCCAGCCGACAAAAATGACAGCAAAGCAAGCCAGGTGCATCCCGATAAAAGGGACTACGCGCCACCAGTCAATGCTGTGTGTGTCAGCGTCGTCCTCAATCCCATAGACAATGGAATTATCAAACCAGCTGGTGATGGCTTTAAAAATAGAGCGTAAGTGATACATACCTTTAAATACGCCGGATGTGATCAATCAGATGCAGATAAATGCTCAGCCTGGAAAAATTCTAGTAGATGGGTGGCGAACCAGTTGTTGTCGCGCGGGAATCCTGCATGCCCGCCGGTGTCAGGGTATTCCAAAGTCACCAATCCAGAAACCTCATCCGCTGTTGGTAAACTGCTGGCAGGTATAAACGGATCATTCTTTGCATTGAGTATCAGGGTGGGTAAGCGAATGGATGCCAGCCAGGGTTTTGAGGCATTCTTGGCATAATAATCTTCTGCATCAGTGGCCCCATATAGCACCGCAGTCACGGCATTATCGATGTCATGAATGGTCTTGGCCGCCTTTATTTTCTCTTCACTCAATAATCCTGGAAAGCGTTGTGTCATCTCCAGCGCTTTAGGCCTCATAGAGTCGACAAACATGGGCGTGTAAATCAGCCGGTTCAAGCCTTTATCCAGGGAGTCTGCAGAGGCAGCCAGGTCTATAGGGGCGGACACGGCAATCGCTTTATCGATAATAATGGCCGCCTTATCACCCTTCTCTCCCAGCCATTTCAAGAGCGCATTGCCACCTAAAGAAACACCGACCGCATAAATGGGAACAGAAGGCGCATGGCTGCGCACACGGGAAAGAAACAGATCTATTTCCGGTGCATCTCCAGCGTAATACACACGGGGCAACCGGTTAGGTTCACCGGAACAGCCCCTGAAATGAATCACAACCCCGCGCCAGCCCTTAGCCTTTACCGCTGCCATCAGCGCTCTGGCATAAGCACTTTGAGAGTTACCTTCCAGCCCGTGAAATAACACCACAATGGGTGAGGCTGCATGATTTTCCGGGGCATTGTCTACCCAGTCTGCATCGACAAAGTCACCGTCGGGTAACTCCCAACGTTCACGCCGGTAGTCTACGTTAGGCACCGGATTCAAAGTGGCGGCAAAAATTGTCTGTAAATCACCGCCAGGTAACCAGAATGGCGCGGAGTAAGGGGCTGCAGTCAGATAATCACAAGAGAACAACAGGCTAACCAGCAAGAAGAGTTGCTTCATTTGATAGCCGCGGTGATCAGGAACACTTCACCAACAGCGTACATCCTTTATCTGTATGGATTTTTTCGTGCCGGCTTCCAGCCTTTGCGTAATGATAGTCTCCCGCATGGCACAATATGCCTTGCAGCCACACCTCACCCTCAATCACATACGACTCCTCATTGTGGCTATGCGCATGTTCATCCAGGCTGGTATTTGCGGCCATTCTGACCAGAAAGGATCTGGCGTCATCCGTTTTATGCAATAAGCGAATCTCTATGCCAGCCGAGATCTGCTTCCATTGATCTTCATTGTTGAACTGGAAAAAATAATCCTGTGATTTCACACGGCTCAATAGACGATCTTTAATGCGTGCCGATACTTCAGGCGCAGGAGTCGTTGGTAAAACGTCAGCTGCAATTGCGGAAATTACTTCTTTATCCAATACAGACTGCTCGCTCGCAGCTTGGATAGTCGATTTAGCCATAGGCTGTTTTTTCATATCACTCATAAGAAATCTCTTTCAGAATAATGCACTTCTGAGTTTAGATTGTGCACGCTTGATCAGCGATTTCACTGACCCCAACGGCATGTGCATTTGGCTCGCTATTTCTTCGTGGGTGTAACCCTTAAAAAATGCCAGCGCAATCAATTGCCGGTCTCTGGGTTGTAAAAATGTCATTGCCCTGTATACGTCAGATTCACGCTCCAGCGCCAACAAAATATCTAACGGGTTGTTATTAACATCATTTTCTGGCTTCAGCGTTTCAGGCTCAGCGTAAGACTCCGCAATATCAAGTCGTCTTAAGGTATCAATCGCCCGCGAACGACAAATTGTTGTCAGCCAAGCAAGAATACACCCTCTGTTACTGTCAAATTTAGCGGCTTCCAGCCACACTTGCATATAAGTGTCTTCAGTGACCTCTTCTGCCAAATCGTGACGCTTTGTGATTTTTAAGGCCAGGCCATACACCTTTTTTAAAGTGCAATCATAAAAATCAGCTAAGGCGTCTTCATTCCGGTCGATCATGCCTTGAACAAAATGAGTTAACTGGTCTGGTTGCGGCATGAGTTAGTTTTATTCTTGATATTCGACTATCGTTGATATCTGTATATAAAGCGTTCACTATATATACGCCAATTAAATGATTTTGGATGCAAGTTCATTGCTATGGCTCTGATTTATTACAACCTCACAGATAATAAATATCGCGATAACTTGAATGCGCATTATGGAATGCTTTAAGAACTTTTTGCGAGAAAAATTGGCTTGGGAGGTAACAAAAATTGTAAAAGCTACTGCTTATTGAAAGCTCATTTTTATTAGTACTTGATATCGATTGGGGCTTTATCCTCCAGGCAGCAAAATCACTTGTCTAATACTCATAACGCTGGCAGATGCTTTATCCCTGAAACGCAGCGCATTCCGCAAAAAAGATTATGCTTAAACCATGACTATGGTTCGTGGCAAGATGCCCACAACCTGTCAGGTTCTGATACAACCCTCGTTCAGATTACCGCACAATGGATGAGATTACTTACTCTAACTTGACTGCAGCACAACCTTAGCCCAAACAAAAAACCCACCCGCCTTTGCTGAAGAATAATCCAGTTCCACCACTTTCAACTTATCCCCTATCTTGGAAACCGTCGTCACCGGCGCTTTGGAATGCCATTGATCATTGGTGACTGCGCGGATGTAAACGTCATCTTTCACTGTGAGCACATCATCGGGTTTGATTGGCCAAGCTGCGGTGGTGGTAGGTGAACCGCCATCTTGCCATTGGGTTTTATTTTTATCCACGCGGCCCAGAAAAACCCAGCCTGCGGATGGCAGTATTTGTGGCGCAACGCGCTCTGCTTTGAGGATAGCTTCTTTAAAGTTTTGATCGACCGGTTTATTGGATGCTTCAACTGGCGCTTCGTCTGAGTTGGTGCTGGTGGAAGCGACCACTTGGGCGGTGACTTTTTCCTGGGCTTTGGCGATGATTTCTTTTTCTTCTGCCACTTCAACCGTAAAGCCCCAGCCGCCAAATTTGCTCAGGCCGCTCTCTTTAAGAAATGTCTTGATATAGCTGGGCTGGAAAAAGCATATGGCGATCAATAGCGTGATCAGGATATCCCTGGCTAGTGATGAATATTCTTTTAAGTAGAATAAGACATCCACCTTTTTTGGCTCTTCACTCATGGCTTCTCCCTTTTTTATTATTTGGGCAAAACGTATTGGCGACGGACAAAAGGCGGTTAACGCATAAGCTGCAACTGCCTGTTGTTGAATAATATAATAATTCGAATAACGAAACCAATTCAGGTTTGAATGGTGCAGTAAAACCCATCCTACAGCTCACAAAATTGGCAAAAGATGCAAGTAACGTTATATTGCCTTATATGTAGTTAAATTTTGATTCAGGTTATAAGGGGACGCACCCATGCGGATGGCAGATGTCATCGATTCACATTTGGACGAAATTCTCAAAGCATGGGATGCATTCGTCGCATCGCAGTTTTCATCTGTCGCAAACATAAACGCATTGGCGGGGCGTGACCATCGCTCTGAAATCCTTCGCGCGATTGCCGAAAACTTGCGTCAGCCACAAGCCAGCGCCACCCGTCTTGCGAAATCGCGAGCATTGGCACCTGCTATCAAGAATGCACCGGAAACCGGCGCTGAAAAGCATGGGCGGATCCGGGCAGAGGACGGGTTTTCCATTACCGAGATTGTGAGCGAGTTTCGCAACCTGCGAGCTACAGTGATGCGGTTGTGGGCAATGAGTAATACCACGTTATCCGATGTCACGGCCATAGAGGATGTGACGCGCTTCAACGAGGCGCTCGATCAGGCGATTGCCGAATCTGTGGATTACTACAACCAGGTGTTTTCCAGTGACCGCATTGCACGGGATACCTTGGATAAAGAACTTAAGATCAATCGCGGGCGCCTCGAATACGCAAGCCGGATCTCGCATGTAGGGTTTTGGTATTGCGACCTGCCCTTTGAAGTTCTGGAATGGGACACGCAGGTAAAGAATCATTTCTTTATGGAACCTAACGCGACGGTCACGATTGAAGACTTCTACGACAGGATTCATCCGGAGGATAGGGAGCGCACCAGGCTAGCGATTGCTGAATCGATCAGCAGCCGGGATGCCTATGACATCATTTACCGCACAGTGCACCCCATGACGAATGAGGTGAAGTGGATTCGCGCGCTCGGGGGCACCGATTACGACGCTGACGGTAGCCCTATCCATTTTGACGGCATCACCGTGGACGTGACAGCGCAAAAACTGGTTGAGATGCGCGTGGCTGAAAGCGAAGCCAGGCACCGTGGTGTGATCACCAATATGGATGAAGCGTTTGCCCTGTTTGACCAGGATTTCAACATTATTGAAGTCAATGACGCCACTTGCAAGTTTGTAGCCATGTCCCGCTCGCAAATGCTCGGTGCTAATCACTGGCAGCTATTTCCGGGCACATACGAATCTGACATTGGCAAAATGTACAGGCAAGTCCAACTGGATGGGCAGCCTAAATTTCTGGAACATCATTATGTATTCCCGGACGGCCGTACATTCTGGTTTGAGGCGCGCGCCTTTAAAGTTGGAGATGGCGTGGCGGTACTTTTCCGCGACATTACCAAAAGAATCAAACTGATTGAAGCACTGAAAGAGTCCGACAAGCGCAAGGATGAGTTTCTTGCCATGCTGGCCCACGAGCTGCGTAATCCGCTGGCCCCGATTGTGACAGCAGGCGAGATTCTTTTGCGGCTTTCTCAAACGAATGAATCGATTGCGCGCCCTACTGCCATCATCCGCCGGCAGGCCAAGCACATGACGCGGCTGATTGATGATTTACTGGATGTCGCCCGGGTCACGCAAGGGCATATCCACCTGCAAAAAGAAGTGATTGATATCAATGAGGTACTCGCCCAGGCAGTTGAAATGTGCGAGCCGCAACTGCAGGCAAAAGAACTGCACCTTAATATATCCACCGAGCAGACCACGCCGGTATTTGTTGAAGGGGATATGGCGCGGCTGGTGCAATGCGTTGCAAACATACTGACCAATGCCATCAAATATACCGAACCCGGTGGGAAAATTAATCTCGTGGTCCGCAGTGAAGATGCGGAAGTGATCATTGAAGTGGCTGACACCGGCAGTGGCATTGCGCCTGAGATGCTTACACAGATTTTCGAACTGTTCGTGCAAAGCCAAATTACCATAGATCGCTCCCAGGGAGGGTTGGGCGTAGGCCTGGCCATCGTCAAGCGCCTGATCAACATGCATGGCGGCCATGTAAGCGCATTCAGTCAGGGTGAGGGGCTAGGTTCCACTTTCGAAATACGACTGCCGCGCATTGTTTCTTCCACCACCACTGATCCCCAGGCCATAGAAGACAATGGAACGAATGGGCGCGTGTTGATTGTCGACGACAACGTGGATGCAGCCGATACCCTGGTGATGATCATGGGGATACTGGGGCATGATTGTATGGCTGTGCATAGTGCGCAAGAGGCACTGTCCACTATTGATACTTTCAAGCCAGACATCATGCTGATTGATATTGGCCTGCCTGATATCAATGGTTACGAACTGGTACAGCAAATTGGCAAGTTGCCGATGGGGCGAGACCTGCGCAAGATTGCTTTAACGGGGTATGGGCAGCCTGAAGATAAACAGCGTGCGCTTGAGGCCGGGTTTGACGAGCATCTGGTAAAGCCGGTCGAGATTGATATATTGGAGCGCGCGATAGGCGGAGGTTAAGGTTTATACATTGAACTGAAAACCATCACCAGGCAATTGACTGTCGAGTCTTTCCGTACTTACAGGAAAAATGCGCTGTGAATGATGGCTTTTGCTTGTATCGAGATGCGATTTGAACAGGACTGATGCCATAATACCCCATGGTTTCTGTGCATCATCCAATCTCTGCTTTACTCGCCTCAAATGAAGGCGATTTTTCCACATGGCTGGAAGCGGCAGCCAAACGATTCTCGCCTTCCGAAGTGGAGTTGATCAGTTGCGCCTATGCGTTGGCAGTTCCTCTCTATTCCGGGCGCTCAGCACTCACTGGCACGCCACTGCTGTTACATGCACTAGGTGCGGCGACTATCCTCATTGACATGAACATGGATGTCGAAACAATCGCTGCCACGATATTGCATGCAGTGCCTGAATATCTGGCCGATTGGCGGGCAACGCTGGAAACGCATTTGGGCACCAATATTGCGGACCTGGTGGAAGGCATTTCACGCATGGAACAAATCCAGGCGCTCAGCGAGACCGAGCGCTTGCATGGCACGGACCGGAAAAACGACGACCACGCGCAACAAATAGAAAGTCTGCGCAAAATGCTGCTGGCCATGGTGCAGGACATCCGTGTGGTGTTAATCAAACTGGCAGAACGTACGCAAACCCTGCGCCATTTGTCCGGGGCTAGCACTAGCCTGCAGAAACAGATTGCACTGGAAAGCCAGAGCCTTTTTGCGCCACTCGCCAACCGCCTTGGCGTGTGGCAAATCAAGTGGGAGTTGGAAGACCTCTCTCTGCGCTATCTGGAACCCCAGATCTACAAGGAAATCGCACATAAGCTAGATGAGCGCCGCGTCGACAGGGAACAATATATTATTGACGTCGTGGCAGAGCTGCAAAAAGAGCTGCTTGAAGCAGGCATCAAAGCGGAGGTTGCTGGCCGACCCAAGCACATTTACAGCATCATCAAGAAGATGAAAAGCAAGCGTCTGGATTTTACCCAGCTCTATGATGTCCGTGCTGTGCGCGTGCTGGTTAACGATATCAAAGACTGCTATGCCGTGCTCGGGCTCATCCACAACCTGTGGCAGCCCATCCCCGGTGAATTTGACGACTATATCGCGCGCCCCAAGAGCAACAATTATCGTTCGCTACATACCGCGGTTAGTGGGCCGCGTGGCCTGGCACTTGAGGTGCAGATCCGCACTTTCGAAATGCATCAGCATTCTGAATTGGGCGTCGCGGCACATTGGCGCTACAAGGAGGGCGGAAAATCCGACGCCAAATTTGACGAAAAGATCGCCTGGCTACGCCAGATCCTGGCATGGAAGGATGACGTCTCTGAGAGTGGCGACCTGATTGAGCAATTCAAGAGTGAGCTGTTTCAGGATCGCGTTTATGTGCTGACGCCACTTGGTAAAGTCATCGACTTACCCAAAGGGTCTACCCCAATCGATTTTGCTTATACGCTGCACACCGATCTGGGGCACCGCACGCGTGGCGCCAAGATTAATGGCAGCATCGTGCCGCTCAACACCAAATTACAGAATGGCCAGCGCGTAGAAATCCTGACTTCAAAACTTGGTTCGCCTAGCCGGGACTGGTTGAATGCTTCACTTGGTTATCTGCAAACCACCAGCGCCCGCGCCAAGGTCAGGCAATGGTTTAAATACCAGCATTTTGATGAACATGTAGCCCAGGGTCGGGTGAAGCTGGATCGTGAGCTACATCGGGCCGGCATCGGTGCCATCAATCATGAAAAGATCGCCCAGAAACTCCACTTTCAGAAACTGGAAGATTTTCTGGCCGCCATTGGGCGTGGGGATGTCACTGAACATCAAATCTCGCTTGCCATCCAGGAAGATACTGCGCCCAAGACAGCAGACGTCGCAATCACACGCCCTCCCAGACGGAACACAGCGCTGCACCTCCACGCCGGTATCGTGATTGAAGGCGTTGGCAACTTGCAGACAGGGTTTGCCAAATGCTGCAAACCATTACCGCCGGATGCGATTGTTGGCTACCTGACGCGCGGTCACGGGGTGACTATCCATCGCGGCACCTGTGGCTTCATAGCACGGTTACCAGAGGAGCGGCGCGACCGTGTACTGGGTGCGCAGTGGGGCAGCTACGAGAACTTCAGCGCAACTGTTGATATTGAAGTGGAGGCCCATGATCGCCAAGGCTTGCTCCGGGATATTAGTGATCTATTTGCACGGGAAAAGATCAACGCTACCAAGGCTAACACCATCACCAGGCACAATCTGGCGCTGATGCAGTTTTCGATTGAGGTGACAAACCTTGAGAAACTCAGTCACCTACTGACGTTGATTCAGCAGGTGCCGAACGTCATTTCAGCACTAAGAAGGTGAAGTCCAACCCCAATGATTGCTTTATAGCGGAAAACCTTGTGATCTCATAAAAGCGTCCACTTTATCGGTATAAGCACTTTCCAAACCCAGTTGCTCATTGATCTCCCCATGCGACATAGCCACCGGGAAGGTGCTGGCCTGCGAGCCAAGCAGAACGGCCTTATCCACGAAGGCCTGTGCCTGAACGCAGGGTTTATCTTTTCTCTCCGTTGAGCAGACTGCCAGCATGGGCACGGTTTTCTGTGTGAGCTGGTAAATGGGCGACACACTTTGCCAGAATTTGGGGTCTTTGCCGAAGGCATTGTCATACAGGCCCATGTGGTGCCCGGCCATGGTTTTTTCGATGTCGTAGCCACCGCTATCCAGCATCACGGTGGCTAGCCATGGTTGCGGGCCTTGTTGCTTGACGATGCTAGGTTTGGCGGTGATCAGTGCGACCAGGTGCGCACCGGCTGAGTGGCCCATGATCACGAACCGTTTGCTGTCCCCACCCCAACTTGGGGCTAGACTTTGCGCTTTAGCCAGGGCGAGTGCGATATCGTTGGCTTGCACCAGAGGATCTGCCTTGGGCACCATCCGGTAGTTGGTGGAGACAACGATAATGCCCTTGGGTAGCCAGTGATTGGCCTTGTTTTCTACCACGCGGTTCATGGCCTTATCGCCGCGCTTCCAGCCGCCCCCATGCACCATGAAGATGACCGGTGCGTTTTGCGCATTGGCCGGGATATACACATCCATGCGCTGGTCCTGGTCGCTACCGTAGGAGATATTGCTTTTCAATACCGCACCGGCAGGCAGATCAAATTTCTGGCGGATACCCACGTCGCCTTCTTCGACCTCGTTGCCTTCATTCGCCTGCTGGCGTTCGGCAATCCTTTCCTTGATTCGGTCACGCAAGGGCCCGGCGGATGCAGGCGGGATGAGCGAACTAAGGATAAACAGAGAAAAGCAAACAGACATTAATTTCATGACGAACGCCTTTTAAAATCAATTATTAATTGCGTTAGGGTTGTGTGAAATATTAATTTACTCTGTCCCCAATTATTCGTGGAGCTCCCAGATACTAAAAATTTATGAACATCTTACTGCTAAGTACTTGGTAGTTAACTGAAATACTGGCCATCAAGAGGATTGCGAAGGAGTATATGTTTGTGGGCGGAAAATTTTAGAATACGAAACTCCAAGCGTCTGGATTCTTGACCCAGACACCCTAATTACTAGTCACCCAAGGTACTCATGATCCTTAGATATAAAAATATGCATCATCAAAGGATTGCCCCCTTAACTTCTTATCAAACTAGACTTGTTTTTCTCTAATATTCAGAGACGGCCAGAATGCTGGATTTATACAGAAAATTGCATTTCCGTTTGAACGCTCAATCCTAATATTCAGCTTCCGCAAATCATAATTAATATCAAATATGTAGGTGATTTCACCGTCAGAATTTAAACCTATAACACCATAGTAAAGTAGAAAATTCAATAAATTCGGATATTCCGCCCCATCAATACCAGCCTCTTGGAATAATTTAAATATCTCATCCTTGTTTAACACTGGACTTGCATCTAAGAAGTGATATAAAAAGTCCTTTGCAGTAGGAAAAACATCAGTCAGCTCTTTATCAAGCTCTAATAGTAGATCTTGAGAGTAAGCGGAGAAGCCTTTCTCAACATCGCCTTCTTCTATTCGAGAATGATTAAAATTGCTTGCAAACCCACGGCAATGGCTAAATATCTTAAGCAGATTTCTAGGCCTCATTAAAGAGCGCTCAATCATATAGTCGACTATTTCATTACCTCTGTAATGTGAGATCGCAACTTTGGGAATGATTTCACTTAAATCAGCATCCGAGGCATCTTCTTCCAGCCCCGCTACTAAACGCAAGCGCAGCATCTCACGTAATAAATCTGGCTCAGTCCAATCAAGCACGGCTCTCATTTCTTTGCCATAATCTGCACTATTTGCCATCAAATGCTCATACACATCATTTCTTACAAATACAATGCAATGCACAGTTCTTTGCCCTTTACGCATATCCCGTTCAATGATCCTGCCAGCATTTATTAAACATCTAAGAACTGTTACATCAACATCATCTACCCCATGGGTACTCCAGCCTTTGTCTAGATTATCGAATAGTATCCAAACAGCTTGCTTTTGCTCGAGATAGCTAGATATTCGTTCTCTTAGCAACCGTAGATCATGGACGTAGATTAGTTCTGTGACTTGCTCACTAGTCAGTTTCTCGACCTTAACCCCACCAAACCTTGCCTGATACTGGCCAACTAACCGTTGAGATAAAGCTAATAACCTTTCTGAAAAATCACCCTCAGTAGATAAATCAGTAATTCTGTATGTATCTTCAAGCTCAATATAAAGTTGAGTTATTAGGTGATTGTGTTTATAAGTGTGCTTATCTTTTTCCAAAAGCTTATGTGCAACCTCTAATAAAAGTAAATACTCCCAAAATGCTGTAATAAGATGCTGCCTCGTACCCTCAGAAAGATAATTTAAAATATCTTCTTTGATTTTTAATAATTGATATCCCTCTGGCTTCAAATCAACAACAATATTAGTTTTATTATTGCGGATACGATCTCTTACTTGTATAAAAAGTGCTGTTTTACCAGAACCCTTCCTACCGACAACAAGATTGACATCTCCTTGTAAAGCTCGCCTGTATTGATCAATTTGCAAATAGTAATTTGACAATGTTGTCATCTCATTTTCTGCTGTTGGGTCGCCAATTCTTAAAGACTGAAGCTTGGTACTAAACTTGATTGGAGTTGGGTCAACTTGCTGCTGATACTCAGTTATATCAAGAGTCAAGTTTGCAATATGCTCATTAATGTCTTCTGGATATCTATAAAATTTCGTCTCATCCATTATATCCAGAGGGGCCTGATAACCAATTGGAGAAAGAATAAGAGTTGGTTTTCCTAATCCGTGGCTTAATCCTGCTACAAATAATGCCCTAACATTATTCGCACGACTGCCCTCAGTACTATCATTTTGTAGGCAAACCAATACACCTGAAGAGCTAGCAACCTGTCTGATGGCATCAACCCCTGATAACCTAGAGTCTTCGACTGGATTAAAGCTTCTATATCTAAATCTCGCTTTTTTAATTTTAGACACCATCACAGTTTCAGCATCACCCGTGGATTGCGGAACAACAATATAAACAGGCGCTTTTCTATCGAGAGCTTCATCAATTTGGAGACAGGTAGGATCGATAAAACTAGTGAGCCTATCCACTAGATCACTCTCGTCTCTATATGCCAAATAGCCCAGAGTATCAAAAATCCCTACTTCTTTAACTAACGACTTATCACCTTCTGTTGGCTGATGACGAATAAGAAATGCACGCTTGCGACGTGCGATCGCAAAACCAATCTCATAAACAACATTCGGATTTAAATAGGTAATGTCTGCAACGATAAAAGATGAATCACCTATCCCTTCAATAATAGGGGAGATTAAGGGGTTCCCAGGAATATCATTAAACTCCCAAGTCTCGTAGCGTATATTTGTTGATTTTGAGTTTGCTTTGGAGACTGAATCAGAAATCAACTTAGCTAAATGTTCATCTCTACCGGTGTAAGCTACGAATGATTTTTGCTTATTAGTCATGATTTATACTTATCGTTAATTGTCTTTATAGAAAAAAACCAGCAGATGCTGGTTTTAATTATTTATCCGCACTTACTATCCCCACAATTCAAGCAAGTCATGCATCCATCCATCAGTATGCTAGCTTTGGTATTACATTTTTTACAAAGCTGCGCGCCTTTGGGGAAGCCTTCATCGTTTGACTCGTCACCTGATTTGGCGTGTTTTTCGAGGTATTCGGCTTTTTTCTCTTCAACCAGTTTTTGCTGATGCTCGTCCAGGCCCGGCTTTTTCAGCATGCCGATTTCTTGCAGGTGGGTTTCTACCACTTCCCCAATCTCGGCCACCAGGCTAGGTACGAACTTGCCGCCTTTTTTGAAGTAGCCGCCTGACGGTTCAAATACACTTTTCAGTTCTTCTACCAGGAAGGTGACATCGCCACCTTTGCGGAACACGGCAGACATGACGCGGGTCAGCGCGACGATCCACTGGAAGTGTTCCATGTTTTTGGAGTTGATGAAGATCTCGAACGGACGGCGGTGCTCTTGTGGCGTGCCTTCGTTCATGATGACGTCGTTGATGGTGATGTAGAGCGCGTGCTCGGTCACTGGCGTTTTGATCTTGTAGGTGTTACCCACAAGCATATCCGGACGGCTTAGCGGTTCGCCCATTTGGATAACATTCGTAGCAGCCGCTGCTGCGGCCTCGGTTGCTTTTTTGTCTTCATCGGTCACCAGTTTGTAGGCGGTGATTTTTTTGTCGATCTTGATTGCCATGTTGTTCTCCCTATTGGAGTGCTCAATTTTTCAATAAATTCAATCATCTAAATCTTAAAAATTTTAGATGGTTGCCGTCGCGAGCGAAGCCAGTGCCAGGCGAAAAGCGGTTTTAAACCGGAGTGTACAAACAGTACATGAGGATTTAAAACTGCTTTTTAACGCCGCAATGGCGAGCGCAGCAGGCAAACACTAAAATTTTCCGTAGTAGCCTTCCTTGAAGGCATCAAACAGATTAGCCGCCGTATGAATCTCGCCGTCGTACTCAATCTCTTCATTCCCCTTGGCTTCGATCTCGGTGCCATCTTCCAGCGTGAACTTGTAAGTGGTGCTTTCGAGATCTTTCTCGGTCACCAGCACACCCTGGAATGCTTCCGGGTTGAAACGGAACGTCGTACAACCTTTCAGGCCCTTGTCATACGCGTAGAGGTAGATGTTCTTGAAATCCTCAAAGTCGTAATCGGTCGGCACGTTAATGGTTTTGGAGATGGAGCTATCAATCCATTTTTGTGCCGCGGCCTGAATATCCACATGGGCTTTTGCCATGATGGTGGATGAATCGAGGAAGTAGTCCGGCAATTGCTCTTCCGGCTTGTCGCTGAACGGCATGGCGTTGGCATTCACCAGTTCGCGATAAGCCAGCAGCTCATAGCTGAATACATCGACTTTCTCTTTCGATTTTTTGCCTTCACGGATCACGTTACGCGCATAGTGGTGGGCAAAGCTAGGCTCAATACCGTTGCTGGCGTTGTTGGCCAGGCTCAGGGAAATCGTACCGGTAGGTGCGATGGAGCTGTGATGCGTGAAGCGTACACCCTTGGTCGCGATCTGGTTACGCAGGCCTTCCGGGAACTGCTGCATGTAGCGGCTGTATTTACCCAGCAACACTTTACCGGCCAGTTTCTGGCCGACCTTGATGCCATCGGCAGCCATTTCAGGACGCAGGCGCAACATGTCGGCAGTCACTTCAAATTTTTCGTCCATGATAGGTGCCGGGCCTTTTTCTTCGGCCAGTTGCACGCCGACTTCCCAACCCACTTCAGCCATGATGCGGGTAACTTCTTCGGTGAATTTCACGGAATCATCTTCACCGTATTTCATTTTCAGCATGGTGAGTGTGGAGCCCAGGCCCAGATAGCCCATGCCGTGACGGCGTTTGCGGGCGATTTCCACGCGTTGCTGTTCCAGTGGAAGGCCGTTGATTTCCACCACGTTATCCAACATACGGGTAAACACGCCAACCACGTCTCGGTATTCTTCCCAGTCGAAATGCGCTTCTTCGGTAAATGGCTTGCGCACGAACTTGGTCAGGTTGACGGAACCCAGCAGACAGGCACCATATGGTGGCAATGGCTGCTCGCCACATGGGTTAGTAGCGCGGATGTTTTCGCAGAACCAGTTGTTGTTCATTTCGTTAACGCGGTCGATCAGGATAAAGCCCGGCTCGGCAAAGTCGTAGGTGGAAGACATGATCACGTCCCACAGGCGGCGTGCCTTGATGGTTTTGTAGATGCGGCAGGCGACCTTGCCTGCATCCGGGCCATCGACCTTGCTCAGGTATTTGTGCTTGATCGGCCAGTCACGCCACACCACTTGTGACTCGTCATTCACGTTCAGGCCATCAATAATCGCTTCTTTCTCGGTGACCGGGAAAGCCAGGCGCCATTCGTCATCGGCTTTTACCGCCTCCATGAATTCTTTGGTGATCAGGCAGCTGAGGTTGAACTGGCGCAAACGGCCGTTTTCACGCTTGGCCTTGATAAAGTCAGTCACGTCGGGATGAGAAATATCAAAGGTTGCCATTTGCGCGCCACGACGGCCACCGGCAGAAGACACGGTGAAACACATTTTGTCGTAGATATCCATAAACGACAGCGGGCCGGAGGTATAGGCACCGGCACCGGCGACGAACGCGCCTTTTGGACGCAGGGTGGAGAATTCGTAACCGATACCGCAACCGGCTTTCAGGGTCAGGCCGGCTTCGTGCACCTTGCCCAGGATGTCATCCATGCTGTCTTCCACCACGCCGGATACCGTGCAGTTAATGGTAGAGGTCGCAGGCTTGTGCTCCAAAGCACCGGCATTGGAAGTGATACGCCCGGCAGGAATGGCGCCGCGGCGTAACGCCCACAGGAATTTCTCGTGCCATTCGGCTTTTTTCTCTTCGGTGGTTTCTACATCGGCCAGTGCACGGGCGACACGGCTATAGGAATCATCCATGTCCTGATCGACATGCTCACCGGTTTTAGTCTTGAGGCGGTATTTTTTATCCCAGATATCGAGCGAGACCGGCTGCACTGGAATGTCCACTGCACCCTCTTCTGAATAAACCTTCTTCGTTTCAACTGCTTTTAGCATTGAGCTTCTCCATACCTTGGTGATTCTTATGATTTGACACATCAGTCTGTAAGCACCAAGGCTTTAGCGACTGACATCGCTTTCTGAAACCCGCCGGGCAAGCATTTGCATACTCGTCAATGCACGCGCTACTGCTAGAAGCACGTACCCGGCCAAACACAATATCTTGTGTTAGTTGCGGTAATTTATGCCTATATTTTGTTGACGTCAACCCATTTTTTACGCCTTTTTTTGGTGCGTAATGCTTGCATTTTTCCAATCACTTTAGACACAAGGGCTGCGGCATAGGTGAGTCATCACTCTCCTGTTTCGCATGCATTTCATTGGTGCGTTCAATCAAGATATCAACAAAATATGCGAGAATAGCGCCATGCCAAAATTCGTGTATACCGCACTAATCTATATGGTGGCGCTGCTGCTGCCAGTCAAGCTGCTCTGGCGCGGCCTGAAACAACCCGCATACCGCCAGCATGTAGGCGAACGTTATGGGTTCTATACCCAAAAAATAAACGCACCATTGATCTGGGTACATTGCGTTTCCGTAGGTGAAACCCGCGCCACCCAACCACTGATCCAGGCATTACTCAAGGAATATCCACAACACCAGATACTGATGACGCACGGCACCCCCACTGGGCGCGAAACCGGTCAGCAGGTATTGCGTGAAGAAATTGCCAGTGGCCGTGTATTGCAAGCGTATTTACCGGTAGACACACCTGGCGCCGCCAAACGCTTTTTTGCTCACTTCAAACCGGCCTTAGGTTTGTTAATGGAAACCGAACTATGGTTTCACCTGATTGCTGAAGCCAGTCACAGACAGATGCCGGTAGCCTTATTAAGTGCACGCCTGTCGGAAAAATCAGCACGCGGTTACGCCAAATTGGGCAAGCTCACGCATGACTGCCTGCAGCAACTGGCGCTGGTGGCTGCCCAAACTGAGGCGGATGCACAACGACTACAAGCCTTAGGTGCCAGCAATGTGATGGTATGCGGCAACCTGAAGTTTGACGTCACGCCACCGGCAGAGAGTGTGACCAACGGTGCAGGTTTGCGCGAGCTGCTTGGTACAAACCGCACTGTGCTGATGGCGGCGAGCACACGTGAAGGCGAAGAGCCTATGATCCTGGACGCGGTAAAAGACAGTGACGTTTTGCTGTTATTAGTCCCGCGCCATCCGCAGCGTTTTGCCGAAGTAGAAGCATTGCTAAAGGCACGCGGCTTACGCTATGTGCTGCGCACCGAGCTTGCGCAAACGCTGAATGAAGATGTGCAAGTAGTGCTGGGTAACAGCATGGGCGAGATGTATACCTATTATGCTGCGAGTGATTTTGCGATCATGGGCGGCAGTTTGCAGCCACTGGGTGGACAGAACCTGATTGAAGCCGCGACGATGGGAGTGCCCACTATTTTAGGGCCGCATATGTTTAATTTTGCGCAGGTGACGAGAGAGGCGGTTGCGGCGAATGCGGCGGTGCAAATGGCGGATATTGCTGAGTTAAAAAACACGATTGCAAACCTAGCGAAGGACAAAGCCAAGGTCAGAGCAATGTCTGAAGCGGCGAATGATTTTACGGTGCAACATCGTGGAACGACGCAAAGATTGATGGCAGCAATCAATAAACTATTAAAAACTTAATTCTTTAGACTTAAAAGCTATTGGCTAAATTTATTAGCTTCGTAACGCTTTTACTGCATTCCTTTTCGCCTCTAGGCGACCGTTCTTTCTTCCATAAGTAAAAGCAAAGAAAAAGACGAGCATTTTTTCAGAAAAGTTATGCTTTGTAGAAGGTTTCTAACTAGTGGGAGCTTCCTTTTCGCCTCTAGGCGAATTACTTTTCTTTGCTTGCCCAAAGAAAAGCTAACCAAAAGAAATGCACCCTAGCCTCCGCTTGTTTCCTGCGTTGCTCGACTTAGGACTTTCGTCCGTTGCTTTGCCGGACTTAGGCACAAGCGGTCGCGAAACTCGACCTGGCAGCTCATACAGAACATGAGCTGCTGCGAGACTCAAACAAACGCTCCCTTTCCCCTTATTTTGACTCCGCTACTCGGCGCGTCAGATAGGGACCCGGTTAAAACCATCACGATGCAGCAATTTTTAGTACATTAAGGATGGCGGGCGCTTAGTGAGTTTTAAACTTCGAAGACCAAATTCAAATTCTGATACCTCTGTTTCTTTGCTTGTTTTTAAGGAGTGTTTGAGCGTGCTGCAATGTAAAGAATTACTCTCAAGCGAAAGCGTGTGCTTTTCATGGACCCCTATCTGACGCGCCGAGTAGCGCAGTCAGCGTGGGAGGTTTCGGCCAGCGTCTGTCCGAGTTCCGCAGCAAGCCACGTTTTGTGTGGCTTGTCAGGGCGAGTTTCGTTGGCCGCCCACGTTGATGAGCAACGCAGGAAACAAGCGGAAGCTAGGGTGCCTTTTCTTTTGGTTACTTATTCTTTGGGCAAGCAAAGAAAAGTAACTCGCCTAGCGGCGAAAAACACTGGTAAATATTCTTAGAAGTACCTATTAAAACAAACCTAAGCAAGTGCAGCATACCCTCTTCGATTGCAACTAAGTTAAGTCTCCACCTCGCCTAGATTCTGGTCGTCGCCAGAATGACGATCAGATGCAATAAAGTAATGTACGAGGCATTCCTCCTCAATCTCAAAACCCTAAATGCGGCCGTAAATAAGTCAGCACTATCGGCAATCCAATCGCACTGATCACCCCATTCAACCCCATCGCCATACTGGCATAAATCCCCGCTTCTTCATTCACACTAAATGCCCGCGTAATCCCCAACCCATGTGCTCCCACACCAATCGCCGTGCCACGTATCCACCATTGATGTACTTTGCAAGCATTCAAAATATAAGGTGCCAGGATCGCGCCCAGCATTCCGGTAATCACAGTGAATACCGCTGTCAGCGTTGGCGAAACACTCAGCCGCTCGGCAATGCCCATCGCAATCGGCGCAGTGACCGATTTGGCATACATGCTGCCGACAATATTGTCAGACGCGCCCATCAGTTTGCTGATGGCAACTGCACTGACGATCGATACCGTACTGCCCGCAGTCAGTGCAACCCAGATATGGAAAATCTTGCCCTGCATGCGTTTGAAGCCGTGATAAATAGGTACTGCCAGCGCCACGGTTGCCGTGCCCAGCAGGAAGTGCACAAACTGTGCGCCTTCAAAGTATTTCTCGTACGGCATATCCAGCGCATCAATAATCAGGCAGGTCAGGATTACCGCAATTGCCACTGGGTTGACCAAGGGATGGCGTTTGGCACGAACGTACATCAGATAGCCTAGTTGGTAAGTGGCCAGCGTGATGATCAGCGCAAACAGGGGGTCGCCGGACAGGTAGACCCAGATTTCAGAGATAGGCAGGCGGTTACTCATGGCGCTGCTCCCGGGGAATGCCTTTATTGCGTTTCAAAGAAAAATACCAGAATACTTTGAGCACGATTGCCGTCACCGCAATGGTCAGGATAACGCTGACCAGCAAGGCGGTACTCACAGCCAGCGCATGCGTTTGCAATTCAGGCAGGAATAACAGCACGCCGACCGAGGCGGGCACAAACAGTAAGCCGAGATGCTGGCGGAAAGCGTCCGCAACGTCGGCAAGGTCTTTATCCACTTGGCCGCGCAGGCACAGGAATGCCAGCAGTAACAATAAGCCAAGCACCGGCCCCGGAATACTGGGCAGGAAAAACTTGCTGAGCAACTCGCCCAGGCCCTGCCACAAAAAGAGTTGAACCAAACCTGATATCATGCAATCCCCTTATATACATGGCCGCGCTGCTACGGCCAATTTTCCATGCCGATTTACACCCATAGAATGCCGCGATGTTAATGTCATTTACCAGATTCGACCATATTTTTTTCAACCGTGTGCTTTTCATCCTGGGATTACTGTTTGCAGCTGCCGCTTTTGCCGATACAGAGGAAGATGGCCGTTACTGGTTAAGCATCTACACCCAGGGCAAGTTACCGGCAGATAACTTTTACTGGAGTATGGATACGCATCCGCGCTGGCGTGAGGAAGGCAAGGAGTTTGACCAGCTGATTTTGCGGCCGGCGGTATTTTACAGATTCAATCCAAAATCCAGCGTCTGGCTGGGTTATGACACCGTGATCAATCATCCTGCCGGGCAATCCGATTTTCGCGAAAACCGCTTATGGGAACAGTTCCAGTACCAGTTTGATGAAGTGGCCGATATCACTTTCACCAGCCGCACCCGTTTCGAGCAACGCCGCCGGGAGGATTTCCAGGACGTAGGGCATCGTATGCGGCAGATGGTGCGGGCTACAACCCCAAGTACACTGCATCCGCAGATGCAGTGGGTGGTGTATGACGAATTGTTTATCAACTTCAACCAGACCGAATGGGGCGTGCGGCGCGGCATAGACCAGAACCGCCTGTTCCTGGGTATCAACTGGAAATTCAGCGATTTTTCCAACGTGGATGTCGGTTACCTGAACCAGTTCATCAATACCCGCACGGTAGACCGCGAAAACCACGTATTGATGACCACCTTTCGCTTCAACTTCTAACCGCGGAGCTTGAAACGCGCTGTGTTAAAATGGCGCTTTTATTTTCAAGTTGATACGCATGACGCAACTGACGGTTTCCCCCACCGAGCAATGGCTACGTGAAGCCTTGTCCAAACGCATCCTGATCCTGGATGGCGCGATGGGGACCATGATCCAGCAATACAAGCTGACTGAAGCCGACTACCGTGGCGAGCGTTTCAAGGACTTCCAGGGGCCGGCCGGCGAGCGCGAGCTGTTTGTCAAAGGCAATAACGAACTGCTGACACTGACCCAGCCGCATGTGATCCAGGAAATCCACGAGAAATACCTGGCTGCCGGTGCCGACATTGTAGAAACCAATACTTTTGGTGCTACCAGCGTTGCCCAGGATGATTACCATATGGCGCACCTGGTGTATGAAATGAACGTTGAGGCGGCCAAATTAGCCAAGGCCGCCTGCGTCAAATACAGCACACCGGACAAACCACGCTTTGTGGCTGGCGCGTTGGGCCCTACTCCAAAAACCGCTTCGATTTCACCGGACGTCAATGATCCCGCCGCCCGTAATGTCAGTTTTGACCAGCTGGTAACTTCTTACCACGAGCAGATCCGCGGCCTGGTCGATGGTGGCGCCGATATCCTGATGGTGGAAACCATTTTCGACACCCTTAACTGTAAAGCCGCCTTGTTTGCGATCGAGACATTCTTTGACGAGCAGGGCAAAACCTGGCCTATCATGATTTCCGGCACGGTGACTGATGCTTCCGGCCGTATCCTTTCCGGCCAGACCGTCACGGCTTTCTGGCACTCGGTCCGCCATGTCAAACCGCTGACCGTAGGCCTGAACTGCGCGCTGGGTGCGACGCTGATGCGCCCGTATGCTGAAGAACTCAGCAAAGTGGCGGATACCTTTGTGTGTATCTACCCAAATGCCGGTTTGCCTAACCCGATGTCAGACACCGGTTTTGACGAAACGCCGGATGTGACTTCCAGCCTGGTCAAAGAGTTTGCTGACAGCGGCTTTATCAATATCGCCGGTGGCTGCTGCGGTACCACGCCCGGCCATATCAACGCGATTTATACCGCGATCAAGGACCTGCCCCCGCGCCAGGTACCCACGTTACCGGTCGCCACCAAGTTGTCCGGGCTGGAGCCATTTATCATTGATGAAAGCTCGCTGTATGTGAACGTCGGCGAACGTACTAACGTCACCGGTTCCAAAGCGTTTGCGCGCATGATCATCAACGAGCAATACGAAGAAGCACTTAGTGTCGCCCGCCAGCAGGTAGAGAATGGCGCCCAGGTCATCGATATCAATATGGATGAAGGCATGCTGGATGCCGTTAAGGCGATGACGCACTTCCTTAACCTGGTTGCCTCCGAGCCGGATATCGCCCGCGTGCCCATCATGATCGACTCCTCCAAATGGGCGGTGATCGAGGCTGGCCTGAAATGTGTGCAAGGCAAGGCCATCGTCAACTCGATCTCGATGAAAGAAGGCGAAACCGAATTCCTGCGCCAGGCCAAGCTATGCCAGCGGTATGGCGCGGCCGTAGTCGTGATGGCGTTTGACGAAGCCGGCCAGGCCGACACGTTTGCCCGTAAAACCGAGATCTGTAAACGCGCTTACGATCTGCTGGTAGGCCAGGGTTTTCCGCCGGAAGATATTATCTTTGACCCGAATATTTTCGCGATTGCCACCGGTATCGAAGAACACAACAATTACGCGGTGGACTTTATCGAAGCCACGCGCTGGATCAAGCAAAATCTGCCGTATGCGCGTATTTCCGGTGGCGTATCCAACGTCAGCTTCAGCTTCCGGGGCAACGAACCGGCACGTGAAGCCATCCATACCGTGTTCCTCTACCATGCTATCCAGGCGGGCATGACCATGGGTATCGTCAACGCCGGCATGGTCGGTGTTTATGACGATATCCCTGCTGAGCTGCGCGAACGCGTTGAAGATGTGGTGCTGAACCGTGTGGTCGACCCGGATAATCCGCTGGCGGCGACCGAGCGCATGATCGAGATCGCCGGTACTTTGGTCGCTGGTGGCAAAAAGGCGGAAGCCACACTGGCCTGGCGCGGTACACCGGAAAATCCGGTGCCAGCCAGCAAGCGCCTGGAATATGCACTGGTACATGGCATTACCGACTATATCGTCGCCGATACGGAAGAGGTCCGCCAGGACATCATGAACAAAGGTGGTCGCCCTATCCATGTGATCGAAGGCCCGCTGATGGACGGCATGAATGTGGTCGGTGACCTGTTCGGCCAGGGCAAGATGTTCCTGCCGCAAGTGGTGAAATCGGCGCGTGTGATGAAATCCGCCGTCGCGCACCTGATCCCGTTTATCGAAGAAGAAAAAGCGCTGGAAGAAAAACGCACCGGTGTGGTGGCCAAGCCCAAGGGCAAGGTGGTCATTGCCACGGTAAAAGGCGATGTGCACGATATTGGTAAAAACATCGTCTCGGTGGTGTTGCAGTGCAATAATTTTGAAGTGGTGAATATGGGTGTGATGGTACCCGCCGCTGAGATCCTGGCCATGGCCAAGGCTGAGAATGCCGATATTATCGGCTTAAGCGGCCTGATTACGCCATCGCTGGAAGAAATGGCCTATATCGCTAGGGAAATGCAGCGCGACCCGCATTTTGTAGCACAACAGACCCCATTGCTGATCGGTGGTGCGACCACCTCGCGCGCGCACACCGCCGTGAAAATTGCGCCTAACTACGAAGGCCCGGTAATTTATGTGCCGGATGCTTCCCGCTCGGTCAGCGTCATGCAAAACCTGCTGACGCCGGAAACGCGCGGCGCTTACCTGGCCGAGATCCAGGCCGATTACGAAAAAGCCCGTCACCAGCATGCGAATAAAAAAGGCGTGCCTATGCTGACCATCGCTGATGCGCGTGCCAATGCGGCCAAAGTAAACTTCGCCGCGCCAAATGCGCCGGTAAAACCCAAATTCATTGGTCGTCGTGTGTTCAAGAATATCGACCTGGCATTGATTGCACAATATATAGACTGGGGTCCTTTCTTCCAGACCTGGGACCTGGCCGGTTTTTATCCTGCCATCCTCAAGGACGAGGTCGTCGGTGAAGCCGCAACCAAAGTGTTTGCCGAAGCGCAAACCATGCTCAAGCGCATTATTGATGGCCGCTGGTTAAATGCCAATGGCGTGATTACCTTGCTGCCAGCCAACCAGGTCAATCACGATGATATCGAGATCTATACCGATGAATCCCGCAGCCAGGTAGCGTTGACCTGGTACGGCATGCGCCAGCAAACGCAGAAGCCGGTGATTGACGGCGTGGCACGCCCTAACCAATGCCTGGCCGACTTTGTTGCGCCCAAAGGCACCGATGACTATATCGGCCTGTTTGCGGTGACGGCTGGCCTGGGTATGGAAAAACGCCTGGCTGAGTACGAAAAGAATCATGATGACTACAACGCCATTATGTTCAAGTCACTGGCTGACCGCTTGGCCGAAGCGTTTGCCGAGTATATGCATGAGCGTGTACGTACTGATTTCTGGGGCTATGCCGCCAGCGAAGCGCTCGACAAGGAAGCGCTGATCAAAGAGCAGTACAAAGGTATCCGTCCGGCGCCAGGCTACCCAGCCTGTCCTGATCATACGGTGAAAGCGGATATGTTCAGGGTGCTGCAGGCGGAAGAAATTGATATGCAGTTGACGGATAGTTACGCGATGTTGCCGGCAGCGGCAGTAAGCGGTTTTTACCTGGCCCATCCTGAATCCAGGTACTTCAGTGTCGACAAGATAGCCAATGACCAGGTGGAAGACATGGCGAAGAGAAGGCATGTGGATAAGGCCTGGTTGGAGCGGTGGTTAGCACCTAACCTTGGGTAATATTTATCGAAAGAAGACTTTTTGCGGACGGGGGTTCGATTCCCCCGCCAACTCAATGTGATGAAAAAGGCGCGCTGAAAAGTGCGCTTTTTTGTTTTATGCAAATGATTTAGAAAGTCATTCTTTGGGTTGTTGCATTGGCGGATTGGTTGGGGGCTTTTTTCGCCTTTAGGCGAGTTACTTTTCTTTGCTTGCACAAAGAAAATGTAACCAAAAGAAATGCACCCTAGCTTCCGCTTATTTCCTGTGTAGCTCGAACCAGGACTTTCGTCCGTTGCTTTGCCGGACTTAGGCATAAGCGGTCACGAAACTCGCCCTAGCGGCTTGCATACTGCGCAAGCCACCGCGGAGCTCAGACAGTCGCTCCCTTCTCCTTATTTTGACTCCGCTACTCGGCGCGTCAGATAGGGCCCGGTTAAAATCACCACGATGAAGCGTTAACGAGACGCAATGGACAGAGCGCGCTAAGTAATCTTTGTAAGCTCTAAGACTAAACCAGCTATGTTGCTTTTTGTTTTGCACGACAATTGAGCGGGATGCTATGTATAGAAGTAATACACCCAATTGAAAGCGTGTGTGTTTTAGAGTCCCCTATCTGACGCGCCGAGTAGCGCAGTCAGCGTGGGAGCTTTCGGCCAGCGTCTGTTCGAGTTCCGCGGTGGCTTGCGTCTTTTGCAAGCCGCTAGGGCGAGTTTCGTTGGCCGCCCACGCTGATGAGCAACGCAGGAAACAAGCGGAAGCTAGGGTGCCCTTTCTTTTGGTTACTTATTCTTTGGGCAAGCAAAGAAAAGTAACTCGCCTAGGGGCGAAACACAATGGTAAATATTAAAAGAAATACCTATTAAAACTACCAGCAAGCGCGATACTAGCTTTTATATTGCAGCCAAGCTAAGCACTAACCCGGCCTGGATTCTCCCTGCGGAAGCCCTGCTATACCCCCCCAGAATGACAATGCAAACACCAAACCATGTTCTGAAAACTCTTGTCACATTCCCTCAACCACCCGATAAATTGAAATAAATGCTTACGAAACTGACACCCACCTTACAAAGCGCCATTTAATGCGAACTACGCCCTTTGGCGACTTGTCATTTCCCATGTAAAAGCGTTTAATGTAAGTATTGTAAAGACCATAAAAATATTTTTGATACCTGGATCTTGATACTTTGCCTTACGCATTTACACCATTATAAAAACCGTTATTACAGAAATTTGATTCTTTTCCGTTAACTGATTTAATGCATAAACATTTGAATACAGCCGCAACACAACTCAGACTGTGGGTCGTCACAGTACTGCTGACTGTACTCGGCTTTGCATTAGTCGCTGAATTCTCTGATCACTCCAGCTACAGCGATGACACCGTCCGGATACGTGTTGCTGAAATTGTTGAATATACCGGCGATGGCGAATCACCGCTGACTTCGCCGCTTTACCTGATCCCCCCCGCCGCAAGCATCACTATTGCCTGCATGATTCCTTTTGCGTTGCTGTGTCTCTCTCGCCGTCGCGTGGCTCCACGCCCGGTGGTTGTTCGTCACCTGCATTCGCGCGCTCCGCCTGCCTCACACTAAGGTGTCATCCGCGTAAGCGCCTGTGCATGGCGCGCGCTGAACCTGAACACCCACCCGCCTGATTCCGCCATAAGGTACCCGTTTGCTTGCCTCAAATAAGCAAGACTGACCTAGCAATATCACCTTAATCACCGCGGACAACACAGGCTGTGTATCGCAAGACAGGTTCAACGCTCATGCCAGTTCAGCACACGGATGGGCATGCGTTGCATTACCCTTTCTTTATTATCTGATACACATAAATATGATGATTAAACAGCACTCAATGATTAAGCAGTTGGTCGTTTTAGGCTTTCTTGGCACTGTGCTCAGCGCCTGCCACAAAGAGGAAGAGCACAAGGAAGCGCCGCCTAAACTGGAAGTCACGTCGCCGTTGCGCAAAGACACCAACATTACCAAGGAATATGTCGCCCAGATCCATGCAACCCAGCATATTGAATTGCGTGCGCTGGAGCGTGGTTACCTGCAGGATATCTTTGTCGATGAGGGGCAAGTCGTCAAACAGGGGCAACCGATGTTCAAGATCATGCCTAACGTTTATCAGGTCGAATTACTGAAAGCGGAGGCAGAAGCCAAAACGGTGCAGATCGAATATGAGAATACGCGTGCGCTGGCGGAGAAGAATATTGTTTCTCCTAATGAACTGGCACTGGGTAAAGCCAAGCTGGATAAAGCCAACGCCGAAGTGAAACTGGCGCAGACCCATTTGAATTTTACCGATATCAAGGCACCCTTTACCGGCGTCATGGACCACCTGGCAGCGCGAAAAGGCAGCCTGATGGACGAAGGCGACCTGCTGACTACGCTGTCTGATAACAGCAAAATGTGGGTGTACTTCAACGTGCCGGAAGCCGAGTACCTGGATTACATGGCGATAAAAGACCGCGATGAACACCGCAAGGTCAAACTGAAAATGGCCAACGGGCAAGTGTTTAACCAGGAAGGGGCCATCGAAACCATAGAAGGCGATTTCGACAATAAAACCGGCAATATCGAATTCCGTGCCGTGTTTAACAATCCTGACCGGGTGCTCAGGCATGGTGAAACCGGCAATATCCTGATGAATGTACCTTTCCCGAATGCGTTGCTGATTCCGCAAAAAGCGACATTTGAAGTGCTGGATAAAACCTATGTGTATGTGGTGACCAAAGCCAACAAACTGGAACAGCGCCTGATTACGATTGCTGCCGAGCAACCCCATCTGTTTATCGTGAAATCCGGCCTGAAGGAAGATGATCGCGTGTTGATCGAAGGCCTGCGCAGGGTACAGAACGGCGAAACCATCGCGGTGAATTTCCAGACACCGGAGCATGTGTATTCCCATTTAGACCTTTACGCCGAATAGTCAGCCAGAAAGCGAATCCCCCATGCTAAGTATCTTTATCAAAAGACCGGTCATGGCGATTATTCTGTCGCTATTGATCGTGTTTTTAGGTTTTCTTTCTATCAAGTCACTGCCGACTTCGCAGTTTCCTGACATTGCGCCGCCGCGCGTGATTGTTTCCCTGGCTTATCCGGGTGCGAGTGCCGACGTGCTGGTGCAATCATCGCTGATTACCATAGAGCGGGCCATTAACGGCGTGCCGGGCATGAAATACATCGTATCGGATGCAACCAGTGCCGGTGAAGCGACTATCCAGGTGATTTTTGCACTGGGCACCGACCCTAACCAGGCCATGATTAACGTCAAGACCAGGATTGACCAGGTGATGAGCCGCTTGCCGGAACTGGTGCAACTCGAAGGTGTAGTCGTCGAACGCGTGCAGCCAAGCATGCTGATGTACATCAACCTGTTCAGCAAGGATAAGAACGCTGACGAGAAGTTTTTGTATAACTACGCCAACGTCAACGTGATCCCGGAAATCCAGCGCGTGAACGGTATTGCCAGTGCCAAGATCCTGGGGAGCCGCCAGTATGCGATGCGTATCTGGCTGAACCCTGACCGCATGCGTGCTTACAAGGTGTCTATCGAAGACGTCATGAAAGCCATCAGCGAGCAGAGTATCATCGGCCGTCCAGGTCGCCTGGGGCAAAGCTCGGGTATTTCCGCGCAATCGAAAGAATATGTGCTGGTTTACAAAGGCCGTTACAACAAGCCGGAAGAATATGGCGACATCATTATCCGCGCCGATTCCGAAGGTGAGATCCTGAAACTGAAAGACCTGGCCAAAATTGAACTGGGCAGCGAGTTTTTCGATATTTATTCCAACAAGGATGGTTTCCCGTCTGCTGCCATCGTACTCAAGCAAAACTACGGCAGTAATGCCAGCGAGGTGATTGAGAACGTTAAAAAGAAAATGGAAGAGTTGAAACCTAACTTTCCGGCGGGGATGGCTTACGAGATCGATTATGACGTTTCCAAATTCCTGGATGCTTCTATCGAGAAAGTATTACATACGCTGGTAGAGGCCTTTTTCTTGGTCGCGCTGGTGGTGTATATCTTCCTGGGTGACTGGCGCTCAACGCTGATCCCTATCCTGGCGGTACCGGTGTCGCTGATTGGTACTTTCTTTTGTATGCAGCTGTTCGGCATCACCATCAACCTGATCACCCTGTTCGCGCTGGTGCTGGCGATCGGTATCGTGGTCGATAACGCCATTGTGGTGGTGGAAGCGGTACACGCCAAGTTTGAAGAAGACGAGCACATCTCGCCCTACCGCGCGACGCAAAAAGTGCTGGGCGAGATTGGTGGTGCGATTGTCGCGATCACACTGGTGATGACCGCGGTATTCGTACCGGTGGCTTTCATGACCGGTCCGGTCGGGGTGTTTTACCGCCAGTTCTCCATTACCATGGCATCGTCTATTGTGATTTCCGGTGTGGTGGCGTTGTCGTTAACGCCAGTGCTGTGCGCGATTTTGCTGAAAAACCATCATGGTCAACCCAAACGCAGGACACCGGTGAGCTGGCTGATCGATAAATTCAACCGCTGGTTTGACCGCTTGACCGGGCATTACACCAGGTTCCTGAGCAAAATCGTGACCCTACGCAGTGTTTCTATTTTGGCCCTAGTCGGATTCGCCTTTGGTACCTTTGTGATGAACCAGACCTTGCCTGCCGGCTTTATTCCGGGTGAGGATCAAGGACAGATTTACGCGATCATCCAGACGCCGCCGGGCTCAACACTGGAGGCAACGAACAAGGTCGCGCGTTTGCTGCAGAATGAGGCCAAAAAAGTAGACGGCATTGAATCAGTTTCTGCATTGGCGGGTTATGAAATACTGACTGAAGGCCGTGGTTCTAATGCGGGAACCTGCTTGATCAACCTGAAAGACTGGTCTAAACGCGATAAATCAGTGCAGCAGATTATTGAAGAACTGGAAGAAAAGACCAAAAACTTCGGTGCGGTGATCGAGTATTTCGAACCGCCTGCGGTGCCGGGTTATGGTGCGGCATCGGGATTGGCTTTGCGCCTGCTGGATAAAACCAACGGCACTGATTATCATGCGTTCGACAAAATCAACCAGGAGTTCATGGCGGCTTTAGGCAAACGCAAAGAGCTGACCGGCCTGTTCACATTTTATGCGGCCAACTATCCGCAATATGAACTGGAAATCGACAACAAGGCAGCCATGCAAAAAGGCGTATCTATCGGTAAAGCGATGGATAACCTGAACATCCTTATCGGTAGTACTTTCGAGCAAGGCTTTATCCGCTTTAACAATTATTTCAGGGTTTATACACAGGCGAGTCCGGAATTCAGGCGCTACCCTAGCGATATCCTGAATTACTACGTGAAAAACGACGACGGTGAGATGGTGCCTTACTCCGCTTTCATGAAGATGAAGAAAATGCAGGGCCCGAACGAGATCACCCGTTATAACCTGTATAACTCAGCCACTATCCGTGCTACACCCGCGCCTGGTTACACCAGTGATGATGCGATCAAGGCAGTGAAGGAAGTTGCCAAAGCCACCTTGCCACACGGCTATGATATTGGCTGGGAAGGCCTGTCATTCGACGAGGCGCAACGTGGTAATGAAGCGTTAGTGATTTTCGCCGTGGTGCTGATCTTCGTTTACATGGTGCTCGCCGCACAATACGAAAGTTTTGTGTTGCCACTGGCGGTGATCCTGTCGCTGCCGGCAGGTGTATTCGGTACTTTCTTTCTGCTGAAATCACTGGGGCTGGCCAACGATATTTATGCGCAGGTCGGGCTGGTGATGCTGGTGGGTCTGCTCGGTAAAAACGCGGTGCTGATCGTGGAGTTTGCGGTGCAGAAACGCAATCAGGGCATGTCATTACGTGATGCGGCGATTGAAGGCGCCAAAGCACGGTTCCGGCCTATCCTGATGACCTCGTTTGCGTTCCTTGCCGGCTTGATTCCTTTGGTAATGGCCACTGGCGCAGGTGCCGTAGGTAACCGCACCATCGGTACCTCAGCCTTTGGCGGCATGCTGTTCGGTACAGTATTCGGTGTCATCCTGATCCCCGGCCTTTACTACATGTTTGCCAAAATGACGGATGGAAAAACCCTGATCAAGCACGAGGAACAAGACCCTCTGACTGAAATTTATCACTATAGCAAGGGCCTGGAAGATGATGATGAAGCATAACCTTAATTCTCGCAAGACCGTGGCCTGGCTGATTGCGGGCAGCACAGCCATGCTGCTGCAATCTTGCTCCATTCCCGGCATCACGACCAAACAGGCGGATACCACTCTACCCACCCACTTTCAGCAGGGGGTGGAGCCTGCTGGCAATAGTGCCACCGTCAACTGGAAAGACTTTTTTGAAGATCAGAACCTGATATCCCTGATTGATATCGCGGTAGCCAACAACAAGGAAGTCAACATGATGGCGCAGCGCATCAGCGTCGCCCAGAATGAAATTCAGGCCCGGCGCGGTGAGTACCTGCCATTTGTCGGCATCGGTGCGAGTGCCGATAAAGAGAAAGTTGGCAAATACACCCGTAACGGCGCCGTGGAAGAAAACCTGGATATCAAGGAAGGCCGCTCCAACCCGCGCTTCCTGGGTAACTACCAGTTTGGCCTCACCGCCTCGTGGGAGCTGGACGTATGGAAGAAACTGCGTAAAGCCACCAAGGTTGCGGTGACCGAATACATGGCCAGTATCGAGGGCAAGCACTTCCTGGTGACCAACCTGGTGGCCGAAGTCGCCAATGCATACTATGAGCTGGTCGCGCTGGACAACGAGCTGGAAACGCTGGACCAGAATATCGCCATTCAGCAAAATGCCTTTGAAGTTGTGAAACAGCTGCAACAATATGCACGCGCCAACTCGCTGGCAGTGAAACGGTTTGAAGCAGAAGTGAAAAAGAACCAGAGCCGCCAGTTTGTATTGAAACAGCAAATTGTAGAAACCGAAAACCGCATCAACTTCTTGCTGGGCAGAACCCCACAACCGGTGGCGCGTTCATCGGCACACTTTATGGATATGCAACCGAAGATGGTACAGGCAGGCGTGCCATCCGAGTTGTTGGCTAACCGCCCGGATATCCGCCAGGCGGAGCTGGAACTCTCAGCGGCCAAGCTGAATATCGATGTCGCGAAAGCCAACTTTTACCCTTCCTTCTCTATCCGTGGCGGGCTGGGTTTCCAGGCATTTGATCCCAAATACCTGCTCAACATTCCAGCCTCGGTCATGGCCTCGTTTGGCGGTGAACTGGTCGCCCCGCTGATTAACCGGAATGCGATAGAAGCACAGTACAAGAGCGCAAGTGCCATGCAAGTGCAGGCCGCTTATGAATATGAGCAGAAAATCATCAATGCCTATATGGAAGTGGCCAACCAGGTATCCAATATGGACAACCTGGATAAAAACTACCAGTTGAAAAACAAACAGGTCGAGTCACTAACCCAATCAATTGATGTCGCTAACCAGCTATTCAAAGCCGCACGCGCTGACTATATGGAAGTGCTGCTCACACAACGTGATGCACTAGACGCCAAAATGGAGTTAATAGAAACCAAGCAACAACAGGTTTCAGCGGTGGTGAATCTGTATCGCTCGCTGGGTGGTGGCTGGAAGTAAGGCTAGGAAGAAGATATTCGCAAGACAGGGTTTAGCTATATTGCAACCTCACCTTGCGAGATCGTACGGGACTCTTTTATAGATATCCTCCACGTGATGGTTTTAAACGGGTCCCCTATCTGACGCGCCGAGTAGCGCAGGCAAAACAAGGAGCAAGGGAGCGTTTGTTTGAGTCCCGCAGCAGCTCACGTTGTATGTGAGCTGCCAGGTCGAGTTTCGTGACCGCTTGTTTTGACGAGCAACGCAGGAAACAAGCGGAAGCTAGGGTGCTTTTTCTTTTGGTTACTTATTCTTTGGGCAAGCAAAGAAAAGTAACTCGCCTAGGGGCGAAAAAGAAAGATGAAATCTATCAGGAAATACTTTTTTGCATAAGTCAGTCTATTCGCAGGCACAGTGAATGCTCTATGGAAACCCATGCTACACCCTTCACAGGAATGACCTTTAGTTATAGGCCGCGTTTACTTCAGTATAAATGTGCAGAGCGAGATGAAATAACAGGATTTTTACTCAAAATCCGGGTCAGCAGGCAAGTTTCCATTATGAACTAATGACTCCCTGTAACGCAGATAGGCGTCCCGAACAAACAGATATTGATCTATTGAAATATCGTCAAGAATTTCCGATGTCGTTAACTGATCACTTCTGGCATTGGTAATTTGTAATGCAGTCAGGGAGTAATAAAGTGAATTATCAGATACAAGTGCTTGCGGAGTAACTGCAAGATTACTTACCAGCGTCGTGGTATCTCTTAAAGAAGATGGCCCGAAGATTGGCCAAACGATATATGCCCCAGAGCCCATTCCCCAGTATCCAAGCGCTTGCCCTAAATCCTCGTTATGCTTTTCATATCCCAGCGGGGTCGCTACATCAAATAGCCCAAGCACGCCAATCGTACTGTTGGTAGCGAAACGCATTAAATCAGACGCACCATCGATTTGCCGACCTTGAAGAAAAGAACTGAGTGCAGACAGTAAGTCACGCGGATTGGCGTAAAAATTACGGACACTTTGCCTTACTGTACCTGGTACAACTTTCTGATAGCCTTTAGCGACGGGCTTTAATACTACGTCATCTAATTTTTGATTAAATGCGAAAGTCTTCCGATTCACTTGTTCCAATGGGTCAGGATTACCTGCTGTTGCACATCCCGATAACGCTGCCAGCGTCATCAAATGCATCATATTTGCTACTTTCATCTGTGCTACTCCTCGTTGAAGCTTAAATGCTTCCTGTGCACTCTATTACTAGACCGTTACTGGCCTGACTAGTTGCCAAATTAAAAAATATCGCATGAATTAATGACGCCCATCTTTTCTGCATCTATGCTTCAGCAGCCAGAAATCCAAAACAAGAGAAAATCCAGAGAATGGGCACGTCATAGGTCTGGTATACATAGGTGTTATAACGTGTGGTATCCGTAACATTGCTGTTTAGGCCAGGTTCCTTCAATCGGCACCCCTGGCCGAACACTTGCAAACAATCTAGTTCAGTCTAAAACAGGGGCATGACAAGATTATTTCTATGCATAGGCAGTGAATGTCTTAGGATAAGAAAGACTTAGAGAGCAGCTAGTCAATGATTTTTATAGTGCAGGATAAAAAGAAAGAGATGTCCATTCGATTGTGCTGTCACTCAGAAACCAACGGCATCAACCATCGCTCAATCACCACCACGATATATGCCTGTTCATCCAGACTAAGCACCCTCCCAGCCGGGATTCTATGCCACTTCGCCAAACAACCGCGACAACAAGTCGCTGTTGCATGCTGCGCCACAAACACCGGATGCCCGCGCATCGGCGTTTGCTGACCCTCATTGGCAATGACCGCCGGGGCAAGCCGGTCCGCAATAAAAGCCTCCGCGTGATCCAGCACCACCGCCAGGCCTTTTTGCCGCAGGTATTGCGTATCCCTGGCATTCAGCCGGAAACTGGTGCGGAATGTTGACCGTTGTAACGCCTGGAACAACTGATCAAGATCACGCATCGTTTAGCCTGGTTTAATGCAGTTCCGACACATGCAGATCGCGCAATTTTGGCGCTTTGACCGCGGTGACGCCAACCACCGCAATCGTCATCAGGCCGCCGAATACCACCGAGGGCACCAACCCCATTAACCTTGCCGTGAGGCCGGATTCGAATGCGCCCAGCTCATTGGAAGAACCTATGAAAATCCCGTTGATGGCAGACACCCGCCCGCGCATGCCATCAGGCGTTGCCAGTTGCAGGATGGTTTGCCGCAGAATCACCGAGACGGCATCCATCATGCCGGATATCGCCAATATGACGGCGGCCAGCCAGTAGGTAGTGGTTAAGCCAAAGGCAATCATGCACAGGCCAAATCCGGCCACTGCCAGCAATAACCAGCGTCCGCTGTGCTGATGAATCGGGTTTTTCGCCAGCCACAAGCCGGTAATAATCGCGCCTACTGCCGGTGCCGCGCGTAATACACCCAGCCCTTCTGGACCCATCTGGTAAACATCATGCACAAATGCGGGCAACATCGCCACCGCACCGCCAAACAGTACCGCAAACATATCCAGCAATTGCGCCGCCAGCACTACCTGCGTCCGCCGGACAAACTGCAAACCTTCCGCGATACTGGCAAACACTTTCATAGGCGTATGGCTGCGATGTTCTTTAACATGCAAGGTCATCGCTGAAATGGCCGCACCCAATGCGAGTAAGGCAGATATTTCATAAGCGACGTATTTATTGGCAAAACCGACTAACAGGCCACCCATCGCCGGGCCAACAATCAGGCCAATCTGAAACATGGAACTGCCGATACCCGATGCCTTGGCTATCGATGCACGCGGAACAATCAGTGCAAACAGCGTGTTGTAGCTAGGGGAAATCAGTGCTCTCGCGAAGCCGGTCAGTGCGACCGTGCCATAAATCCACATCACGGTATGCGCTGGCTGATGCAAAGTGATCAGCACCAGCATTACCGCGTTTACTGAAAGAAACAGCGCGGCGACAGTGGCAAACCCTTTGCGTGAAAAATAATGATCCACTGCGTGGCCGAGAAACAGGGCACTACTCATGTAGGGGATGACTTCTGCCAGCCCGATCAGGCCGAGTGACCAGGGATCGTGCGTGAGTTCGTAAATATGCCAGCCGATGGCAACCATCATCATCTGGTAAGACAACACCATCTGGATACGAAAGGCGAGTAACTTGGGGAAAGCGTAACCCTGATGGGCGAGAATCTGGCGTACGGACAAGGACATACTGTCATTATACGCTATCAATATCCGCGCCCAGCCGATCGCACAAGCACTTCAGAAGTCGCGTTGATTGCCCTACAATAGCGGCGCGGGTGCGGTGAATCAGGCAGTACGCGAAGTGATTCGCTGATGAGCCGTCGTTGACCCCGTGCGACTCTGCCGATATAGATGGGGCGCACCCGCCGTTTTATTTTCAAGAACGCTTATCATGTGTCCTGCCTCAGCGATATTGCAGTATTGAAGTAGCCAAGCTCACTCACCCAATTAACACTATCCGCCATGCACATATATCCATTTGTTATCTCATCACTGCTATTTCTGATCTCATCGCCAATCATTGCTGGCGACGCTATCAGCGCAAACCAGGCAATTGATTATCCGGTCACTATTCCTGGTTCTGTGATTAATTATTTAACCAAAGAAATTGATAGCGTGTACGCAGAGTGTGAAGAAGAGGGGTTAATTGTTAGCAAAGCCTTTGAAGCCAGACCTGTGGAATTGAACTCATCTGTGAAAGCCTTAGTCGTAAAACCACGCTCAAGATGTTTTTGCAGTAATGACGAATGCCCGATGTGGGTGTTTGATACCTTGCCCCAAAAAGCGAAAGTGATTTTTGAATCATCTATGGCGGGCTTGTTAACCCTCTCGGACAAGAAAACCAAAGGATTCCCGGATATCAGGGTTTCTGGCGGCTTACCCAGCCATGGTTATGAAGTGCGTTATGTGTGGGATGGCACCGAGTATCAGGAGATTTATAACCAGGTCTGGATCTGGAATCCGGACAGGAAATGTAATGAGGCTGAAATCGAGGAATTGAAAAACGGCAAATGGGTTAAGACATCAAACGTATGTCTTAAAGTTTAAAAATACATTCGTGCGGTGGTTTACTCACCACATGAAAAATCTTAAAAGGCATCATAATAATGTTTGTAACCATGAGATCACTAGCTGCAAACGCAGCACTATTTTTTCTATTGTTTAACGCGATGCTTGCCCAGGCGGATGAAACGTTCAGCACCAAAGAGCAGTTCAAAAACCCGGCTAAAATTCCTGCCTCTATCATTTCTCACCTGACCAAAGAAGTAGGTAAATCTGCACTAGCCAGTTGCTCGGAACACAAACCTGCAGAGTTGTTTGAAGCAGAGTTATTGAGCTTGAATAAAAGCGCAAAGGCTTACCTGGTGAAACCTGCGCGCACCTGTTTATGCAGCGAATCTACGTGCCCGGTATGGCTGTATCAGATGAAAGGCAGTGCAGCAAAACTGATCTGGCATATGCCAGCCACCAGCAAGGTAGAAGTACTGGACAAAAAATTAAACGGATACAGGAAAATCAGTGAAGCTTCGAGTGAGGCGACACATGGTAGCGAATCTACGTGGTCATGGGATAGAAATAGTTATACGGAAATCTACAAGAACGAATGGCATATGGATGCCGAGAAAAAATGTCGTTTAGGTGAAGAAACCATACAGCTAATGGATGGAAAAATGGTGAATCACACGATTAAATGTACCCAGGATTAGTGGAGTTGCGCTAATCTGAACAACTCAGGTAATGACTCTCCGGCGTTTATTGGGATCATATGTGATTGGGATGCATGTCTATGCGCAGTCTACTCGATACATGGTTGCTGTTCGTGGTATTACTCATTTCAGGAACAGCAATGGCGACAGACAGCATGCAGCTATGGGTGACTGTCGATTGGGAAGGTTTATCGCTGGAAGAAGATAACCTCCAGACCATGCGTTCTTTCCGGGAAAAATTTCCGTACATTCCCTTACTTCATCTCATCAATCCTGCCTACTTCATACAGCCAGGCGTCAATCGCGCACAGATAGGCAGCCATATCCGCAGCACGTTTTTACCGCATGACACGGTAGGTTTGCATGTGCATGCCATGCGTTCATTGGTAGAGCATTGCGGGATAACTTTTCAGGCCAGGCCTTCCATCACTGATACGCCGGAAGACTGCGCCCAGGCCAGTTGTGGTTATACAGTGAGCCTTGAGTATGCCTACAGCCAGCAAGAACTGACCAAACTGGTTGCGTGTAGCAGCGAGTTAATGGTGACGAATGGCTTTCAGCGGCCACGTCATTTCCGTGCCGGTGCCTGGCAATCTGGCCCCAAGCTGCAAGCCGCACTGGAGGCAAACCGCTTTAAGTGGGATAGCTCAAATATCGATGCCAATTTACTCGCCGGGCGATGGCACCAGGACAGCAGCATGATCAGGCTGTTAAAAGCACTGCACCCGCATAGTACGCCGCTGGAGCAACCTTATGCACTCAGCATCGAGCTGATGGAATACCCTGATAATGCCGCGCTGGCCGATTACACCAACACCAAAGAGCTATTGCAGTTGTTCGAGCAACTATTGAATGCCCATAAGCCAGTCATGGTGCTGGGTTTTCATCAGGAGTCTGCTGCTGATTACCTCTTTCATCTTGAGCGGGCTATTCCGCATATGGAGAAACTTGCCAGGCAGAAAAATGTCCGTATTGAGTGGATGCACTGAGCGCTGGCAGCGATCCCACCTTGCATTTTCTTCATACAAGATCATTATCGATGGATTTATTTTCTGAACAACAATCTTCGCAAGTAGAGCTTGCTGAAGGCGCTTTCTGGTTACCCGGCTTCGCCCTGCCATTCATTGGGATGATTTGGCCTTATTTGCAGCAGCATTTAGCGTTGCATCCTCCGCAAAAAATGACGACACCCAGCGGTTACCCTATGTCGGTTAAAACAACCAGCATAGGTGATTTTGGCTGGGTTAGCAGTCTGCGAGGCTATAGCTACAGCGCAACCAATCCTGCGAACAATCTACATTGGCCGACCTTACCACCTGTCATTTTGCAGTTGGCTGCTGAGGCGGCTCAAGCTGCCGGTTATATACAGTTTGTGCCAGATAGCTGCCTGATTAATATCTACGAACCAGGCAGCAAGATGGGTTTGCATCAGGATAAAGATGAAAAGGATTTCTCGCAGCCGATTGTCTCGGTATCGCTAGGCATTCCGGCTACGTTTTTATTTGGCGGGGCCAAACGCAGTGACAAATCTATCAAAGTGCCATTAAATCATGGCGATGTTGTGGTTTGGGGGGGGCCCAGCCGGCGTTTTTACCACGGAATTACCACTATAAAACCTGATTTGCATCCTGTCATTGGCGCCCAGCGCATTAATCTTACTTTAAGAAAAACGCAATAAATATAACTGTTCATTACCTTACAGTTTATGTAGTTATTTCAATATCTTACGCGCATGGGCATCCGCAAAACGCCTGATCAGCATCAAAAAACCAGTGCTATTCCGGGTTGCATCTGTTTTTCAAAAGAGTACACTGAACTTGTCCCGGCCGCCCAATTGATAAGGCAATTGAGAACAGGATGGGATCTTTTTCACTAAAGGAGTTTGTCATGAATTTACAACTTACAGGACATCATTTAGAAATCACTCCGGCATTGCGCGAATACGTTTTATCCAAATTTTCGCGCATCAGCAATCACTTCGACCATGTGATTGATGTCAAAGTCACCATGTCTGTAGAAAAGCTCGCCCAAAAGGTTGAAGCCACGCTACATGTTCCAGGCAATGATTTACACGCTGCCTGCGCAGATGAAAATATGTATAGTGCGATAGATATGCTTACTGACAAACTTGACCGACAGGTATTGAAACACAAGGAAAAAAACGGCGACCATCATAAATCCGGTGGTGCTGTGAAGCATCAGTTAAGTGCCTAACTTAATTACTTAGCCTTAGTTTCATCCTTCTCTACCCACCCGGGTAGAGAATTAAATCACCCTCCCTATACTTCAGTACTTTTACCTCGTTTGACTCCCCAGCAACAACTTTCGGTTGTAAAATAAGATTCGACTTTTTGTTGCAACTGGTTCAGGACATACATGGCACAAATCTCAGTGGCCGACTTGTACAAGCAAATTCGCGGAAAACTCAAATTGAAATGGGTGGCGGGCGAATCCGGCGGCAAAAAAATCCTTAATTCCGGCACTGTGACCAAGCCGTCACTGGCGTTGGTCGGGCATTTAAATTTTGTCCATCCAAACCGCGTACAAGTGTTGGGCTGTGCGGAAATGGATTACCTTGGTGGCCTCACTATCCTGGCGCTGCAACAGGCTGTCACCAATTTATTTTCTACCGATCTCGCCATGGTGGTGGTCGCCAATGGCGAAAAAGTGCCGCCGACCATGCTGGAAGCAGCGCAGCAAAACCAGGTACCCTTATTCACCACACCCATGATCAGCCCGCAGCTAATGGAATTGCTTGGCCATTACCTGGCCGTCGCTACTGCGGAAACCACCAGCCTGCATGGCGTATTTATGGAAGTGCAAGGGTTTGGCGTGCTGATTACCGGCAATGCCGCGATTGGTAAAAGCGAGCTGGCGCTGGAACTGATTTCACGCGGCCACCGCCTGGTAGCTGACGATATCGTCGATTTTTACCGTATTTCGCCGGAACGGGTCGAAGGCCGTTGCCCGGAATTGTTGCAGGACTTTCTCGAGGTACGCGGCCTTGGTATTTTGAATATCCGCGCACTGTATGGCGATAATGCGGTCAAACCAACCAAGCCGCTGGATATGATGATCCAGCTGGAACTGGCCGACGGCATGAACCCGCTGGAACTGGATAGATTAAGTGCCAACCGTCATACCGAGCGTCTGCTGGATGTAGAAGTCAGCAAAGTGATTATCCCGATTGCCGCCGGGCGCAACATTGCAGTACTTGTAGAAGCGGCAGTGCGTAACCATATGTTGTTATTACGTGGTGTAAACGCCACCAAGCAGCTGACGCAACGGCAAAAACAAATCATGCTGAGAGAAAGCAAATTAAGATGACAAACAGGTGGTCACACAAATGCAACTGGTGATTGTGACCGGCTTATCCGGCTCGGGTAAAACCATCGCGCTGCGCGTGTTTGAAGACAGCGGTTATTACTGCATTGATAATTTACCCGCCACCCTGCTGCCGCATATCCAGAATCATGTGGCCGACCAGAATGCGGCCAAAGTGGCGGTGAGTATCGATAGCCGCAGCATCGCAATCGAATCGCTACCCGATATCCTGCAAACACTGAAAACTCAGGGCATTCAGTTTCATTTGCTGTATCTTGACGCCAACCATGAAACACTGGTCAAACGCTTTTCTGAAACCCGCCGAAAACACCCGCTCAGCACGCCTAGCCAGGCACTGGCTGAAAGTATCACCCACGAACGCGACCTGTTGTCAGGACTGAGCAATATCGGCCATCATGTTGATACCAGCAATCTGTCATCCAACGCCTTGCGTAACCACACCCGCGACTGGATGCTGCAAATCGAACAGGGCTTCCAGGAAGTGCGTCCGCATAACCTGGTGTTATCGTTCATCTCGTTTGGCTTTAAACACGGTATCCCGCTAGATGCCGACTTTGTGTTTGACGTGCGCAGCCTGCCCAACCCGCACTACGACCTGATTTTGCGTCCTTACAATGGCAAGCAGGCGCCTATACAGCAATTTCTGCAAAATGAACCCATGGTGCTTGAAATGCAACATGATATTCAGCACTATATAGAAAAATGGCTACCAAGCTTTTATCACGACCATCGCAGCTATGTCACGGTTGGCATCGGCTGCACAGGGGGGCAACACCGTTCCGTCTATCTGGTGGAACAATTGGGGGCGTATTTCAAGCAACTGCACCAGGTGATGATCCGTCATCGCGAATTGCATGAGGTTGCAGCTGTTATATCCCCTTAAACAACGGACTCTGAAAGTAAAACTATGATTGGTGTTTTGATTATTGCGCATGGCAGTTTTGGCCAAAGCCTGATCGATTGCGCGACCCATGTCATGGGAAATCGCCCGGTACAATTGGATTATCTCGAAATATCCAATCACGATGACCCTTCGCAAATCCTGCCAAAAGCCCAGGCACTGGTGCAACAGTTAGATAGCGGCCAGGGCGTGCTGGTGTTATCCGATATGTATGGCGCGACGCCCTGCAATATCGTCACCCGCTTGCTGACCCCGGATGAAACCGAAGGCGTTGCTGGCGTAAACCTGCCCATGCTGGTCCGCGTGCTTAATTATCGTCACGAAGGCTTGCATGCCTGCATAGAAAAAGCCCTCAGCGGTGGCCGCGAAGGGGTGGTCCACTTTACCAAAACAACCTGTCATCACACCCAATAATTCCAATAATTTATGGCCAAAATTTCTTTAGAAATCATCAACAAGCTCGGCTTGCACGCGCGTGCTTCTACTAAACTTACCCAGACTGCCAGCCAATTTAAAAGCGAGGTCTGGATAGAAAAAAACGGTCGCCGCGTGAATGCCAAAAGCATTATGGGCGTGATGATGCTGGCCGCCGCCAAAGGCAGCATTGTGGAGATTGAAGCCACCGGCGCGGATGAAGAGCAGGCCATCACTGCCCTGCAAGCGCTGATCAACAATTATTTTGGCGAGGGTGAATAATTGACCAGCTTTAGCATGCACGGCGTGGGTGTTTCCAGTGGCATTGCCATTGGCCATGCCCACCTGATCTCCCATGCCTTGCTGGAAGTTGTGCACTTCAAAGTGCCTGCCGCAGCTGTCCCGGTCGAAATCGCACGCTTTGAAAGTGCGATTGATATCGTCAAAAAAAACCTGGAACAGATCAAACTTCAGTTACCTGTCAATGCGCCGGCCGAACTGAGTGCATTTATCAATACGCATCTGGCGATGCTAAGCGACAAGGCGCTGTCCGAAGCGCCTAAAGCCATTATCCACACGGAGCGATGTAATGCCGAGTGGGCACTCAAGCAGCAAATGGATGATATCGTCGCCCAGTTTGATGCGATAGAAGACCCTTATCTGCGCGAACGCAAACACGATGTGGTGCAAGTGGTAGAGCGTGTCATCAAGGTTTTACTGGGCCGCGACCAACTGGATGCCAGCGAAAAGAAACAGCAGGCTAAACAAGAGCGCGCCATGATCCTGGTGGCACATGATGTCTCGCCAGCCGACGCTATCCAGTTCAAGCATCACCAGTTTGCCGCGTTTATTACCGATGTCGGCGGTATCACCTCGCATACCGCGATCCTGGCGCGTAGCCTCAATATCCCGTCTATTGTGGCCCTGCAGCGTGCACGCGACCTGATCAATGACGGCGAGCTGATGATCGTCGATGGCACCCAGGGCGTGGTGATTGTGAATCCCGACCCGGAAGTGCTGTCCGAATACCAGCTCAAGCAAAACCAGTGGCAGCTGGCACAGCAAAAACTGCAACGCATCAAAACCACCAAGGCAGTCACGGTAGATGGTATTGCGATTGACCTTTTTGCCAACATTGAAGTGCCTGAAGATGTGGTCAGCGCCAAAGCCTCAGGGGCGGTAGGCGTAGGCTTGTACCGTACCGAATTCCTGTTTATGAACAGGCGCGAAATGCCGGGTGAGCAGGAGCAGTTTGAAGCGTACAAACATGTCGCCGAGGCCATGAAAGGCTATCCGGTGACCATACGTACGCTGGATATCGGTGCCGATAAACAATTACATCCTGATGAAGTCGTGACTGCCACTAACCCGGCACTCGGTTTGCGCGCAGTACGCTATTGCCTGTCCGAACCGCATATTTTCCATACGCAGTTTCGTGCTTTATTGCGCGCCTCACATTACGGAAAAGTCAAAATCCTGATTCCCATGCTGTCGACGCTGGCAGAATTGCGCCAGACCAAACTGTTGTTACAACGCGCCAAAGATTCACTGCGCCAGCAGAATATTCCTTTCGACGACCAGATTGCCCTGGGCGGCATGATTGAAATTCCTGCTGCGGCCATCAACGCCGAAGCGTTTGCGCAAGAACTGGATTTTCTGTCGATTGGCACCAATGACTTGATACAGTACACACTGGCGATCGACCGTGCCGATGATACAGTGGCGCACTTGTATAACCCGCTGCATCCGGCAGTTTTAAAGCTGATCCAGATGACTATACAAGCCGCAGAAAAATATGGCAAACCGGTTTCCGTGTGTGGCGAAATGGCGGGGGATATTCGGCTGACACGCTTATTGGTGGGCCTCGGCATGCGCCAATTGTCCATGCATCCTTCCCAGATTCTCAGCGTGAAATCCCAGATTTTGCAATGTGAAGAAGCGATACTGTCTCGGCAGGCGAAGAAGATCTTATCGTTTAGCGATCTCGAAAAAATCGAGCCGCTGGTCAGGAAGTTTAATGGTGAGTTTGCCTGACAGATGCCTGTGCATGCTCAGGCAATGGCCTTGATTAAACAAAACTCATCACCATCATCAAAATATACAATCACGCAATTGTGAACATTTGGCCAATAATTGCCATCTGATCATTAAAGCACTGCTTGAACTCAAACGCATTCATCAAAGGACATTGTTGTGAGCACGAATCCATTACTCGTTTTTAACGGCCTGCCAAGATTTAACGAAATTCAGCCTGCGCATGTGTCACCGGCGATTGACCAGCTGATTAGCGAAGGCCGTGCACTGGTTGAGCAGTTGGCGACCTCGCCCGAACAAGCCACCTGGGAAAACTTTGTGCAGCCGGTAGAAGACTTCTCGGAAAAACTCTCGCGTAGCTGGGGGCCGGTGGGGCATATGAATGCCGTGGTGAATACCCCAGAACTGCGTGAAGCATATAACGATAACCTGGCCAAGCTGACCGATTTCTACAGCGATTTATCACAGGATGAGCGTTTGTATAACAAATACAAAGCGATTCAGGCCAGCACTGAATATGCACAATTGAGCCGGGCACAAAAGAAAATCATCGAAAATGAAGTCCGTGGTTTCAAACTCGGTGGCGCTGAACTGCCTCCGGCAGAAAAAGTGCGCTTTAAGGAAATCGCGGAGCAGCTTTCCAAGCTGGGCAGTAAATTTGAAGAAAACATCCTGGATAATACCAATGACTTCAAGCACCTGGTGTCAGACGCTTCGGAATTGAGCGGCTTACCGGAAGATGCATTACAGGCAGCGGCTGAAGCGGCCAAGGCTGATGGCAAAACCGGTTATTTATTTACCCTGCACTTTCCGTCCTATATGCCGGTGATGCAATACTGCGATAACCGTGCACTACGCGAAACCTTGTACCGCGCCTACGCCACACGTGCTTCTGAATTCAGCAAGCCCGAATGGGATAACACATCACTGATTGCCGGGCTGCTGAAACTCAAACGGGAAGAAGCACAGTTATTGGGTTTTAAAAACTATGCCGAATTATCATTAGCCACAAAAATGGCCGATGCACCGCAGCAGGTGACCGATTTCCTGGATACCTTGGCCAAGCGTGCCAAGCCTTATGCCGAGAAAGATGTGGCCGAGTTAAAAGCCTATGCAAGCAAACTTGGGTTTGACGAAATGCAAGCCTGGGACACCGGCTATATCAGCGAGAAATTGCGTCAGGAAAAATATGCGTTCTCTGACCAGGAAGTAAAGCAGTACTTCCCCGAAGACAAGGTAAAAGCCGGCCTGTTCAAAGTGGTGGAAACCATCTTTGGCGTACAGGTTCGCCAGGTGGATGCGCCGCTATGGCACAAAGACGCCAGCTTTTACGAAATCAGCGACCAGAACCGCCAGCCTATCGCCTATTTCTACCTGGATTTATATGCGCGTAACGGCAAACGTGGCGGCGCATGGATGGATGAATGCATCACCCGCCGCAAAACTGCCAATGGCATTGAACTGCCTGTCGCTTACCTGACCTGCAACTTCTCGGCGCCAGTGGCTGGCAAGCCTGCCCTGTTCACGCATGACGAAGTGATTACCTTGTTCCATGAATTTGGGCACGGCCTGCACCACATGCTGACGCAGGTGGATGAATACAGTGTCTCGGGCATCAAAGGTGTGGAATGGGATGCAGTGGAATTGCCCAGCCAGTTCATGGAAAACTTCTGCTGGGAATGGGATGTATTGCGTCACATGACTGCGCATGTGGATACCGGTGAACAACTGCCACGCGCGCTTTTCGACAAAATGGTCGCTGCCAAAAACTTCCAGGCTGGCATGCAAACTGTTCGCCAGATTGAGTTTTCATTATTCGACATGCGCCTGCACAGCAGCTTTGATCCTGACAGCAACCAAACCGCGCTGGATATTCTGGAGCAGGTACGGGATGAAGTAGCAGTACTTCGCCCGCCTAAATGGAACCGCTTCCCGAACAGCTTCAGCCATATTTTTGCCGGTGGCTACTCAGCAGGTTATTACAGTTATAAATGGGCAGAAGTATTATCTGCCGATGCTTATAGCCTGTTTGAAGAGCTAGGTGTATTGTCTGCAGAAGCTGGCAGCCGCTTCAAGAATGAAGTACTGGCCCAGGGTGGCTCGCGTCCGGCGATGGAATCGTTTGTTGCCTTCCGTGGCCGAGAACCTAGCCTGGATGCTTTACTCAGGCATAATGGCATGGCCAGTTAATTGCTTGAAAAAAGCCAAGTGAACAAGACTTGGCTTTTTTCTGTTTAACTCCAAGCTTTATTTATAAGGATAACAATATGTCTCGCTTATCTACGCTTATTTTTACTAAGCTTATTTTTCTTGGCCTGCTAATCCCTGCGCTGGCATTCGCCGCCAAAGATGAAGCAGATGACATACACGCCAAAACGGCCGATGGTGATGAAGTGGTGTTACACGCCAATGGTTACTGGGAGTTTAAAGACGCCAAGAAAGCCGAAGTCGCCAAGGAAAAAGTAGAGCAATTTGAACGTAGCAATGGATGCCCTCTGGGCATGCGCCCGAGCTTTTTAGGTGTCGGGCGCTGTATTGCGTTTGATGACCCGATTTTACGTCGTGGTTCGTTGAAACCTCGCTGATTTCTTTTTGCTTGCGCTATCTTCTGGCGCAATCCGGCACTAAAACAGGGCGCGCTATTGCGCCCTGTTTGTTTCTTGCGGCCTGGTTCTGGTTCAAATCGGCGATTTTATACAGTTCAGCAGCATTTTTGCACTGTGTTATGCATATGCAGCAATAGGTACAAGCCTTGCTTAATAGGGATCAAGACATAACCTGATAGCGCCCATGAATACTTTATCCCGTTTTAATTCATTCCAGTTCGCCCGCCATGGCGACAAACAAAACTCGGCTTTTTTTGAGGAGTATCTGCAAAAACTGCTGGAAGAGCGTGACCGGGTCGGATTGACTGACCTGATCCAGGAAATCGACGCGCTGATGATCACAGTCGACCCTGATCATTCGATTCAATATATTGCAGAATTATCGCTGATGACGTCTTACCACTACCTGGTGACGCTGGAGAGCGAACAGCACTGGACACATGTGCTGCGCATAGACCTGGATTCACCGGATTTGCTGATCCGTGAGGTCAAAGATCCTAACTTCCGTGGCATTTTCCGTTCTTTAAATGAAATTTACCCGGTGGGCGCACGCAAGCCGAATAGTCGTTATATGGGCGAAATTATCCGCGTCACCAATATGCATGAGGTGGTCAAATTGCAGGAAGACCGCGAGTTCCGCTTCTTCACCCGTGATGAGGTGCGCAAAATGGAGCTGCCGGATAATGTCGCCGTCAGTAAACCTTCGCCATATACGCATAATATTGTCGGCTACATGCAGCGGCAGCCTGGTGAGTTACGCGTGTATGCACTGGGTACCAGCACCATACGCCCTGATGTACAGGCAGCTTACGATGCAGCCAAAAACCAGCAGGCCAGACTGCGTATAGATGATTTGATTTTGCCGGTGGACCACCTGGCGACCCGTGTCTACAGTCAGAACCGGGAAGTGGCTATCCTCGAATACTTATCCTGGTCCAGCTACTATTTCTGGGGTGCTTACAACATCTGGGATCAGAACTCCTCTACCAATGTGACCAAGAGCGTGCATGGTCTGGCCGAAACCAAGAGCCCGGCCAAAGTGTTTACTGCTAACAACACGCCCTACTTCGTCAATCATTTGGGCAAACTGGCCTCTCCTACCGAAACCTTTGTGCGCAACTATGGGCCAAGGCTGCACCATGTGGCGTTATCAGTCAAAGACGGCATGCGCGATGGCATGGAAAACATTGAGTTTGTGGTCGATGCCATCGCCGCACAGGGTAAAGGCTTTTTGCTGGATGTGATTGGCTCCAAGGAAGAAGGGCTGAAACAGATTTTTTCCAATGCTTCTGAGCATTCGTCACTGATTATTGAATATGTACAACGTTATGATGGCTTCGATGGCTTTTTTACCCGCGATAATGTCGCCAAGCTCACTGCGGCTGCAGGGGTAGAAGAAGGCGTACTGGAGGCGCAGGCTAAACTGAGTCAGGGTTCCGGCGTGTAGTCATCGTCAACGATCACTGAGATGTTAGGCAGCATGCTGATTTATACTATCGGCAATCATACCCTTCTGTCGCGAATACTTTATGCAACACGATTTCTGGCACCAACGCTGGCAAAACCAGCAAATTGGCTTTCACCTGAGTGCAGTCAATCCGTTATTAGCGGCGCATTTTCAGGCGCTTGAGTTGCAAGCCGGCCAGCGCGTTTTCATTCCTTTATGCGGCAAAACGCTGGATATTCACTGGCTGCTTTCTAAAGGTATACGCGTGGCCGGTGCCGAACTCAGCCAGTTAGCGGTGGATACTTTATTCACAGAATTGGGGGTTACGCCGACCATTACCCAATGCGGTTCGCTGCGACACTACAGCGCTGGGCATATTGATATTTTCCAGGGTGATTTCTTTGCGCTGGATAAGGCGCTACTAGGTAACATACATGCCATTTATGACCGCGCGGCCCTGATTGCGCTACCACCGGAGATGCGGATTCGTTATAGCCAGCATCTGATCAAGCTCACCAACGGCGCACCTCAATTATTGATCAGCTTTCACTACGATCAATCGCTGGCAGAAGGGCCGCCATTCAATGTCAGTGCTGAAGAAGTGGCAGCGCACTATGCACAAACTTACAACATTCACTTACTTGCAGATGAAGTCCTGCCGACGGGTTTAAAAGGGAAGTTTCCGGCGCAGGAAAAACTGTGGCTCTTAAGCCCGCTTAAATAACGCAACCCGCCAGCGACTGGTGGTTGTCCAGCCAGTGCTGCAAATTTTCCACCACCTGGTGGGCATTGCTGCGCACCAGCGCACTCGGCTGTCTTAAATCCGGCACCACAACTACGCGCAGCCCGGCAGCAATCGCGGCCTGCGCGCCTAATTCGCTGTCTTCAAATGCAATGCATTCCTCTGCTTGTAAACCCAGTTTCTGCAACGCCAACAGATAAATATCCGGGTTGGGTTTGCCACGGGTGACTTCCTGGCCACTGGTGACATGGCTGAAGTAATCCAGCACACCGGTATGTGTTAAACGATGCGTAATATGCGGCGTTGGCGATGATGACGCCACACTGCAGATAATGCCTTGCGACTGGTAATACTTTAACAATGCGAGCGCGCCGGGCTTGAGCGGGAACACATGGTTGCAGGCATCCAGGTAGGTATTCAGACCCCGCATCACATGCTGGAAATTCTCTTCACTGCCCAGTTGCTGCGTCATCAGCCGGGTGGAATCCGTCCATATGCGGCCCACCAGTTCTACATACTCGGCCTGAGTGTAGGTAATCCCTATGCTTGCTGCGGCCTGGATACAGCCTTGCATAATGATGCGTTCGGAATCGATCAGCAGACCGTCCATATCAAAAATTGCTGCTTTAATCACCGAAATCTCAGCCAAATCTTTAAAAAGGGAAAGCGCTATTTTAGCCGATTCCCTGCCCGCACCTTGTCCATCGCAACAAAAAACATACTTAATAACAACAACTTGCTTTCTGTATGCGCTAAAAAATGGGTTCGAGGTATCAGTGTTAAGAAATGTTGGCTAATATAAATCCAGCATGATGCTGGTGCCCAGTGACTCATGCCATGAAAGCTCTTATGGCTGCCATTGAAATGAAAAGCTGGCGGCACATAAACCATAAATATAAACGCTCAAGGAGACTCAGATGGATAAAGCCAAGCTCTACACTTTACGCTGGTCAGCCATGCAAATTGCCAGATTAGCTTCTGACCCTAAAGTCGATGCCCTGGCGCTGCATCAGATTGAAATTTTGTCGCAATTGCTTGAAGAACCGATTCCACAAGAATTTGCCCCACCTGAACCTCCACGCCCCAGCCATCATCCCCAACCCATGCCAGCGGAGGCGGCAACCCCGGAAAAAAAGCGTTATCCGCCAGGCGAAAAAAAACTGTGGTACCCGGAAGCGCTGGTGCGCACTGATATACGCCGCGTTGCAAAAGGGGAATACCCCAAAGGCTACCCTTATGGCGCGATTGTGCACTTCACCGCCGGTCAATACAGTAAGGGGCTGGAGAATGCAATCAGTGCGATTTCGGATAGCCCTTATTTCTTTTGCAGCATAGGCACCGATGGTCGATTTGTGCAGGCCAACCCGCTAAACCAGTGGGGTTACCATGCCGGGGAAAGTGCGTGGACGATTGCGGGTGAAAAGCGCAGTGGCGTTTCCAATTTCCTGGTCGGTATCGAAATCACCAATCCAGGACGACTGGAGATACATAACGGCAAGTATTACACCTACTGGGATACCGCATTCAAACAACCTTTGGATAGCCAGAAAGTGCGCGTGATCGAGAAGAACCACGACAATATCCTGGCAGGCGCTTACTTGCCTTACACCAGGGAGCAGGAGGAAACGCTGATTGAGTTTTTGTTATGGGCGAAAGCAAATAACCCCGGTGTATTTGATTTTGATTATGTGCTGGGACACGACGAAGTGGCTGGCCCAAAAGGGATCGGGCGCTGGCGCAAAAATGATCCCGGTGGTGCTTTATCAATGACGATGACTGAGTTCAGGCAACTATTGAAGGACGAGTATAAAAAGCGTTACGGATAAATGGTCTGGATAATCATTAGCGAATGGGTTAGGTCAATGCGTACTCAAGTGGTGTGACCGTCACACTGACATTCAGCTGCTGCTGTCCACCCCCCAATACGACGCCGCGCATAGGCGACACATCACTGAAATCACGCCCCCATGCCACCGTGATATGTTCGTGCTGCACCAGGCAATTATTGGTCGGGTCGAAATCGACCCAGCCATACACCGGGCAATACACTGAGACCCAGGCATGTGAAGCATCAGCGCCTATCAGGCGTGGCTGGCCTTTGGGCGGGTGCGTCAGTATGTAACCGCTCACATAGCGACATGCCAAGCCCAGTGAACGCATGGCGCCAATCATCACATGGGCAAAGTCCTGGCACACGCCGCGCTTGCCATTCAACACCTCATCTAAGGGTGTAGCGACATCGGTCGCTTGCGGATCAAACTCAAACTCCCGGTAAATCTGTTGTGTCAGTGCCATGGCGGCTTCAAGTAACGGTCTCTGGGGCGTAAAGCAGGTGCGCGCAAAACTTGCCAGCGCCTCGCTGCTCTTTACTTTTACGGTGGAATACATATAGCGGGTGGCCTCGATATGTTGTGCACCTTGCGACTGCAACATGGCTTGCAACTGCTCCCAGGCAGGGCTTTGAATAAAGGCATCCATGGTGGGGCGCGGCGAAACTTCTACCTGGAAGCGCGAGGTCACTTGCAGTGACTGGTGCGGTATCAGGATGGTAACGTAGTCATTATGGTTGCCAAAAAAATCCAGGTGACGTGATTGTTCTGCAAGTTGCGGATTGCAGACCAGCGTGCACGAAACACTCTGCTGAAACGGCGTTTCGCGCGGCATCATGTGCAGTAATTGCTGCGACTGGATCACAGGGGTGTCATACCTGTAAAGCGTGCGATGTTCGACCTGGTAGCGCATTATCATGCACCCGGCGTCGCATGGGGGCTGGTGTAACTGAAAAAACGCAAACTCAGCCGGTCAGATAAAGATTGCGTTACCCCATAGGCGTCATTGAGCCAGTTAGACAAGCTGATATTACCAGCATGAAAACACTGGTCTGCATCCAGTTGCATCAGTGCCTGCCCGCAATGCCTGAGTTCAACCGCAATACCTCCTGCATTGTCTTGCGCATCCATTTCTTCCAGGTATTTCAGTAAACCCTTGATCTGGAACACGATAGAATTCGGGTTATTTTCATCCATCAATAACAAATCCAGCACCGGTAACCATTCCGGCTGTGCCGCGTAACGCGCGCGGTAAGTCACCAGGTTATTGGTCACTTGCAACAACCATTCCAGGTTACTTTGCTCAGGCATCGCCAGTGCGCGGCTCAGCAATACACACATAAATTGCAGGCGCTCAATGCGCCGGCCCAGCGACATGAAACGCCAGCCGAGGTCACGCGTCATCCAGTCCATGGCAAAGCCGGTCAGGGTAACAAAATGATTAATCGCCTGTTCTATGGATGCCATCGCATCTTGCAGGGTCGGTTGTTGATGGCGGGTAATAAACTGCCGTGACAGCAGGTTAACCGTGCGCCAATGGTCATTGGATATACGTTCTCGCAGGTTAAACGCCTGCTGGAAAAGTTGCTGCACGCTGGTAGCCAGGCTGCTGGAATATTGTGAAAACACAGCCTGTATGAGTAATGGCGCGATGTCATCATCAGACCAGAGCTGCGCGGGCTGCCAAGATGACGTAGCGGTTTTATTAGCTGGCAGTAGTTCAAACCACTGACACAAGCCCTGTATGGTGGGCCACTCACCTACCCGGGTTCCTGGTGTGTACTCCACCAAGGCGCGGATAGTCACACGTAACATAATGGCTTTTTGCAGATTGCGCACACAGTAACGGCCATACCAGAACAGGTTTTCAGCCATGCGGCTGGAAAGGTAAGTATTCTCGCGCACCAGGTCATGGCTGGAATTAGTCTTGCGCAACATATTGCCGGGTGGCTGGTGATATTGCGAAAGCACCCAGGTATCCTTGCTGGTACCACCGCGTTGCATGGTCACATCGCGCGCATCTTTACCACTGGCAACACGGGCCAGGCCGCCCGGCATAATCGCATAGCCATTGGGAGTAGCGAAAGCGTACACCCTTAAACTCACAGCTAGCGAACTGATTTGCGGTTGCTGGTGATTAACCAGCACCGGTGCGTGCGAAATATCCAGCCGTTCCTGCGCGATGTAATGATCAGGTTGTGCCAGCAATCTGGCAATCAGTGACTCTCGCTGAGCCTGGTTTAAATCTTCGCAAAACACCGGCGATGATTCCACATGCGGATAGGCTGGATGAATCACCAGGTAATCCAGGTTATTGATGACGTATTCAAGCGCGGCGGGTTCGCCACACCACCAGGTGGCAACGGATGGCATGCGTAACTCTTCACCTAATAGCGACCTGCACAGTTTAGGCAAAAAGCCTAATAAAGCACCGGATTGCAACAGGTTAGAGCCCAACGCATTGGCAATCACCACATTACCCAGTCTCGCCACTTGTGCCAGCCCAGCCACGCCGAGCAGCGATTCGGCATTCAACTCCAGCGGGTCACAGTAGTCATCATCAATGCGCCGCAAAATCGCATGGATAGGTTTGAGTCCGGCCACGGTTTTTAACCAGACCACACCATTACGCACCGTCAGGTCACTGCCGTGTACCAGTGGATAGCCGAGGTAACCGGCCAGGAAGGATTGCTCATGGTAAGTTTCGTTATAAGGGCCAGGGGTCAGGATCACCACCAATGGTGGCTCACCGGCACCCAATGGCGCCATGTCAGGTACTGTTAGCGCCTGGTTTTCGGCGACGCGGTGGCCCCAATGCGCCAGGCTGTCGCGCATGCTGGCAAAAAAACCACTCAGGCGCTCGATATTCAGGTCACGGAATAATTCGGGAAAAGCACTGGAAATAATGGTGCGGTTTTCAAGCGCATAACCGGCGCCAGTTGGCGCTTGCGTGCGGTCAGTCATGACCCACCATTGGCCGTTGGGTGCGCGGGCAATATCCACCGCATAACTATGCAGGGCAATATTGTCGTAATGTGGCGCACCGACGCACGAAGGTAAAAAGCCACTGTGCCCATACACCAGTGCCGGTGGCAGCTGGCCGCTATGCAGCAGGCGTTGCTCTCCATAGACATCCAGCAATACTTTATTCAGCAAGGTAGCGCGTTGCGCAACTGAAGCGGCAATGTGCTGCCATTCATCCTGCGCAATAATCAGGGGCAGTACATCCAGGTCCCATGGCCTCTGCAGGCCATGCGTATCGGCATAGACGTTATAGGTGACACCATTGTCGCGTATCTGGCGCTGCACCGCTTCCAGCCGCTGACGCATCACCGTCGGTGCTTCAGACTCCAGCTGTGCCGACAGCGCCTGCCAATGCGGACGCAACTGGCCATTGCTATCCAACAGTTCGTTGTAGCGATCAGAAAAATACAGTTGGTTTAGCACTGTTTGCATGCTGGCTATCTAAATACAGAAGCTTTCGAATAAAGTAAGCACATTAACCATAGAGAACATGATCCTGATAGTAGGTTCATCAAAAAGCGCAATCTGGCTACGGCTACCTAAACCGCCTGCCAGCGCAAATCCAGTGTAAACGGAAAACGCGGATTCGGTGGCTCTTTTACCACTTCCACTTTGCCAGGCGTATGGCCATGCGCCCAGAAGCGGGCAAACCGGCGTGCCTCAGCTTCATTAGCATTTACCGGGAAAGTATCGTAATTACGCCCACCTGGATGCGCGACATGATAAGTGCAACCGCCGAGTGACTGACTGCTCCAGGTATCTACCAGGTCAAACACCAGCGGTGCCTGTACATCAATGGTCGGGTGCAATGCAGACCATGGATGCCAGGCACGGAACCGTACACCGGCAACATACTCGCCTGCCACGCCGGTGGATTGCAAAGGCAGTGGCCGCCCATTGCAAGTCACTGTATAGCGCCCTTCAGTGAGACCGCGAACACTTAATTGCATACGTTCAACCGATGAATCCACATAGCGCGCGGTGGCGCCTGAGGAGACCTCTTCGCCCAGTACGTTCCATGGCTCAATCGCCTGCCGCAATTCCATTTCAATGCCGTGATAAGCGACCGTACCATAACGTGGAAAGCGGAACTCGATAAATGGATCAAACCATCGTTGCTCAAACGCATAACCTTCTTGACGCAGCTCATTGACGATATCGGCCATATCCTGGGCGATAAATTGCGGTAACATCCAGCGGTCATGCAACTCGGTGCCCCAATGCACCAGTTTCCCGGTGTAGGGCGTTTTCCAGAAACGTGCCACCAGCGCACGAATGAGCAGGCTTTGCAGCAAACTCATTCTTGCGTGCGGCGGCATCTCAAACGCGCGAAACTCCACCAGCCCCAGCCGTCCGGTTGGGCCATCTGGTGAGTATAGTTTATCTATAGAGAATTCCGCCCGGTGTGTATTGCCGGTCAGGTCGACCAGCAAGTGACGTAGTAATCTATCTACCAGCCATGGCTGCTTGCTCTCTTTACCGGCCGGCACCACTTTCTCCATTTGCTGAAAAGCGATCGCCAGCTCATACAGGTTATCATCGCGCGCCTCATCCACGCGTGGCGCCTGGCTGGTAGGGCCAATAAACGTGCCTGAAAACAGGTAAGACAGTGCCGGATGATGTTGCCAGTAAGTAATCAGGCTGCGCAGCACGTCCGGACGACGTAACAAGGGGCTGTCCGCTGCAGTTTCTCCCCCTAATGTGACATGATTACCGCCACCGGTGCCGGTATGACGCCCATCCAGCATAAATTTTTCAGTCCCCAGGCGGCAGAGGCGTGCTTCTTCATAGAGCATAGTCACATTGGCTACGAGTTCCCGCCAGTTTTTGGCCGGATGAATATTGACTTCAATCACGCCCGGATCTGGCGTCACACTCAATAATTTAAGGCGGCTGTCTCGTGGTGGCGGATAACCCTCTAACCACAATTTGAGTTTTAAATCGCTGGCAGTCTGCTCAATCGCGCTGAGCAAATCGAGGTAATCTTCAAGCCGGGTGACCGGCGGCATAAACACATACAGCCTGCCCTTGCGCACTTGCACACACAAGGCCGTGTGTATCACCTCGCGCGCCGTGGGCTGAACTGTTTTATGTTTTGCGCGCACGATGGGTGCACGCGATTCCCCCAAGGCAGAGGTTTCCGCAAAGGGATCGAGCGGAAAGTCAGGCTCGATGTCAGCAGGCAATTGCCAGGGTAATGAGGCTAAGGGCAGGCGCAAACCCATGGGGGAATCGCCACCAAGCAGATACAAATGCTCACGCCGTAATGGCCATTTACTGGTCAGCCATTCTCCGGCCTTATGCTGCTCGACTGGCTTGAGTGGCATGATAAAGCCGACCACAGAGCCGAGACCCTGGTTGAGTAACCGGGCCAGGCGTTGACGTTCGGCACTATCTTTCAGATCCGCTTTAAGCGGGTCCACGTTGTCAGGTAATTGCTGCTCTTGCAGGGTGAGTGCGACGGCATCTTCATACGCCGGGATCACACAGGCCTGCGGGAAACCGAGCATATCAGCCAGGTGATTGGTAAATGCCTGTGCCTGTAAATGTGTGTAGCCGTCATCCGCGCCTTCGGCGAAAAACAGGCTGGCATCGTGCCAGGCAGGTTTGCCATCGGGACGCCAGTAAATATTAATCGCCCAACGTGGTAGAGCCTCACCCGGATACCATTTGCCCTGGCCATAATGCAGGAACCCTTTGGGCGCCACATGCGATTTCAGGCGCAACGCCAGCTCACCCGCCAAAGTGCGTTTATGGTCACCGAGCGCCAATGTATTCCATTGTGCGCCATCCATATCATCAATAGAAACAAAGGTCGGCTCGCCACCATGTGTGAGGCGTACATCCATGGCCATCAGTTGCTCATCAACCTGGTCGCCCAGCCCGACGATGGCCTGCCAGTCTTTTTCAGTGTAAGGCTTGGTCACGCGCGGGTCTTCGTGGATGCGTGTCACCGTCATTTCATGTTTGAAAGTGACTTCCGCCATATCGGTGAACCCCACCACCGGCGCGGCGGATGAAGGTAAAGCGGTACACGCTAGTGGAATATGCCCTTCTCCCGCCATCAGGCCGGAGGTGGGGTCCAGCCCGACCCAGCCGGCGCCGGGAATAAATACCTCGGTCCACGCATGGAGGTCAGTAAAGTCCTGGTCGGTGCCACTTGGGCCATCCAGCGCCTCAACATCGGCTTTAAGCTGGATCAGGTAGCCGGACACAAATCGGGCGGCCAGGCCCAGATGCCGCATAATCTGCACCAGCAACCAGGCAGTATCCCGGCAAGATCCTGTCAACTTTTGCAGAGTTTCTTCCGGCGTTTGGATACCGGGTTCCAGACGTACCGTATAACCGATATCGCCTTGCAGGCACTGGTTCACACTCATCAGGAAATCGACGATGCCCATACCCGGCTTGATGACCTGGCTGCGTATTTTTTCTATCCAGCTTTGCAGTAGAGAACCAACGTTATCGGGCTGCAAATACGCTGTCAGTTCAAACGCCTGCTGTTCGGTGTAATTAAATGGATATTGCTCGGCATATTTTTCAACAAAAAAATCAAACGGGTTGATGACCGTCATATCCGCCACCAAATCGACCGTAAAGTCGAGTTCGCGCACCATTTCAGGGAATACGCAGCGTGCAATATAGTTACCGTATGGGTCTTGCTGCCAGTTGATAAAATGCTTCTCGGGCGTGACTGTCAGCGAATAAGCCAGCACCGGGGTACGCGCATGCGCGGCTGGCTTCAGGCGGACTTCGTGAGGAGAAAGATTGACCAGGCGGTCAAAGGTATAGCTGGTGCGGTGATGTAACGCCACGCGAATTGCCACTGCGACCCCTCTTGGGAATGATTGTTTTAAGCAGTGAGATGCATGAAATATGCCAGCTGCTCAGGTTTAACGCATGTGTAGCTGTATCACAAGATAATAAACTCAGGAAAACGTTTTTACAGTGACTGATTGGCCATCTCAAATCATGGACAATCAGTCACATGCCAGGCTTACTTTCCGCCTATCAGATTTTTAACGGCACCGACCACATCACCCGGTATTAGCACCAGCTTGCTATTATGCGATTCAGCGAGTTTTTGCAGCGATTGAATATACCGGTCGCCCAGCAAGAAAGTCGCTGATGTGTCATTTTCTTTCACGGCCTGCGCAATGAGTTTAATCGCCTCGGCAGAGGCATTAGCTGCTACTAGTTGCGCCTCGGCATCTTTACGTGCACCTTCCAGACGCGCTTCAGCATTTAAAATCAGTGATTGCTTGGCACCTTCCGCTTCAGTCACAACCGCTACACGCTCACGCTCTGCCGCAGCCTGGCGCTCCATGGCATCCTGCATGTTTGCTGATGGCTTGATATCCTGAATTTCCACACTTTTTACTGTTAAGCCCCAATCAAGTGCTTCGTCAGCAATGGCTTGTTTCAATTCGGCTTTAATGCGGTCACGCGAAGTCAGCGCGTGATTCAAATCCATGCCACCGATAATTGATCGCAGATTTGTCTGCACCATATTACGCATGGCTTCCCTGAAGTTTTCAATACCATAGACAGCGCGTTCGATATTGGACACCTTCATAAATGCCACTGCATTGGCAAGGATGACCGCATTATCCCGGGTAATCACTTCCTGCTGAGGAATATCCAGAATGATGTCTTTGGTCGTGACTTTATAACTGACCCTGCTTAAAATCGGGTTGATCACATGCAATCCCGGGCTGATGATGCCGGCAAACTTACCCAGGCGCTCAACCACCCACTCTTCGCCCTGCGGGACGATGCGCACGCCCTTAACAATGGCGATGATTGCCAGTATCAATAAGATAATGCTGATTTCCATGTGAACTCCTCTGTTTAATATAATGATGGGCTGCTGAATTGCGCATCCCGATGAATGATCGATTAATTAGCGTAGAAGTTTTAAGCCAGCGGTGCAACACGTAAGCTGTTGCCTTCCACCGCGATGACGCTGGCAGGTTGATCGATGGCAATCTCCATATCAGCAACCGCTGTCCACTCCTTGCTACCCATCACGCCCTGGCTAAAACGAATTTTGCCTGGCTGCGCCGGACTCACTGTCGCAATAATCACACCCTGGCGACCAATTTCCTCTCCTTGCGCTTGCCCTACACGCGGCGTTGGATTGCTTTTTTCACGTTTGCGCCAGATAAGCACTGCTAATACGGAAAAAATGGCATACACCACTATTTGCCATGCCGTACTGAAAGCTGGCAATGACCAGGAAACCAATCCCATCACCAACGCCGCCATCCCGGGCCAAAGCAGATACAAAGTGCCGGATAGCATTTCCAGACACAGTAAAATCAGGCCCAGACCAAACCAAACCCACATGATATCCATGCCAAATACTCCCACCGAATCCACCCATGTTGAAGATTAATTTTACATAGTAGCATTCTCTGCTGATTGCAGATATGACGCCCGCTGAATGATTGATGAAGATTCGCCTGCAGAATCTGCTACAAAGGCGAGCTCAGGCATCAAAGCGAAGAGCGGCCTATGGTAAAATCAGGCGCATGAATACCCCTACACAAAATTCCAATCCCGCACGCGAACTCGCCAAATCCTTTGACCCGAAAACCATTGAAAGTCAATGGTATGCCTTCTGGGAAAGCAAAGGCTTTTATGCCGCTGGCATGAACCCCGAAGTCAAAGATAATTTCTGCATCCTGTTACCGCCGCCTAACGTCACCGGCACCCTGCATATGGGCCATGGTTTCAACCAGACCATTATGGATGCGCTGACCCGTTATCACCGTATGCGCGGCGACAATACCTTGTGGCAACCGGGGACAGATCATGCAGGTATTGCCACACAGATAGTAGTAGAGCGCCAGCTGGACGCGCAAGGTGTGAGCCGCCATGACTTAGGTCGCGAAAAATTCCTGGAAAAAGTCTGGGAGTGGAAAGAGTATTCCGGCGGGACCATCACACAGCAAATGCGCCGCCTGGGTACTTCGCCTGACTGGAGCCGTGAGCGCTTCACAATGGATGCCGGCCTCAACAAGGTAGTGACTGAAACCTTTGTCCGCCTGTTCAATGAAGGCCTGATATACCGTGGCAAACGACTGGTGAACTGGGATGTGAAGCTGGGAACCGCCGTGTCTGACCTGGAAGTGGTGCAGGAAGAAGAAGATGGTTCCATGTGGCATATCAACTACCCGCTTGCCGATGGTTCTGGCCAGCTGACTGTCGCAACCACCCGTCCGGAAACGATGCTGGGTGATGTGGCAGTGATGGTGCACCCGGAAGACGAGCGTTACGCCCACCTGATTGGCAAACATGTAGCATTGCCGCTGTGTAACCGCAACATCCCGGTGATTGCCGATGACTATGTAGACAAAGAATTCGGCACCGGTGTTGTGAAAGTGACGCCGGCACATGACTTCAACGACAATATGGTCGGCCAGCGCCAGGGATTGGACAAGGTGGTAATCCTGAACCTGCTAGGCTTTGTTCCAGAAACCGCAGAAGTCTATGCCGCTGACGGCAGCAGCAAATCACCGATTGCCTTACCTGCCAACCTGGTCGGCCTGGAGCGATTTGTTGCGCGGAAACAGGTGGTGGCCGATCTTGAAGCCGGCGGCTTCCTGGTGAAGGTTGAAAAACACAAATTGAAAGTGCCGCGTGGTGACCGTACCAATGTGGTCATTGAGCCTATGCTGACTGACCAGTGGTTTGTCGCGATGAGCAAACCGGGTGAGGATGGCAAGAGCATCACGGAAAAAGCCCTGGAAGTAGTCGCCAATGGCGAGATCAAGTTCTACCCGGAAAACTGGGTGAATACTTATAACCAATGGCTGAACAATATCCAGGACTGGTGTATTTCACGCCAGCTGTGGTGGGGCCACCAGATCCCGGCCTGGTACAGCGATGATGGCAAAGTGTATGTTGCGCATGATGAACCGGAAGCCAGATCCTTGGCGGCCAAAGATGGGTATAACGGTGCTTTGACACGTGACAATGACGTACTGGATACATGGTATTCGTCTGCGTTGTGGCCATTCTCCACATTGGACTGGACCGGCGACGAAGCGGTTGACGCGCAGAATCAGGCTTTACAGCAGTTCCTGCCATCCTCAGTACTGGTCACCGGTTTTGATATTATTTTCTTCTGGGTGGCGCGCATGGTGATGATGACCAAGCATATCACCGGCAAGATTCCGTTCAAGCATGTATACGTGCACGGCCTGATCCGCGATGCGGAAGGCCAGAAGATGTCAAAATCCAAGGGCAACGTGCTGGACCCGATAGACCTGATCGATGGTATTGACCTGGATTCACTGTTGAAAAAGCGTACGACAGGCTTGATGAACCCGAAAGATGCGGAGAAAATCGAGAAGCGTACACGTAAGGAATTTCCGGAAGGCATTGCAGCCTATGGCACCGATGCACTTCGCTTCACCTTTGCCAGCCTGGCTTCACCAGGACGCGACATCAAGTTTGACCTGCAACGCTGCGAAGGTTACCGTAACTTCTGCAACAAACTGTGGAATGCCACCCGCTTTGTGCTGATGAACACCGAGGGCCAGGATAACGGCTTTGGCGTGGAAAGTTGTGACGACGGCGGCCGTAAATTCAGCCAGGCTGACCGCTGGATAGTAAGCCTGTTACAACGCACCGAAGCAGAAGTGGAACGTGCGTTTAACGATTATCGTTTTGACCTCGCAGCGAAGGCGATTTACGAGTTTGTCTGGGACCAGTATTGCGACTGGTACCTGGAAATTGCCAAGGTACAGATCCAGGGCGGCAGCGAAGCCGAGCAGCGTGCCACCCGCCGCACCTTGTTACGCGTGCTGGAAACCATCTTGCGCCTTGCCCACCCGATTATACCGTTTGTGACCGAGGAAATCTGGCAGACCGTGGCACCGATGACGGAACTCAAAGACAAGTCTCGCGGCACTGAAAGCATTATGCTGCAGGCTTACCCCAAGGCTGACCTGGAAAAGATTGATGAAGAAGCCGAAGCCTGGGTGGCAACCCTGAAAACGGCGGTAGAAGCCTGCCGCAGCCTGCGTGGTGAAATGAGTATATCGCCGGCGGCGAAAGTGCCCTTGATTGCAGCGGGTCATGCCGGACAACTGGAAGCGTTTGCGCCCTACCTGAAGTCACTGGCCAAGCTGGAAAATGTAGCTATCGTGGCTGAATTACCTGAGGCGGATGCGCCAGTGATGCTAGCCGCAGATTTCAGGTTGATGCTGAAGGTGGAGATTGATGTTGCCGCCGAGAAAGAGCGTTTGGGCAAGGAAATCGCCCGCCTGCAAGGTGAAATCACCAAGGCCAACAGCAAACTGGGCAACGAGAGTTTTGTCGCTCGCGCCCCGGCTGCCGTGGTTGAGCAGGAAAAAGCCCGCCTGTCCGAGTTTAGCGCCAACCTGAATAAACTAGAGGCTCAGCTCGCCAAACTGAAATAGAACATACGGTACCGTAGCCTGCTTAGGCGACGGTACCGCACTTGTGGCAAAACTTGGCAAACGCATTTTTGCGTGAGTGGCAGGCAATGCAATAGTTATGCAGGCAAATGCCACAATGCGTACAAAAATCGTTGCTTTCGTTTTTTAAATCCACGTTGCGCTCGCAACCAGGGCATACGCTCTTGGCTAGTCTGGCCAAGGCCGTGTCGTATCCAAGCTCTTCACGCCGCTTAAATTCTGGCTGTGACTCGGCCAGTTTTTGTTGTTCAAGATAATTCTGTAACGCGGTAATGGCATATTTGCCCCCCACGACAGTAATCACGATACCAACAATGTAACGTACATAACCACCATAATCCGGCAGGTAAGGTACCAGCTCGACAAAAAACGCCATCAGGGCAAAGATAATAAATCCCCATACAAATGGCCAGTATGGGGATTTGCGTTTGTTGACGAATAACCAGGCAGCCAACCCCAGCAAGGGCAAGGTCAGCAACAAGCGGTATAAAAATACGCGCATTCCCTGATCTTCATATGCATCGTCAAATTGCTCCCGCGCCAGCTCTTCCAGATTATTGACCTGGGCCAGCAACTGATTTTCCCGCTGTGAAATATCAGTCTGTTTCTGCTGGATGTCTTCAATCGCCCGCTCAGCGTCGCGCTCCAGTTTTTTTAATGTATCCAGCGTCTTTGTGCGGCCAACCAGGTCGTCTACCTCATCGGTAACATCCCTGGCAGAGACCCAGTTATCAAACGTGGTGCGGGCGGCCTGGTAATCTTTCTGCCGGATAATCAGCTGTAAATTGACTTGTTCAAGCTGATCGGCAAGCGTTTGATGCTGACGGGCAAGCACCTTGAGCTCTGTGCGTAACGGATCTATTTTGCTGTGATTGACGAAATGCTCGGTGGTATAGCTGGTTTCTACACGCGGAAGATCACCAATAATATTGGTGCCCAGGCCGGTGAGAAACATGGCAAAAATAATTGCCACCATCCACAAGGCTCGGTTAAACCATTTTTCTGACAAGCGGACGCCTTTGCTCATGACATACCCCAAAGTGATATTGCCAACGATGCTAACGGGCTTTTACGTTTGCGGCAAGCGCTAGTCATGTGCCTGCGCTGGTATGCGGGGAACACAGGCGGTAAAATGCGGTTTTAATTCCCTGGCTGGCAATGGCTGAACTTAAACAAGACTCGCCCGATGAAGTGATGTGCAGTTGTAGTGGCACCACGCGCGGCATGATCCAGGACCTGGTTAAGCAGGGCAAGGACCTGGATGGTATTTCACGCTATTCTGGCGCGCTAAGCGGGTGCGGCGGCTGCGAGTGGGATATTGGCGAACTGGTGAAAGAATTAATGGCAGATTTGCCGGCCGCGCCAGATCAAGAAAAACCTGATCAAGAAAAACCTGATTAACCGCAGACTTTGCAGCCAGGGTCTTTGGATAACTTGATCGTACGCCATTCGGCAGATAAGGCATCCAGTAACAACAACCGGCCCTGCATGGTTTGGCCTATTTTCAATAGCACCTTAATCGCCTCAGCCGCCTGCGCAGAACCTATCATGCCAACCAAAGGAGCAAACACCCCATTATCGGCACACCTTAACTCCTGGTCATCGCCTACATCTGGATACAGGCAGTGATAACAAGGCGACTCAGCATGCCGGAAATCGAACACACTTAATTGCCCTTCAAAGCGTATGGCAGCGCCCGACACCAGTGGCGTCTTAGTGTTAAAGCATAATTGATTGAGCAGATAGCGGGTGGCGAAATTGTCTGAGCAGTCGATCACTACATCGGCAGCAGAAATACGTTCAGAAGCTTCTTGTTCAGTCATTCTCGTCAATACGGTATGGACGGTAATTTCCGGATTTAACTGTGCAATCGTCGCCTGAGCGGATAGCGCTTTATTCTGCCCCACGGCGGCTGTAGTATGAATAATCTGCCGCTGCAAATTTGTCATATCCACTTGATCAAAATCGCAAATGGTGAGCGTACCTACGCCCGCGGCTGCCAGATACATCGCCACGGGCGCACCCAGCCCACCTGCACCGATAATTAGGGCGTGACTCTGGGTCAGCGTTTCCTGACCGGCATATTCAATTTGCGGCAGCATGATGTGCCTGCTGTAGCGTAGCAATAAATTGTCTTGCATACCTTATATATCAATCCATTTTCAGGGTAGCCGTTGCGCCTGTACCATTTGCTGGATCAGCACTTTGGGTGAAAGCATGATGAGCTTGTCGTCGAACACCGCACTAGTGGTTTGTTGCTGGGCTTTATCGACAAAAGTCAGATCGCCATCCGCATTTTCCTGCTCATCAGAATGAACCGCTGCGGCCATGGCATGGCTTTGCCCGCCAGACACGGATTGTATGCCACCCAGCCCGTTTTCGCCATGCGAAAGCACGATGGCTGCCGGGCGACTGGGGATGCTAGTTGCCGCCCCGGTATCTCCCAGCACTTGTACATTGCTCGCACTTTCGGCCGCAGCGACTGAAAACCACTGCGCATGATGAGTGAAAGTACTGTCAGCGCGATAGCGAAAGTAGCGTCCCCAGGCATCGGTGGCGACCAGGCCGAGCTGCATCCATGGCAATATGCCCTCGTCGCCAACACAGCTTTGGTTAGATAATACATTTTCCCAGCCATCGGGCGGACTGTCAGTATCCGGGCATGGCAGGTAATGATGAATCACTGCATGCCCCAGCAATGCTTGCTGCGCTATCTGTAATCTCTGCTCAGTCTGCTGATATTTTTGCAGGCTATGTTGCACCCGCAACGGCGTCATTAACCAGCCCATCATCAGGCTGAGTATCACCAGCGCAATCGCCAGTTCCAGCAGACTAAAGCCGGCTTCCCCAGGCGTGGAAACAGGATTATTCTGCTTGATAACATATCGATTGGTCATAGAACCAGACTCATCGCTGGAAGCTGTCATTACTGGCTATGTCCATTGCGTTTGAATTAAGTATTTGCAATTTTTGCAACGTACTTGCCTCCAGGTAAGCGGCAATATTACTTTTGTCTAAGGTGGTGTTCCGCGATTGTGACGTTAATTTTTCACCTGCCATCACCACTGTGGCCTGAGGTGATCCCGGCTGATAAAACACCTGTTCACGCCAGCCATTTTGCTGAAACCAATGATGCCTTGCATCACCATCCAGTATATGCTGCAATGCCAAAGGCCAATGGGCAGCAGCATCCAATGGCAGTCTGCCCAATCCTGATGATGCTGGCAAACACTGCCCGGCAACCAAAGATTGCACCCCCAAACAACTGGTATCTGAAATGGCTGCAGCCGTCGGCAGCGCAGCGCAAGGGCTGGCGTTACAGCGCAAAGCGCGCTTGACCTCCGAAAGTACCTGTTGCTGCATATGCCTGTGCATGATTGTTGCAGTTACTGGCCATGTAACATCATTAAAGTTGATGGAAATTGGCGCCTGTACAAACCCCCTGAGCGAATTTTCTATTGCGTTTGCATTGTCTCCAGCGTCGGCCGTATCCAGATAATTCTTGATATCGTCAGCACTCGCGTCATTGCGTTGTTGTGCCCAGCCATCCTTGCGTACCAGTGGTTGCATAGGTGCAATAATGACGGCGGCCACTCCATTGCCCTGTGTCGCATCCCAGTTAATTTCATTTATAGAAATGACACTCCAGCTGCCTGCGGTATCAGTATTTAGCGGCAATATGCGCGGATTATTTTTATACCTCTCTGAGACTGCATACCACAGGCGCTCACCACTGCCATCCCGGATATCGCCCACACCCAGTGTCTTCCATGGCAGCCGCCCGATGCGGGAAGTGTTGCTACAACTGGTTTCTGCGAGGCCATCGTTGTTGCGGTCGGGGCAAGGTAAGTCACCGGGCCGCTGGCAATTCATTTCACACTGGGTTAGGCCAAGCGGCTGATTGGCATAAGCGAGTAATGCCTGCTGAGCCAGAGCAAGTGAAGTCATGGTTTTTTGCATCACCAGCTGCTTGGGTGGATATTTCAATGAAACCTGTATTGCAAATCCGGCTAGCCCTGACAATATCAAAAGGATGACCCATGCCGTGACGCCACGTTGAAGCTGAATTGTCTGCTTCATGACGCACTTAACAACTGCGGAAATACATCGGGAAAATTAAACCAGCGTAATTCGCATTCTGCAGCAATCAAGTCTGTAGACTCCGCAACGGACCAGGTACAGCTATGCACCAGCAACATATCAGCATATTGATGCTGTAACTGTTGTAACCAATCCAGTACTTCTGCCTCATGATTGACTGACCAGTGCATATTGACCGGTGTCACAGTCATTGATAATCCAGCAATGGTATTGCCTGGAAAAAACTGATTGCAGGCTGCATTTCCACAGGTTTTTGGAGGCTGAATGTCGAACTGCATGTGAGACAGATGTGCTTGCTGTTGCAGTGTCATCCACGCACTAACCCACAAAGCAGGGTTGGCTGCTTTACTTAATCCCTGTCGTTGCCAGCGCGCCTGGTTTGAGAAATAGAAGCTAGCTTCCCTCTGATAGGCTGCCTGCCAGTTAATTTGCTGAGCTAATGCATGTAATTGCTGCTGAAGCTCTAAAGATGTCTCGTGTACTTCGGCTTGCTTGGAAAAGATAATACCGATAGATATTGCTCCCAGAATACTCACCAGCACCCAGCCGAGCAAAAACCAGCGCAGTCCCAACCAATACGGGTTGTGTATCATGCCGCTGTCTTTTCCTGCGGACGTAACCATATATCAATAGATGGCTGATCATCGGGCCGCGATAATTGGCGAGTATCCCCCCGCTGTTCAGGTAGGCCAGAGGTGGGCGAAGAATGTATTTCTTTTAGCTCGAATACTTCAGGATGCTGGCGTAGACTCTCAATCAATAACTGCCATTCCTGGTGCGCATTTAAAGCCATGGCATTTTCCTTTTTGAAAAACAGGACCGACACTGTTTCATACCATTGGTTATCCGGCTGCACAGATTGATCAAGCATTGGCCCATAGCGCCACTCAACTTTTTTTACCTGCCAAAACTTCTGGTGGGTCATGACTCCTTGCAGCATCGCCAACGCCCTGTCCGGCAGACGTGTAGCAGTTTTAATCCGCTGTACGCCCGATGATAATGTTTGCAGACGTGGCAAATCCGCTTCAGCGAATCCCCATGCCGGCTTGGCTGCCTGCCACTGACTTATTTTTGTTCTAGTTTGCTGGATGCTGGCTTGGGTATTTTTGATGGCTTGTTGACTGAACACGCCTACGATCAGGCATACGCTGACCATCATCCCGCCCGCCACTATGATGTTGCGCTTGCCACGCTGAATACGATCACCCAACAAATTAACCTCTGGTGCAAAATTTGGCAGATGCCGTTTACGCAACACGACTTGCACAGCGGCCCATTCCACTTCATTGAATGCGTTGGGTACACGCCGGCTTGAGAGACCAATTACATCTGGAAAAGCTTTAAATGTTTGTTTAATAGCTGCAGGTAATTGCTCAGATGGTAATCCGCTGGCATTCGCACATTCACCCAACCAAACCATATGCAATGGTTCTTTTTCTTGCAGCCAATGCTGACTGATCAGATATAAGCGGGTTTGAGTGACCTCGTCATTCAACCGAGAGCGCAGCGACTCATCAATAGACAGTGTCAGCAGGCGGCTAAACAGAAGCTTTGCCTTATAGTGATAATGAATGCGCAGTTGCTGCTTTTGAAGATAAATATACAAACAATGCGTATCGGCTGATTGTGAATTTGAAATCGCACATGGAAAACATAATGCCTGGGTATATACACCTCGCACGCGCATATTTTTCTGTTGCAGCGCTTGCAGCCAATCACGTAATGGCGGGTAATGGATAGCTGAGAACAGGTAACGGTCTTCTTTCCGCACATTTTGTACAGTGTCTAATATATGTACAGCATGCAATCCCTGTGTAAACGGCCAGGCGGCTAACTTGCGTGCAAGTAATTGTTTACTCGCAGCGCCGCTGACATGTGGCAATACCTCAACATGGTAATGCTCATCAGCAATATCGGTAAGGAAATACACCGTTGCTTCTGCATGTTTTTTAAGCAAATCCAGTAGCAGTGGCTGATTTTCCGCATGCGCAGAAAACTCCGTTAGGGAGTGATATCGCCCGCCTCTGAAATGCGCCACTCGCCATTGATCATGTGTTATCAAGACAACAAGTTGCAGTTGCGCCATATCCATTACCGTAATGTCGAAAAGCTGTCATACACGGGGAGCATGACCGCGGCCATCAGAAACAGCAGCATCAACCCGAGTAACATGGTCAGAACTGGTTCCAACAGTTGCAACAGGGACTGCATGTTTGCCTGCACCTCTCTATCGTAAAAAGTCGCCTGCTGGGACAACATGCGATCCAAGGAGCCGGTAGTTTCACCAACACGGATCATGCGCACCAGCAAAGGTGGAAACCAGCCGGCCGCCGCAAAACTGGCGGCTAGCCCTTCACCACTTTGAACGCGCTGATGCACCTGACCCAAAGCCTGCGCCATCACTCGGTTGTGCAATAGTGGCTGACACCACTCAAGCGCCTGTAATAGTGGGATCCCGGTTTGGTACATCAACCCTAGAAAACGACATAACCTGGTCAGCACTAACTGATGCAGTAACCGACCTAACACAGGCATTTTTAATATTTTTTGATCGCAATAGAGTGCGAATACAGTTGAGCGTTTAACAGCGAATCGCAGGCCCAGCGCCAGCAATATCAACAAAATAAAACCGATTGCACCATAAGCGATTACCCAATCAGACAAGCCCAGCAACAAGCGGGTAGACCATGGTAATTCCTGACCTAAGCTTTGCAGGAAACCCACCATCTGCGGAACCAGGAATGTCAGCATAACGACGGCGGCCACACAGACCATCACGCATAACAACGCCGGGTAGGTAAGGCCGCGTCGCGTTTGCGACAGCAAATCGGCCTGCCACTGCAAGGTCTGTGCGAGATGTCCAAAAATTTCCGGTAGTTGCCCTGTATGCTCACCCGCAGCGACCAGGTTGCTGATGAATGCGGGGAATACATTTGGCTGCGCTTGCAACGCTTGTGACAGTAGCTTTCCGGCTTGCAATTCATGCCGTAATGCACTGAATGCCGCAGACATTAATCGGTGCTCGCATTGCCCAGCCAACTCTTCCAGCGCTTGTAATAAAGGAACACCGGCTTGCAGCAACTGCTCCATCTGAATGCAGAACTGGATCAAATGATGCGCCTTGATACGTGGTTGAAGCCAGTTGACCGGTTGCCCTATTTTGATTGTGAGTAATTCAAGTCCCTGCACTTTCAGGCTAGCTTCAAGCGCCTGCTCACTGCTGGCTTGCAGGTTTCCACGTTGCAGTCGGCCCTCTTTATCGATTGCGGTGTAGCGATAAGAAGTCATGCCTCTGCCTCTTCAAAACAGGCACTGATATCTACGACCCGCCGCAATTCCTGCAAGCTGGTTTCCCCTGACAGTACAAGTTGCAACCCTTCTTCAGCCAGTGTGGTATAGCCATACCGTCTTGCCTGTTGATGTAAATGTGGAATAGAAGCATGCCCTGCCAGCAACGCATCCAATGTGGGATGCATGGTGAGTATTTCCATGATGGCCAGCCGGCCACGGTAACCGCTCATGCGACATTGCTCGCAGCCTGCCGCCTGAAAAAGAGTCATGCTTTCTGCGGCATGCGATGGAAACAAAATTTGCAACAATGCTGCTGTCTTCGCATCAGGCAAAGTTTGCACTTTGCAATGGCGGCATAAACGCCTCAACAGGCGTTGTGCAATGACTCCAACCACGCTACCCGCCATCATGGGCGGGCTGATACCAAAGTCTGTTAACCGGGCAAAGGCTGCAATTGCATTATTCGTATGCAAGGTTGTCATGACCAGGTGGCCGGTCATTGCGGCACGGATTGCCATCGCAGCCGTTGGCTCATCACGCACTTCACCGACAAGTATGACGTCGGGATCCTGCCTCAAAATGGCCCTGATCCCACTCACAAAATCTACTTTGTTCGCTTCGTTAATCGATGTCTGTCGCATCAGCATATGCGGGTATTCCACCGGGTCTTCCAGCGTCATGATGTTTACATGCGGATGGTTGAGGTGCCCGAGCATTGAATAGAGCGTGGTGGTTTTTCCGCTACCGGTAGGGCCGGTCAGGATCAATAATCCTTCAGGTTTTTCCAGCATATTCTTGAGCAATTGCAATTGCGGCAGGCGCAAGCCCATGGTATCCAGGGGAATAATAGATTTATCCCTATCCAGAACACGCAGTACGATATTTTCACCATGTAGCGTGGGATGGCTTGACACCCTGAAATCAATCTGCCTGCCACATAAAAACAGGTTAACGCGACCATCTTGCGGGCTACGTTGTTCTGCAATATCCATCCCGGCCAGTATTTTCAGCCTCACGCACATCGCAGGCCAATAACGGTCGTGCACACTGCGAATTTGCCACAACACACCATCAATCCTATAGCGAATCCTGAGAAACGCCTGCTCGGGCTCAAAATGGATATCCGATGCACCTTGCTTAACTGCATCCACCAGCACCGCATTCACTAATCGGATGACTGGCCGTGTATCCTGCTGGGAAAGATGTTGAGCGTGTGTGGTTTCCTGTTCTATTTCATGCAAAATGGCATCCAGCGATAAACTGTGGCCATAAAATTTATCCAAGGCCTGCTCAATGTGAGCTTCAGTCGCTAACACAGATTTCAGCTGGATTTCACCGCCTACTAAATAACGTAATTGATCCAGCACCATGACGCGATTCATTTCCGCCATGGCTACGCGCAAAACCTTTTTGTCTGCAGAAATATCCAGTGGCAGCACCCGGTTCTGTTTGGCAAATGCCTCGGGTACCATAGCCAGCACTTCGTGATCTGGAATCACTTGCTGTAAATCGATACTTTCCTGCGCATGGTGCTGGGCTAGCACATCCCGGATGACGGCATCTGTCACAAAATGCAGCCGCACCAGTTGTTGTCCTAGCAACAAGCGACTTTCCTGCTGCTCTATCAAAGCGATTTCCAGCTGATCGGCAGTGATCATGCCTTTAGTCAGCATCCATTCACCCAAGCGCGCTTTGTCAGCAGTGATTAACATGGCTAATCTATTCCGCTGATGAGAGGTTCATTGAGATCAAAGTCATAGTCTGGAATTTCCAGGCGGAGCATTTCCAGATACTTTTGCTCACTTTCGGCATCGTCAAGTTGCCTGAAAGCCAGACGCAAACCTTCCATGGCTTCTACACTATGCGGGTCTGCTGTTAATAATGCTTGAAAAACTCGCTGGGCTAAACTCACATCTCCAGCTTGCAGTTGCCTCGCAGCATTGGCAATTTCATTGTTAGCCAGTGTTTCCGAAAGCGCAGGACGTTGAATGTGCAATTGCCACTGTCGTATATAACGCGGAGCGATCTTTGGTCTACCATCTTGTTCGATTGGGCTTTCCAAAGACGTAATAACAGGTAAATCCTGTTTGGCTTGTTGAAACAAGCTTTCACCATTATTTTCTTTTAATACTATCTCTGGCTTTGCCAACTCAGGAGCAATATTGTTTGCTATGCGGGGTGGCAGTCGTAAATTGGTTTTCAACTCCACATCAAAAAACAGTGTTTTCATATGCAGGCATGTCATCAAAACAATCAACCCAACACCTACCCACGACAAGGCTAATAACATTTGTTCGTCTTTGCATTTCGATGTAATCAATGCACCTCGATATGGATGACTGAAAGTCTTATCAATTGCCAGACGACCGACAAATTGAGCAAATGTCGATGCCACATTCAAGATGGCTCTCCTATGCCGAAGTCAATGTCATCCATAGGTAATGATTCTGGCAACAGCGGCTCAAACGCTTTCAGATCACCAGCCTTCACATCCGCCAGGCCGATAACGGTAGGCCTCAAAAACACCACCAGTTCTGTTTTTTTAGCTGCCTGATTTTTGCCTTTAAATGCATAGCCGACAATAGGTATATTGGCTAACCCTGGCACACGGTCGGTAAAGTCTCTTTGATCTTCCTGCATTAACCCGCCCAGGATCGCAACGTTACCGCTGGGGATATTGAGCACAGATTCCATCTCGCGCACTTGTATTTCCGGGATGCTACTGACAATACGGGTGCTGCCATTACCTAACTGAGGATTAGGGTCTTCGATATAGCGCAAGACTTTTGAGACGGTAGGTCGCACATTCAGATTGACCCGCTTTTGACTATTAATTTGAGCGGTGACCGCCATGACCAATCCTACGGGTACTGTATTGGCTGTAGTAGTCACCGCCTGCAAATTTGCACCGTTATTGCTGCTACTTTGTGAAATCTGGGATTGAATGGTGAAATAAACCAGGTTATCCACTACCTTCAGAATAGCGGTCTGGTTGTTTAGTACCATTAATTTGGGGCTGGAAAGTACTCGCGTTTTTCCGAACTGTTCTAGCAAGGTGACACTGGCGCTTAAATTCCCAAACCGGCTAAACGGGTTGAAATAGCCAAACATAAAGGCCACGCTGCCATTATTCTGGCCGAGTGCGTTTTTACTATTATTGCTTTCGAAACTTCGGCTAATGGTATTGAATTGTGCCGCCTCGCTTCCCAATGATTGCGAAAACACAACTCCGCGCTGCTGGGCGGATGAAGACAACCGGCTCCAGTCTATGCCCATCTGAAAACTCTTACTTAATTCAACTTCGACGATTGTCGCTTCGATTAACACCTGCCTGGCCGCCACTTGCATGACGGATTCCAGATAGGATTTGACTTGTGCCTGCTGGCTATGCGAAGCACGTATAGTTAAGATCCCTGTTTCAGGATTGGCGATCAATCGAGAAGCGCGCCAACGAACATGGGCTTGCTGCGTTTTTTCCGATGTTGGTAAAACCTGAGGTAGCTGTGTATTTTGGCTTTCAATACTTTGGCGGGGTCCATCGCTGCCGTCTGAAATCTCAGGAGAAATGCTATTGAAAAAAGGTGCTGTACTTTCTAATACCTCATCCCTGGCAATAGTAGCTTTGTCTGTCTCTTCCAGTAAAATCTGTAAATTCTGTACGACACTTTCCCACAGATGATAACGGGATTGTGTTGCTACCGCCGTTCGCGAACTATTGCTATTCCCTGCCCCTGATACCTGTGATTGAGTTGATGCGTTACTATTATTTTGCGCAGAACCGCTTGCCGGCCTGCCTGCGCTATTGATTTCACTGGCAACCCCGATAAAGCCAGTCGTGTCACGCGTCATGTTTACGTAATTCAGGCGATAGCTACGTAAAACCGGCATATCCGGTGCGATCAGCCAGACGCCATTTCCCCACTCGTAATACATATCGACCTGCCTGGCGATACGCGACAAAATCGCAGGGATGGATTGTTGTATTGCATGTAACGACACCTTGCCCCTTAAACCTGGATGGATATCCATATTCAAGTGGCTTTCTCTGGCAAGCGCTTGCAATACCTCTTGCACCGGCGCTTCTTGTACGACCAGATTAACCAGCAGAGTGGGTGAAGCAGATTTTAAAGGTGGCTTGGCAATGACTTGCGCTTCAACATCCGTTGTTTCAACTTCAGGATAAACGTGAAGCCGAGTTGAATCAGGCAAGTCGGGATTGAGTTCAGGCAGGTGCAGCTCAGAATGGTGTTTAGCTTCTTGCATCCCGCGCGAGACACAGGATATCAAGCAAAAACACATCAGTAGCATGGCAGCAAGGCGCATGCTCTCCCCTTTTAAAGTTGATTATTATTAACATATATTAAATATAGTTAATAACAGATGTCAACTTTCAGGGAAGTTTATTAGTGTTTGGGATCTATATGTAAGAAAGCAAAGAAGACTAAATATTTAGAACAACTCTATATCACCCTCAATAGTGCTGTCCTGGATGTTGCCGCTTTCTACCAGTTTCTCGTAAAAGCAAATCTGGTCACGGCCATGTTCTTTAGCGTAATACAACGCTTCGTCCGCGCGTTCCAGCACAGTATTAGGAAGGATATTGAGCGCCATTTTTGAACACCCAATACTCATGGTAACCTGGCCCACCTGCGGAAATACATGTGCATTCAACGTTTCCCTGAAGCGCTCCATTAAACCAACGATATCATCCTCTTCCGCACACGAAAACACACCGACAAACTCTTCACCGCCAAAACGGAATAGTAAATCGCCTTCACGGAAAGTTTCTTGCATCAGCCTTGAAAGCAACAGCAAGACTTCATCCCCAATCAGGTGACCATAGGTATCGTTAATTTTTTTGAAAAAATCGATATCAAAAATCGCCAGGAAATGATGCAGCGGAAATTTGAATTCAGGCTTGTAATCATTGAACAAAATTTTGCTGACGCAATGATCAAAGGTTTTGCGGTTAAGCAAACCTGTCAATGCGTCGCGCTCATTCTCAATAATCAGACTGGCATAGTGGTGGAACATATCCAGACATTGCTTGATCAGGTCAACCGCTTTGCTATCCAGCGTTTCATGCTGTATCAGCAAAATGGCATGCTTGTGTGCAATGCTTTGTTGCAGGGGAAAAATATGCAGCTTTTCGTTATTCGTTTCTATGCATTCATACTGTTGCGCGCCTTTATCCATACATGCCAGCAGTAATGCATAGTTTTCGGATTCCCAACCCTCAAATGCCAGAGGTTTATCATTACTTTCAACAGCATCGATAACAGACATCAATTGGCGCCGGGATAACACTTGCATCCTGACCGGTTCACTTTGGGTGGCAAAAACATTTAACCAGTGCTGCATGAGCGATAGCAAGGCTGGATCCAGCGCAAGACTCTCCCTGACTTTGGTAAGATCAGTAAGACTCTGCATAAAATTGCTCAGATTTAGGGGAGTAGTCATGTGTTCGGCGTAGGGGTTTACGAACACTTTATCAGCAGCGATGCGCACAGTTATTGGCAAAAAGAGCCAATATTTTCAATTAATTTGGAGTTTAGATTTTGAGGAAAGAAGTTGGGGTGGCTGATGGGGCTCGAACCCACGACAACAGGAATCACAATCCTGGACTCTACCAACTGAGCTACAGCCACCATAGAGACTTTTAATTGGCCTGCCCGACAGGAATCGAACCTGTAACCCCCAGCTTAGAAGGCTGGTGCTCTATCCAGTTGAGCTACGAGCAGATAGGTGTTACATGACGATTGGGCAATCCAGAGAAACTGGTCGGCGTGGAGAGATTCGAACTCCCGACATCCTGCTCCCAAAGCAGGCGCGCTACCAGACTACGCTACACGCCGAAAGCAGGAATATAACCGATTTTCTGAAATCGTGTCAATCTTGATGTGATAAAATTCTATTTTTAACGATGATTTTTTGCTCATGAGCGCACACATTATTGATGGTAAGCAAATTGCCAGTCAACTTTTAGACGATATAAAAAGCAGCATTGACCAACGCCTGAAATCCGGTAAACGTGCGCCTTGTCTGGCGGTTGTACTGGTGGGTGATGATCCTGCTTCTGCTATATATGTGCGCAACAAACAGATTGCCTGTGAAAAAGTGGGCATTGTTTCCCAAGCGCATAAATTACCATCCAGCATTTCACAAACTGAGTTATTCAGCCTGATTCAACAATTGAATCAAGACCCCAGTACAGACGGCATTCTTGTGCAGTCCCCTCTGCCGCATCATATTGATGAAACCGCCATTCTGGCATTGATCGACCCGGCCAAAGATGTGGATGGCTTCCATCCTTATAACATTGGACTACTGGCTGTGCGTCAGCCGCAATTACGTTCGTGCACACCTTATGGCGTTATTAAAATGCTGCAAGCCAGCGGCATTAACCTGAAAGGGCTGGATGCAGTGGTGGTGGGTGTTTCCAACCACGTAGGCCGCCCGATGGGGCTTGAACTGTTACTGGCAGGATGCACGGTGACCAGTTGCCACCGACATACTAAGGACTTGGCCGCACACCTGCTGCGCGCCGATATCGTAGTCGCGGCGGCCGGGAAAGCTGGCTTGATTAAAGGCGAATGGATTAAGCCTGGCGCAATTGTGGTGGATATCGGCATTAACCGTTTACCTGATGGCAAACTTGCCGGCGACGTTGAATTTGAAGTTGCCAAGCAACGTGCTGCGTATATTACCCCAGTGCCTGGTGGCGTGGGCCCGATGACGGTTGCCACGCTGATGGAAAACACACTGAAGGCTCTGGAACTGAGAGAACAGAAGTAACCGGATGCCACGCATCGAGAAAGATACTTTGCAAGCCTATAAAATCGGTGTAAACTCGCGCGATTATTGATTAACGTAATGCAATAAAAAGCGCCCTTGAGGCAAGTAATATCAAGTAGTTTCGTCCTTTGGAACCATCATGGCAGACACCGTTAACAAATCTTTTACCCCTTACCAGCCAGCGGCCGGTGAGGAGTACATGAACAAAAAACAGCAGGAACATTTCAAAAAGATCCTGAATAACTGGAAAGCAGAACTCAGTCACGATATCGACCGCACGGTGCATACCATGCAAGATGAAGTGACCAGCTTTGCCGACCCGAATGACCGTGCCAGCCAGGAATCAGACATGGCTTTAGAGTTGCGTAACCGTGACCGCGAGCGTAAGTTGATCAAGAAGATTGACGAGACATTGCGCAATATCGAGGGTGGTGACTACGGTTATTGCGAGGGCTGTGGGATTGAAATTGGCCTTAAACGCCTGGAAGCACGTCCGACTGCAACATTATGTATTGATTGCAAAACGCTGGATGAAATGCGTGAAAGGCAAGTCGCTAAATAAATAGTGACGAGCAAAAAAGCGAGTGGTTATTGCCCACTCGCTTTTTTGTTTGTAGCTTAGCCTTTCAACTTAGGCATTTATTTGTAGCTTAGCCTTTCAACTTAGGCATTTAAATAGCGTCAAGGCTGCAACAGTTATCTCTGACTAGTCACCTAGCTGGACTTTTCCTTCAAACCAGCTTTACCAATTTTCCTCAACAGAAAAAAGTCGCTTGTGCTCGCGAATGGCATAACGGTCTGTCATGCCGGCAATGTAGTCAGCAACCGCTCGTGCCTGATCCTGTTTGGCCGCAAGCTGATGTTCATCCGGCATTAATTTGGGTGATTGCATAAAAGCGGAAAACAATTCTTCAATAATCCGTCTAGCCTTGGCGCTCATGCGGTTAACTTTGTAATGCTGGTACAAGTGCGTGCGCAAAAATTGCTTAAGTTCCAGATTCTTATCAGCTATCGCTTGACTGAACCCTACCAGATACGGCGCTTTGCGTACCTCGTCAATGGTGGCAGGATTAAGTTTTGTAATCGCCTGCTGGCTTTGTTCACACAAATCCACCACCAGCACATTAATCATGCGACGTACGGTTTCATGGATCAACCGTTTTTCTTCAATTTCGCCATACAGGTGCTTCACTTCTGCCATATTTTCGGCAAACAGCTGGATATCGGATAGCTGCTGTATTGTAATCAGGCCAGAGCGCAGGCCGTCATCTACATCATGATTGTTGTAGGCAATTTCATCGGCAAAATTGGTAACCTGGGCTTCAAGACTGGGAGATTCTTTGCGCAAAAAACGCTCACCGACATCGCCTAACTGCTCGGCATTTTTTTTGGAACAATGCTTGAGGATGCCTTCACGCACTTCAAAGGTCAGGTTTAAGCCATCAAAGCTTGCGTAGCGGTTTTCAAGTAAATCTACTACCCGTAAAGACTGCAAGTTATGCTCAAAACCACCAAAGTCACGCATACATTCATTGAGCGCATCCTGCCCGGCATGGCCAAATGGCGTATGCCCAAGATCATGCGCCAGCGCAATTGCTTCGGCCAGATCTTCATGCAAGCCCAAAGTGCGAGCAATTCCGCGCGTGAGTTGAGCGACTTCAATACTATGGGTCAGGCGGGTGCGGAACAGATCGCCTTCATGGTTTACGAACACCTGGGTTTTATATTCCAGGCGGCGAAAAGCGGTAGAGTGAATAATGCGGTCACGGTCACGCTGGAATACATTGCGCGTGGGTGACTCTTGCTCAACGACCTTGCGGCCACGCGTTTGTTCGGGATGCGCTGCAAAGCGTGTTAAGGTCATTTTAATCTTTAATCTCTATTGGTATCAGGCAGCCTGTGACAGTGTCTGCTTGAGTTTATCGGCATCATAATCGGCTGTGATCACTGCCTTGCCTATGCCTTGTTGCAGGATAAGCCGAATGCGGCCATCCGATACTTTTTTATCCAGCTGCATCAGCCGCAAGTACTCTTCAGCGCCAAAGTCTGGCGCATCGAGCGGCAATTTAGCGGCTTGCAGAATTGCTTTGATACGTTGAACCTCTGCAGCATTCAGCCAGCCCATGCGTTGGGACAAGTCTGCCGCCATCACAGTTCCGGTCGCCACCGCTTCACCATGCAACCACACGCCATAACCCATGGCATTTTCAATGGCATGGCCAAATGTATGGCCCAGATTTAGCAAGGCTCGTTCACCTTGCTCATGCTCATCCGCCGCGACCACTTCAGCCTTGTTCTGGCATGAACGATAAATGGCATAGCTAGCGACTGCAGGATCCAATGCCATCAATGCAGACATATTGGTTTCCAGCCAGTCAAAAAAATCGGCATCGCGAATCAGGCCATACTTGATCACTTCAGCCACACCTGCCGATAACTCACGTTGCGGCAATGTTTTTAGCGTATCAATATCAGCCAATACCAGTTTTGGCTGATAAAACGCGCCTATCATGTTTTTACCCAATGGGTGGTTAATTCCGGTTTTACCACCGACGCTGGAATCCACCTGTGATAGTAAAGTCGTAGGCACCTGGATAAATGGTACGCCGCGCAAATAAGTCGCCGCCGCATAGCCGGTCAAATCCCCAATGACGCCCCCGCCCAATGCGATTAGCGTGGTATTACGCTCACAGCGGTTTTGCAGCAAATGATCATAAATAATCTGCAGGGTATCGTTATTTTTATACGCCTCGCCATCCGGCAGAATAATTTCAATCACACTCACGCCAGCATCTCTTAAAGGCTGGGCAAGCGCATGCATGTACAAAGGTGCTACGGTGGTATTGCTGACAATCGCCACTTGCTTGCGTTTGAGGTGCGGCAGAATCAGATCGACCTGCCCTAAAAGGCCGTTGCCGATATGAATGGGGTAGCTACGGTCAGCCAGGCTAACAGTTAGGGTTTGCATGATGACTCCAGCGCGCGCAATGCAGTTTCTATTTTATGAATAATGACGGTCACCGGTTGATGCCCGGTATCGACGATTAGATCGGCAGTCTCGGTGTATAGGGGATTACGAGCATGAAACAATTGTTCCAGCTTGGCTTTGACATCTACGTTTTGTAACAAAGGGCGATTTTTATCGTTGCGGGTACGCAGATACAGCTCATTGACGTTGGCACGCAGGTAAATCACATAGCCATATTTTTTAAGTATGGCGCGATTTTCCGGAGCGATAATCGCCCCGCCTCCGGTAGCCAGCACGATATTATCCTGCTGCCCGAATTCTTCCAGCGTGGACGTTTCGCGCTTGCGAAAGCCAGCCTCCCCTTCCAACTCGAAGATAGTGGGGATTTTAACGCCGGTGCGCTGCTCGATCACGTGGTCGGTATCATAGAAGGTTTTACCCAGACTTTTGGCGATCAACTTGCCAACCGTGGTTTTGCCTGCACCCATTAAACCGATTAAAAAAATATTATTTGGTATACGCTCACCCATAAAAAAGCCCAACCGATCCAGTTGGGCATTTTAAGGCAAAGAGGGTCCGCTGTCAGTAACAGCGGCGTTTGCAACAGGTAATTAGTTCAAGGCCAGCGTTTCATCCATAACTTTAGGTGTGATGAAAATCAGCAACTCCGTTTTGTCTTCCTGCTTGGTATTGCGTTTGAACGCGTACCCAACCACTGGCAAATCGCCAAAGAACGGTACTTTGTCAGTAGCCTTACGTGATACTTGCTCGTAGATACCGCCGAGAACCACCGTTTCACCATTGCCTACCAGCACTTGTGTTTGCACGTTCTGGGTATTGATTGCGACACCACCAGGCAGCGTTTCCCCTCTACTATCTTTGCGTACATCCAAATCCATAATAATTTTCTGGTCTGGCGTAATCTGGGGGGTGACTTCGAGGCTCAATTCAGCTTTTTTGAAGCTTACTGCCGTTGCACCACTGCTGGTCGCTGTCTGGTAAGGGATTTCCACGCCTTGTGCAATACGTGCTTTTTGCTGGTTGGCAGTAGTCACGCGCGGGCTCGAAATTACCTTGCCGCGTGCATCTGCTTCCAGTGCAGACAACTCAAGATTCAACAGTAAGTTGGCTGACAATTTAAGCAGGCTTAAGGCAATGCCACCATAAGCATTGGTCACCGGCAGGTTAGACATCAAATCAGGCAGGCCATCAGAACTGGTCAATGTACTGCCATTATTGCTGGCGGTCTGGATACTGCCGTTATGTGTACCTTGCGTCGCCACACCTGTAGCGGAAACTTCCGTGAAGCGGTTGCCTAACGAGCCGCTTACTGTCATATTGGTATTGCTGCCTGGCGTTCCCGTTTGGGTAATCCCGAAACGTGCACCTAAGGCTTTCGAGAAAGTGTTGGAGGCGATCACCATACGCGATTCAATCATCACCTGTTTCACAGGCACGTCTACCTTGTTAATGATTGCCTGAATCTCTTCCAGTTTTTTCGGTGTGTCCTGGACAAAAATTGTATTGGTACGCACATCAAAAGTGACGCTGCCTCGCTGTGACAGGATGCGGTTCATTCGCCCCGCAGCAGATCCGGTAGAGCTTCCCGTTGAAGCGCCAGCTGCCATACCAGGCCCACCTCCCAGCAACATACTTCTGAAATCAGCCGCTTTCTGGTACCTGAGTGAAAAAACTTCGGTCCGCAAGGTCTCCAGCGTTTCACGCTCGGCATCAGCTGTTAATTGCGCTTTTTCCTTGGCTGCAAATTCTTCTGCCGGGGCAATGGAAATCACACTGCCATTGACGCGCATATCCAGGCCCTTGCTTTGCATAATGACATCCAAAGCCTGGTCCCAAGGCACATCCTTCAAGCCTATCGTTACACTGCCCGAAACCGAGTCACTGACCACAATATTTTTACCGGTGAAGTCAGCAATCACTTTCAGCACATCCCTTACATCCACGCGTTGGAAGTTAAGCGACAATTTTTCACCAGCATAGCCCTGTTTAGAGCCCTGGATCAACTTATTAGGGTCTTTTACCAATGGGCGGATATCTACTACCAGCTTGCGATCAGCCTGATACGCAGACTGCTCCCAATCACCTTGCGGCTCAATCACAATTTGCGCCTGGTTATTGTGGCGCAGGGCATCTACATAAAGCACTGGTGTGTTGAAGTTGATTACATTCAGGCGGCGCTGCAACGACTCTGGTAACTCAGTGTTGGTGAAATCAATCACCACTGTTTTACCGGCATTGCGCACATTCACACCCACATGACTGTCGGAGAGGTCTACTACAATGCGTCCTTCACCATTTTTGCCACGTACAAAATCTATATTCTGAACACGATGTTGAGCAAGCGCGACAGGTTCGGAGAAGCGTTTTGCAGCTACTGTTGCTGGAGCCAATTCGCCGCTTTCTTGAGCAAGTGCAATCATCAATGCACTTTGCTTTAATTGCAACTGATGTTGCACCGGTTTAGACAGATTCAGCACTACCCGGCTTCGATCATTCGCCTGTACTATCTGCACAGTCTTCAGTGCGCCCTGATTAACAGCAACCACATTCTTGCCGGTAGCATTGCTGGTGCGCGGAATATCGAAGACGACTCTGGGCGGATTCGATAAGGTAAAGCTCGCCGGTGCGGTGGCCAAAGGCTGTGACATTTGCAGTTGTACGTTCAGCCGGCCGCCTGGTAGCGTTGTTACCTCAATGGCTTGCAGTTGATTATTACCTGCAGGCATTTCTGCCGCCATTACCGGTTGCGCTGTCATCACAACGAACAATAGTGCTAGCTTTGTAGCAAAAGAAATATATGTTTTCATCATTGATGTTCCTGCAATTCCAATGTCGTCATTTGCTCGGCCCATTCACCGGTTACCTGGTCCTGAATGGTCTCTTTAATTCTTAATTCATACTTTAATGTCTGTTTGTTTTCTGCCAGCGAAGTGATTAGCCCCAGCTTCTCTCCCATGTATTGCCCAGGCTTAACCTGGTAGACCATGTTGTCAGGCGTTTGTATGGCGGCAAATATTTTGTTCTGTTTGCTCAATACACCAACAAACTTGAGACCTTCTAGGGGATAAGCTTCCAGTGGCTCTTTATGCCGTTTAAGATCAGGCTGCAAAGCACTTTTTACTGTGGCTTTGCGTGGCACAAAGGGGTCATGCAAAGCAGCGTCTGCGTTATATTGTTTAGGCGAAAAACCTTGCACTTGCGGCAATGGCTCAATCGGGGCCGAAGCAGACTGACTAGCGTCATTCATGAACTGTGTCAGGTCGTCTTCCTGCGCCTTACCGCATCCCGTCAGCAACATGGCCGACATCACCATTAATAAATATTTATGACACATCATTTCTTAACCGCCTTGGCATCTTCTTTTGCCTTGCGTGCAGCCACTTCTTCCGCATCCAGGTAGCGATAAGTTTTCGCGACAGCTTCCATCACCAGCACCTCTTTATGGGGATGTCTATCATCCTTAGCCATCGGCTGTATTTGTAAATTGTGTAATGTCACAATCCGCGATAGCTTAGCCACCTCGGTGACAAAAGCACCCAGCTCGTGATACCTGCCCAACACTTTAATATTGATGGGCTTTTCGGCATAAAACTCTGCAAACACCTCCGGCTGCGGCACAAATGCTTCAAAAGATAATCCCTGACTTAATCCAGCCTGGTTGATATCGGTTAACAATCCATCCATTTCCGACCTATCCGGCAGCTGTTTCAGCAATACGCCAAACGTACGCTGAATCTCCAGAACTTGTTGCTCATAGGCTTTAATCTTGATGGCCTGCATATTTTTCGCAAGGTACTCATCGCGTAAGCCTTGCTCTTTTTCTTTTTCAGCACGCAGTTCTTTAAGATTGGGATTCAGTAAAAACATATAACCCAGTACCAGAATCATCACAGCCAGTATGCTTAACAGCACCACTTTCATGGGCAATGGCAAGTTGCCGGCATTTTTTAAATCTATATTATTAAAATCCGAAAGTTGCATGATGCGGGCTATCCTTTTGGCGACGCCGGCTTTTGCTCGGCTTGGTTACCAGCGGGTTGATCCTGCTTGAGCGTGATCCTGATAACAAATTCATATATCTTGAGATCCTGCGCAGAATTACTCGCCTGGATCTCCACCAGGTTAGGGTTATGGATAACAGAAGACCCGCTCAGGTTATGCACTAACGAAGCCACACGGCTGTTGGTGTCAGCAGTGCCTTTAAGCTCTATCTCATTCTCAATCTGCTTGATGCTTTTCAGTGTCACGCCTTCCGGCAACAACCTTGCAAGTTCATCCAGTATCTGTACAGCCTGGTTCCTGTCACTCTGCAATCCTTCAACGATTTGCTTGCGCTCCAGTACATGCTGGATCTGTTCTTTCAAGGTTTTGATGATGACGATTTCCTTATCCAGCCTCACCATCTCATCCTGCAAGCGCTGGTTACGATTCTGCTGGGTGCGGATCTGGGCGTTGATATAACTCCAGCTGACAAACACTATCGCGGCTGCCGCAATCGCGACCAGTGATGCCAGCAGGCCAAACTCGCGCTGGCGTTCGGCACGGCGAATCTGGCGATGCGGTAACAGGTTGATCTTAATCATGCGTCTACACCCCGCAATGCCAGGCCACAGGCAATCATCAATGCAGGGGCGTCGGTTTCGAGTTGTGATGGTTTTACTTTATTCACCAGCGTCATGCCTTGAAACGGATTGGCAACCAGTGTATGTATCTCGGTTTTTTGCTGAATAAGCGCAGCCAGGCCTACTGTTGCAGAAACACCTCCGGCCAGCAGCAAGTGATCCACTTTGCTGTACTGGGTAGAGTTGGTAAAAAAAGAAACGGCACGTGCTGCCTCACCTGCCAGTGTTTGCAGAAACGGCTGCAATACTTCCTGGTCATACGAATCCGGCAATCCGCCCTGGCGTTTGGCAATTTCACTTTCTTCAGCCGAGAGGCCAAACCGGCGCTGTATCTCTTGAGACAGCATGGCACCACCGAATGCTTGCTCTCTCGAATAAACGGAATGCAATCCAACCATCACGCTGATATGGGTAACATGCGCACCTATATCGAGAATCATGGTGACCGTCTTTTTGTTATGGCCGGGCAATTGTCTGAAAATCTGGCGGTAAGCCGTTTCAGTAGCGTAAGCATCCACATCCATAATGCTGACTTTCAGGCCAGCCTCTTCTGCCACTGCCACACGGTCATCAATCTTTTCTTTTTTGGCGGCGGCAATCAGCACTTCCACTTCGTCCGTGCTCTTGCCAATCGGCCCCAGTACCTGGAAATCCAGGTTCATCTCTTCGAGAGGGAAAGGAATGTATTGATTCGCTTCAGCCTCAACTTGTAATTCGAGGTCTTCATCACTCAAGCCTGCAGGCATAATCACACGTTTAGAAATCACTGCCGATGCGGGCAAAGCCATGACTACCTGTTTCGCACGCGAACCCAGCAATCGCCATGTAGAACGTATGGTGTCTGCCACTTGGGTTAAATCATTGATATTGCCATCGCTGATTACACCTTTAGGCAGGGCAATATTGGCGTAACCATCCAGTCGGAACTGCTGCTTGCCAATCGCCGTTAACTCCACCATCTTGATGGCGGTTGCGCTGACATCCACACCGATAAAACTGGTTTTTTTGCGTTGTAAAAAGCCTAGGCTCAACTGAATCGCCCTTAAATAGAATTAAATGCTTAGAGGGTTATGCATCAACCGTGCCAACCACTCCACTTTTAAATGTGTTAGTGAATTACTGCTACACCCATCGCGAGACGGGCCCCGACTATTTGCATGATTCCATAATTAACTGCCAATGCATCGGCAAAAAAAGATTACAATTCAGGGGTAATTCTCACGATGGCAACACTAGGCATGAATTCAAAACGCTGGCTACAGTCTTTTCTTTTTATCTCCATCATCGGCAGTTTGATCGTCGCAGCACTACTGGTATTGATGATTAGTATCCTTTACCCTTCGCTGCCGTCGCTTGAAGCGCTGACCGATTACCACCCCAAATTACCGCTGCGGATTTACGATGCAGAAAGCAACCTGATTGGTGAGTTCGGCCAGGAAAGACGCGCGTTTGTGCCGATTGAACAAACACCCAAGGTCATGAAAGATGCCATCCTGGCGATTGAAGACCGACGCTTTTACCAGCACAACGGCATTGACACCACCGGCATTCTGCGGGCGATCCGCAACAATATGACTGGGCGTGGCCATGAAGGCGCCAGTACCATTACCATGCAGGTGGCGAAAAACTTTTTCAGCAGCCCGACCACCCCACGCAACATGTGGACCAAAATTAAAGAAGCACTGCTGGCAATTAAAATTGAAAATGCCATCAGCAAAGATAAAATCCTGGAGCTATACCTGAACCAGATTTACCTGGGCGAGCGTGCTTATGGCTTTGCTGCGGCTTCCAGGACTTATTTTGATAAGGATTTGCGGCAGCTTAATTTAGCTGAAGCCGCCTTGCTGGCAGGCTTGCCCAAAGCGCCAAGCAAGTATGACCCCTACATACACCCGGACTTTGCCATCAGACGCCAGCATGAGGTCCTGCGTGACATGCGCCGCTACAACATGATTTCGCAACACGAATTTGATGAGGCCATGCAGGCACCGCTCAAGTTCCAGTCTTCCAAGCGCATGGTGCCAGCACTGGGCGCAGAATATGTGGCTGAAATCGTCAGGACCAGCCTGTACAAACGTTATGGCGAAAAAGTCTATAGCAGCGGATTCAAGGTTTACACCACCATCCATAAACAGCATCAGGAAGCGGCAAATGCAGCCGTTATCCAGGGCATCATCAACTTTGAATTGCGCCATGGGTTCCGCGGCGCAGAAAAAGTAATTTCCCTGCCATCCGGCAAAATGAAGGCTTCGGAAGCCAGGGAATTACTGCGTGATTTTGTCACTTACAACCAGTTTGTGCCCGCCTTGGTCACCAAGGTAGAACCCAACTTGCTCACTTTGGTCACTCAGCGTGGCACGGTTCTCAAGTTGCAGGACAAAGCCATTTTGCTGGTTAAAAATCATATGCCGCCTGCCAAGCGTACCCCACTTACACTCACCGCAGGTTCAGTCATTCGCGTCTACCAGCAAAACGATAACTGGATGGTGGTGCAGTTACCCGAAGTGGAAAGCGGTTTCATTGCCCTCAATCCGGAAACTGGGCAGGTGAATGCATTGATCGGTGGATTTAGCTTCCAGCGCAATAAATATAACCATGTAACGCAAGGGCGTCGCCAACCAGGCTCGAGTTTCAAGCCGTTTATTTACTCTGCTGCGCTGGAAAAAGGGTATTCACCAGCCAGCGTATTTGAAGACGCGCCTATCAGCTTTGCCTCGACCGAAACCGGCAGCAACAGTAACTGGGAGCCACGCAACTATGATGAAAAATACGCAGGTCCTATGCGTCTGCGTGAAGCTTTGGCACAATCAAAGAATACGATTTCTATCCGCCTGATGAATGCCATCGGTGCGCGTTATGCGCAAAACTACCTGCGTAAATTCGGCTTTAATCCGAAGGACCATCCGCCGTATTTATCAACGGCGCTGGGTGCAGGTTCAACCACTTCCTGGCAGCTAGCCGCCGCGTATGCGACATTCGCCAACAGCGGTTACCAGGTGCACCCTTACCTGATTGAAAAAATCACGGATAGTCGTGACAAGGTTGTGATGGCTGTGCAACCAGGCAAGCATATTTCGCAAGAGCGCGTTATAGACCAGCGTAATGCATTCATCATGACAAGTATGCTGCAAGATGTGGTGCGTGACGGTACGGCACGAGCTGCATTATCCCTGCGCCGCCCTGATATTGCAGGTAAAACCGGCACCACCAATGACCAGTTTGATGCCTGGTTTGCCGGTTATCATCCGAAAGAAGTCGCGATAGCCTGGGTAGGTTATGACAACCCGCGTAACCTGGGGCGTGGTGAAACCGGGGGGCGTGCTGCCTTGCCAATCTGGATCAAGTATATGCAGGCTACACTGAAAGGCGTGCCGATTTATCAGTACAAAGTACCTGAAGGTATACTGCAACTGAAAGTAGATGCTTACACCGGCGCGCAAATCGACGAGGATGACCAGGGCATTTATGAGTACTTCTATGAAGAACACTTGCCACAATCGCAACCGGAAAACCTGCCCGGATTGTTTGACCCGGAGAGCGAGCAAGCCCCGGAACAGGATGAACCTTCATTTCTGGAGCGTTTAATTGGTGAACATTCCGGCGGTGATGAAGACAGAAAAGTACCGGTCAACCCTGCTGCAAAATTATTGAGTCCTAACTAGATACTGATTCGTAAAAGCGCGCTTATGTTTGACGATTTTCCAAGTGACCTGCGCCAGGAAATAGCGCAATCGGCAGCCAGGCTGATGTTTGAAGAAGGCATTAGCGACTATGGGCGCGCCAAGCGCAAAGCCGTGAAACTGCTGGGGATCCAGCAGGATGCCCCGTTGCCGACAAATGCAGAGATAGATACAGCTTTGCGGGAATACCATGCGCTTTATGCCGATGAGGCCGATGCCGCGCATTTGCATGATCTGAGGCAGGCAGCACTGCTGACCATGCAGTTATTGCAAAAGTTTAATCCCCACCTGACCGGCCCTGTACTAGACGGCACTGCCGGACCTTATGCAGATACAGATATCCATGTGTTCGCCGAAAGCGCGAAGGAGCTGGAAATATACTTGCTGAACCAGAATATCCCTTACCACGGCGACGAACAGCAATACCGGATGTCAGATCGCCCAGGCAAGCAGAAACATGACCTAGTGCGTAAACGTGTGCCTGTGGTGCTCGTAGAAACCCGGTTTGGTACGCAGCGTATCAGTATTTTTGAGGCGGATGATATCCGTTCAGCGCCGCGTAAAAATGGCGAGAAGTCCGGCATAAACCGGATGAATTTATCGCAGTTTAGCGAGATGGTGCGTTCGCAACAGTCATTGAATACACCATTGCCAAATCAATAGCTTATTGCAGGCTGATCTGGCCGTGACCTAATACCGTACCGGTCGCATACGCCACATCGACCAGCGATATCTGGTAATCACTGATGGCGCGGATTTCCTTCATTTGCGCCTCACCCAGTCGAGTCAGTGTTTCCAGCACTTCTGTCATGGTCCGCAGTCCCTCATTAAACTGTTTGAGCTCTGCTTCGTAGTTGATTCCCGCGACCAATACCTGCTGGCGTGCCGCGATAATCCGTTGCCAGTTCTGGTCTATCTTATCGAGTGCATCGTGAATCTCGCGCTTGACCGTCAATGTCTGCAGCGTCTTGGTGGTTAAACGCTGCATGCGCTGCGCAATCGCGCGGTCCAGCTTGGCTTTGCGCGCCTCATTGCTTACCGGCATCTCGAACTTTAAGCCTAATGACCAGTCGCGGTAACGGCCATCAAACAAATCCTGGCCGATATCACTGAAGCGCTCACCTGAGCCGGACAAAGCACCATATTGATAATCGAGCGAAAACATCGGCAAAGTCTGGTTTTGCAGATAATCAATTTGAATCAGGTCAGCACTTAACTTGAGTTCCTGATCCAGCAACTCGATACGACTGTCCAGTGCATCGCGGATCAAGTGCGCACGGTTAAATTCGAATTTCACCAGCTTTGGAGGACTGGCGGGCACCCAGGGCGATTGTTTTTCCTGATCATCCGGCAAATCATTCAATAAAAACTGTAATTGTCTATGGGCAAGCTTGAGATTGGTTTCAGCGACAATCAGTGCTTCCATGCGATCTGCCACGCCAATTTCAGCGCGGTTGATTTCGACCGCAGCCGTCAGGCCTTCCTGCACCCGGCGTTTGACCATAGCCATATTCTGGCTGGCATATTCAAACTGGTTTTTCCGGACATCCAGCGCCGCCCAGGCTTCGTATAACTCCCAATAAGCCTTATCCACCATCGCCACAATGCGGATCATCTGCAAACGGGTGCGCAATTGCACCCCATCCCGGTCCAGTTCGGCTATGCGGATACTGGCCTCATTCACATCACGCCCGGCATTGCGCAACAACGGCTGACTAAAGGAAAAACGCAGCGCACTACGGTATTGGTCGCTGGCAAATTTACCCAGACTTTGCCGGTTTTCCAGCGGCGCACTCAGGGTTACGGTACCACCGGTACGCAATGGCACCTTGATGCCAGCCTCCACATCCCAGTATTCTTTTTTCTGGGCATCGAGGTTTAATTTAGCCAATTCACCATCCAGCAACGGATTGTCGGATTTGAAAATCACTTTGTCACCAGACATCGGTGGCGTGTCTTTCTCGGCATATTTGGCATAAGCGAAAATCACCTGGTCAAATTTGGCCTGCTCTTCGCGCAATGACTGTTTGGCTAGTTCAGGATCCATCCGGGCGACTTTCACCTGTAAATTGTTTTGCAGTGCACGTTGGCGGATATCGGCAATGGTGACCTGCTGACCTGGCGCTTCGGGCAGCATACTGTCGTCTTCAGGGTTGTCAAACGGTTGCAATGCGCGCTTGAGATCGACCGCTACTGAAGGCCTTCGTTGCTGCTTCTTGATTGCGTCGTGCAAAGGTTGGGCGGGTTGTTGACTGTAGTTTTCCAACGTTCTGCCTTCAGGCTTTTCCAGTCGCTGGCGGGTGCGTGTATCACTCACTTCGTCTGCATATGCCATATTGCTCACCATGACCAATATGCACAACGTCGCAGACCATGGCCTGATGCCTGATACTCGCCTCATGCCGGTTTGCCCGTGCCAGTATTCAACGGTGTTACCTCATGCGGAATACGCGGAGGAAAGCCGTTCAACAAACGCCAGAGTTCATAACCGATAGTGACGCGCTCCAGCAACACCCAGCCCTTGGCACTAATACCCTGCCGCAGGAATCTCGGCGATGGCCATTCTGGCGAGCCGGGTTTGTGCACAACCATAATGCGGAAGTGACCGCTGCCATTATCGGTAGGGTCAACAAAAGAAATTTCCCCTTCAAAGGTACCGACGCCCACTTGTGCCCAGCCCGGCACCTGAATGGCAGGCCAACCTTCAAACTCCAGACGAACGACACTCTTCTGGGTAATCAAAGGCGCATCCCGGCCATCTACCCACAACTCGACGGCACGTTGTGACGTATGCGGCACGATGATCAATAAGGGGTCGCCCTGTTTGATGATTTGTGATTGCGAATTCACCGGCAAGCGGAAAATAGTGCCGTCACGCGGTGCAACGATCTTTTGCATGTTTTGCCGTGCTAACGAGATTTCGGAACTATGCAGGCTATTTTCACTATCGGCCATTTCACCTTTAATCTTATTGATGGTCGCAGAAGTGGAGTCCAGGTAAGCTTGGGTATCAGAACGGATCTGCTGAATATCGGCACCGGCAGAACTGGCTTCTGCCTTCGCGGATTGCAACTGTGCCTGCGCCGAATTCAAGTTACGGCTGGCAATAATATGGTCGCGTTCGGCTACTTCCAGGTCACGTTTGGACACAAGACCGTCATTAAATAAACGTTGCAGCCGCGCCACTTGCGAACTGGCTGCATCAAGTGTAGCCTGTGCAGAATTCACCGCCTCCTGACTGCTGCGGATTTTTTGGTTGGCGACATCAAGTTTGTATTGGGCAGCGGCGATTTTGGCATCGCGGGCGGAAGTCAGGCTTTGTTTTTGCAATTCATAAGCACTCAACTCATCCTGCTTAGCCATGAATTTGCTTTGCAGATTGTCCCTTTGTGCTTCCAGGCGCTGCTTGAAGTTAGGGTCGGTATCACTGATTTCCAGCAGCAAATCGCCTTCTTTGACTTGAGTACCTTCTTGCACATGCCAGCGATTGATCAAGCCACTTACCGGCGCATCTATGGTTTGCACACGCTCCGAAGGAGAATAAGCCGTGACTTTACCCAATGCCGTCACGTTTTGCTGCCACGGTAAAAACATAAAGATGGTCGGCAATACCAGCAACAGCCAGGCCATGCGCTTGATCCACAAGCGCAAGCGCTCTGGTGTTTCAACGCCGCGTACCAGAGGGGTGGGCAGCTTAATTTGCATGTTCAGCCCCTGACTTGCCGTTGCTGCCTGGCTTATTATTGGCAGATTCCAGGGTAATCACCTGCTGGAACTGCTCTGCAATATGCTTGAAGCGAGTAGTCACAATCAGCATCCAGTTTGCCTCGTAGCGTTTCAGCATTGCCAGCACCTGATCCAGTTCGTACTGGGCCAAGCCATCAAGCAACCCGTCGATAATCATCAAATCCGGAGCGCCGATAATTGCCCTCGCCATCATCAACCGCTGAAGTTGCGTGTAAGACATGGGGGCGCCATAGTCGGTCAGTTCGGTTTCTATCCCATTCTCAAGCTTACTGATGTCTTCCCATAACCCCAGTATCTGCAATACATCGACAATGACGTCAATCTCAATATCATTTCGGGTCAAGCGCAAATTATCGAGGATAGTACCTTGCTGCCATTCGACCTTGCCCGCCACACCGATACGGTCACGCAAATGATCCAGATCCAGTTGGCGCAGATCAATGCCGTTGTAGGTCAAATGCCCTTGGGCCGGTTGACGCAATCCTGTGATCAGCTCAAGCAAAGTGCTCTTGCCGGTCCCCAATGCCCCAAGAATCGCCAGGCTCTGTCCGCGCCGCAGGGTAAAGTTAAGGTTGTTCACCAGCACCGTTTGCTGCTGGTGCTGATAACATAAATCGACCACCTGCAATTCGCGGTAGCCATTTTCGTTTGATTGATGCTCGCCTGACACTTCTACCGGCAAGGTTTCCAGCACACCGAGCTTGTCTACCGCGGCAAGCAGATCATAAAAGTATTCCAGCTTGGTGATAAAGCGTACAAAAGCTGACAGCACGCCAAAAATGATCAACTCGGCAGCCACAAACTGGCCGAGGTTGATTTGGCCCTGGATCACCAGCGTACCACCCAGAACCAGCATGCCAGTACCTATCAGCGCATACATGCTGACAGCGCTGATGAGCTGCGTCATTAACACGCGAAAATGATCAGTCCTTGCGTTAAGGTAATACTCGGCCAGATGCTCGGTAGTTTTAAGGGTACGTTGCCGGGCGCCATAAAATTTGGATAACCACTTGTTTCTGGCAATGTTCTCCAGCCAGGCAGCCATGGTGTATTTGGTTTTGGATTCTTGTATTGCAGTCAGTTCGGCCTGCTTGCCGAGCCAGAAAATCACTGCCCACAGAACGACCAGCATAATGATGACCAGGATGCCAAAATACAGGCTATAAAAAAGTAGCACAATGCTGCCTATCAAGCCTTGCAATAAGGCTGTAAGGCCAATGGTAAGCAGTGTCGCAACGGATTTCTGGACCGTCTGGATATCAAAATAGCGGTTGACCAGCTCAACTGGGTTGTTTTTATCGTAAACAGATATATGGATTTGCTGGGTGTTATGCGCTATCAATAAACTATTACGCACAAAAATCCGCCGCTGGATCAGTTCAACCAGGAAGCTTTCAATGACGTAGATGGCGCCGGAAAGACCGAGCAGGCAAAATAGGATAAATCCGACGACGTAGAGCGGTTGCAATACGCCACCCATGGTCACCAGATTGACCATGGTTTGCACCGCGACAGGGGTCGCGATGCCCAACAGGCCATAGCCCATGGTCAGGTAAACCAATAACAGGATATCCTGTTTTTCAAAACTGATTAACTGGGAAACTCGTTGAAGAGGTGTTAATTCGGACTGTGCTTTTGCCATAATAAAGTTATTGTAATTCAGGCCCAGTGCATTGGGGTGTGACAGTATGGATTAAGTTCCAAAAAAAACGGCTCAAGAAGAGCCGTTTTTCCTATCTTGCCTGCAATCCAGGTTCGAAATTAATTACTTCGATCTATCACTATATTAGAGGCTGTACGCACGCTCACCGTGCTCAGTGGTATCTAAGCCTTCGCGCTCGTACTCTTCACTAACACGCAGACCCACTACGACATCAACCACTTTGTAAAGAATCACGCTCACAACACCAGTCCAGATCAGCGTTACGACTACAGCGATGATTTGAGTAGTTACTTGACCGCCCATGGTAACGCCTTCAGCGTAGCCTACACCACCCAGACCAGGTGCCATCAGTACGCCAGTGCCTACTGCGCCCCAGATACCAGCCAGGCCGTGCACACCGAATACATCCAGTGAATCGTCGTAACCCAATGCGCCTTTCAGCTTGGTCACACCCCACAAGCTTACGAAGCTGGCAGTGAAACCGAGGATGATAGAACCCATAGGGCCGATGAAACCACATGCCGGTGTAATTGCTACCAGGCCAGCAACCGCACCTGAAGCAGCACCCAACATGCTTGGCTTGCCTCTGAACAGCCACTCAGCAAAGATCCAGCCGATGACAGCTGCAGCTGTTGCCAATTGGGTATTAATCAATACCATACCGGCAGTCGCATCTGCAGCCAGTTCGCTACCTACGTTAAAGCCGAACCAACCCACCCACAGCAATGAAGCACCAATCATGGTCATCACCAGGTTGTGCGGAGGCATTGCTTCTTTACCGTAACCGATACGCTTGCCTAACATCAATGCGCCGACTAATGCAGCCACACCAGCGTTGATATGTACGACAGTACCACCGGCAAAGTCTTTGGCACCCAATTCAGCCAGGTAACCACCACCCCACACCATATGCGCGATTGGGATATAAGCAAATGTCACCCATAAAGCAGTAAATAGCAGCACGGCAGAGAACTTGATGCGCTCAGCAAAACCACCGACGATCAAGCCAGGTGTTAACGCAGCAAAAATCATCTGGAAGGTCAGGAACACATATTCAGGGATCGTGCCGGACAAACTGTCAGTCGTGATACCAGACAAAAATGCCTTGCTCAAGCCGCCGACAATCATATTGCCCTCAGTGAATGTCAGGCTGTAGCCATAAGCCGCCCACAACACAGAGATCAGCGAGAACACCACAAAAACCTGCATCAATACTGACAACATGTTTTTCTGGCGTACCAAACCACCATAGAACAGTGCCAGGCCAGGAATCGTCATCAGGATCACCAGCACAGTCGCGATAATCATGAATGCGGTATTACCGACATCCAGTGTCGCAGGTGCAGCGGCGGCCTCAGCGGGTGCGGCTTCTGCTGCTGGCGCTTCGGCTGCAGGTGCAGCATCAGGCGTCACTGTTTCCGTCACCGTAACAGTTTCTGTCACGGTTTCTTCAGCATAGGTGACTGGAGTTGCTGCCAAACCCATCAGGGCGACCAGCGATAATACAGAAAGAATTTTCTTCATAGCTGAAGCCCTCTCCTATAACGCATCCGGACCGGTTTCACCGGTGCGGATACGATAAACTTGTTCCAAATCGAAGACAAATACTTTGCCATCGCCAATCTTGCCAGTCGCCGCCGCTTTCTCGATGGCATCCACCACCTGGTCCAGCATATCGTCTTTAATGGCTACTTCGAGTTTTACTTTTGGTAAAAAGTCTACGACATATTCAGCGCCACGATACAACTCGGTATGCCCCTTTTGGCGTCCAAACCCCTTTACTTCAGTGACGGTGATGCCTTGTACCCCGATGTTGGACAAAGCTTCACGCACTTCATCAAGCTTGAACGGCTTGATTATTGCGGACACAAATTTCATTTGCTTCTCCTGTTGTTAACTCTGGCAGGCACCGTGCCCGCCAGATGTGTTTACAGCACTTATGTTTTTACAACACTTAGAACGTACGCGTCAGAGTAAATACCAAACGACCTTCGTTCAAATCTTTACTTTGGGCACGAGTTGCATCGCCTTTGCCGTTAAAACTTGTACCGCCGTAGCCATTCTCACCCCAGTATTGCTTGTTGCTGGCGCCTACGTAGTAGATACCACCGTTCCAGCCTTCAGAGGCACCGATTTTAAACGCTTTGCTCAACCCGATTTTGTAGTCAGTGTAATCAGGGCTGGAAGCACCTGAAAAGCTTGTACTTGGACCGTTAATACCACCATCACTTGTAAACGTAGTATCCAGTTTACCATTGACATTCAATTGGCCCACGTGACCCACCAGTGTCAGGTCCCACCATGGCAATGGATAGTTTGCGTTCACTTCAAAATAAGTACTGCCTTTTGTACTACCATCCCAGCCGGTTGCGCGCTCAGCACCAAACCAGTCAGTCAATGTTACAGAAAGCTTGGTACTTAACCAGCCATACGCCAGGCCAAAGTTGACTTCAGCAGTGTCCCAGCGGCCACCACGTGGTGTCAATACAGTGTTTGCACCATCTGGTCCAAGGGCAGCAGAGCTTCTGTATTTTTTCCATGAACCACCTGGATACAGGTAACCGATCAAACCAACGCTGTAGCCCAAACCTTCAACGCCAGGTACGGACCCATTATAACCACCGTAGACATCAATTTCAGCCGTGGCATCAGGGAAAGTGTTTGGTGTGACGTTAGAACCCCATGCGCCGACGTAAAAGCCGCTGTCATGCGTAATATCCAGGCCACCTTGTACAGAAGGTTTGTGCCAGTTTTGTGAAATACCACGTGCGTAGTAATCAGACACGAAGCCAATGTTGGCTGTCGCTGCCCAAGGAGATTTTGCTTCTACAGCCGCGGGCGCTTTTTCTTCAGCTTCAGCTGCATAAGAAACTTGTGCGAGTGACAAGGTGCCTAATACTGCTGTAAGTAAAATAGATTGACGCATTTATGAGTCCTCTCTCTATAAAGTCTTGATCGAATTGTTGTAAACGAGAATGAAACAACATTGACCACTAAGCAAGGCATGTGCCAATCAACATAATTGTTTAAAATCATATATTTAAGTTATTATTTAAAATTTTAATTTCTTATACTTTCATAACCATTTGATTTTTATAGTTTTTATATAAAAATTAGGCGTTAAATTTAGATTTTCTGTTGCTTTACATGCTAGAATTCCAGAAAAAGGAGCAATAAATTATGCTATTTTCAAATGAGAAAATCAGAGAATTATCTTTTAAAATCAAACAATTAATTGATTCAAGCCCAATTTCAGAGCTTGAATCAAATATTCATGCACTAATTCAGGGCATGCTCACCAAAATGGAACTTGTTTCCCGTGAAGAATTCGATATCCAGTCGGCTTTACTCGCCCGTACCCAGCAACAATTACGAGTACTGGAAGAAAAAATCAGCACCTTGGAACAAGCTCAAACCTCAGAAAAGTAAAAAATAATTTACAATTGTTAGCATTCCGTTAAGCAGGAGTGCAGCATGAGTCTGGCAGTGTTATATAGTCGCGCTTTAAGCGGGATGGAAGCACCAGAAGTGGTCGTAGAAGTACATTTAGCTAATGGCTTGCCCAGCTTTACCATAGTTGGATTACCGGAAACCGAGGTCAAAGAGAGCAAGGATCGGGTTCGCGCCGCTATCCAGACCGCGCAATTCGAATTTCCGGCCAGAAGGATAACCGTCAACCTGGCCCCTGCAGATTTACCTAAAGAAGGTGGTCGCTACGACTTGCCTATCGCTCTAGGCATTCTGGCCGCCTCCGGCCAGCTTCCCAAAAAGCATTTAGGCAATTATGTGATTGCCGGCGAGCTGGCCCTTACGGGTGCATTGCGTCCGATTCGCGGCGCACTCGCCATGACTTATCAATTACAACAGGATACCGAAAATATGCGGGCGGCGATTCTGCCCCAAGAGAGTGCATACGAGGCCAGTTTGGTCGAAGGCTCAACGATTTATGCCGCCGACAGCCTGCTGGCCGTTTGTGCGCACTTGTCTGAAAAACAGGCGTTGTCACAGCAACCCGCCATGGCTCATAGCGAAACACCCATATTGGCGGACTACCGGGAAGTGAAAGGGCAGCTGCGCGCCAAGCGTGCGCTTGAGCTCGCCGCTGCCGGACAACATAGTCTGTTGATGAGCGGCCCGCCCGGTACCGGAAAAAGCATGCTGGCGCACCGGTTTATGAGCATCTTGCCGGCGATGTCTACACAGGAAGCGCTGGAGAGCGCGGCCATCTTGTCGCTCAATAGCCAATTCCCCGCTTCAAGCTGGAGACAGCGATCTTTTCGCGCACCACACCATACTGCCTCAGCAGTCGCACTAGTCGGCGGTGGCAGCGTACCGCGTCCAGGAGAGATCAGTCTTGCCCATCATGGCGTGTTATTCCTCGATGAGCTGCCCGAGTTTGACAGAAAAGTATTGGAGGTTCTGCGCGAACCCCTAGAAAGCGGCACGATTACGATCTCGCGCGCGGCCAGGCAAGCCACCTTCCCGGCACAGTTTCAGTTACTAGCAGCCATGAACCCCTGCCCATGCGGGTATTATGGCCACTATAACCAGCGCTGCCGCTGTACGCCGGAACAGATAGCGCGTTACAAAAACAAGCTTTCCGGCCCGCTGCTGGATCGCATCGATATGAACATTGAAGTCCCCGCGCTCAAACCGGAAGAGTTAAGCCATAGCCAGGTGGGCGAAGCCAGCGTCAATATACGGGAGCGTGTGATGCTGGCAAGGCAGCGGCAGATGCAGCGACAAAACAAACCGAATGCCGCGCTGGGGCCACTGGAAATCGAAGCACACTGTCAGCTAAATGATAAAAGCCATGTGTTGCTACAGGCGGCGATGAAGAAATTCTCGCTGTCTGCGCGTAGTTATCACCGCATCCTGAAACTGGCGCGCACGATTGCAGATTTAGCTGAGAGCCCCACGATTAGTGATACACATATCGCTGAAGCGTTACAATATCGACGTTATGAATATTGAAAGCGCTCTCCATGAATTTATATGATGTCAGCATCGCGCCCTTGGTGCGCAACCTGCAAAACCTGAAACACATCCTGCAACAAGGTGAACTGTATGCCGAGCAGAAAAAAGTGGAGCCAGAGGTGATACTCAATAGCCGACTGTCTATCGACATGTATCCGCTGACGCGACAAGTACAACTGGTTAGTGATATGAGCAAAGGTGCTGGCGCCAGGCTGGCCGGTCTCGAAATCCCGCAATATGCAGACGATGAAACCAGTTTTGAGATGCTGTATGCGAGAATCGATAAAACAATCGATTTTTTATCTCAGATTCAGCCCGCACAGTTAGAAGGCGCAGAGAGTAAAGAAGTTGTGCTGACAATCCGAAAAATCGACCTGACTTTTACCGGGCTAGATTACCTGCAGAAATGGGCAATGCCGAATGTCTATTTTCACATCACCACGGCTTACAACATTTTGCGTCACATCGGCGTGCCTTTAGGCAAAACGGATTACCTGGGGCAAAAACGCTAATCTTTCATGAACGCTTGCGCCAATAACTGGTACCAGCCCCTGCTTCTTTTAACATGGACTGCCTGCGCAGGGTTTCAAAAGCTTCATCCTGGGAAATATTTTGCGCATGTGCAATTTCGCCAGCGCGTGTATTCGCCTTGGCAATCCATGCTGGATTTTGCTGATAGCCTCTATCCTGCATACACCTATCCAGCACGCGAGATTGCCTGGCAAACTTTTCCTGTTTCTGGAATGGTAGCGCCTCAGGCAACTCAGCCGCCGCCTTACTGGCGATTAAATCGCATTGATTGATCGTTTGCGCCAACTCACCATTTACGACTTCCGGCGCATCTTCATGCATATTTTGCCAGTAAAGCACGCCTGCGCTTATAACCAATATCACAGCTATTAGACCTATTACTTTTAGCGTTTTCATTATGTAAAGCTCTCATCTTAAACAGTCCATATCGCTTATTTTGCGCGCATTAAAAGCTTTATACCAGCCATCAAAAAACAATCTTTTGACACATACCTTGCATATTTGCTTCATTAAATTTTCATACTAGGCCAGTAAGCTAAGCATCATTAAAGATCAATCACAGTAGCGGCAATGAATGATTACGTGACTGCTATCAAGATTTGATCTGACATGTCGTTATTAACTTATACAGAAGTGCATCTAAAGGAAATATCATGAACAACTGGCAGGAAGAACCACTGACTTATACCGCTAGCATGCCTGAACTGATGACGGCACAGGATATTATGTATCTGGCTGAAGACATTGTTGCTGACAATAATATACTGGCTATTTACAAGCCAGCTGAACTGTCACTCGAAGTCGTTTAATCAACCCTCTTTTCTTTCACAGATTGTTGCGATGCAATCTGTGTCACAAAGGCGTTAAGCCTTTTTAAATTTGCTATTGCCGATACAGTTTCGGCCATCATTCGCTCATGTAAAGTCACCTAGTTGTAGGACTCAAACGCATAGACAGCCGAAAGATGTTTGCCTAGAATAAAATTTCCTCAACTATCACGACAGGAGGCAGGTATGTTTCAAGGCGCCATTGGAATCTATGCACTGATTGGTATTGTTGTAGTGATTTGTGCGATTTTGTATGTGTTCGCAAAAAATGTGAAGTAACGCATTAGATATAAAAAAGCCCCTGACTGGGGCTTTTTTATTGTGCTTGATACTGTTATTGAATCAGCTCATGCCAGCTTTGCTTGGTGCCGTAGCTGCCGTTTTCTCTTCGTTTAAAAATATTATCAATTACTCCCGGTCCGCCACTCGTTTTACCAAATACCTGTTCATCCATATTGACTTGCCTTGGGGTAGGGTCGTCACTGCCTGTCACCAACACATGCGGCACATTATTCTGATCATAAACCAGGTTAAAACCGACTGCAGGGGTAGTCAGTCGTTCTGACACAAGTCCGCTGGGCAACATACTGCCGCCCTTTTCATAATTGAAATAATTTAAAAACCCGTAACCAGCACCGCTGCAGGCTTCACTATTAGGCACTAAGGTTGACAGCAGCATCACCCCGCTCACGGCTTTGGGATCCAGATTCACACGCTCACCTGCCGGAAAATCCAGATACCAGCCATATCCTGTATTGAAGTTGACAGCTGTGCTCGCGGCAACTGTGCGGTCTCCACTCAACACCAGTGGTACCAGCTGACTGCGCCCAATCGCCGTCGTCTGCCCACCATCCTTAAATGTATAGATGGAATTTTGCGGTGTATTGGTCAAATCCGCCACTTCAAGGAATTTTCCGGTGCCAACAATAGCGGCGATATTTTTACCCACCCTGACCATGACAGGTTGGGTTGTCAATTTTTGTGCATTGCCACTGGCATCTCGTAAAGTGGCTATCTTGGTAACGGCGTTGGTATTGATATCAAAGCGCCAGATATTTCCATTCAGATCTCCGGCATAAGCTTTGACTGCGGTATTGTTTTCAAACAACTGGTCAGCATAAGCGGTGATTTTTGCCAACCCGCTTGGATTAGCCGAACTACCCTCTCCTGTAGCTAGCACTTTCAACACAGTACCACTGCTTGCATCCACTACATACAGATACCCGCCACCATCACCCACAGGACTGTTATTTACAAAACTGCCATCATTCAGTTTACGGGCATATGTCCCATTGTTATAGCCGGAGGTCAACAAAACCACCCAGCGCCCATCCTGCATTTTCGTGATCACCGGATTACCGAATGTATAGCCCAGGTTAACACCTGCGCCGAGGTTTTGCGCATTAAATTCCCACAGCAAGGTTGGAGAAGAAGGGTTAGTAACGTCCAGTGCAAAATAGCCCCGACCACCCGCATTCAAGCCAGACACTAGAATGGTTCGCCATACAGCACCGCTCCCACTGCAGCCAGAAACACAGACATCTGCGACTGTTGGACTCCCATTCACATAATTTGTGTGGTAGTTAGCACCGTACTCCTTGTCTGCAAGATTTGCCAGGTTACCGATGACCGGCGTAGGGATAAAGGCCCAAAGCTCATCGCCGGTATTGGCATTAAAAGCATGCAGCATACCGTCATTAGCTCCTACGAATACTGCAGGTGTTCTATTGGCAACGGCTGAATCACGATAAGCTTTATACCCAGCATCGAGATAGGTCATATTTGACGCTTTAAAATAAGCGGGGCGTGACTGCGAAATATCCCCCAAAGTCGCCTGGCGCTCTCGGAACAGGCGGTTTGCAGCAACTGTATTCAGACTTGTATCTTCGTAAGTTTTGTTACCACGCAAATAATCCACCAGTTTGTTGACTTTATTCGCGTCCGAAATTCTAGGATCAGAAGCAGGCAATCCCTGCATCTGGCTTAATGCCAGATAACCATTTGTTAATGCAGTTTTTTGCGAGGCAGGCAAATTATCACCAGTAAACGAGACAAGGGCATTATTAGCGTTGAAGTAAATTTTCCGACTATTATTTGCCACTTGGGTCTGCAACCTGCCGGTACAATTGCCCGAAATTTGCACATAGCAGGATGAGGTTTCATTCGTGCCTAGCTGACTCCCCAATACCCCACCCGAACCATCGCAATTTGCTTGATTGGAGTTAGTACTTTTACAATAAATAGCAGTACTCCCATTTCCGGTAATCCTGGTTTCCACAGCGGGGGATGTACATGAAGTCGCAGACACGTTTTCTGCACACCATACTGCACTTTCAGAAGTCTCTAGAGATTTCACATTTACAGTGCGTGCCTCCAGATTACCTGTCCACTTTACCGTTTGATAACTGGCAACATATTGAAAATTGTCGCCATCAGTAGGTGCAAGGCTGCTGGCTGCGGCTGCGGCTGCGGCGCCCTGAACTGACTTAATTTCTGACAATCCCTTGACTAGAGACTCTCGTAATAACTTAGGATTACTTGCACTGTAATAGGTACCTCCCGCATTTACTGCAGCATGCCAAAGATCGTCAATCCGAGTACCATCCTCTCGAATAGTAGGATCTGGCCAGTTTTTTGAATTCGTTTTTATATCTTTAAAGTCACCTGTTAATTGATTTTTGTAGTCTTCCGTATAAACTAAAGTCCCATCTATACCTAAACCCAAAGTCATCGTTATCATGTTTTGTTTGGGATAATCATCAGGTTTTCCGCAAACGGAGCTGCCTAATGCACCATTACAATTTGAAAAGTTGCTATCTCTTATATCAGTATCGAAATAATATTTGGCAACATCAGCGAGAGTATTTGCTTTTTCGCTAGCATCTAGTTGTGGGCGAGGAGTACCAGCCCCATCCAAGTTGCCGATAGCACGATTATTTATGTCTTTACCACCATCTCCATTCCAATAACCATCTGTAGTTAGCAGTGTAAAGTTCTGCTGACAAGCGTATTCCATTGGGTCATTGTTACCAAGTTCAGAAGGTTTTTTTCCTGCATAATGACGCCCAATAATCGAAAGAGCATTCCGAAGTGGAGTGCCATCATCTGCGCCGGTCGCAAATAATTTGTTATACCAATTTTCTTTTTGTTTTGAGTTAAAAGGCGCAATAGGTAAATAATTTTGTGAAGTGTCATTAATAGTCATGAACCCCACTCGATACCTGGAATCGAGGGATTTAAAAGCTTGGCTCGCAGCTGTTTTCATCGACAGTAGTCTTGTTCGGTAATACGTGACCCAATTCGCATAATTTGTATACTCTTCAACATCGGTACAAACACTACCCGCACAGTCAGAGCGTTCAGGACTTTTCGTTGTTGAACCTGGAGCGGTGTATGTTTTTTGAGCTGCTGTAATTTCCTGATATACCAGGCTGCCTGGTATATCGTTTGCACCTAGACTTAAAGCGGTTGCCGTATAGCTTCCTCCTGATGCTGAAAAAGTTACTTGAATAGGATTTGAGGGATTAACAGGCTCTCCCGCGAACGTAGTGATTTCAAAAGTACTTCCACTAGCATTAGTTATGATGTTGCCGGCGAGTTTACAGTTACCAGAAATGGAGGTTTTACAAATATTCGCGCTTATACTATTTGCTAAACTTGTAGAGTTACTTTCTCTCGTTGTTTGTCCCGACAAGATTTCAATATTGTTGATCTTTACACTGGTTACTCTAAGTGAATTGTTGTTCGTATTAATAGTCAGTCTGTACCGTGCCTTTGGCTCTCTTAGATACCGAAAAGTATCACTGCTATTATTTACATTTGTATACGGCGTCCTAATAGATTGACACACATCTGAACTTCCCAAGTCTTTTTTATTGGAGGCGCTCAAGCTATTACACCACCTTATGGTTGATGGGTATTTATATACATTATTAGGACTTTTTAAAATACTGCAACTTTTAAGGCCTGGAGTCGTGCAATACTCCCCTGGTATGTATGCAAAATAATAAGCAGAAGTTCCACGATAAATAGTGCCGTAAAACGTATCTGCTTGCGTAGAAAACCCACTATATGATGTTTTATTCGCTTGACTAACACCTAGATAATTGAACGGGGGCGAATAAGTAACCTCTGGATTATAAAATTGTGTATTGTAGGAAGCATTGCTGAATAACCAATCGGGGGCATCATCTGCGGTTTTGGCCTCTACTTTCGCAGGATTGCTATCTGAGGGATCATACGTAGCCCAATCCGGTGCATAACTCCATGCCATACTTCCTGAGTTGTCCAATATAAACATTAAGTTTGGCTTTACATCAGAATTCCCAGAAGTCTGCAACGGCATGGTAGCCAAATCGAGAAATTCCGCCTGTACAAAACACGGGATTATCGCACCCAACCAAATCAGTTTTCGTACCCAGGAATTATTTTTCATCATGTCACCTGTGCTAGTTGGAGATAAATGACTGCATAAACGTCAGCGTGTTTTTAGGTCCACTGATACGTAACGTGAGGCGATAAATCGGCGAAGTAGCCTGATTCGGGCATGGCGGCTGCTCTGGCCCTCCCGGAATATCTATCGGAGGTCTACAGGCTGTAGAACTGGCCATCAGGCAGCGTGCCCCATCCATGGCAGCATTCCCGGCGTTAATTTCAGCCTCGTTGAAATTGCACATACGCTCAATCACATACCTGATTTGATTCCCCTGCCGGTCTACACCATTACGGATCTCCGCGTTGCCGTCTACCTGGTCAGGGACCAAGCGGCTGTTTGTATTATCCCAAGGGGTGGTCGTCAACCGGCTTCCATCGCAAACCGATGCATTCGGTTGTGCATCGAATCTGCTGCAATTAGCGTAGTACCCTAAACCGGGTGAGTGCCGGACACTATTAGCCAAACTGATATTTTGAGTGATACTCTGGGCAACCCCTTCCAGTGCCACATTAGAGGCTGCACTGGCTGACTGCCTGAATACCATATTGCCGGATAGCAGCGCATTGGTATCCACACTCCGAATCAATGCAACCGCGGCAATAGACATCACTGCAAGTGCCAGCAAGGCAAAAAAAAGCACGATTCCAGCCTGGGCACGATCAGGCGTATGTCCAACAAATGCTTGAATGGCTTTACAAGGCATCGCGATTCCAGAGTATGTTTCTGAGCGGCACAGTTACTTCATAAGTCCGATACCGATATCTTTGCCAATCCGCAATATGATTCAAACTGACATTGGCTGGCGTAGCATCATTGGTCCAGATGCACACTCTGCTGATGCCGACGGCATTACCGTTACAAGCCTGGCTGACTATATTTCTTTGTATCCCGCCATCTCTGGCTACGACGGCAATACGCACCGCCCGTATCCGGTTCCTATCAAACAATTCCATTGCCGGACCAAAAGCTTCTGTCGCATCCGTCCATTGATCCACCCGGTTCAGAAAACGCGATGCAGTAGGCGAAGCTGCCCACACAGGATCAGGATGCAGTGTATTGGCCACGCCATACTGCGCTTGCAAGGAGACAATATCACTGACCACCGGAATTGCAGCGCTATTCGGAAAAGGATTGGTACCTGGCGTTCCACCCGTCCTGGTAAGTTCCTGATTGGGATTCACAGTGTACTCATACTGGTTCCAAGCTCCCAGGCACGAAAACCTCACCCATTCTGTACCATTCAAATTAGTCACAGGGCGATCCGTAGGTGCGGTATCGATCTCAGTCAATGTATTAATCACCCGGTCAGCATTCAGTCGCTGGATACGGGCCAGGCTGCAATTAGGATTGTCTTGCGTCTGGTGGAATAACACCACATCCCCTTCCTGGCAACCAAGCAAAGGGCCATCAAGTGCCGGAGCAGCCAGGTTACCAGTGGCCCGCACAGAAGCACCACCGCTAGACGGATTCCCGTAGCGGATGCGGACAATATCTTGACCTGCTCCCCCATCCACGATGACAATTGGCGAGAGATTAATGACTACCCCGCCTTGATTGATTGAAGTGTTGATAGGGCACAGCAACGGTGACGGGTCCTGGCTATTGTATAAAGGCAGCCCATATCCGGCATTTTGTGCGTCGCGCTGCAAAAAATACAGCGCCAGCACTCCGCTGGACTGCGCATCAGAACCACTGGAAATCATGCGCTTACGCGCTTCAAAACCACTGAACAAGTTCGCAATTGCCAACGTAGCTACCAGCCCGATCAAAATACCGACCAGCAGCTCAACCAGGCTCATTCCAGTTTGCTGCTCACGAGGTTGGTTTTGTCCATAAATCATATTAAAACCACTTTCAATCAGCCATTACATCAAACAGATAACTGGAAGCATTGATCTGGTGATGGTTGCCGCCAGGTAATTGCCAGCCGACAGTCACTGTAATCATGCTGTTAGTAATAGCAGAAAAAGTCAGAGTACCATTGGGTAGTTGTGTCTTGATTCTATTACGATCAACCTGACTGACATAAGTCGCAGCATCCCCCCCAAAAGCCATCATATTGGCCAGATGCGTTTGTGCAATCAGCTGTGCTTCGGCGCGGTAGCGGTTGTCATTGCTATTCTTTAGCATGGCACTCTGTAGACCGACAAGTGACAGTACCCCCATGCTGAATATCACTACTGCAACCAGCGATTCAATCAGTACAGAACCTTGTTGCAGGGATAAGCGACGAGGCATTGTTTTTTTTGCACTTAGCATTTCCGCACATCCCCCACTGTGTTAACAGCCGGATCACAGACTCTTGCATGGCCTCCGGCAGCCAATACAATCCGCAAAGTCCTGCGTTCAGCCTCAGCTACCTGTGTACTAGAAACATCAACGCGAGAGAGTCCATTGGCAACAGCAGGATCTCGTGTCCCAAAACTACTAAAAACAACGGATAGATTATCGGCAGTGATAGTGACGTTTGCAGAAGAACCCTCATAAGCATTTTTCTGACTGATAATAGATGGGCAAGCAGCATCCGCTGCTGCCGCATCTGCCGGTGGGACACATCCCAACTGCCAGGCACCATTTGCTTGAAGCGTAAATCTGATTCTGGCATTACGCTTGATTGCTTCTACCCTCGCCTGCTGCAACCCGTTTTTTATCGACTCGGTAACCGTACGGATTTGAGAGTTACCTATAGAAGTTTGAAATGCCGGGATGGCGAACATAGAGACCGTCATCAGTACGACCACGGTCACCACCAGTTCAATCAAGGAAAACCCCTGTTGCTGCATGCTTAACAGACACCTGAAGAACTGGTTAACCAGCAGGAAGCCCCGGTCGTACCGTCATATCTGGAGGTTTTAGCATTATCCTGGTTCACCGTGAACTCGAAATTCCCCATATTCTGGGCAGATCTTCCTGTTGCACGTAAGGTATAGGTTGTCGCAGTTTGGTTATCGATAAAGTAATCAAAAAACCGTGCGTCTGTCGGATTACAGGCAAATCCCACGTAGGTAAGGTTATCCTGGAAGAACTGCTCAGCCTGCACGCGGCAATTAGCAAGGTTAGAAGGTGCCTCAACCGCATTTCCGCTCCGGATATAGTCCTGGTAACCAGGAACAGCGATGCTGGCCAATATGCCCATGATGGCGACCACGATCATGATTTCAATCAGGCTGAACCCTTGTTGAATTGTGCTGCGCTTCATATTGAGACCTTTTTGACAACGCACCTATCATGCGAACTGTACAGCCCCATGTCCAGCATTGGCTGACCAGTGGCGATATTGAGCCGACAAGCGGTTAACCATCCCTGCCATCAAGCGTTTGCGGTTTAGTGATAAAATGCTGGTCTGTTTAAATCGGACTGTGGATTATGCTTTTCTTCTGGACGCGACTATTAGCGCTTGGCCTGTTACTGGCCCATTTAAGCGCATGTGGGCTTAAAGGCGATCTATATATCCCTGAACGCCAGTACCCTCAACCTCAACAACCAACACCTCCTGCCAAGTGACCGCTTTCAATACCAAAAATGGCGTGCTACATGCCGAAAATGTAGCGTTGCGCGATATCGCGGAACAACACCAGACGCCGACTTATGTGTATTCAAGAAGCGCGCTGACTGAAACTTTCAAGCGCTTCCAGGCTGGCCTTCTAGGCCATGAACATTTGATCTGCTTTGCAGTGAAAGCCAATCCCAGCCTGGCTATCCTCAACCTGTTTGCCCGCCTGGGTGCCGGGTTTGATATCGTCTCCGGCGGTGAGCTGGCCCGTGTCATTGCGGCGGGTGGCGACCCGAAAAAAGTGGTGTTCTCCGGTGTGGGCAAATCACACAGCGAGATTCAGTCTGCACTGGAAGCGGGCATTCTTTGCTTCAATGTAGAATCCATTAATGAATTGCACCGTATCCAGCAAGTGGCTGCCAAACTTGGCAAAATCGCACCGATTTCTTTACGGGTGAACCCAAATGTGGATGCCAAAACGCATCCTTACATTTCAACCGGCCTTAAAAACAACAAATTCGGCGTCGCGTTTGAAGACGCGCTGGATTTATATCAGCAAGCTGCCCAGATGCCGAATATCGCTGTGCATGGCGTGGATTGCCATATCGGTTCACAAATTACTGAGTTGTCGCCTTTCCTGGATGCACTGGATAAAGTGCTGGGCTTGGTGGATGCACTTACTGAACGCAATATTCATATCCAGCACATTGATGTCGGCGGCGGCGTGGGCATTACCTATAACGATGAAACCCCTCCCGAGTTTGCGACTTATACGGCAGCCATTATGCAAAAACTGGCAGGCCGTGGTGTGAAAGTACTATTCGAGCCTGGTCGCGCTTTGGTAGGTAATGCAGGTGTACTGCTCACCAAGGTTGAATATTTAAAGCTGGGTGAAAGCAAGAATTTTGCGATTGTCGATGCGGCGATGAACGACCTTATGCGCCCAGCGTTGTATGACGCTTATCACAACATCACAACAATTGCCGAATCTCCAACACAAGCACAAACTTACGAAGTTGTGGGACCCGTCTGTGAAAGTGGCGACTTCCTGGGTCACGATCGCAGCCTGGCGATTGCAGAAGGCGACTACCTTGCAATTCACTCTGCCGGCGCTTACGGTATGAGTATGTCCAGCAACTACAACACGCGTGCACGGGCGGCAGAAGTGCTGGTGGATGGTGACCAGGTGCATGTCATTCGCGAACGTGAGCAGATCGCGGACTTATTCAAACTGGAACGTACATTGCCATAACGCATTCGCAGCAGCCATAAACAAAAAACCGAAGCTAGAGGCTTCGGTTTTTATTGGGAATTAATTTAGATTAGAAAGCGCAGATTTCGCCGCTTAGCCGTTCAAGATAGGTTTAGTCGAAAATCACTGTTTTGTTCGCATATAGCAAAATGCGGTGTTCGATATGCCAGCGCACGGCTTTCGAAAGCACAATGCGCTCCAGGTCACGGCCTTTCTGGATCAGGTCTTCCACCTGATCGCGGTGCGAAATACGCGCCAGATCCTGCTCAATAATCGGCCCTTCATCCAGCACTTCGGTGACGTAATGGCTGGTGGCACCTATCAGCTTCACGCCACGCTCAAACGCGCGGTGGTAAGGACGCGCACCAATAAATGCCGGCAGAAATGAGTGGTGGATATTGATAATTTTTTGCGGAAAACGTGCCACAAATTCTGGCGACAGGATTTGCATGTAACGCGCCAGCACAATCAGATCTATCTGGTACTGATCGAACAAGGCAAATTGTTGCGCTTCAATATCCGCCTTGGTTTCCTTGGTCATCGGCAGATAATGGAAATCAATGCCATAAAAAGCCGCCAGCTTTTCAGTATCGCGATGGTTACTGATAATCAGTGGGATATCGCAAGCCAGCTCGCCGCTATGGTGTCTATGCAACAAATCCGCCAGGCAATGGTCGTATTGCGAAACCATGATCGCCATGCGTGTTTTTTGCTCGGAAAGCTTCAATTGCCAGGTCATCGCAAAACGCTGCGCAACCGGAGTAAAGGCTTGCTCAAAATCTGCCACCGCAACATTGAAATTGCTGAGGTCCCACTCCACCCGCATTAAAAACAGATTATTTTCCGCATCCTGATGCTGGTCTGCGTGTAAAATATTGGCATTGTGCTCATACAAAAATTGCGCAATCGCCGCCACAATCCCTTTGGTATCCGGGCAGGTAATCAGCAAGGTAGCAGTGTTTTTCATAACATTTAGCAGTTAACTGGCAACAAAACGCCGATTATACCTGATGCCGCCAGCCCTTGTGACACGCTGTGCAAATGCGGGAACCACCTTTACGGAATTGATTTATGCAAACAAATGACTCACCGAATATTGTCCTGGCTAATCCGCGCGGATTCTGCGCCGGGGTAGACCGTGCCATCATCATCGTCGAACAGGCGCTGGAAAAATTCGGTGCGCCTATTTATGTCCGTAATGAAGTCGTCCATAACAAATTCGTGGTCGGCCAACTGCGTGACAAAGGCGCTATTTTTGTCGATGAACTGGAAAAAATTCCGGCAGGCAATATTGTGATTTTCAGTGCGCATGGTGTTTCCAAAGCGGTGCGCGCAGAGGCAGAGTCCCGCGGATTAACCGCTTTTGATGCGACTTGCCCTTTAGTGACCAAGGTACACATTGAAGTCGCCAAGATGCGCAAAGATGGTCTTGAGATCATTATGATAGGCCATAAAGGCCATCCGGAAGTCGAAGGCACCATGGGTCAATCTGAGGCTGGTGGTATGTACCTGGTAGAGACACCGGAGGACGTCGCCACCCTGCAAGTCACTGATGCAGAAAAACTGGCGTATGTGACGCAAACGACGCTATCGGTAGACGATGCCACACAAGTAATCAATGCGCTTAAAACCCGCTTTCCTAGTATTAAAGCGCCTAAAAGCGACGACATTTGCTATGCCACACAAAACCGCCAGGATGCAGTAAAAATCATGGCGAAAGATTGCGATCTGGTCATTATTGTCGGCTCGCCAAACAGCTCCAATTCCAACCGCCTGCGCGAAGTGGCTAAAAACCAGGGCGTGGAAGCCTATATGGTTGACAACGCCACACTGCTGAACCCGGAGTGGTTAAAAGGCAAGAAGAAAGTAGGCATCTCTGCCGGTGCGTCAGCACCTGAAGTACTGGTGCAGGAAGTCATACAAGCTTTGCATGCGATGGGTGCTGCACAAGTGGAAGAACTACAAGGCGTGGTTGAAAATGTCGTCTTTCAACTACCTAAAAATCTGGTGAATGCAGAAAAGCGTCCTCAAAACAGCGCTTAAGTTGAAACAGCATTTAAAGATTAAGTTAACCTCAAGTTCTTAACCTCTTTTCAAAAGCGCTAGCCGACAATCATCCAATTCGAACAGTTGAGCGCATACTCTCAATAAGCAAAAAAAACCCAAGCGCTAGGCTTGGGCTCAAGCAATATCCTCGGGAAAGGATAATCGGGAAAACAATTGCTCGTTGTTGTTATTCAACATCACGACAACATTTACCACTTTGGAGATGACCACTACTAATGAAGATATGCAAAATGAGTAGTACATCTACAATAGAGCATCAAATATGCCAACCTTACCATCACTGTAAGGCATTGATTAAAAATGAAAAATTATTTCATTGGCAATGATTGAAGGCATAAATGGTTGCTTTAAACCACCAATTCGGTTTTAAAAAGCCAATTGTAGATTTTTAAACTTAACGCCTGCGCTCATCTGTAAACATAGGGAATAACAGCGGCAGCAGCAGCAAAGTGAAGAGCGTAGCGGTAATCAAGCCACCCACAATCACCACGGCGAAAGGCCTTTGCGTTTCTGAGCCTATGCCATGTGATAACGCCGCAGGCATCAACCCTATGCCTGCCATCAACGCAGTCATCAAAATCGGGCGCAACCGAGCTACAGCGCCTTCAATCACTGCTTCACTGGCGAGTTTACCTTCACGCATCAGGTGCTTCATCTGCTCAACCATAATCACGCCGTTTTGCACGGAGATTCCTGCGAGGGCGATGAAGCCTACCGCAGCAGATACAGAAAGATGCAGGCCCGCCACCGCCAGCCCAGCCAAGCCACCTACCAGCGCGAACGGAATCATCAACAAGACCAGCAACGCATTTTTGACTGATTTAAATGCCCAGAATAGCAGGATAAAAATCAACAGCACCGATAACGGCACAATCACCATCAGGCGCTTCATCGCCCGTTGCTGGTTTTCAAATTGCCCACCCCAGGTCATGGTGTAGCCTGGAGGCAGTTTGACTTTATCCTGCACGACTTGCATCGCCTCTTTAACGAAGCTGCCCTGATCGCGGTCCGTGATATTGGCCTTGATTGACACTATCCGTGACCCTGCTTCGCGGCTGACGCGCGACGCACCTTGCTTGATGGTCACCTCGGCCACTTCGCTCAGCGGAATACTGCCAGCCCCATTCGGCAAGGCAATCGGCAACTCGTCAATATCATCGACCGAATCTCGGTAAGAGCGCTCCAGCCGCAACGTCACATCAAAGTGCCGGTCACCATCATAAAAAGTGTTTGCCGCATTACCTGCCAGCGCGGTCTGCACCGTATTATTAACATCATCCACCAGTAGGCCATAGCGGGCCAGCTGACTACGATTCAGCGTGATATCCAGTTCGGAGTTACCAGAAATTCTCACCGCCGCCACATCAGTCGCACCACGTACACTATTGATAGCATCCACGACTTCTCCCGCTTTTTGCTCAAGGATAGTCAGGTCACGGCCAAAAATCTTGACCGCAATTTCACCTTTAACGCCCGATAAAGCTTCTTCAACACTATCCTGGATCACCTGGGAAAAATTGGTCGGCACACCTGGAATTTCATGGATACGCCGCGAAATATCCTTGATCAGGCTCTCTTTATCGGCGAAATGCCATTCACTATGCGGCTTCAGATCAGCCAGGATTTCCATATGATAGGGGCCTTTAGGGTCGGTTCCATCATCCGGCCGCCCGACATGGGCGACAACCAGCCTGACTTCCTTATAACTATTTAGAATCTTCCTGATATGGCGTTCAATTTCCTTGGTTTTCTCGAGACTGGCAGATGGCGGCAAATCAACCGTCAGCCAGATGTTGCCTTCATCAAGTTTGGGTAAAAACTCAGAACCCAGCATCGGCGCACAAAACATCGCCAGTACTAATACCGCTACTGAAACAAGCACCACCAGCTTTCTGGCTTGGGCACTTTTGAGAAGTACTTTGCGATAAGCATCCTGGATACTTTGCATCCCGGCGCTGTGTTTTTCCGCCATATCCTCACGCTTCATGGTGTATGAAAGCAAGGCCGGCACCAGCGTCAGTGTGAGCAGAATCGCCCCCAGTAACGCAAAACTAAGGGTAAAGGCCATGGGTGAAAAGATCTTGCCTTCTACGCGCTGGAAAGTAAAAATCGGCAGGAACGCGGTGATGATGATGGCTTTGGAAAACAATATCGGATGGCCCATATCAATCGCGGTATTTTTCAATGTTTGCATACGCCAGGCGATGCCGGCATGGGCCGGATTTTTGTCGGTTTCCGCCATCGCCAGCCGCACCATCAACGCTTCGACCAATACCACCGCACTATCGATGATAATCCCGAAATCCACTGCGCCCAGCGAGATCAGATTGGCAGATACGCCACGTAAATCCATGACGATAAAGGCAAACAATAATGATAACGGGATCACCGAAGCGACGATCAAAGCCGCGCGCCAGTTGCGCAGGAAAATAATCAGGATGGCGACCACCAGCAAAGCGCCGACAATCAGGTTTTCAGAAACGGTATGTACGGTGTGGTCTACCAGGCCGGTGCGGTCATAGAATGGCACAATCTTCACACCAGGCGGCAGTGTTTGATTGACCTGCTCCACTTTCTCACGCAATGCCTGAATGACCTTGGCAGCATTCTGTCCTTTGGTCATCAGGATAATGCCTTCAATAATGTCATCCTGCTGGTTGAATGACACGATGCCGGAGCGAGGGCGGTCACCAATGGTCACTTCGCCCAGATCACCAATCAGGATAGGTTTGCCATCCCGCGTATCTACTACCGATTGCGCAATGTCATCCACATTGCGGTACAAACCGATGCCGCGCACCACCAGCGACTCATCCCCCCTGTGCATCAGCCCGCCACCGGCATTGCTGCTGTTATGGCTAATCGCCTGGTTGATCTGGTCAATACTGACCGCGAATTTTTTAAGTAAATGCGGGTCCAGCTTGATCTGGTACTCCTTCACCGCGCCACCGAAACTGGTGATATCCGCCACACCTGGCACCATGCGCAACTGGGGGATGATTTTCCAGTCCTGTATCGCGCGCACCTCGCGTTGCGGCATATCCTTTGGCGCCTCCACCAGGTAACGATAAATTTCACCTACTGCAGTAGTTAATGGTGCCAGGGTCGGTTGCAAATCATTGGGCAAGCTGACGCCCTGCAAGCGCTCCAGCACTTGCTGCCTGGCAAAATAATCTGCAGTATTTTCGGCAAACGTCAGCGTGACCACAGATAAACCGGTAATGGAAACAGAGCGGATCTGGGTCAACCCTGGCACGCCGCTCATGCCATGTTCAATCGGCAATGAGACCACACGCTCAACCTCTTCCGGCGCCATGCCGGGTGACTGCGTCACGATGATGACGTGCACATCTTCTACATCCGGGAAAGATTCAATCGGCAGATTTTGTACCGCAAACCAGCCGAAAATCATCAGAACCACAGCGCCAATCAGCAAAAAAACGCGCTGTTGTAACGAGAAAGTGATTAACCCTTTTAACATGTTTGGCTTTCGATGATCCGGCGCATGGCAGACCGGTTATGTGTGATTATTTATTAACTGATAACTCTGAATTCAGCAAAATCGCACCGCCGGTGACAACACGCTCACCCGCTTTGAGTCCCTGCTTGACGGTGGCATATTCTCTGCGCTGCACATCCAGTGTGACTACCCGTTTTCTGAAATGTAGCGGTCGCTCTTCCACAAATACATAGCTATACAAACCTTCGGTAATCAGGGCGCTGTTAGGCAGGCGAATGACTTTGTGCTGGCTGTTGTCCAACGGCGTGATACGCGCATACATCTCGGGCTTGAGCTTGCCTTTGCTCTCAATCACGCAGCGCACAGGAATGCGTCGCGTGGTAGTATCCACCATCACGCCTATGGTTTTTACCTCGCCGCTAAACACTTCATCGGGATAGGCATCTACTTGCACACTGACTTTTTGCCCCTGCGTAATGCGGCTTAAATCTCGCTCCGGCAGATCAATGCTGGCCCACAAATTAGTTGGGTCTGTGACAATAAACAAAGGGTCGGCAGCATCTGGCCTGATTTCACTGCCAGGGTTAATTTTGCGATCTACCACCGTGCCGCTGATAGGCGAGCGCAAAGAGTAAGTATCGTTAGCCGAGGTCGTTACACCCAAATTCTTGAGGCGGGCTGAGGCGCGGGCCGTTTCAGCACGCGCCAGCGAAAAGTCAGCTTGTGAGGTCTCCACTTCTTTTTTGGCAAGCACGCCGCCTTCCATCAACATGCGGTTGCGCTCCAGCACCTGCTGCTTGAGTTGCAAATCAACCTGGGCTTTACGGGCATCCGCCACCGCACCACCGACATCAGGTGAATCCATGACCAGTAGTGCCTGGCCCGCTTTCACCTGGTCACCCACCTGCGCCTTGATTGCCATCGCCCGGCCAGCCACTGGTGAAAAAATCCGTGCTGTGCGGTTCTCATCCAGCATGATTTTGCCATTGAGGGGTTCTGTCACCGGCACCGGGATTTCAGTCACCGCTTCTACTTTTAAACTGGCGACCTGTGGCGATCCGGCAGTCAGCACAATCTCGTTCGCCATGCGTGGTGCAGCCATACTCTTCTCTGCTGCATGTAGCGGATGAATAGAGCACCATACCCCGGCCAGTAAAATTAGCCAGCCTGATAACTTCATGGCATGCGTATTCGGGATGAAGGCTAAGCGCATTTGATCAATGGTATTTTTCATAATTAGGGTGTATTAAAAACTTGATGGGTGGCCGCCCGCCAGGCAAAAAGAGACTTGGCATAATCGGCTCTCACACTGGCGGACTCCAGTTGCAGCGCACGTAAAATCCGTCTGGCATCCAGCAGGTCCATCACGCTCATGGCACCATGCTTGTAGGCAAATTCGGCGGCATCAGATGCTTTTTGCGCCTCCGTTAAAATACTCATGTCAAAGCGACGGTTTTTATCGATGGCCGCCTCCAGGTCAGCTTTCGCACTGCGCATTTCAGCCAGCGCAGCCGCTCTCACCTGCTCTTTGGCATCGGTGGCGGAGTTATAGTCAACCTCAGCCCGGGCAGCTTCACCTTCATAATTGTAATTAGTGAATAAAGGAATACTGACCGTTGCACCTACTGTATCAGGTCCGGAACCTGGTTCCTGACCTGGAAAATGCTGGTAAGCCAGCGACCAGGTCAGATCCCTGGTTTTCAAAGATTCCGCCAGTTTTCGCGCATCTTGTGCCTGTTGCATACGCACTTCGGCGGCCCTGATATCTGAACGCTCCGTCAACCAGGTCTCGCCTTCTTGCACTGCGGATTCTGCACTTGGCAAAGGCCATGGGTCAGCTACAAATAGCGAAGCGGCATCTTGGTCTTTACCAATCAGGTACGCCAGCTGCGCCTGCGCCTTTTGCAAAGTGGCTTGCGCCTGTCGCATATCATTTTTTGCGCGCAAGGCATCCACACGGATACGCGCCACATCGGCTGAAGCGACATCCCCCGCTTTCAGGCGAAACTCGGCTGCCTCTAAGGTTTTGTCATATAAATCAACATTCATCTGCTGGATTTGCAAGGTTTCTTGTGCCAGCTTGAGATCATAGTAAGCAGTGACCATCGCCAAGCCCTGTCGGCGATAAGTCTCTTTTAAATCAAATTCGGAAGCTTTGACGGCACTTTCAGCAACGGAAGTCCGTAACTCGCGTTTGTTGCCGCGTTCGTATAACTGGCTGACCTGAAGCGTGGAGTTGTAGGTTTTGTCCCATAAACTATTATTGCCATTTTGGTTCATATTACCCTGGCCACGGTTGAGGTTGAGGCTGGAAACGCCGACTGACAAGACCGGGTTAGGACGTTGCCCGGCAATCAGGGTATCTGCCTCTGCAGATTGCACCGAACGCTTGGCAGCCAGCAGCTCGCGACTGTACCCGGCAAACAACTGCTCTGCCTGCGGAAGTGTTAAATGATCGAGCGGGATATTTTGCAAATCGGGCAGTGCTGCATTCTCTGCATGCAGTGATGGCATCCAAACCGCTAACAATACACAGCAAACAAACCCTGATTGACGCCACCACATTGAAGATTCCCTTTATGCCCGCCGTTATTTTGCAATCATAATACCGCGTATCACTTACGACAATCTTTCAAAAAAGTGTTGTTTGCCATGGTAATCATGACGACAGCAACCGTAGACAATAGCGCCCTGTTTCAGGGACAATGCCCGGATGACCCAGCCTTACAAAACCCCGGTTTCTGCCCTGATTTTGATACACACCCCTGATCTGCAAGTATTGCTCCTCGAACGCGCGGACAAAGCCGGTTATTGGCAATCAGTCACCGGCAGTATTGAAGGCAATGAAACGCCAAGGGAAGCGGCGATCCGCGAAGTGAAAGAGGAAACCGGGCTGGATGCGCTGGCCTATGATTTCCAGGACTGGCAGGCCAGCAATATTTACGAGATTTACCCGCACTGGCGCCATCGCTATGCGCCCGGCGTGATTGAAAATACCGAACATTTATTTGGCTTGTGTTTACCCTCAGCATTGCCGGTCACGCTTGCGCCGGATGAGCATACACACTATGAATGGGTAAACTGGCGCGACGCTGCCAAAAAAGTATTTAGCTGGACCAACGTAGATGCCTTGAAAAAACTGGGTGAGCGCCACCATCTAGTGTTATGAATACCTTATATGATTGGAATTTATCTGATTCGGATTTATCCGATTGGGATAAATCATGATCGGCTGTAAAATACCATTTTTATGAAAGCCGGGCCTGGCCCGATATCTGGAAAAGCATGCAAACTGCCACCATCCAATTTGAGAAATTCCAAACTGCGCAAGACGACGACTGTCAGGCGCGCATCCTGGCTGCGCGAAAAAAACTGGGCAAGCGCCTGGTGATTTTAGGGCACCATTACCAGCATGAAAGCGTATACCGCCATGCCGATTTCTCAGGTGACTCACTAAAACTCTCCAAATATTGTGACAGCCTGGACGCTGAATTTATTGTGTTCCTGGGTGTGCACTTTATGGCCGAAGTGGCGGACATTCTGAGCCGTCCTGAACAAATTGTAGTATTACCTGATCTGGCGGCCGGTTGCTCCATGGCGGATATGGCCAATTTAGCCAAAGTGGAACGCAGCTATCGCGAGCTGAGCAAAGTGCTTAACTTTGATGAAACCATCACACCGGTGACCTACATTAATTCCGCCGCTGACCTGAAAGCGTTTTGTGGCGAGCATGGCGGCATTGTCTGTACCAGCACCAACGCACCAAAAATACTGGAATGGGGTTTCAGCCAACGCGAAAAAATCCTGTTCTTCCCTGACCAGCATCTGGGTCGCTGGAGCGGCTACAAAATGGGCATCCCACTGGAACAAATGCCGGTGTGGGATCCAGACTTGCCGATGGGTGGTTTAACTGAACAGCAAATCAAAGATGCGAAAATCCTGTTGTGGAAAGGTCACTGCTCAGTGCACCAGATGTTCCGCAAACAGAACATCGACCAGTTCCGCGCCCAGCATCCGGATGGAAAAGTGATTTCCCACCCGGAGACCGCTTTTGAAGTATGTATCAACTCTGATTATGTCGGTTCCACAGAATATATCCTGCGCACCGTTAGCGAAGCAGAGCCAGGCACAAAATGGCTGGTCGGCACAGAGCTGAACTTGGTCACCCGCCTGGCAGAAGAAATGAAACCCCAAAACAAGCTGGTGCAGTTTATGAGTCATGTGGTGTGTGAGTGCTCCACCATGGCGCGTATCGACCCGCAGCATCTGGCCTGGTGTCTGGAAAACCTGGCAGAAGGCAATGTCGTTAATCAGATCAAAGTGCCAGAGCATGAAGCCAAACTGGCTAAGTTGTCATTGGACAGAATGCTGGCGGTCTCCTGATGGCAAACTGTGCGCTTTGCGAACCAACTTCACAAGATGTGTTATGGCAGGATGACTTTTGCCGGGTAGTGCTGCTGAATGATGCTGATTATCCGGCTTACTGCCGGGTTGAATTATTAGCACATGTCAAGGAAATGACTGATCTGCCTCCCGCAGACCGTGCTCGCACCATGAGAGTGGTGTTTGGGGTAGAAGCGGCCCTGCGGGAAATCATGCAGCCAGATAAAATCAATCTGGCCAGTTTGGGTAATAAAACACCGCATATGCATTGGCATGTGATTCCTCGTTTCGAGAGTGATAAACACTTTCCGAATAGTCACTGGGGAGAAGCGGTAAGGGATTCCCAAGTACAGCCGCTGAGCAAGGCAGTGAGGGATCAGTTGCAAAGAGTGGTGGCTGAGCGGGTGGAATGTGCGCTTGAGAGTTAAGCATTAGTTATTAGTAAATACCTTTCTTTTCGTAGTGCTCAGGCTAGAAAGCTTTTGTCTGATGCAGTATTCTTTTTCGCCTCTAGGCGACCCTCTTTCTTATGCTTGTCCATAAGAAAGAAGGCAAGAAAAGTAACTCGCCTAAAGGCGAAAAGGAACGATTAAGTACCCGAAGAAAAACTAATTAGACCTTCAAACTAGTGCGACATTATTCCCTACTGCAACAAGCCTAGCATTAACCTTGCCTGGATTCTGGCCTACGCCAGAATGACGGACTGATGGAGTGGCTGAACACGTAGCGCATCAGCCAGCAGTTGGGAAACTGCTCACTTTCCTCAAGCCTCAACATAAATGCCACAACTAGCTATGTCTCCTCACCAATCTGCCCACACCCCGCAACCACCCAAGCAAATCATCCACATAGGTATACAACACCGGAATTACCAGCAAACTCAGCACCGTTGAAGTAATCAACCCGCCTATCACAGTAATCGCCATTGGCGCACGGAAACTCGGATCGGCACTCCACCCCAGTGCAATTGGCATCATGCCAGCCGCCATCGCAATCGTCGTCATCACAATCGGCCGTGCCCGTTTATGGCAGCCATCAATAATTGCATCAAAGCGGCTGACTTTGGATTGCTTGCGCGCCATGATGGTGTATTCGACCAGCAGAATGGAGTTTTTAGTTACCACCCCCATTAGCATTAGCAAGCCAATCACGCTAGGCATTGAGAAGCTGTTATGCGTTACCAGCAGTGCAAAGAAAGCACCTCCCAGCGATAGCGGTAATGCCCCGAGGATGGTGACAGGTTGCAGGAAATCACCAAACAGCAATACCAGCACCACATAAATGCACATAATGCCGATAATCATCGCACCACCAAAACTGGCAAACAACTCATTCATACGCTTGGCATCGCCAGCCTCAAGCTGTTTCACGCTAGGGGGTAAATTTTGCATGGCAGATAATTGCTGTACCTCTTTCATGACTTCACCAATCTGGCGTTTATTCAACTCAATATCAAAAGTCACATTGCGCATGCGGTCCATGCGGTCTATTTGCTGTGGACCACTGCCCATACGCACGGTGGCGACGGTTTCCAGGCTGACGCTGCCATTTCTGGCGGGCACGCGTAACTGCGCGATTTCCTGCAGACTGCTACGTACGCTAGGTCCCAGGCGTACGCGGATTGGCACCTGGCGTTGCGGCAAATTGAGCTTGGGCATGCTGTTGGAGAAGTCCCCAGAAGTGGCCACGCGGATTACTTGCGCAATCGCTTCTACCGTGACGCCCAGCTCAGCCGCTTTATCTACGTCGGGGATAATCTGTACTTCCGGCCGTTGCAGACTGGCGCTGGAGGTAATATTTCCCAGACCGTTAATGCTGCGCAACTGATGCGCCACTTGCTGGCTGGCGCTTAATAATGCCACCGGGTCATCGCTGGCCAGCGTCACCTGCAAGCGTTCGCCGGTTTCGCCGGAACCTACCGAAATGCGTGCACCTGGCAGGCTTTTCAAACGCTCACGCAAGTCGGCTTCAATTTCGGATTGTTTTTGTTTACGGTCGCTACGTTCCGTCAGGCTGATGATTAGGCTGCCTTTGCGCACATCGGTAGTATTTTCAGCCGCGTGTGGCCCGCCGCCGCCAGTACTGGCTGCGCCCGCAGCACTGAATACGGCTTTCACTTCCGGATGCTGCCTCACAATGCGTTCAGCCTCATCGACCAGGCGCCGGGTTTGCGATAGCGGCGTGCCTGGCTGCAACTCGATATTGATTTTGGTCTGGCTGCTGTCCGAAGAAGGCACAAAGCCTTTGGGCAGTAAGGGCATCAGGCTCATGGAACCAATGATAAACAGCACAAAACCTAACACCACCGTTTTCCGGTGACCCAGACACCAGGTTACCCAGCGCAGATATATGCGCATGGTGGTTGAAGTTTGCTCTTCTTTGACCGGATGTGGTTTGAGCAGGTAGGCCGACATCATGGGCGTCAGCAAGCGCGCCACAATCAGTGAGCAGGTAATGGCAATCGCGGCGGTGATGCCGAACTGTTTGAAGAACTTGCCGGGAATCCCGCTCATGAATGCCGTCGGCAGGAAAATCGCTACCAGCGTAAAGGTGGTGGCAATCACGGCAAAACCGATTTCGTCAGCAGCTTCCATCGCGGCCTGGTAAGGAGTTTTGCCCATGCGCAAATGACGGACAATATTCTCGATTTCCACGATCGCGTCATCCACCAGTATCCCGACTACCAGCGCCAGCGCCAGCAAGGTTAGCAGGTTGAGCGAGAAGCCGAAATACTGCATAAAGGCAAAAGTCGGGATCATGGATAACGGCAATGCTACGGAAGCGATGATGGTCGCGCGCCAGTCACGCAGGAACCACCACACCACCAGCACGGCCAGCAAGGCGCCTTCATACAATAGCTGCATGGAACCGTTGTAATTATCCTCCACCGGTTTAACCATATTAAACGCTTCAATAATCTTGACCTGCGGATGCAGTTGCCTGAATTTATCCAGCGCTTCACGCACGTGCTTCGCCACTGTGACTTCACTGGTGCCTTTGCTGCGAGTGATTTCAAAGCGCACCACTTCCTTGCCATCGTAGCTGGCATAAGTGCTGCGCTCGGCGTAAGTATCCAGCACCTCTGCCACCTGTGACAGTTTGATATGGCGGCCATCACTGATAGGGATATCCAGGTTGCGTACTTCATCGGCACTATGCAATGCGCCCAGCGTTCGTACCGACTGGATATTGTCACCAATATCGCCACGCCCACCGGAGGCATCCTGCTGCACGCGCTTGAGTTGTGCCGACACATCGCTGACGTTCACGCCCAGGCCTGACATCAGGGTCGGCTCCAGGTTGACCTGGACTTCGCGGTCTACGCCGCCGGTACGGCTGATCTTGCCGACGCCGGTCACTGACAGCATGGCTTTACTGATCTCGTTATCGACAAACCACGACAACTCGCCTTCATCCATATTATCGGCCGAAACGACATAGGTGAGAATCGCACTGCCGGTGGTGGTGAGTTTGGAGACGGTCGGTGTAGTCACTGCGGCCGGTAACTCTGAGCGCGCACTATCCACTGCATTGCGCACCAGGTTGAGCGCTTCTTCACTATTGGTATCAATGGTAAATTGCACGCTGATGTTGACGCCACCATCGGTGATGACGCTGGACATATGTTCAATGCCACCGATAGTCGCGATCTTGTCTTCAAGCTTGCGCGCGACCTCTGTTTCCAGCTGCGGTGGCGCTGCGCCTTCCAGCGTCGCGCTCACCATAATCACCGGTAGTTCAATATCAGGGAAGTTTTGTTTGCCTAACTGGTTAAGTGACCTGACACCCAAAAAGGTCAGCACTACAAACAGCAGGATTGCCGGAACCGGATTACGGATCGACCAGGCCGAAAAATTCATGCTTAAGCTCCGGCCTTGGCAATAGTCACCACTTTTACGGTGTCGCCATCATTCAGGAAAGCGCCGCCGCTGAGGACCAGTTTTTCTGCGGCATCTACACCACTTAACACTTCGATCTGCTCGCCCAGCGTGCGGCCGGTTTTTACCTTGCGTTGCGTGATTCTACTCATGCCATCCGCATTCGCATTACCCAATACAAACACATAGGCAAAACCATCGCGGTATGTCACTGCACTTAAAGGGATCGCCAGGCCTTGTTGCTGGCCGATATCGATTTTTCCTTGTACGTACATCCCAGGCTTGGCGCTATTTTTAGGGATATCGACATACACCAGCGCATTACGCGTATTGTTATCCACCACCGGCGAAATCAGGCGCACCTTGCCGGCCACGGTTTTGCCACCGGCCAGGTTAAGCGTGACGGTTTGCCCGGTATGCAACGCGGCTTGCTGGTCAGCATTGACTTCCCCGCGCCATTCGATACGATTCTGGCGGATCAGCTTGAACAATTCGGTACCGGCAGAAACGACATTACCCAGATTGGCGGACCGTTCAGAAACCACGCCATCATCCGGCGCCACCACTTTAGTCTGGCGAATACGAATACGCTGGTTTTCCAGTTCTGCTTCAGATAATGCCAGATTGGCTTTGGCAGTTTGCAGGGCAATCACATACTCATTAATTTTCTGGGCAGACAATGCGCCACTGTCTTTAATTTCATTGGCGCGGTCGGCATTACTTTTAGCTTCTGCCAGGGCTGCCTTATCTTTTTCTACTGTGGCGAGTTGTTTCTGTAAATCTGCTTTTACGGTTTCATCCGCCAGCAGTACCAGCGGTTGACCCTTGCTGACCTGCGCACCCACATCGACTAACACCTGCTGAATACGCAAACCGGCAATTTCGGCACTCACCAGCGCTTCTTGCCAAGGGTAAATACTGCCATTCAACACCAGCCTCATCGGCCATTGCACTGCCGCCGGGCGGGTCGCCTCTACACTTAATGTTGCTTTGCTTAAACCGTTAGCGCCGTCTTTTGTAGCACGATTGCCGCGCTTTTCCGCCAGTTCAGCCTTATGTGATGGATGCTGGAAAAACCATATACTTATGCCGACCAGCAAGGCGGCGATGACCAGAAATATTCCTTTTTTTGAGCGTCTAGCCATGCTATTTACCTTTTCCTGTCGTGTCTTTTGTTGTGTCCTGCTTTGCCTGCTGCTGCACCTCATACCAATCACCACCAAAGGCTTTGTAAAGGGCAATCCACTGTAAAACTCTGTTCTTTTGCTGCGTCACTACATTCAGCTCGGCATTGATTTTCTGACGGCGCGCATCTTCCAGTGACAGCAAGTCGATACCACCGGATTTCCAGTTCAACTCAGCCGCCTCGAAATAGCGGGCATACTGTTGCGCACTGGCCTGCTCGGACTGCGCACGCCGGTTGGCGCTATCCAGATTGACCAGCGCCTGTTCCACCTCTTTGAGTGCCTTGCGCACATCCTGTTTGTAAGTAGCCATCAGGCTATCAAAATTGGCGCGCGCTTCGGCTAGGTCGGCACGTAAAGTACCGCCATCAAAAATCGGCAATTTAATTGAAGGTCCATATGACCAGGTGTCAGCGCGGGTGACCGTACCGCCAAAGTTGGTGCGGCGATAACCTATCGAACCGCTCAATGTCAAACTTGGATAAAGTTGTGCTTTGGCTACGCCTGCATTAGCGCTTGCTTCAGCGAGGTTACGCTCATCAATTGCCAGATCCGGGCGTCGTGTCAGCAAGCTTGCCGGCAATGCATTGACTTCAAACATTGCTGGTTGCGGCATGCCTTTGCCTTTGGCGAGTAAAGCTTTAAGCTCAGCTTCAGGGTAGTTGGTTAATTCAACCAACGCTTTTACCAAACCTTCACATTCTGCCTGCTGACCATCCAGTGTAGATTCACTCGCATGTGTCGCTGCCTCTGCCAACGCAAGGTCAGATGGAGCAGTAAAGCCGGCCTTGGCAGAAATGCCTGTCAAACGCGCGGTTTCTTTCCGCGAGTTAAATGCGCCTTGCAATGCATTCACCGAAGCCTGGCAGGCACGATAATTCACGTAGTTGTTGGCGACTTCTGCCGCTACCGTCAGGCGTGCATCGTGCCACGCGATTTTTTTCGCTTCCAGTTGTGCTTTGGCTGCTTGTTTAGCTGCCTTGATTTTGCCAAACAGATCGACTTCCCAGCTGGCATCCAGCGTAATCGAATCAATCTCAATCGTAGTAGCAGGGAACGCTCCACCGCCACCACCGCCTTTACTGCGGTTCATACTACCGGTGCTGGTTAAATCAGGAATCCCCTGCGCGCGTGCGGAAAGTACGTTAGCTCGCGCGGTACGGATATTAGCCAACGCAATTTCCAGCGAAGGGCTTTCTTTTTGTGCCTGTGCCAGTAATTGGTCCAGCACCGGATCTTTGAATTGCCCCCACCAGTTGGTTAATGAACTGACGTTGCCGTTATGTGGTAACGGTGCTTGCCACTCCTGAACCGTGATCGGGTTGGGGCGGATATATTCATCAATGACCGAACATCCGGCCAGCGGCAGTATGCATAGCCAAATCCAATGTTTACTTAACCGCATTGGCTGGCTCCATTCCCTGTAATCCGTGCAAAAACAAATTCACCACAAAAGTGAGGTGCGCTTCGGCATCCCAGTCTGGACCTAGCACACCAAACAAAGCCTTCTGACGCGGTGAGGCAATCAGCAGCTCACAATAAGACTCGGCAGCGCGCTTGAAATCCAGGGTCGGCAACATGTTTTTTGCGGCATAGAAACTAAAGATATCAGACAGCATTTGATGAATCCGCTCCGGTCCCACCGCTTTCATCGCGCGGGCTAATTCCGGTAAATGCGAGGCTTCGGCCACCCCAATTTTAAAGAAGGACAACATGCGCGGTTCCAGTACTCGATTGAGCATAAAGCGGCCAATATCGGTCAGCACCTGCTGCAGCGTCTGGTTAGATAGATTATCGATTTGCACCATGGCAGAGACATCTTTTTCCACCATATGTTTGATCGCTGCAATTAGCAGCGCATATTTATTATCAAAGCGCTCATAAATGGTTCGCGTCGAAACCCCGCACACGTTCGCAATGCGTGCAACGCTGGTTTGTGAAACACCTTCAACCATAAACAGCTCTAATGCCTGCTCGAGCATCAACGCATGGCGTTCGTGCTCGGTGCCCGCTTTGGGGCGGCCAGCTTTAACTTTATGGGGTGAAATGTCCATTGCGGATAAAAATGTAGGATTCTGCATAAATAAAAATAAAACGTTTCATTTTTATTTTAAGCATTTTCTCTAACCACGCAAGTAGTTTGTTGTATCCGCCCTGATACTTGAGTGTGCCGATGATGATTACCGGTGCTTGTCATGCAGGGTTTGCTATACTCGCATCACTTAAATTTAAACGAGATTGCTCAGGCATGGCGCTGAAATCCACCATCTATAAAATAGACCTCAACATTGCGGATATGGATAGGCATTACTATCAACAGCACAACCTTACGCTGGCCAAACATCCCTCGGAAACGGATGAGCGATTAATGGTCCGTTTGCTGGCGTTTGTGCTGTATGCCGATGAAAACCTGGCATTTGGGAATGGACTCAGCGAAGAAGATGAGCCAGACCTTTGGCAAAAAGACTTAACAGGCGCGATTGAACGCTGGATATGCGTTGGGCTACCGGAAGAGCGCGAAATCCGCAAAGCGTGCGGCAGATCCAGACATGTGGTGCAGGTGTTATATGGCGGCAGGACTGCCGATATGTGGTGGGCACAGAACAGTAAAGCGATACTTAAGCTCGACAATGTCACGGTAATTAATCTGCCTGATACCGAGCAACTGGCGGCAGCTGCGGCTAGAAGCCTCTCGATCAGCTTTACAATCCAGGACCAGCAAATACTGGTGAGTTATGAAGGCGGTAGTTTCGAGCTGGAAGTTGTCCGCTTGAAAGAAGTTGAGTGAGACAATCACTGCATTGATACTAAAAAGCCAGCACTGCTGGCTTTTTATTATGGAAACAAATGATGCTCGGCAGGCCATATCCCAGTGTAAATAGCCTCCGGATGGCGGCTGGCTAAACGGCGGCGAATCTCATTCAGCCTGCGCAATGGCACTGACACAATCATCAGTACATTACCCTGTTCCATCGCGCTTTTATACGACCTGATACGATAACTGGGCGCCGCTGTTGCCACCGCAGCTGCCCAGGCAGCACAAGCCAACGCGCCTAATATGATGCAGTAGGGGATCACGGTGAGCGAAACTTCGCCAAACCACCACGGCACCATATAAGCCAATACGCCACCAAGCAAACCAAATAAAGCGCCGAACAAAAAACCGCCCATGGCGCTATAAATAACATCGGATTTTTCCATGGCGACTGCTTTAGGCAAATTACCCAATTCCTGCTCTTTTTCGGCATGAAAATGGATGTGGTTTTCGTCAATTCTATCCAACAGCAACTCATCCATCATGATGTGGGCAGTGTTGATATTAGGCAAAACAAAATAGAGCTTTCGTCTCATTACGTTCTCGTCATCGATTCACATCATGTTGTAATTTTTGATAAGGTATCAGCCCAAAGATTCACTTTTTAACACATGTGAAAGTGCAACTCACTTTTCGATTCAAACCAAGGAATCACGTACTAACTGCTTAATTTATCGATATTTTTAATCTTCGAGCCTACCCATCCACACACTCTTAAGCTTGCTCAACTTGTAGCGCAGCCCTGCACCTTCGTTAGAAAGCGCGTCCAGGAATAGCGATAACCTTCTGGATTTAATCACTGTGTAAAACGTAAGCAGGCTAACCGGGATAAACACCAGTGCAAAATAAGCCACCTTTTCCATCAAATTGCTTTGGGTAAGATCTATCAGGTTCATGCCCAGCAGTCCGCTGGTCATGGTGCCGATCAGGCCCAGAATGGTGACTACTGTAAGTCGCACCACGGTATCGGCCTGGCGTTTGATTTCTTCGCCTTCCAGATATTCCGCCATATCCATAATGCGGCGGCGGGTTTTTTCAAACAGGCTCACAGAATCCAGCTGTTTCAGCATCAGGGTAAACAGGTCTTTGGCGACTGCCTGGTCTGACACATTCTCAAACCAGTAGCGGTGCGTAAATCTTAAAAATACTGCCGTTGCATGGCGGATGCGCGCGCGGAACGCCTTGACCGAGTCTTCTCGTTGGATATCCAGCCGGCTGATGGCTTGCACCATGCGGTCAGACAGCATCAGCAGGGCCGCTTTCTGGAAATGCGCAATCAGGAACAGCAGGAAATACTGGTTTTGGTAATGGCGCTTGATACCGGTTTTCTCATTGGTAAAAACACGGTGCTGATGGCTCCCAACCACCACAAAATTTTGCCCGGTGCACATGATGCGCGTTGTGCTCCATGGGTCTACGCGTGACTCATCCCAGTAGCGGTCATAGCAGTTGTTTTTTTCAAACTCCTGCAAAAAGTGTTCGGTAAAGGGCAAAGTTTCTGAATGCCAGGGCTGGCATACCAGGCCCAGGCGGATCATATCACCGCGGCTGAGCTGGCTGACATCATCAAAAGACAGGTAAGCCATCAGCGGCATGCGCTGATACTCTATTTCACGGTAGCGTAGCGCGCCCTGCTGCCCGGAATAATGCGGCACCAATGGATGCAGCAACGCCAGCCAATGTAAAGACACGCACGGCACATGGTTTTCTTTCACATAAGCAAGGTAGCGCCCCTTGTCTTCATAATCCGAGCGGGCAATGACCCCACCCTGTTTATCCAGCCATTCAATGCGCTCTGCGCAGTGTCCGCCTTCGCCGGTATCATCCCAATAGTTGGGATAGGTTCGGCCCAGACGGTAAAGAATCTCCATGGCAGATTTTAATGGCAAGTCGTTGCCGGTAACTTCGAAAGCCAGCATCGCGACATCGATGTCAAAAAAGAAATAAAGCTCTACATGCGAAACCCGTAGTAGCAGGCTTTCGGGTTCGTCATGCAATTTAATGCGGACATGGCTGATATCGCTGCGGGTAAAAATATGGATAGGCGACTCGCCATAGCCACCCGCTTCGCGACCGTGGCGGCCTTCGCCGTATAAAAAACGCTGCGCAAATGGCAAGAAGGTGACGAACTCCTGATAGCGTGCTTCGCTTAAGTGAGGCGAATCCTGTAAAAATTCGTCCTTTATTTCCACCCATTTCGACTCAGGGTCGGCGCTTAAGGTCTTCCACGGGCAATGCATGGCATAGGGATCGCTGTTTTCCGTCATCAGCTGTATCGGCCACAACAATGTTTGCCGGAAGTCTCTTACGATGCTGCTTTGCAGGTTATCTGCCATCATGCAACCCTATATGCGCTGTGTAGACTGTAGACTATATCGCGTAAACACTGATTTGAATGTTGAGAAAAAGCCTAGCTTTGCTCATTAAATAAGCAAATTTAAAGCAATAAAAAACCGGCGGTTAGCCGGTTTTATTTACAGGGTTTGTACAACCTTTTGGGCAATCAAACTTTCTGGTAAACCTCGCTGCCTTTTTTCACGAACTCTATCGCTTTTTCCTGCATGCCTTTTTGCAAAGCGGCCTGCTCATCCACGCCCAGTTTATCCGCATAGTCGCGTACATCCTGCGTGATCTTCATCGAGCAGAAATGCGGGCCGCACATAGAGCAAAAGTGTGCTTGCTTCGCGCCCTCCTGCGGCAGGGTTTCATCATGGAATTCCTTGGCTTTTTCAGGGTCCAGGCCAAGGTTGAACTGGTCTTCCCAGCGGAATTCAAAACGTGCTTTGGATAAAGCATTGTCACGAATCTGCGCGCCCGGGTGGCCTTTGGCCAAATCGGCAGCATGGGCTGCAATCTTGTAAGTGATAATACCAACACGCACATCTTCTTTGTCCGGCAGGCCTAAATGCTCTTTCGGTGTCACATAACAGAGCATGGCACAGCCATACCAGCCTATCATCGCCGCACCAATCCCGGAAGTGATATGGTCATAGCCAGGCGCAATGTCAGTGGTCAATGGGCCCAAAGTGTAAAACGGGGCTTCACCACAATGCTCCAGTTGCAGATCCATGTTTTCCTTGATCAGGTGCATAGGTACGTGACCTGGGCCTTCGATCATGCACTGTACATCATGTTTCCAGGCGATCTGCGTCAGCTCACCCAGGGTTTTCAGCTCGGCAAATTGCGCTTCGTCGTTGGCGTCGTAGATAGAACCAGGACGCAGGCCATCGCCCAGCGAAAACGACACATCGTACTGCTTCATGATCTGGCAGATATCTTCAAAATGCTCATACAGGAATGACTCTTTATGATGCGCCAGGCACCATTTCGCCATGATAGAACCACCGCGCGATACGATGCCGGTCATACGCTTGGCCGTCATGGGGATATAAGCCAGGCGGACACCGGCATGGATCGTAAAGTAATCCACGCCCTGCTCTGCCTGCTCGATCAAGGTGTCGCGGAAGATTTCCCAGGTCAGGTCCTCAGCCTTGCCGTTCACTTTTTCCAGCGCCTGGTAGATAGGCACGGTACCGATAGGCACTGGTGAATTACGGATAATCCATTCGCGGGTTTCATGGATGTTTTTACCAGTGGACAGATCCATCACAGTATCACCGCCCCAACGCGTACCCCACACCATTTTCTCTACTTCTTCAGAGATGGAAGAACCCAGTGCGGAATTCCCGATATTGGCGTTGATTTTAACCAGGAAATTACGGCCAATGATCATGGGCTCGATTTCGGGGTGGTTGATATTGGAAGGGATAATCGCACGGCCACGTGCCACTTCGTCACGCACGAATTCAGGCGTGATTACAGATGGAATACTGGCACCGTAATTCTGGCCAGGATGCTGCGTTTGTAGCAATTCGCTCATGTTTTCACGACGCTGGTTTTCGCGGATGGCGATAAATTCCATCTCCGGCGTGATGATGCCCTTGCGTGCATAGTGCATCTGGCTGACATTCATGCCAGCTTTGGCACGCAGCGGTTTGCGATGCAGGTTGAAACGCATTTGCGACAACTCGGGATCAATCAGACGTTGCTGACCGAACTCAGAGGTCGGGCCATCCAGCTGCTCTACATCGCCACGTTCCATAATCCATTGCGCGCGCAAAGCAGGCAAACCGTTACGGATATCAATCTCTACTGCTGGGTCGGTATAAGGGCCGGAAGTGTCATATACCACTACCGGGGGGTTAACATCACCGCCAAAACTGGAAGGCGTATCACTCAGCGAGATTTCACGGAACGGCACCTGGATGTCCGGACGTGAACCTTGTATGTAGATTTTGCGTGACTTAGCGAAAGGTTTGGTAGCCCCTTCATCAACTTTGGCATCCGCGTTGACGAATTTGATATTTTTGCTTTGAGAAATCTGGGATTGCGGAGTCTGGGACTGAAGGTTTTTGTCTATGGCGTTCATTGGCATCCTTAAAAGATAAAGACGTAAGGATGCGCGGAGATATGCATTCCCTACGGCGGAATAACCCGCATCAGGTTCGAAGGGTAACTCTCACTGTAAAAACTTCGAATGAAATGAAGGATTTACAGACCCCTAGCAAGGAACGAATTGTGCGCGAAAACGCCGGAGAACGCAAGTTTTCATGCATTGAATAATGCCGCATATTGACAGACAGACAGATCTGTCTACAATCACATTTCCCCACACAATAACAATATGGGAAACCCTTTTAAATCAGAGCTCAGGAGAGAAAAATGGACGTCTTATTGATTGGCGCAGTCGCTTGTACTAGCGCTTTAATTTTATCCGCATGGTTGATGACTTTTGCACGCTGGTTTCCTATTCAGGGAATCGATGGCGGCTTTCTGGTCGATTACAAAACCATGATCCGTGCCCACGTGGATTACGCCTTGATGGCACTTTTCCAACTTGGCTTTTTTGCTGCATCCAAAACCGCTGGCATTGAATTACATCATTTTGCCTGTGTCTGTATGGCTATCGGCGGCTTTACCAACCCGACCATTTTCACCATTGCGGCATTTGATACCGATTTCTGGAGCAAAATGAAATGGAAGGTATTTTCTGCCATCAGTTTTATGCTGACCACCATCGGCTTTATGACGATTTGTTACCAGCTGATTTGTCACGTGCTGTGTCATTAACCACCTGAAAATCAGCACTGCCTGCCCCAGAAAAACCCTGCATCTGCGGGGTTTTCTGCTTTTCCGACACATGCAAAATACCGATGTATTTCAATCACCTAAATGGTGAAATAGCCTTTAAAAACAGCATTGTTCTCAATATTATTTATCGTGTGCACAAGATAAAATATCGCTAGCACGATTAACATTTTTTATTGAGGGCCATCACCGCATGGATTGGTACAGTATTTTCTTTTTCAGGGAAGGATCGCCCACCGCCCTGCTCTATGGAACTTATAATCCATGGCTAGTGATACTATCCGCGCTGGTAGCCATCGGCACCTCGGTGCTGGCGCTACAGCTAACCCGCATTTCACAAAAACAAACTTCGCTGGTGTCACAGAAGTTTTCCATTATCGCCAGCTCAATCTCGCTTGGAGCAGGCATTTGGGCCATGCATTTTATCGGCATGCTGGCCTACGAAATCTGCACAAAAGTCACTTACAACCCGGAAGTCACCATGATTTCGATGATGCCCGGCATCCTGGCATCCTATTACGCACTCAACCTGATGACAGAGAACCAGCTTGATTACAGTAAACTGATTAAAGGTGGACTCTCAGTCGGCACCGGCATCGGTGCCATGCATTACACCGGCATGCTGGCTATGAAAATGGAGCCTGTGCTCAAATTTGATCTGGCCTGGGTATTGATGTCTGTCTTTGTGGTGATCAGTTTGGCCACCCTTTCATTATGGACAGGTATTTTCCTTAACCAGACAGGCAAGCTGCCAGCCAAAGTAAGCATCTTGCTAGGCGGCGCGTTAATGGGCAGTGCCATTACCGCCATGCATTATACCGGCATGGCCTCTGCGCGCTTTATCGGGCAGGCACAATCCGGTTTCAATCCTGAGAATAACCAATCCATTTCACTGGCACTAGGCATTACGCTGGTCACCATATTGATAGGCATCATTGCCGCGGCAATCAATGTGCTGATCAGTTACCGACAGGCCCTGGCGAGTGTTCAGGTCAGCGAAACCAGATTATCGACTATTTTGAATACTGCGGTGGATGGCATTGTCACAATCGACACCAGCGGTCAGATTATTTCCTGCAACGAAGCGGTGGAGCGGCTGTTTGGTTGGCAAAAATCCGACATTGAGGGCCAAAACATTTCGATGTTAATGCCCGAACCCGACTTTAAAAATCGCTGGCGTTATTTTAAAACCAATGCTGTAAGTGCGCAGGCGCTAGGCGAAGGCCACGATCTAGATGCCATCAAAAAAGATGGTACGTTATTCCCCATTCGCCTGGCAATGGGCGAGGTCAAGCTGCCGAATGAAAGATTATTTGTTGGATTTATTACCGACCTCACGCAGCGTAAAACGATTGAAAAAGTAATCCGCGAAAAAGATCAGCAGATCCGCTCCATGATGAACAACATCCCCGGCGTGACGTTCCGCTGCAATCTGGATGAGAACTGGAGTATGCGTCTGATCAGCGATGCTGCGCTGGAAATGACCGGCTGGGCAGTTGAAGACTTCCTGAATGGGTCAGTTAACTTTGCGCAATTGATTCATCCCGACGATGCCCAGCGGATCCAACCAATCGTGGAAGCAGCGGTTGGCAACCGTACCAACTATGCGATTGAATACAGGATTACTGACCGCAATGGTAATGAAAAGTGGATATCGGAGTTTGCCTCCGCCATTTACAGCAACGATGGTAGGGCCGAGGCACTTGACGGGGTTATGCTAGACGTGACCGAATCCAAACACAAAAATGCGGAGTTTGAAGGGATTGCCAATGCCATTAATAACTCCACCAGCATGGCCGAGTTCAGCATTGATGGTTTCGTGCTGAACGCCAACCGCAGCTTTCTGGACTTGCTCGGTTATGAGCTGGTTGAAATCCGCGGCCGCCATCATTCCATCCTTTGTCCACCCGACTTTGTCTCCACAGACCGCTATAAACAAAAGTGGATTTCGCTTAAAAAAGGTGAGTTTGTGCATGGCGAATTCTTGCGCTATGGCAAACATGGTAAGCAAATCTGGATTCATGCCTCCTACAGCCCGATCCGCAATATAGATGGCAAGGTTATTAAAGTGGTGATGTTTATGATCGACATCAGTGAACGCAAACAGATGGAACAGGAAATGCTGCTGGCCAAGGATAAGGCCGAAGAGGCGGCCAATGTAAAAAGCACTTTCCTGGCCAATATGAGTCATGAAATCCGCACACCGATGAACTCGATTATCGGTTTCAGTGAATTGCTGCTCGACACCGCCATGCAGCAGGAGCAACGCAATTACTTGTCGACCATCAGCCAGTCGGCCAAGTCCCTGCTGCATTTGCTGAATGACATTCTCGATAGCGCCAAGCTGGAAAAAGGCATGCTGGAACTGGAAATACTGGATTTCTCCATGCGAGAACTGGTCGATAGCGTGATTTCATCGTTGTGGCTGCAAGCACGTAAAAAGCAGATCGAATTAAAGTTATCACTGGATCCGCAAGCCGCTGGTTATTACAAAGGTGCTGAACATCGCATCCGCCAGGTGTTAACCAATCTGCTCGGTAACGCGGTCAAGTTTACCGAATCCGGCTATGTCGAATTAAAAGTCTACCCCACGCCACATGGAGAAATACAGTTTGACCTGATAGATACTGGCATCGGCATTGATGCCGATCGTCTGGAAAGCATATTCGCGCCTTTCACCCAGGCGGATGCCACCATGAGTCGCCGTTTTGGCGGCACCGGACTAGGCACTACGATTAGTAAACAGCTGGTGGAACTGATGAATGGCCGTATCACGGCCGCCAGCACGCTGGGGCAAGGTAGTTGCTTTAGTGTCACCCTGCCTTTAGCAGAGGGCACGCGCAAAGAGAGCCCGATTGAGCTTAATCCCAGCCAGAATTTCCTGCCTTCACTGAATATTCTGGCAGCTGATGATATTGAACAAAATCGCAAACTGTTACATATCATGCTCGAGAAACAGGGCCATAGAGTCACACTGGCCACCAACGGCCAAGAAGTCATAGACGCCCTGCAAACACGGGCATTTGATATTATTTTGATGGATGTACAGATGCCGGTGGTCGATGGCTTAACCGCCAGCATCCGCATTCGCGAGATGGAACGCGAAGCAGGCTGGGATAGAACACCGATTATCGCCTTGACTGCCAGCGTTCTGGAGCAGGACCGTTTAGCAGCCAAACAGGCCGATATGGATGGATTCAGTTCCAAACCTATTGAATTACCGCTATTGCTGGCCGAAATGGCGCGGGTGCTGCATGGCGTGACGGTCTCACCACCCGCGACTCACATTGAGCAAACCATGACCCAGCAAGATATCGACCTCAATAAAGGCGTGATGTTGTGGGGCGACATACAGATTTATTTGCATGAGGTCGGCCAATATTTGCTGGAAACGCCAAGGCACATAGATAACTTAACCGACGCTATACAGGCGAATGACCCTGCAACATTAAAGCTCATCGCACATGCCAATAAAGGCGTGAGCGCCAATCTTGCGCTACCGAAAATGCAGTCTATTTATCATGCACTGGAACATATCACAGAAGAAACCTGGCAAGAATCTGGGGCATTGATTGAGAAGTTACAGACATTTGCCCAAGCATTGCAGCAGGCGTTTACTTCATTGCAAGACTTGCAACCAGCAATTGTTGAAAAACCGGCTGCCAGTGAAGAAACGGATATAAACCAGATCATCAGCTGGTTGAAAGCACTACGCACGTTGGCTGCCATGGCGGAACTGGATGATGCGCTGGCAAACAAACTGATGCGGCATGCCCCTGCCGACTGGCGCGAAGCAAGCAATGCCATTGTGCAATCTCTGAACGAGTTTGATTTTGAACAAGCAGTGATGCAGATCGACCAACTACTGGAGACCCAGACACAAGGAACACCTTCATGACGGATTATATTACTCAGCAACCGCGGATTCTGATTGTCGACGACGAACCGCTCAACCTGAAAGTACTCAAGCAAGTTTTGCAGGACGACTATCGCTTAAGCTTTGCCAAAAATGGTATGGATGCACTGGAGCTGGTGAAAAAAGAAAAGCCGCGGCTGATTTTGCTCGACGTCATGATGCCTGGCATGACCGGTTTTGAAGTCTGCAAACAGTTGAAAGATGACCCTGACACCCAGACCATCCCGGTGATTTTTGTCACCGCGCTGGCGGATGAAGCCGATGAGTCGCAAGGATTTAAAGCCGGTGGCGTTGATTATATTAACAAGCCGATTTCACCTGCTATTGTGCGGGCGCGCGTCAAAACCCATTTGTCACTGATTCATATCGACGAGTTGAAAAGCACGCACCTGGAACTGATCCAACGCCTGGGACGTGCAGCAGAATTCAAGGACAATGAAACCGGTATGCATGTGATACGCATGAGCCATGTCTCAGGCAGGATAGCGCTAGAAATGGGCATGGATGCAGGCTTTGCCGAACAACTGGTACATGCAGCGCCTATGCATGACATCGGCAAAATTGGTATCCCCGACCAGGTACTACTTAAACCCGGCAAACTGGATGAGGAGGAGCTAGCTACCATGCGTACCCATCCTCAACTGGGGGCAGATATCCTGGATAAATCCACTTCACCGCTGATCAAACTGGCCTATACCGTCGCCTTGTATCACCATGAAAAATGGGATGGTACCGGCTACCCATATGGTTTAAAAGGGGAAGAGATTCCGATTGAAGCCCGCATTGTGGCCATCGCCGATGTGTTTGATGCGCTCCTGAGCAAACGCCCTTACAAAGAGGCCTGGCCAATTGATAAGGTAGTAGAAGAAATCAAATCACAAAGCAACCGACACTTTGACCCGGCGGTGGTAGAAGCCCTGCTGAACTGTTTACCAGATTTGATCGCCATTAACGCAAAATGGCGCGAAGAGTAATCTTCACGCCATCTTTTTCCTGTTAAACCTCAACCCTCTCGCCAATCAGATGGCGTTAGGAAGATGGTCATTAACCCAGTTTGTTTTTCAGCAACTCATTGACCTGTGCCGGGTTAGCCTTACCTTTAGATGCTTTCATGCACTGACCCACCAGCGCATTAAAGGCTTTTTCTTTACCGGCTTTGTATTCTTCGACCATGGCCTGGTTTGCCGCCAGCACGTCATTAATAATCGCTTCAATCGCGCCGGTGTCAGAAACTTGTTTGAGGCCTTTGGCTTCGATGATGGCATCGACTTCGCCTTCACCTGCCCATAATCCCTCAAACACCTGTTTCGCAGCATTGTTAGAAATAGTGTTATCAGCAATCCGCTTGAGTAATGCTGCGAGCTGGTCAGCGGAAACCGGACTCTCGGCAACCGTTTTTTCTTCCGCATTGAGTTTGGCCGATAGTGCGCCCATCACCCAATTAGCAGCCTGTTTGGCGTCGCCACCCGCATTCACTACAGCAACGAAATAATCAGCCACCGCACGGGAACTGGTCAGGTTACTGGCATCATAACCGGAGAGTTGGTACTCACTGGTAAAACGCGCTTGTAACGCTTGCGGCAATTCCGGCATATCTGCCCTGACGCGTGTTTTATCAGCTTCTGTCACTTCAAGCGGCAGCAAATCGGGGTCCGGGAAATAACGGTAATCGTTGGCTTCTTCCTTGGAACGCATGGCGCGGGTTTCGCCGGTGTCCGGATTAAAGAGGATAGTGGCTTGTTGAATGGTACCGCCATCTTCCAGTGTTTCGATCTGCCACTGGGTTTCGTACTCAATCGCCTGCAGCATGAATTTGAACGAGTTGAGGTTCTTGATTTCGCGGCGGGTGCCCAGTTTTTCTGTGCCTTTAGGACGCACTGACACGTTAACGTCGCAACGGAACGAACCTTCCTGCATATTACCGTCGCAGATGCCTATCCATTGCACCAGTTCGTGCAGTTTTTTGGCATAGGCAACCGCTTCCGCCGCACTGCGCATATCCGGTTCCGTCACGATTTCCAGCAATGGCGTACCAGCGCGGTTTAAATCGATACCGGACATACCTTCAACCGCATCGTGCACGGATTTACCGGCATCTTCTTCCAGATGCGCACGGGTGATGTTGATGACTTTTTCGTAAGCTTCAGTATTTTTACCGGCAGGCACCTGGATAGTGATCTTGCCTTTGCCAACCACCGGCAATTCGAACTGGCTGATCTGGTAGCCCTTAGGCAAATCCGGATAAAAGTAATTCTTGCGGGCGAAAATGCTGCGGGGCGCAATGTCGGCATCGATAGCCAGGCCAAACTTGATCGCGCATTCCACGGATTGTTTATTGAGGACCGGCAACACACCCGGCAACGCAATGCTCACTTCACAAGCTTGCGTGTTTGGCTCAGCACCATAGGTGGTCGAAGCGCCACTGAATTGTTTGGACTTGGTTTGTAACTGCACATGGGTTTCCAACCCGATCACGACTTCCCACTGCATTTAGATGTTCTCCAATGCTACTGGCATTTGGGTATGCCAGTCTGTTACTTGTTGATAGGCGTGGCCGACATCCAGCATGCGCGCTTCATCAAAATAATTACCGATAATCTGCAAGCCGACTGGCAGCGGTTTACCATCACCATCTTGGGCAAAGCCGGCAGGAATACTCATGCCAGGCAAACCGGCCAGGTTGACGGCAATGGTATACAAATCTTCGAGGTACATGGCGACCGGGTCACTGGTCTTCTCCCCGGCCTTAAAGGCTGTCGAAGGGGCAGCGGGTCCCATGATCACATCACAGTGTTTGAATGCTTCCACAAAATCCTGCGCAATCAGGCGGCGGATTTGCTGGGCTTTCAGGTAGTAGGCATCGTAGTAACCGGCGCTCAATACATAGGTACCAATCAGGATACGGCGCTTAACCTCGGCACCAAAGCCTTCGGCGCGCGACTTCATGTACATTTCCTGCAGGTCATTGTATTCGGCAGCGCGGTGACCGTAGCGCACACCGTCATAGCGAGACAAATTACTGGAAGCTTCCGCAGGCGCCAGCACGTAGTAAACGGGGATAGACAGGTTGTTATTCGGCAGGCTGATATCCACGATTTCAGCGCCCAGTTTTTTGTATTCGGCAATCGCCGTTTCAATCACTTTGGCAACGTCGACACTCAGGCCTTCGGCAAAGTACTCTTTTGGCAGGCCGATACGAAGGCCTTTTAACGGTTGCTCGCCATGCATGTGGGCGAGGCCACGCGTGTAATCTTCTTTTTCGCGGTTGACGCTGGTGGAATCGCGCTCGTCGAAACCGGCCATTACGTTCAGCATCAGCGCACAGTCTTCAGCCGATTTAGCCATCGGGCCGGCCTGGTCCAGAGAAGAAGCAAACGCGATCATGCCGTAACGCGATACCAGGCCATAGGTTGGTTTCAGGCCAGTGAAGCCACATAGGGAGGCGGGTTGACGGATGGAACCACCAGTGTCAGTACCAGTCGCTGCTGCGCACAAGCGCGCCGCGACAGCAGCTGCGGAACCGCCCGAGCTACCGCCAGGTACGCGGTCAAAGTCCCAGGGATTTTTTACGCCACCAAAGTAACTGGTCTCGTTGGAGGAGCCCATGGCGAATTCGTCCATATTGGTTTTGCCAAGGTTCACGGCGCCAGCGGCATCAAACTGGCTGATCACATGCGCGTCATAAGGCGCAATAAAGGTTTCCAGCATTTTCGAGCTGCAAGTGGTGCGCCAGCCTTTGGCACAAAAAATGTCTTTTTGGGCGAGCGGAATACCCGTCAGCGGCCCGAAGTCACCGGCAGCAATTCGCGCATCAGCAGCCTTGGCCTGGGCTATGGTTTTTTCTTCATCCAGCGTGATAAAAGCATTGATGGTCGGATTGAGTTGCGTCACGCGCTGCAAATAGGCTTGCGTGAGCTCGACACTGGAAATTTGCTTGCTGGCCAACTGTTGGCCCAGCTGTTTAAGGCTACTGTTAATCATCATTAAAACCGTATAGGAGGTGGCGACTTAATTATTTGATCACTGGGTTTGATCAATGTTTATTCAATGACCTTGGGCACGAGATATAACCCATCTTGCGTGGCAGGGGCAATTGACTGGAACAGTTCGCGCTGATTGGTTTGGGTGACCACGTCTTCACGCAAGCGCTGCGTGACATCCTGGGAGTGCGACATAGGCGCAATTCCGGTGGTATCTACTGCTTGCATTTGCTCGATCAGCCCTAAAATGCCGGAAAGTTTATTTAAAGTTTCTTGCGCTTCAGTGTCACTGACTTCGATGCGAGCCAGATGCGCTATACGTTTGATGTCTTCAAGATTGAGTGCCATAGAGGATAAGTCTTCAAGAATTCGAAATCACATCTTAATTTCATGTGCGTTTTGCGCTATTATACCTTGATTTCAAGCCACACTCGGCTGGCGCTTCAAAAGTCGGAATTTTACAGGATAAAACATGTTCGGTGCACTTAACAGCTACTTCTCCAATGATCTCGCAATCGACCTTGGCACAGCCAACACCCTGATTTACGTGCGCGGTAAGGGTGTGGTGCTGGACGAGCCGTCTGTCGTTGCCATTCGTACCGAGGGCGGGCCCAACGGTAAAAAAGTGTTGCTGGCAGTGGGTTCCGATGCGAAAAGCATGCTGGGACGTGCGCCAGCCAACATCCAGGCGATCCGCCCGATGAAGGATGGTGTGATTGCCGACTTCACCATCACCGAGCAAATGCTCAAGTTTTTTATCCGTAAAGTACATGAATCCCGCTGGTTCTCACCCAGCCCACGCATCATCATCTGTGTACCGGTAGGTTCCACCCAGGTTGAACGCCGTGCGATTAAAGAGTCTGCCGAGCGCGCCGGCGCCAAACAGGTGTTCCTGATTGAAGAGCCGATGGCCGCGGCCATTGGTGCTGACATGCCGGTGGCTGAAGCGACTGGTTCCATGGTGGTGGATATTGGTGGCGGCACAACTGAAGTTGGCGTGATTTCACTGGGTGGTATTGTGTACGCCAAATCCGAACGCGTCGGTGGCGACAAATTTGACCAGGCGATTATTGACTACATCCGCCGCAACTACGGCATGCAGATTTCCGAACCTACCGCCGAAGCAATCAAGAAAAGAATCGGCTCCGCTTTCCCGGGTTCTGAAGTGCTGGAAATGGAAGTCACCGGTCGCAACCTGGCGGAAGGCCTGCCACGTAAATTCACCATTTCAAGCAACGAAATCCTGGAAGCACTTACCGAGCCTCTGAACTCTATCGTCGGTGCAGTGAAATCCGCACTTGAACAAACGCCGCCAGAACTGGGTGCCGATATTGCTGAAAAAGGCATGGTACTGACCGGTGGTGGCGCGTTACTGCGTGACTTGGATCGTTTGCTGGTGGAAGAAACCGGCTTGCCGGTCATCGTTGCTGAAGACCCATTGACTTGTGTGGCCCGTGGTTGTGGCCGTGCATTGGAAGAAATGGATAAATTGGGCAATGTGTTTGCCAGTGAGTAATGTAAGGCCCGGCTGGCGTTACCCTCATTATGCTCAAAGGCATACACCAACAGCTTGATCCGCACGAATCCCCGGCCTTTTTTATCCAGGGGCCGCGGCCTTTTTCACGCCTGATGTTTTTTTGCGCATTGTCACTGGTCATGATGGCCATCGATGCACGTTTTGACTATCTGAGCCAGGTACGGCAATGGTTTAGCGCCGCCCTGCATCCGCTGGAAATTGTTGCTAGCGCCCCGAATGAGTGGGGTCGCAACATTAATACCTACTTTACCTCGCATAACCAATTGATCCAGGAAAACTTCAAGCTCAAGCAACAAGGTTTGATTGATAACGCAGCGCTACAGCGCCTTGCAACCGTGGATGCAGAAAATGTGCACTTGCGCACACTGCTGTCAGGTGATGCGCCTATCATCCCTAAAGCGACACTGGGTGAAGTGATGCATATGGGACGCGACCCGTTCAGCAATATCATCACACTCAACCGTGGCAGCCGTCACGACATCACCCCCGGCCAGGCAGTGGTGGATGAGCAAGGCGTTGTTGGCCAGATCACCCGGGTTTACCCGTTCACCAGTGAAGTCACGCTGATTACCGATAAAAAACTGTCCATCCCTATTCAGATTGAACGCAATCAATTGCGCGCGATTGCTTTCGGCGAAGGCAAGCGCAACACGCTGGATATCCCTTACCTACCAACCAGCGTGGATATTAAAGTAGGCGATAAACTGGTCACCTCAGGCATTGATGGTGTATATCCAGCCGGCTTGGCCGTGGCGGTAGTGACACAGATTAAACAAAGCCAGGATTCACCGTTTGCCAAAATCGTCAGCCGCCCGATTGCCGGCGTCAACAACCATAAACATGTGCTGATTCTGAAAATCCCTGAGTCACCGGCGATTAATCCGGTGACAGACAACAAGCCGGTATTGCCGCGCAATAATGCACAACACCTCGATCAATCGGTGGTCGATGTACTGCAAAAAAATAATGCGGCGGTAGATCCGCATCCAGTCACCGAACTTCCCAGTTTGGATTCCACAGACACCGACCCCGCTGCCGTGAATGCGATAACGCCGCCAGCCAGCACGCAGACAAATAATGGCAGCCCTAATACTGCCACGCCTAACGTCACATCACCACCTAACAGCCAAGCGCCAGCTGCACCGGAGCGTCCATGAAACCGGTAAAATTCAGTACCTTCTTTTTTACCTTGCTGGTTGGCCTGGTGTTCCAGTTATATCCATGGTCAAACTCCGGCGTGATTATCCGCCCTGACTTCCTGCTGGTGATTGCGCTTTACTGGCTGCTGCAGGCGCCCTATCACTGCAATATCGGCTGGGTATGGTTTGCAGGGTTACTGGTAGACCTGGCGACCGGCAGCCTGCTCGGCCAGCACGCACTGACATTCTCGATTACTGCTTTTCTTGGTTTGATTTACCAACGCCGCCTGGTGCTTTTCAACCGCTGGCAGTTGTATCTATACCTGATCTTCCTGTTCGGCATGCAACGCATATTGATTATGCTGCTGAAGCTTTTTGCCGGTAGCGAGATGCCTGACTGGACCTATGGCTTGCCGATCATTTCTGACCTGATCCTCTGGCAAATCATGATTGTGTGGTTTGGCGAATTATCGCGCCCGAAAAAGTTATAAGCGCATGGGGTACAGCACCGAACTCAAGAACCACCAGAACGAACAGCACAAGTTCCGGGTTCGCCTGGTTTTCCTGGTATTAGCGGTCATTGCCGCTTTTTCGGCGTTAGCAGGCCGTTTTTATTTTTTACAGGTCTACCGCTACGACTACTACCAGACGCTGGCAGAAAACAACCGCATCTCGATTGTGCCAATCACGCCTAACCGCGGCCTGATTTCTGACCGTAACGGTATTATCCTGGCGCATAACTTTTTTGTGTATACGCTGGAAATCACGCCCTCCAAAACCGACGACTTGCAGGACACCATTGAAGAGTTAGGCCAGCTGGTAGAAGTCTCGCCAATCGACCTCAAGCGCTTTAAGAAATTGCGCAGCCAAAGCCATACCTTTGAGAGCATCCCGATTCGTACCCACCTGAACGAGTATGAAGCGGCCAAGTTTGCGGTAAACCGCTTCCGTTTTCCGGGCGTAGAATTAAAATCACGACTGTTCAGACACTATCCTTATGGGACGCTGGGTACGCATGCGATTGGCTATATTAGCCGCATCAACGAGAATGACCTCAAGCAACTCAAAGAAAATAACCAGCTTTCCAATTACAAAGGCACCGAGCATATCGGCAAGGCCGGTGTTGAGCAGGCTTATGAAGAGCAATTGCATGGTATCACCGGTTTCCAGCAAGTAGAGATTGACGCGGATGGACGCGCAGTTCGTGTGCTTTCCAGCGCATCGCCAACGTCTGGTAACAATATTGTGCTATCAATGGATGCCAAATTGCAGGAAATCGCCGAGCATGAATTTGCCGGCAGGCGTGGCGCATTGGTTGCCATTCAACCTAAAACCGGCGAAGTGCTGGCGATGGCAAGTATGCCGTCATTTGATGCCAACCTGTTTGTGGATGGCATTGATTACGACAACTGGAACCTGCTGAATAATTCACTGGATAAACCATTGATCAACCGCAGCCTGAAAGGCATTTACCCGCCAGGCTCGACCTTTAAACCATTTGTGGCGCTGGCGGGGTTAGAGTCCGGCAAGCGCCAGCCGCCTTTTGCCATCAGCGACCCTGGCTATTTCATGTTGCCAAATAGCCGTCACCGTTACCGCGACTGGAAGCCTTCCGGTCATGGCGCGGTCGATATGCGCCGGGCAATTACCGTTTCCTGTGATACCTTTTTCTACGGGTTGGCGATGGAACTGGGCATAGACCGCCTGACCGATTTTGTACGCCATTTTGGATTTGGCGAAAAAACCAATATCGATATCCAGGGCGAATTGTCAGGATTACTGCCCACACCAGCCTGGAAGAAGAAACGCTTTAAACAACCGTGGTATATGGGTGAGACCGTGATTGTTGGTATCGGGCAAGGGTATACCCTGGTGACACCTATGCAACTCGCGCATGCCACTGCCATGCTGGCCAACAGTGGCAAATCCATCCGGCCACATCTGGTAAATGCCATCGTCAACTCGAAAACCAACCAGGTCAGCTTATTGCCGCATGCAATTGCCGACCAGTTGAATTTGAGCGCCAATAATCTGGAAATCGTCAAGCTGGGCATGATGGATGTAACCCAGCCAGGCGGCACTGCCGCTGCGATTGGTACCAATGCAGGTTATTTAATCGCAGCCAAAACCGGTACTGCACAAGTGGTCGGTATCAAACAAAACGAGAAATATAACGAAAAACTGATTAACGAACGGCACCGCGACCACGCCTGGTTTATTTCGTATGCGCCTGCCGAAGATCCGAAAATCGCAGTCGCTGTGATTGTGGAAAACGGTAGCCATGGTGGCTCAACAGCCGGCCCGATTGCGCGCAAGGTGATGGATTATTATTTACTTGGCAAAGTACCGGTTGACCCGGCCGCTGCAGCAGTGCCGGAAGTCACCATTACCAATGCGCCAGAAGTAGAAGAGGAGCCACATGATTAGGCAATTGATCGTCCGCTTTATACGGCATGTAGACTCTGTCCTGCTCGCCACTGTTCTGATGGTGCTGGTGGTGGCATTGATGGTGCTGTATAGCGCATCTGGCCAGGCGCTGACCAAAGTGAACGCGCAAATCGTGAATATTATGATCATGATGGGCGTCATGCTGCTGGTAGCCAATACGCAACCGCAATTGATTGAGCGCATTGCGCTTCCGGTGTATTTGTTTGGTCTGACACTGCTGCTGGCTGTCGCCTTGATAGGTGACATCAGCCATGGTGCGCGGCGCTGGTTAAACCTGGGTGTGACCAAAATCCAGCCTTCAGAACTGATGAAGCTGGCCGTACCTATCATGTTGTCCTGGTATTTTTCCAAACGTGAAAGTATGTTGCGCACCGGCGATTACTTAGTCGCCGGGGTGATTCTGCTGGTGCCGGTACTATTGATTGCCAAACAGCCTGATCTGGGTACTGCCACCCTGGTATTTGCTTCCGGATTTTTTGTAATTTTCCTGGCTGGCCTGAGCTGGAAATTTATCTTCGGTAGCGCGATTGCCTTTGGTGCTGCCCTGCCGATTTTGTGGTCTATGCTGCACGACTATCAACGGCGCAGGGTTGAAATCCTGGTCGATCCGAGCCAGGATCCATTGGGTGCGGGCTACCATATTATCCAGGCCACCATTGCGATTGGCTCCGGTGGGATGACCGGCAAAGGTTGGCTGAATGGCACCCAATCACAACTGGACTTTGTACCTGAACGCACTACCGACTTTATTTTTGCCGTATTCGCTGAAGAATTTGGCCTGGTCGGCTGTTGTCTGTTGTTACTGCTGTTCACCATTATCATAGGCCGCGCTTTTATTATTGCCTCGCAAGCCAAAAATACTTTTTCACGCTTGCTGGCAGGCAGTATTGCCGCCACCTTCTTCACTTATTGCTTTGTGAATATGGGCATGGTCAGCGGCATTTTACCGGTGGTGGGCATTCCGTTGCCATTGGTTAGTTATGGCGGTACTTCTTTGTTGACCCTGGGCCTGAGCCTGGGCTTGCTAATGAGTGTGCAATCGCATAAACGACTGGTCGCCACTGACTAATGTACTTTGTGAGGACAAGATGTCTTTTAATTCAAAACTGATAGCGATTGCGTTGCTAAGCAGCCTTCTGGCTGCCTGTAACAGCAGTATGCCACCACGCCAGACATCTCCGTCTCAGCCACCAACCAGCAAATCGACACCCGCAGAAAGACCACGCGCCACACCTCCTATGGCGTCTTCACCTTCTGCCCCGCCTGTCATGGGTCCGCGCATCATCAACATTGACCCAAAACCGGAATTTGAAGGCAATGCTACCGATGGCATAGACCCGAACACGCCGTTGGAAACGTCAGTGACGCCCAGGCTGGACCCTATCGTCAAATCTACGACCAAGCCTTATATCGTCAATGGCGAGACCATTACACCGATGTCAGCTATCGCCACGCCTTTTACCCAGACCGGCCACGCTTCCTGGTATGGCAAAAAATTCCATGGGCGCAAAACCGCCAGCGGTGAAGTCTATGATATGTTCAAACTCTCTGCCGCACATAAAACCCTGCCTATTCCCAGCTATGTGCGCGTAACCAACCTCAGTAACCGCAAGTCGGTCATTGTCCGGGTCAATGACCGCGGGCCGTTCGGGCGTCCGCGGGTAATTGATCTGTCTTATGCCGCAGCCAAACAGCTGGATATTATCCAGCATGGTTCCAGCCAGGTAGAAGTGACCCTGATAGATACGACACAGCAGATACCCGAACCCTTGCAGCCATCTACTGAAACCGTTCAAGTGACCAGGCAGATCATTCAGCCGGTGTCAGCAGGTGCTTCACCGGCAAGCGTGCCTTCGCCGGCAAGCACACCTTCTACAACAAATACCTCCGCTACAAACATTCCTGCAAACGGACTGGAAGCCAATGGTATTTACATCCAGGTTGGCGCTTTTGGCCAGGAAGAAAATGCCGACCGCTTGCAGAAGCGTATCTTCACCGCCATCCCCGAGACACAAACCCTGCTCAACAAAGTGTATAATGGCAAGCTGTTCCAGGTCGTACTGGGGCCGTATCCAGATCACGCATTGGCAGCACAGGCGGCCAGTCAGATGCGTGACCAATTGCAGTTACCCGCACTGATTTTTTCCCGGTAATTGTTTGTTCACGAGAAGTTTTTCTGCGTGAAGTTTGTATCCCGTAAGGGGTTTTTCTCATTGACTGTTTATCTCGTTAAGTGACTAACCATGTGGCGCTCTTGTATTGCTGTTCTATTTTCACTTCCATTCATTACACTGGCCGCTGAAGCCATTACCCTCAATGTGCCGTCGCCGACACTGGCTGCTAAAGCCTTTGTATTGCGCGATGCCAATACAGGTGGATTGTTGGCGGCCAATAACCCGGATATGCCGGTAGAACCAGCATCGCTGACCAAAGTAATGACAGCCTACCTTGCTTTTGAAGCAGTCAAGCAAAAGCGCTTGTCACTGACACAAACATTGCCGGTAAGCCATAAAGCCTGGAAGGTCGAAGGCTCCAAAATGTTTATCGACACCACCATGACGGTGACAGTCGATGAGCTGCTGCATGGCCTGATTATCCAATCCGGTAACGATGCTGCCATTACGCTGGCTGAAGGGATTGCCGGTAGTGAAGAGTTATTTGCCACACTGATGAATAAAAAAGCCGTGGCATTGGGCATGAAAAACAGCCATTTCATTAACTCAACTGGCTTGCCTGACCCTACCCATACCACCACAGCGCGTGATTTGTCGATCCTGGCCAATGCCTTGATCCGAGACTTCCCTCAAGATTACGCGCGCTTATACTCACAAAAATCTTACACCTATAACAAGATTACCCAGCCTAACCGTAACCGCTTGCTGTTCCTAGACCCGACTGTCGATGGCATGAAAACCGGCCACACCGAATCTGCGGGTTACTGCCTGATTTCTTCTGCCAAACGCGATGATTTCCGCCTGATTTCTGTCGTTTTGGGCACGACTTCAGACAATGTACGTGCTGCCGAAAGCCAGAAACTGTTGAACTTCGGCTTCAGGTTCTTTGAATCCAAACTGATCTACCCGGCCGCTAAAGCCATCACCCGTCAAAAAGTCTGGAAAGGTACTGAAAGTGAAGTCGATTTGACAGTTGCCAAGCCTGTTTACCTGACTTTGCCACAAGGCGAATATGCCAATATGAAAGCCAACGTACGGATTGCCAAGCCGCTGGAAGCGCCACTGAAAGCCCAGCAAGCAGTAGGTAAAATCGAGTTTACCTTAAACGGTAAAGTCGTCCACAGTGTGCCATTGGTGACCATGCAGGCGGTAGAAGCCAGCAATATCTTTTCACGCATGATTGACCAAGTGCGTTTGTATTTGCAATAACATGTTTCAACAGGTGACCGTATGAGCGAACCAGATAAACCATCTTCTGAACAAACGCCTGTAGCAGAAGAGACCCTGATTGAGTTTCCCTGTGACTTTCCAATCAAAGTCATGGGTGAAACACATGATGACTTCACCATTGAAGTGACCAAAACCATACAGCGGCACCTGCCTGAGTTTGGTGCTCATTTAATCGAGATGCGCGGCAGCAGCGCGGGGAAATACCTGAGCCTGACTTGCATGGTGTACGTCACCTCCAAACCGCAACTGGATGATATCTATCGCAGCCTGACCTCGCACCCGATGGTCAAGGTCGTGCTTTAGTCACCCTTTCAAAATCACATGCCTGCTCTGGAAATTCGCCAGCTGGGCCTGACTGACTATGCAGTCACCCTGGCCGAAATGCAGGCTTACACCGCGCAACGCAATAGCAGCTCTGCTGACCAGTTGTGGGTGACTGAACACCCGCCGGTTTATACGCTGGGCCTTAATCGGCGCGGGGTTAGATTGCCTGATAACGATATTCCCGTCGTAAATGTAGACCGTGGCGGCAAAATCACTTATCACGGCCCAGGCCAGTTAATTATTTATTGCCTGATAGACCTCGCACGTAGCCACTTGAATGTGAGGCAACTTGTCTCCATCTTGGAAAACAGCCTGATAGAATTCCTGGCCGGCCATGGTGTGACTGCTGAAGCACGTCCTGATGCGCCAGGCGTTTATGTGTACGGTAAAAAAATAGCGTCGTTAGGGCTACGCCTTAAAAATCAGTGCTGTTATCATGGCTTAAGCTTGAATATTGATATGGATTTGCAGCCGTTTGCAGACATAGACCCCTGCGGTTATGCCGGCATGCAAATGACGCAGACCAAAGAATTACAGATTCCGTTAGCCATGGCTGAGATTGCCGCAGCGTTAACTCAAACACTGAAAGAGAAACTGGCGCATGTCAGATAAATGCCAAACTGAACGCCCGGCGAAAAAAGTGGCTGGTGTCAAAGAAATTGACGCCGCGAAAACCTCGCGTATTCCGATAAAAATCGTGCCCATGCCGGTATTGCGCAAGCCGGAGTGGATACGCATGAAAGTGCCGGATTCAGCGCGCTTCCAGGAAATCAAACAGGTTTTGCGTGACAACAATCTGCACACCGTCTGTGAAGAAGCCAGTTGCCCGAACATAGGCGAATGCTTTAGTGGCGGCACCGCCACTTTTATGATCCTGGGTGATATTTGCACCCGCCGCTGCCCGTTTTGCGATGTGGCACACGGCAAACCCCTGCCGCCTGACCCGAATGAACCGGAAAACCTGGCGCGCACTATTGCACAGATGAAACTGCGTTATGTCGTGGTCACTTCGGTAGATCGCGATGATTTGCCCGATGGCGGTGCGCAGCATTTTGTCGATTGCATACGCGCGATCCGTGCCCAATCCCCACACATCAAAATTGAAATCCTGGTACCGGACTTCCGTGGCCGCCTGGATGTGTCACTGAAAATCCTGCGTGAAGCGCCGCCGGATGTGATGAATCACAATCTGGAAACGGTGCCGCGCTTATATAAACAAGCTCGCCCCGGGTCTGATTACCAGCACTCACTCAACCTGCTCAAGCAGTTCAGCGAGATGTATCCGCATGTGCCGGCCAAATCCGGCCTCATGCTGGGCCTGGGTGAAACTGATGAAGAAATCCTGGAAGTGATGCGTGACCTGCGTGCGCACAATGTCAGCATGCTAACCCTGGGGCAATATCTGCAACCAAGCGTGCATCACCTGCCCGTGCTGCGTTATGTGACACCTGATACGTTTGCCTGGTTTAAAGAGCAGGCAGACAGCATGGGGTTTGATAATGCTGCCAGCGGTCCCATGGTACGCAGCAGCTATCATGCCGACCAGCAGGCACATGCAGTCATCGCCCAGGAAGCATAAATTTAAAGCCCGCTGGCCTTCATTCTTGAAAAACCCAGCCTAAGAAGATACGTACAGGAGCAAGATATGGTTCCCCATTTAACCACCGCCTTAAGCGGTCCGTTGGACAGTCTGGAAAAACGCATTTTACAAGCCATGCCGGATATCGAGCACTGGTTTCGTACTCAGTGGCAGGAAGTCGCCGCGCCATTTTATGCTAGTGTGGATCTGCGTAATTCGGGCTTCAAACTCGCACCGGTAGATACCAATTTGTTTCCAGGCGGATTCAATAACCTGAACCCGGAATTTCTTAGTTTATCGGTACATGCCGCTCAGGTTGCGGTGGAGAAAATCTGCCCGGATGCACGCAGATTGTTGCTGATCCCGGAAAACCATACCCGTAACACTTACTATCTGCGCAACGTTGTTGAACTGTGTCATATTCTGAAATCGGCTGGTATGGAGGTGCGTGTTGGCAGCCTGTCACCCGAGATCACTGAAGTGACCAGGCTGGAAACCCACGATGGCCTGCCTTTGATTCTGGAACCGCTGGTACGCGAAAAAAATCGCCTCAAACTCAATGCCGCTTCTTTTGAAGGTATCGATTATCCGGCATTCGATAGCTGTGCCATCCTGCTCAATAATGATTTATCAGGTGGCGTACCGGATATGCTACAAAACCTGGAGCAGACGTTAATTCCACCTTTACATGCAGGCTGGTTTACCCGCCGCAAATCGCAACATTTTGCCGCTTATGACAAAGTGGTAGCAAACTTTGCCAAGCTGTTGGATGTCGACCCGTGGCAACTAAACCCTTATTTTGACACCGCCAGCGGCATTGATTTCCATCAGCGCGTCGGTGAAGACCAACTGGCTGAAAAAGTCGATGCCATGCTGAAAAAAATCCAGGCTAAATATGACGAATACGGCATTACCCATGCCCCGTTTGTGATTGTAAAAGCCGATGCCGGCACTTATGGTATGGGTATCATGAGTGTGAAATCTGCCGACGAAGTGCGTGACCTTAACCGCAAAACACGCAACAAAATGTCAGTCATCAAAGAAGGCATGGAAGTCTCTGAAGTGATGATACAGGAAGGCGTATATACCTTTGAGAACATCAATGATGCGGTGGCGGAACCCGTGGTCTATATGATGGATCACTTTGTGGTCGGCGGCTTTTACCGCGTGCACACCAGCCGCGGCGTGGATGAAAACCTCAATGCTCCCGGCATGCAGTTTGTGCCACTGGCATTTGAAAAGCCCTGTACCCTGCCCGACTGTTCCGACGCCCCAGATGCACCGCCTAACCGCTTTTATGCCTATGGCGTAGTGGCGCGCCTGGCACTGCTGGCCGCCGGAATGGAACTGCAGGAAAATGACCACTGACCGCATAAACGACTCGAAGGTGCATGATGAAACTGCTGTTTATCCTCGACCCGCTGCATAAACTAACCGTTTATAAAGACACCAGTCTCGCCATCATGCGTGCCGCGCATGCGCGTGGGCACGAGTTATGGGTATGTGAACAACAGGACTGGCACTTGCAGCGTGAAGTTTCACTGGTGGATGCGCAGCTGTTTGCATTTGAGGGTAGTGGCTGGGTAGTCGGCGAGAAAAACACGCATATGCCGACTGCTTTTGATGCCGTATTGATGCGCAAGGACCCACCGTTCGATAACGAATATTTATATAGCACCTATTTGCTGGAACTCGCCCAGCAACAAGGTGCACGCATCATCAATGACCCCGCATCCATACGCGGCTGGAACGAAAAGCTATCCGTAGCCCGCTTTCCGCAATTTGCACCGCCTTTTATCGTCACCAGCCAGCGGGAAAAGATACTGGCTTTTCTGGCCGAGCATGACGATATAATTGTCAAACCGCTGGATGGCATGGGTGGCAGCGGTATTTTCCGTTTGCGTAAAGACGACCCGAATATTTTCGCCATCCTGGAAACACTTACCCAATTTCAAACCCAGACCATCATGGTGCAGCGTTACATCCCGGAGATAGTCAAAGGCGATAAACGTATCCTGATCATCAATGGCGAGCCTCTACCATATGCACTTGCCCGTATCCCCAAAGCTGGCGAAACCCGTGGCAACCTCGCTGCCGGTGGTAAAGGCGTCGCACAACCATTAAGTGCTCGTGACTTGGAGATCGCCGAAACTGTTGGTAAAACCCTCCAACAACACGGTCTGTTTTTAGTCGGGCTGGATGTGATTGGTGATTATTTAACGGAAGTGAATGTCACCAGCCCGACCGGTATGGTGGAAATTGCGGCACAATCCAAAGAATGGGCAGAGCCTTGTGACCCCGCGCAAGTAATGGTGGAGGCGTTAGAGAAAATGGTCGTCAGTTAAAGTCATCTGTATTCACTGGCGGTCCGTACGCTTTTTACCCTTTACCAGCAAGCCTCACCTGATCAAAATACTTATTTCAAAAATTACGTCACCATTGAAGACCAAACAAGCCTCCGTGCAGGTCGCAAGTCACCAACATCCCGCCTGCAATGCTTAAAGATTAATTTTTTAATTAATCAGTTCGATATTCCTCTTCTTAAACCAGGCTTTTCCTATCAATTTTGATAATATGGTTTAACAGTTTAAAAACGCCTTATATCATCGACTGCTGCTTCAGGAGTGTCATCAATGCGAGTGTTAGTGCTAGGTTCCGGTGTGATTGGCGTGACAAGCGCCTATTACCTGGCATTGAAAGGCTTTGATGTCACCGTTGTTGATCGGCAGCCGGCAGTCGGCCTGGAAACGAGTTTTGCTAATGCCGGGCAGATTTCACCCGGTTATTCTGCGCCATGGGCTGGCCCCGGTGTGCCGCTAAAAGCATTTCAATGGTTGTTTCACCGCTATGCGCCGCTCTCCATGCGTCCGGACTTAAGCCGGTGGCAATTGCAATGGATGTCCCAGTTTCTCAAAAACTGCACAATTGAACGCTACACCCTGAACAAATCACGTATGGTACGACTGGCGGAATATAGCCGTGATTGCCTGCGTGAGTTGCGTGCTGACACTGGCATCCAGTATGAGCAGCGCAGCCGGGGGACCTTGCAAGTTTTTCGAACCCAAAAACAGCTTGATGTTGAATTCAAAGATATTGCGGTGCTCAGTGAAATGGGTGTGCCTTTCCAGCATGTGGACCCTGATGGCTGCGCGCTGATTGAGCCTGCTTTAATTCATGTGAAAGACCAGCTATTAGGCGGCCTGCATCTACCGGATGATGAGACCGGTGATTGCCAATTGTTTACCACCCGCTTGGCCGCGCTTGCACAGACCATGGGGGTCAAATTCAAGCAGGACGTCACTATCAATCGCCTGATCACCCAGCAAAATCTATTGTCAGGTGTTGAAATTAAAACAACCCACGGAATCGAGAATTTGGATGCAGATCACTATGTGATCGCCCTCGGTAGTTACTCGCGCGAGCTGATGCTAAGCCTGGGCTTAAGCTTGCCGGTCTACCCGGTGAAAGGCTATTCGCTGACCGTGCCGATTATTAATAGTGATGCCGCGCCTGTTTCCACGGTGATGGATGAAACCTACAAAGTTGCCATCACCCGCTTTGACCAACGCATACGTGTGGGCGGCATGGCCGAATTGGCAGGCTTTGACTTGACGCTGAATCCGCGTCGCCGTTTAACACTGGAAAAAGTGTTGAGTGGATTATTCCCTCAAGCCGGTGATGTCTCTCAAGCCAGTTTCTGGACAGGCTTGCGCCCGATGACACCGGATGGCACGCCGATTATCGGCCGGGCAAATAGCATGTATCCAAACGTTTGGTTGAACACCGGGCATGGCACCTTAGGTTGGACCATGGCTTGCGGTTCTGGCCAAGTACTGGCTGACCTGATTGCCCAAGATAAACCAGCGATTGAAACTAGCGACCTTCAATATTCGCGCTACAAAAGATAAACATTGGTACAGATGTTTCTCAATCGCGCTGAAGCATCCGGTGATTACATTAGCAAGAATTCTTTCGGCACAGGTAACGGCGGAATCTCTTTATCACCCAATGCTTCTTTGGTTTCAATCTCAATCACATCTGCCAGCGCACTGATCGGTAAAGCATTGGCGCCCATGCCAAATGGTTCTTCGAGTTCGTTACCCAGGGCATCAAGTCCAAAAAAGGTATAGGCAGCCAGCGCAGTAACGAAAGGAGTCGCCCAGCCCAGTGTGTTGGCAAAACAAAACGGTAACAAAAAGCAGAATGTGTAGGCCGTTCTGTGCAGCAGCAAGGTATAGCCAAACGGGATTGGCGTATTTTGAATACGCTCGCACGAAGCCTGTACCAGCGCCAGTTTTTGCACCAGCTCATCCAGCATGTTGAACTGGATAGTGTCTATGCGGTGACTATGTAATGCCTGAATCAGCACAGATTCCATCGCCCGCAGAATAGACTCGGGTGGATTCCTGCTGTTTTTGTATTCCTGGAATACCGGTTCGCTGAGGTAGGTTTGAATTTTGTACGCGGAATTGGTCGGCCTGAGTTGCACCAGCAACGCTTGTGCATAGGCAATATTACCTTGCAGTAAAATTCTTCGCGGCGATTGGTCGGCTGTTTCATTCGTATTCAGTATCTGGCTCAAGCGGGCGAGGCTGCGCGAAGTCAGTACAAATTCGCCCCAGATTTTTCTCGCCTCCCACCAGCGTTCGTAACAGGCATTGTTCCTGAACGCCAGAAAAATGGACAAGGTTATGCCCAGCAAGGCAAACGGCCCGCCATCGAACTTGGGCAGCCAGCCCGGCTCGTAGGTATACACAGCGACAATGAGGGTAGAGAGCGTAGCCACAAATATCAGCAGTGGCATGATACGCAGCACGATTGAACCCTTGATAATAAAAAACAGTTCAAGCAAATGGGGCCTGGGTCTGACGATCAAATGGTTTCTCCCGCGAATCGAACTATTGTTGTGATGATATACTCGATGATTAAAGTGTATCGGCAAGCTGCTTAATTACATTGCTAAAATAAGCATGGAATTACAGCGGGTTTTAGCGCTTTTTTGTTACCTGTCACCTTCATAACCGTCAGCGAGTAAATGATGATGTTGAAATGGAAAGATGTACTCAAGTTTGCCAGAGAAGGCAATCCTGAGCCAAATTACAGAGTGCGTAAATCAGTGGATGAATGGCGTGCAATACTGGATGAAGATGTCTTCACCATCGCCCGCCTGAGTGCTACCGAACGCCCTTTTTCTTCAGAAATGTGTGAAGCTTTCACGCCAGGACGTTACGCATGTGCCTGTTGCGAGCAAGAGTTGTTCGATTCAGGACAAAAGTTTGAATCTTCCTCAGGTTGGCCATCGTTTGACCAGCCGCTGACACCCAATGCGATTGCTTACATCGAAGATGGCAGCCACGGCATGCACCGCATCGAAGTGAAATGTAATGTTTGCGACGCACATCTGGGACATGTGTTTCCCGATGGCAAAACGGAAAGTGGCTTACGCTACTGTATTAATGGCAAAGCGACTACGTTTGTGAGTGCTTAAGTAAAAGGTCCCGGCTGATGCGATCAATCGGGCCTTTTCATTTCTAATCAAACCAGGCTTTATTTACCCAGTCTCCTGCCAAAGCTTACTGCATAAGAAGTCGGACGGGCCAGCAGGATAGGATCCTGGCTAGCTTCAATTCCTTCAGTCAATTGCAGGGGATTAAACATCAGTGTTTTCTCTTTTGCCTTGCTATCCGCAACCACAGATTTCAGAGTCAAAGTGCCTAATTCAACGATCTTGCGGCTTTCGGGCCATTGAACCGTCGCATTGTTAACTTCATCCCCTTTATCGGCAATTTGCAGCAGCAGCTTGTATTGCACGGCGTTTGCTTTCACACGTTCGCCGATATCGGTCATCAGGTAATCCGGCGCCGCGGCATCTGCTGCTTCCTTGGTTAAATATTGCGTGCCAGCCACCGGGATAATCTGGTAACGGCCATAAACACTTTGGCCAGCCGCATTGGTAAATTTAAAAGCATTCACGCCAAAAAATGGCTGCGTTGCAAAGCTGACCGGCGCTGGCTTAGGGGTGGTCACAAATTTCAAAGCTGCCGGATGTGAGCCTAAAAACTGTTCTACCGGACTTGGTTTAGCGGTGCTATTTTGCGAATCGCGCACGGCATTGAGCAAGCCTAAAAAGTCTTCTGGCGTCGCCGCGGGAAAATTATTCACCGAGATACTGACAATATCAGTGCTCAAGCCATCAGGTAGTTGAAAACGGATAGCGATCCCTTTGGGGAAAGCATTGCCATTGGCATCCGGGATATTAGGTACACCAGTCGCGTCAGAGAAACGCACCAGCACCGGGCTGTCGGCTTTCTGTAAATGCGCGGCTTTGCTGATACTGGCGGCCTGTGCAGATGGCTGGAAAGAGCCTTCCAGCATCACGCCTTTGGCATGGTTAGAGCGGAATCCGGCATGTGGTCCACCCGACAGGGTGGTTAAGGTATCGACCAATTGCTCGGTCACTGGTTTTTCCTCTGCCATGGCTGGCAGTGCAGTGATAATTGAAGCTGCTGATAACACGCTGATAAGAATTTTTATTTTCATGATGATGTCCTTTCAATCTGTAGATAAGTAAAAATTAACACTGTAAAACAAGTAATGCAAAATTAAATAGTGCGCTATATTTATGACAAAAAAAATGTAAAACAACCCCCACTACTAAAAAAATTTCTTCTAGCCCGCGTGCTGTATCAAATGGTTACGTAACTCCTTCATTCTGTCGCGCAACGACATGAGCTCTTCAACCGGGCAGCCCATAGCGCATAGCATCTCATCCATAATGTTGGATGCCTGCTCACGCAAACTGCGTCCGCTATCAGTCAGGCAAATAATGACCTGTCGCTCATCTTTACTAGAACGCACTCTTTGTAACAATTCGGCGGATTCCAGCCGCTTTAACAAAGGCGTCAGGGTTGCCGAATCCAGAAACAGCTGTTCGCCAATGTCGCTCACTGTGCGCTGGTCACTTTCCCACAACACCAGCATTACCAGATATTGCGAATAAGTGAGCCCCAGTTTTTTCAGTAAAGGCCGATAAGCCTTGTTGATTGCCAGCGATAAGGAATACACAGCAAAGCATAACTGCTCGTTTAAAATGGGTGTTTTGCTTGCTGTTGTGCTACTCATAAAAAAGATTATAAATAGCGCGCTATTAAATGGCAATAAAAATAAAAATTATTTTCTGAAATAATCCAACAAGGTCTGGATCATAAAATTGCCTTTTTTGTGCATTCTGATTTTGCTCATTTCAATCTCCTTTATTAAGCATATGAAAGGCATGGTAAAACCAACCAGCCACTAAGGGAAGTTGAATGTTTTTATAGCAATGATTAGCGAAAGTTATTGCTGTCAGGTGGGAGAATTAAATCCGTCCAGCGGATTGATGGCAAATGACAGGTCATCACCAATATCGATATCAATCTCGTTCTGGCTTTCCCAGCGTTCAAGCCAGATTGAGAAATCTTTTTCCGGCATGGGCTTGCCGATAAAATATCCCTGGCCTTCATTACAGCCGAGTTTGGATAGCTGACCAAGCACCTCTTCGTTCTCGATGCCCTCTGCGACCACTGTGAGCCCCAGGTTATGTGCCAGGTCGATGGTTGATTTCACAATACTGGCATCACTGGCGTTTTTATCCATGAACATGACAAACGAACGGTCAATTTTAAGCTCTTGCACAGGTAATTGCCTCAGGTAGGCTAATGATGAATATCCCGTACCAAAATCATCAATCGCCAGGTGCAAGCCCATCGATGCCAGTTTCCTTACCACGGTTTCGGCACGTTCCGGGTCCTGCATCAGACTGCCCTCCGTGATCTCCAGTTTAAGGGCTTTTGCATCCAGCCTATGCGTCTTTAACAAAGCTTCAATCTGCTGAGGCAGTTCCATATTGTTGAGATCACGGGTAGATAAATTCACTGCCAGAGTCATGTACAAACCCTGGCTACGATAATCAGCTAACACTTGGCAGGCACGCTGCAGCATCCAGTTGGTAATCTCACTGATGATGCCAGTCTGTTCAGCAAACGGAATAAACTGGTCAGGGAAAATCATGCCTTTTTCGGGATGCACCCAGCGGATCAGCGCTTCGCCACCCAGGGTCTTACGCGTTTTGACATCAATTTTCGGCTGGATATACAGCAATAACTGATCTTTCTGGATAGCTTCTTTCAAGTCTGAAATCAGGGTCAAGGTTTCCGATTGGTCAATCTCCAGCGCGGTGTTGTATACAATCCAGTCTGCCTTCTTGACTTTGGATTCATGCAAGGCCGTTTCCGCATGGTTGAGTAACTCTTCTTCACTCACTCCATGCTCCGGGTAAAGCGCAATCCCCATGGCGATACGCACATCGATCGCCTGACCTTGTACATTGACCGGCGTATCGAAAATGCGGTTAACTTTTTCGGCATATTTGGTCGCTTTGGCCTGATCGGTGTGTTGCAGCATCACCGCAAATTCATCTGCATCCAGACGAGCGACGACATCCTCCCCGGAAAGTACATTTTGTTTCAACACCTGACCGACATGACGTAATAAATCATCACCAAAATCCCTGCCCAGGGTTTTATTGATAGGCTTGAAACGGTGGATATTAATCACAATCACACTCAGCGATTGCCGGGTTTCTGCATGCCGGGTAATTGACTGGCTTAGCCCCTGAGTTAACGCCAGACGGTTCGAGAGACCGGTCAACTCATCGTTAAACGCCAGTCGCTGAATGCGCAGCGTACGCTGCAATACCGCTTCGCGCATGCTATTGAGCGCTTTGCCCAAGTAACCGACTTCATCAATGCTATTCACATGGATTTCTTTTTCATAGTTACCCATGGCGATTTCGTCTGCATTTTTAACCAGCTCGGCAATCGGCTCCGTGGTCTTGCGAGAGACATACCAGATCAGGGCGGCAAAAATAAGCACGCCGACAAAGGTTAGGACCACCATGTTTTGAAATAAGGTGTTTAGGTCGCGCGTAAAAGGAGCGACAGAGCCTTGCAGCACCACCAGCAACACCTCATCTTTGGTTTCGTGCAAAGAGCGGATTTTGAGTTGATAGGTTTGGCCTTGTAAATCGACTTTGTGCAGTGATAATCTTTGGCGATAAATATCTGAGACGGTTTTAACCAGCACATTAGAAAGCCGGTTGGTACCGGTGCCACTCATCAGTTGCCATTCATGTTCCCGGGTTTTTTGCAGGAATGACACATCCAGATGCGTCAGTTGCTTAATCTGGTCAGCCAGCCGGCCATCCACAGCAAAGCCCATCACAATCCAGCCGATCACATCTGGCGCTTTGACCGGCACGGTAATCAGCTGGTAGGGTTTACCTTCAACAATATCAAACTGCAGGGTGCCATTCTGGTTATGCAGGATTGCCTGTTTTGCATCTTCACTGGCTTGCAGGTCAAACATGGCTTTTTCGCTATTGGCCGTGCCAATCACCAAGTCTTCACTATTGCTAATGTAAAAAGCAATCTGCGCATGAATACGCCCCTGATAATTCTCCAGCGCTGACTCTATGGTTTCGGCATCGTTGCTGGCCACCGCATCGCGGAATGCATAGTCAGCGGCGAGCACTTGGGTGGCTTGTTTCAGGCTTTGGGTATTGTGTTGCAGCAAGTTAACAAACACGCGTTCGCCGACGTTAATCTGCTCTTCGGCAAGCTCATTTGCGTGCTTAACTAGTGCGTATTTGAGCGGTATCAGACCGGCAAGCTGGATAGCGACAACGACGGAAAGAAATGTAAACGCTATTCGTGAGCGAATATGCTTGAATTTAATCATTCAGATTTATTTTATGGAATGGACACTTTAACTTCTGTAGCACCCTCAATTTTAACTTTTTGCTCGGCAACCGGTTTATTCACCCCAGGCAATAATACTTGGTAAGAATATTGACCATCGCTTAATTTAATGACGGCCCTGCCCTTGTCATCTGTTTTCGCAAAGAATGGTGTATCTACAACGTAGATGTACCCTACCATAGAATCATGAATGTTGCATCCCAAGGTCACCAAACCGGCCTGGTTAAATAACACGGGATCAGCCGGTACGCCGGAATATAGTTTTAGCTCAAACTTCTTGGCTGGCGAGAACGAATATACATGGTGCCTGAAGCTGTCTTCGTTAGGAAAATTAATGCTGGTGCCAGTTTGCACAATGGTCACTTTTGGGTTAAACATTTTGTTCTTTTGCACAATTTTACCCATGGCATTCGGGTTGCTGGCGGGCGTTTTACCATCATAAAAAGCCACTACTGCATCCTCTACCGGATTACCCGACGCACTCAAAACAATCACTGTGACATCGGCATGGGCCATGCCAAAAAAAGTCATTGTGCTGACCACCCACAGCTTACGCATTACTACTGTCAACATGCGTGTTTCCTTCACTTTTGAATTGATACTACATCTTAATCGGTTACTACATCATATTTCATCGGTGCCAATATTCTCAGCAACTCATTTTTTTCTCTAGTGCCTACGCCATTCGCATCCATGCGCTCACGCAAAACATCTACCATAATCTCAAATTCGGCTACCGTGTTGTGCAAATCCGCATGAGACTTCTTCATCGTCTCACCTTCATACACGCAATTGCCACCGGTTTTCACACACAGAAAATTAGTCACACTTTCTTTCAAGGTTTTCATTTTCACGCCCTCAAATGAGCGACTGGTACGCGGGTCTTTGCTGACGATATCCAGGGTTTGATTAGATAACCTGCTCAACATGGGCAAGCCGCCTATCCGCTGGAACAAGGTGGCTTCCGGCTTGGGTTGCGCCACACACCCTGCACATAACAATATTGCCATCGAGATCACATAATAACGCATTGATTTTTTCCCTATTCTTTCGATCAATTACCACATCTTACAGTGGAGCTTTCGAAAGTATTTTGAAAAAAAGCCGATATTCCACAGTTTGCTCTCACAATGATATTTATCGCAATGTCGGATAATGCATCAATCATTAAATAAACAAGACATTTATTATGACTCACACTACATCCATTTCATATGTGCTGTCGGCCTTGGTTGCCCTAGGTGCACTTTCGCCGGCTGTTCATGCAGGTGACCGATTGCTTGCGACAGGAGGTGTGACGCAGGTGGAAGGGTCTGCCGGTGGCGGTTTAATGCCGTGGGCAGTGATTAGCGGTTACGGTACTGACAAGCAAGTCGGTGGCTCGGCATTTTATACCCATGCCGAAACCAAAGCCGATTACAAATTAAATTCAGCCGGTATTTCACTGGGCTTTGTTAACCGTGTGGAAGTCAGTGCGGCTCAAACAAGATTTGGCCTGGGCAACACAATTCGCGGTGAGGAGATACGCCTGAATACATTGGGCGTTAAATTGCGCCTCATCGGCGATGCCATTTATGACCAGGATAGCTGGATGCCGCAGATTTCAGTGGGTGCACAGTACAAATATAACGAAGACTTTAATTTTGTCCCTAAGCTTTTAGGTGCCAAAGATCGTAGCGGTGTTGATTACTACGTGGCTGCCAGCAAACTATTTCTCGGCGCAGCCAATGGCCATAACCTGCTCGTGAATGCCAACTTGCATGCAACAAAAGCAAACCAGTTTGGTTTGCTGGGGTTTGGTGGCGACAGACGTGACAGTTATCGTATTTACCCTGCAGTGTCTGCGGCGGTGATGTTGTCGGATAGTTTTCTGGTAGGTACGGAATTACGCTTTAAACCTGATAATCTTTCGGCTGCTGAAGAGAAAAAGGCGCAAGATATTTTCCTGACCTGGTTTCCACATAGAAACGTGTCTGTGACTGGCGCTTATATAGACTTAGGCACGATTGCCACCAAAGAGAACCAGACCGGCTGGTATTTATCTGGCCAGTTTAACTATTAATAAGGTGTAGCGAATTTAAAGGCTGAGCCCGCAGGAAGTTTGTAGCGTCTTATCCAAGCGCTTAAACTCCTCACCATTGCCTGTGGCAAACGCGTAAGGGTTGGTCAACAAATAGCGATTGTACTTCACCTGTCTTGCCGAATATTTTTCCGCCAGGCCTCGACTGTAACAATCGCAAGCGACTTCAGTACTGCTGGCGTGGAATTGTTGCTGGCAGCTTGCTTGAACAGATTGCAACTCCGCTGGTGTCCATTCTGCATGCGTTTCCTGCACATTGGTCCTTGCTTGTGTAAGCATGGCATACATCAATTCAACACTGGCCCGTAATTTACCTAATGGAGCAGTTTGCAAAACCTCTTTTTGCAAAGGCTGCAAGTTAGTTGGGTCTACAAAAAAATCTGCTTCGACATCCTCTCGCTCAGGTATCTGGTAACCCTGAGCAGCAAGCATAATCTGTTTGGCTGGTTCCGCCTGCAGCAAGGCTTGCGCTTCAGCGATATCTTTAGCGGGCAGTGTCAACTGCCAGTGTACCTGACAATCATCACCAGCTTTTGAATGCATATGACTATGAATCAATTGGTCAGATACAGCATCGCCAAAGGCCGGTGGGATACGCTGTAGCAGATATTGCATTTCCTTGTCTGCCAATACTTGCAACGATTGTTGATCCAAACAAGCCTGTAGCGGTAAGCAACTAACTAATAACACACCACCAACGTAGCGGATAAATCCAGAAAATATGTTCATTGTAGTCAATTAATGATTGTTGCGATTTTTTGAGCGAGTGCCGGCTAAAAAGTTTTAAGGTTTCATACAGAAATAAACGGTACTATACAAATGACAACGGGCGCTGATAGCGCCCGTTTTTCGTAGCAAAGAACAATTATTTGTTCATTACGTACATAGTTACTTCAAAGCCGAAACGCATTTCGGTAGCAGCTGGTTTTGTCCACATGATTAATTTCCTTTAATTAGTTTCGTTTTAGCGTTTGCTATTACGTGTGTCCATATTAAAACTGGCACCTAAACTTGTCGTGCTTAAACTGCGCAACATGCCATCATGATTTTCATGAGACTACGCTAAGCACGCTTTCCGGCACGCAAGTTTTTGAGCTTGCTCAATAACTTGCGCATGCCTTTGCGGCCTATGGTGCGTTTCAAATGTACTTTAAAATCATAGAGATAGAATGGCAGCAAAGTGCCTATATTCAAACTGTGTCCGGACATGCCCAGGTAGAGCGCCAAAAATTGTTTGCGGCCATCCCAGTGCAGTTTTTGTACCGCACGTGTGAGATCGGCAATTCGTTCACTATACGGCGTCGCAGTTGGGTGAGCATGCAAGCGGGCAGTATCAATCAATGAAAACGCCAGGCCATCATCTTGTTTGCTGACCAGGATGTTACCGCCGGAAAAATCCCTGAAATAAATACCTGAAGCGTGCATATGCAAGCAGAATCGCGCAAACGACTGGTACAAGCTAAGCGCCGGCACCTCATTAAACTGTTCTGCTCCCTGACTGAAAGCAATAAACGCCTGGGCGATAGTGAAATCATACGTCACGAACTCACAAATAAAGAAATTCTGCTTGAGTGAAGTGTCATCTGCACGCTCGAAATAAGCCAGTGGCATGGCTGTGCCTACACCGCGACGCAATAATTCCATGGCGCCATTCCAGCTACGTTTGGCTTTGCTTGGCTTGAGCCGATCAAGCAAGGTCTTGTGCCAGTGCATGCGGATTGGCTGTTTGACAGTGACTTTTCTTTCAGCCACTTTGCCTGATCTCTGACTGGCTAATTCCTTATCGCTCAACCTTGGGTCGGCAATCGGCCAGATCGCATTCCTGGCATGGCGTAACGCCTGCTCTTTGGCGGGCGCTTTCAGCGTGCCTGGATGCCAGGCATACCATAATTGCGCTGCCTGCTCTTTGCTCTCCGCCAGGATCATGCCGCGCCAGTCGCCTTCCTGCACAGGGAAATATTGCATGCCTTGAATGTGAGCGTGAATAATGGTTTGCGACAGCTTGGGATGAGTTGTATGCAACTCAACCGTTTCAGCTGCATCCCACATCAGGTATACAGGCATTTCGGTAATCAGCGCGGGCTGTGCAATGGCCTGGCCATTGCGATTGATACACTCAACCTGGCGCAAGCTGGATTCCGCATACACCTGATTTAAAACCGCACAGTGGCCATTGACGGTCCATGCAATATGAAACTGTTTTTGATGTTTGCGTAATTGATGAATTTCCAGGCCATTGCCGGTGACTAGCGGCCCTACATATTCGGCACCATTCAGCCAGCGCGCCACGGTACGCAGCGCAGAAAAACTCGGATTGCGCTGGTATTCATGCAGGTTGCCATCGGCTGACCGATAATAGGCTACGCGCTCCAGTGCTGGATACCGCGCATCATCCAGGCCGTCGTTGATCACACCTTCACGGTGGCAAATCATCGCTCCCCAATTCGCCTGTTGCAAGGCGCCGGAAGCAGCCAGCAACGTGAAGTAGCGCGTGACGTAATCAGCCTGCTTTTGTCCGCCATCGGGCAAATGCCGCTGGATGCGGTAAATCGCCCAGAAAGCCACTGGCGAAATCAGTGTTTCTACCCCGTAATCCGCGCCGATTTTTTGTAGCAGGCGGGCTTTTTTAATCAGGTTAAACTTGAAATAACGCGTCCAGCGGAACTGGAAAATGCGGTGATCAGGTTGCTCGGGCTCAATCACACGTTCAACAAACAGGTTGTTGCTGTGGATATCCGGCAGCAAATGCTCGGCCTGCAGTTTTTTGAAAGCGCTAATGTTATACAACGGCTCAAAATCCTGGATATTCGGACCAACCACTTTCACACCATATTGGCGGGCCAGTCGATGCGCAATCTGCCAGGCCTGCATAAAGCCAGGCCAGTGATAACCGGACCAGCGCTTGCGGTTGATGGTATTGCCGATTTCCAAACTGGCAATCTGGCTGGCATATTGCTGCAAGAACTGTTCGACAAACTGCTGCCATCTGGCCTGCACTTGTCCATCCAGCATATGTTTGGCAATGGCGAACGGCTGTACCAAATGCACATCTACAATCAGGCTGGCATCCAGCAGCCGCTGCAATAACCGGATCTGGTGTACATACATATCATCATCGCCAACATCCAGCCGCACGCGGCCCAGTCCTAACGCTGCCAGTTGCGCCAGCACGTAGTCATCGGTTTCAGGTTGCGTATTGGTCGCCACGCAGATACCGACAAAATGCGCAGGCACTGCATGATTCCTATGCGGCAGGTGGCTATTTTTGAGCCAAAACCCGCCTTTAAAAATATAAGACAGCCCATCCAGCAGCACCTGGCTGGTTAGCATTGACGGCAATGGGGAACGTTTCAAACCAACCTCTTACTCTGGCAAGCGATAACGCTGCTCTTTATACAACAAGGCCGGCAACAAGGCATTTGCCAGAGCCCGCTCGGATAAAGCCGGCGCATCTGCAGGCGCCTCGGTGTTCAACAGCTTTTTGCTGTTAGGCTCGTAATGCCCGTAAGCCGGCGCCTTGCCCTCACGTAACACCACCACTTCATTCTGCGCTATGCTGGCTCCCGTTTGCTGCATCCAGCCATAGTTATAGTTGTATTGCATCATGGCGCGGCCGCGGTAATCGGCATTGATATTGGATAAATCATGACCGGTCATCGGGTGCTGCGCGGCGATGCCCATTAATGACAACACGGTCACCGGCAAATCGATCTGGCTGGCGATGGCTTCCACCGTTTTGGGCTGTACCGCACCGCCTAAAATCAGCGCCGGGATATGAAAATGCTCGATAGGCACCAGCGAATCACCGCGCACGCGGATATCGTGATCAGCCACAATCAGGAACACCGTATCATTCCAGTAGGGGCTGGCCTTGGCTTTTTTGAAAAATTCGCCTATCGCATAATCTGCGTATTTCACCGCATTGTTATCGGTCGCTTTAGGCTGTTCAAAAAGCTCGATACGGCCATCGGGGAATTCAAATGGCGCATGGTTGGATGAGCTGAATGCCAAGGTGAAAAATGGTTTGCCGCTGGCATGGTGCGCCAGCAATTGCTCATGGGTTTTATTGAGTAAATCTTCATCGGAAGCACCCCAGCTGGCCACAAATGCCGGATCCTTGAAATCCGGCTGGTCGGTAATCTGCTGGAAACCGTTGCCCATGAAGAAGCTGCGCATATTGTCAAAGTGCGACTCGCCGCCGTAAATAAATTCGGTGTGGTAGCCCTGTTTGCCTAATAAGGAAGCCAGTGTAAAGAAGTTGCCCTGGCTTAAGCCCAGTTTGACTGTACTGTCTGCCGGTGTAGGCTGAAAGCCGGTGACCACCGCTTCAATGCCACGTACAGAACGCGTACCCGTGGCATACAAATGCGTAAACCAGATACCTTCGGATTTAAGTTGTTCCAGGTTAGGCGTGACTGGTTTTCCGCCCAGCGATTCAACAAAACCTGCGCCCAGGCTTTCTTGCAACAGAATTACCAGGTTTAATGGCTTATCGCGTTTAACTGAGGGCACCAGCGTGGTTAAAGTGGGGATATCGCCTTCTTTTGCACCGGTGATCGCAAATATTTTTTCACGCGGCAATTTGCCATACATTTCGCTCGATTTAGCTTCATGCTGCAGGCTGTAAGCAGCGTAAAAAACCGAATAAGTAGAATTCAAAATCAGGCTGTTGACCATGCTGTCCTGCGTAATCGCAAACAGGGCGGGGTTAGCCGGTCTATGGGTCAAGGTCGAGCGTACTGCGAAAGCGGTCAGCACTAATATGAAAGGGAATATCAGCCATACCTGGACATTTGACCAGGTGGATTCAGCTTCACGCCAGGGTTTGAATAACTTGGCAACCAGCACTAACGCGATCAACGTCATCATCAGGCCAAAAAATAATTCAACCTTGAAGCCTTGCCACAACATGCCAAATACTTCATGCGGATACTTGAGGTATTCCACAAAAATCCGGTTTGGGCGGATATCGTATTCGAGAATAAATCCTGGCGTGGCGGCTTCCAGAAACACCAGCAATACCAGTGAAAGCAGCACCCACCAGAAGGTAAACGTACGCCAGACATGGAACAATTTGCGGGTGGCGAGGATGGGCGAAAGCAATACCGGAATAATGGCAAGCAAGCCAAGCTGAATCAAATCAACGCGCACACCTTGTAGCAATATCTGGCAAAGCTCGCCAGTCGCCAGCACACGCTCCCATTTCCAGCCTACCAGCCCTAAGCGGGTCAGGGAAAGAAAAACCAGGCCGGCCACAAACATTACAATTAGCGGCGCGTATGGCCCAAACCAATGACCAAACGCCCATAATTTTGATTGTGAACGGCGCTTACCGAAATAACTTGTTCGCATTTTGTGCTTAATCAGAATTGATTTAAGCGTGTAATTATAACGGGTTATTGCGCAATGTTATTGCAAAGTGCCAGATACCTTGCCAGCCGCCTGGCTGTCACACTAAACGCTATCTTGCAGTGACTTGTTTTTCCTCAGGTCCAGATAGACAGCCGATAGCAATATCACCGGAATCACGAAGCCTACCAACAGCGGGATTAAATCCACCAGCATATCCACAATACCGGTCTGGCTGGTAAATGCACTCCATAATTTGGCTAGTAGTGGAATCACGGTAAATAACAAAGTCGGCACCAAAAACCAGATAGTGCTGGTGGCACCACGCTTGGCTAGTCTTGCGGAGACATAAGAAACGACCGCAACGACCAATGCTGCACCCGCACCCCACACCGCACCGGCGACTACGGTAATCCAGGTACCAACCTGGTATAACAACAAGCAAATCAGGGCAGTTAAGACAAGTTTTCGATTAATTGACACTGACATAAGAGGCCTTTTTATTATGTAAAAAATTATAGGACGACATTTAACAGATAATTAACGAAGCAATAAGTTGCGTCCAAACAGTTTTTTTAGCTATTTATAGCCTGAAATATTCAGGATTTGGGGCGGGAAACGAATGTATGGTCTCTTAATTAATCTTGGACCACACTGCCAATGCCTGCAGATCTTCATAAATCGGAATTTCAGGGTTCACATCCAGTATTCCTCTGTCGATGAGTGACACAGCACGCTGGCAGCCTTCCCGTTTGCCGCTTTTACCTACCCAGGCAGCAATGGTCGCCTCGCCTTCTTTACGCACGATTGACGAGTATTCTTTAAGCACCGCGTCCCTGGCGACAACGCCGCCTGAAGCATCCGCAGCTTCCATTTTTTTCGCTATGTATTTGGTCGAGGCGTCGTAATATTTGGCATTGCGCTCCTGCCAGATATTCACATACTCTCTTGGGGTTTCAAGCCGGCCCAACATAGACAGGCATTCAACCCCTATCCTGCCAACGACAAAATTGGCCGCGCCCATAAATGCGGATGCGACATTTCTTGATTCGGTCTCCAACGCGTCATCCTGAGCACTTGCAGAAGTTGCTAAGAGAATGATTAAAAGTCCTGCTGAAACTGATACATAGCTTTTCATAACTTATGCTCAAAAGTATCCAAATTTACTCTTTATCTTGGACTTACTGACCCCGTAGCAGGCATACGTGGGCCACACTCACCACCTTCACATTTCAGTGTATTGAAATCGTAAATTGCTGAATGACCAGGGTTACCTATTGGCCTGGGCACCCCTTTAGGAATCATGAAGGTAACCGAATGCGCCCCATAGAGACCTGCAGGATATGTAAATGCTTTGAGAATGACATAAGCATTATTAATTCTTGGACTAGGCGGTTTGAGAAGCGTCCTATTGGCTATAGGAGGAATATCCTGCTGCACCGAATTTTGTATTATTGAATCAACCCATAAGTCAGCATCTTCTTCAGTCGCCTTTCTTAATATACCTTTGCGAACAGCATCCTCTAAACCGGCAGCGCCTGCCATGGGTGCATCCTTGACATAAAATGCGGCTGGTGAAATTTGAGCAGAGGTAACAAGTTTTGTGTCTTTTTGTAATGCATCACCAATAATTACTCGTCCATTCTCCGCGGGGAAAATCATATTGACTGCTTTGCCGAAAACTCGCCTTGCCATTGGATTAAGCTTTTGCAGACTGCTGTCAGTGACATAGAAATATCCACAAGGACCATGATTATCAGCTGAGCTAATTAATTGAGGAGTGTTTTTTTCTAAACCGGCAACCGCCTGTCTATGATAACCACTGATAAGTACAGCCAAAATTTGGGTATTTTTTGACCATCCTATGTTCCAGACAGTTGGCTCATAAGCTCCCAGCATAAGCACCACAGGCTTATTAGGACTGTTAACAGCCACATCCATCTGTGTTGCCTCGTGCCCACTCTGGTCAATTTGGAAAGATAACTTGCGGCCAGCATATGCACCCGCTGCAAATACAGCAAAATCTGATGATGTTTCCAATGCAGGAAATCCACATGCGACATTCTGAGTAACGTTACTTGGTTGATTTGACTCTATCTGGAAGTCAAAAGGCTTTAAGTCAGAACTCGCACTCCATGTATTAGTTGAAACAAAGAGAAAAACGTAAAAGATAATTCCTAATCGCATTTGTATAGAGTCTCACTGGAAAATGACATAGATTTTAATGACCACGCTTATTACAAAACTTTAAGTCTTGACGATGATACTTTATTTGTTAATATTTTTGCGCGGCCACTTGATTGCGTTCCAAGATACTCTGATTAACAAATAGAAGACTCCGAGGATGCTCATTAAAAACAAAATAGCGGGCAAAGTTATCAGCATTGGCATTTGTGGTTTAAGCGCCAAACCATCCTTTAAGTTTTTCGGTAACGGATTAGGCGTGACCGGAATAATCTTCCACTGGCTTCTATCGGCAGGTGCCTGTTTCAAATATTGCTCGAAGCTATATACCGGCGCCAGGCCTGCAACCCGGCTGGAAGGGATTTGCGGGATGCGTACAAAATAAATCGCTTCGATCTGGCTTGCCATTACTTGCATTTCAGGTGAAGCCAGGGTTTGTGTGCTACCGGTATGGGCAATATTGAGCAGGTCGTTGCCTATGGCATCAAACGCCACCGCAGGAAACAAGCGGGTCATTTCCGTATTCAGGTAATCGTAGATGGCACGGCCTTTGGTCAGGCTGCGTTCAGTCGCAGCCATGTACCAATAAGCAGCACTGGCTTTAAGTAAGCTTTCGCCACCGCTTTCCGGCACCTTCCAGCCCAGGTTGTGCAACACATCAACACTGATACCTGCGCAGTTATTCAAGGCATGGTCATACACAAAATCATTGCGGTAAAAATGCTGGTAAGTGCGGTTGCTTGCCGCTTGAATGGTGGCCGGCACAGTTGGCTGCGAGAACACGGCAACCAGCATGTATGACGGGCGGTAAAACGCCTGCCCGCTGTTGAGGTCAGCCATGTATTTATCAAACGGAGTCACCCCGGCAATAATGCCTTTTTCACTATTGGTGGCCAGGTTGTAATAGTTGTTCACCAGCCAGTGATGGTAACTGCCATCGGCAGAAATGATGCCGGTTGTGAGCGCGAAGTGACCGCCGTGCGCTTCATCGTCGTCGCCTTGCGCACCGTTTAATAACACGCCTAATACCGCTCTACCCACTAATGACTGCGCAACGCCTGGCGCTTTTTGCCACAATAACCGGCTTTCATGCTGGCTATGCGCGCCACCCTGCTCATATTGCACCAGCTGTTTGAGGGATTCACCTCGTTGCAAGGGCTGAGCCTGGGCTTGCAGGTTAAGACGAAAATCCTCCGGCCAGAGAGTGCGTGCCACGATGGCTTGCCCGACTTGCTCGCCACGAATGCTCAGGGCCCGTTGCGCGTAAAACGTCTGTGTGTCCTGATTCCAGTAAGACAGATTGGTCGGGATTTTTGGCACGATTCCAAACGGCATTTCTTTGCCATCAGCTAACTGCAAACGCTTTCCATCGCCTGATAAACGCGTATGTGTCCAATGGTGGGTCGAGCCTGTCCACACGACATCTGGCAATGCATACAAATCCAGAGAAGCTACATCATCAGCACCGCGTTTATCCAGTGAAAAGCTGGTCAATGATTGACCGGCTGCCGGCACTGCCACAGTTTCATTTTTGAAATACCATTGTGCCTGCGGCAAACTCTGGCAATGCGCGCACGGCATACTCAGGGTTATAAACTGCTCGCTGTCATACTGCCCTAAGGGATGTTTCACAACCTCACCTGCCTGCGCCGCCACTAACACCTGGGAGCAACCCAGTACCCACCAGCCCCATTTCCCCATGCGAGTTGCCTTTACTCTGACGCAAACCAGCGTTTTATATACGCCACGCTACTGAACCAGTATTCCGGCTGGCGCAGGCATAAATAACCCGCTACCAGCAGATTCAAGCCGGCAGTCGCTGAAAACAGTTGCGGAATACTTAAGCCCTGGCCAAACAACAATAACGAAAAACCGGCTGAAAGCACCATAAACAAGGCATTCATAATGTTGTTTGCAGCAATCACCCGCGATTGATAGCGCGCCTCAACCCGTGATTGCAGCAGGACGTAAAGAGGCACAATATAAAGACCACCACTCACGCCGAGTAAAGCCACATCTAGCAGCATGCGCCAGTAGTCCAGCTGGCTGATGGCTTGCAGCGACCAGCCGGGATTAGCCAAAAACTGTTGCTGGATGCTGCCTGCAGTAGAAGCGAAATCCCAGGCAAATAGCGACATGCCAGCGGCACCTAACATCACCAGGCCAAGCTCCTGCTTGCCTTTAGAGAGCTTTTCGCACCAGATCGACCCTATGCCCACGCCTACCGAAAAGATGGATAACAAGGCAATGAAATCGCGTTCGCTGCCATGCAAACCATCTTTTGCCAGGTTGGGAAACTGGGCCAGTAAAGTTGCGCCAAAAAACCAGAACCAGGAGATGGCGACGATACCCACCCACAAGGTTTGTTGCGCCCAGAAGAGTCGCACGTTATTGATTGTTTCGCTGATGGGATTCCAGTTGATTTTCATCTCGGGCACTGGTGCCGGTGACAGCGGAATACTGCGGCTGATGTGGTAGCCGGAAATAGCGATCAGCAAAATACTCAGGCTGGTAAAGAATTCATGTTGCGACAGGCTGCCTAGCCAGGCACCTAATACTTGCCCTAACAGAATCGCGACGAAGCTGCCCATTTCCACCAGGCCATTACCTGCGGTCAATTCATGCGCTTTCAGGTGTTGAGGCAAGTATGAATATTTCACCGGGCCAAACATGGTGGAATGCACACCCATCAGAAATAAGGCCAAAGCCAGCATGGCCAGGCTATGCATCAGAAAACCGATACTGGCGAACAGCATGATGGCAATCTCAAGCAGTTTGACCAGGCGGATAATCTGCGACTTTTCATATTTATCCGCCAGCTGACCGGCAGACGCCGAAAACAGGAAAAACGGCAGGATAAACAGGCCTGGCAGCAAAGTAACCAGGGTACTGCCATCCAGCGCGGTCAGGCTGGCGGTGTTGAATGCTACCTGCGTAATCAATGCTGTTTTGAATACATTATCGTTAAATGCGCCTAATCCCTGAGTCCAGAAAAAAGGGCGAAAACGGTTTTGCGTAAGCAAGCTGAATTGGTTCTTCATAGGCGCTCAAATAATGACCTGGTTTCGAAAACGTGTGGTGAAAACGCTTGCCCCTCAATAGTAAGCAAACGCTTGAGGGCAAAGTCGTACAGAAGAGGATTTGTTTGTTTCAAACCCAATAAAAAGGGTTTGTGTTCATCGGCCAGCCAGCCGTCAGCAATCAAGGTATTGATATTGGTCAGTGGCATAATGCCGGGCAACGGGTAATCAGAGCCATTCACCAGTCTCGAGTGCCAATCCTGGCGGGCAATCAGCGTAGGCAACACCCAGGCATGATTAATCAGGGTAGTCGCAGAAATATCGCCAAACACAAGTGATTGATAATCTGGCGTATCCATCAAACGGGTAAATAAATCAAAGCTTTTCATGACGCGGTCGCCATGATCAAGGTCTTCATCGCTCCCATCGCTGGCGCAATGCGCAAGTACCACTTTTACACCTTGATCCAGCGCCTGTCGCATGCGTAACGGGTTACCGTAGGTTTGGTCACCACCGGCAACCGCGCTTTCCTTGCCGGTGTGACTGATGATAGGCAAGTTCAAGCTAGCCAGCTTTTTATAAAAAGCCACACACTTTTTTGAGGCAGGATCTATGCCCATGCCTGAAGGCAGCCATTTGATGGCACGGGCGCCATTCTCATAGACTTTATCCAGCTCATCCAGCGCATCGGGGCGATAAGGATGAATACTCGCTACCCACTCAAACCGTTCCGGCAACTGGCGGGCAATGTTTGCTGCATAAGTATTGGAGACATGGAAAATGGAAGAAGCTTCCAGAATCTGCCCCGCGTGGTCACGGTACCAGTCAAAGGCATACAGCATGAGTTTGACGCCCACGGGCATGGCAGTCACCAATTGCGTCATTTTGTCGACTGTGGATTCATCAATACGCGCCGGGTCAGCACAGGTGCCATTCATATAAAACGCTTTTTGCAGCTTTAACGATGGATGCATCCAGCTATCCATATCCGGATTAAACCATGTTTCATTGCTGGCATCGCCCACGCCTACCAGGTGCACATGCATGTCCCACACCTGGTCTGGCCTGATGCCCTGCCATATCTTCTGGTAGGTCGGGTGTTGCAGCAGACTGTCTGGCATGCCTGCCAGACAAGGGTTACTTAATCCGGCATCAGGCCAATAGCGCCAGGCGGCGTGACCGATGCCAGCGAAGGCCAGGCCTCCCGCTGCCAGCAAAAACTGTCGCCGGTTCATTGCTGCTCTTCAGCCATTTGTTTCAAGGTCACATAATCCGTCTTGCCGGTGCCCAGCAGCGGAATCGCATCTATCTTGATAATTTTCCTGGCAATGGCGATTTCCGGTGCACCCAGATTTTTGGCGACCACTTGTAAGTCTTCACGTTTGAGTGCGGCATCGGTGGTGAACAGCACGATATTCTCACCCCGGTTGGCGTTGGATTGCGTGGTTGCCGCATGTTGCTGGTCCGGCGCTGCCGTATTGGCGATTTTCTCGACCATTTCCAGGGAAACCATCTCACCCGCTATTTTGGCAAAGCGTTTGACGCGGCCTTTGATATGGATAAATCCTTCCTTATCGACTTCTACCACGTCACCAGTGTCATACCAGCCATTGGCCGGTGGAATAAGTTTGCCAGGCTCGTCATACAGGTAGTAGCCCTGCATGATATTTTCGCCTTTGACATGCAACTGGCCGCCATTTTCAATGCCCGGCACAGGCTCAAGCCTGTATTCCATGCCAGGGCAGAACTGGCCTACCGTACCGTATTTGTTCGCCATCGGCGTGTTGGCTGATACCACCGGCGCGCATTCGGTCGTGCCATAGCCTTCTAAAACACGGATGCCAAATTTCTCGCTATACACCTTGCGCACTTCTTCATTCAGTTTTTCAGCACCCGCCACCACAATCCTTAATTTATAAAAATCATATGGGTGAGCGAACCGTGCATAGTTGGCGAGGAAGGTATTGGTGGAAAAAAACACCGTGCAGTTTTTCTCATAAATCACTTCCGGAATCACCTTGTATTGCAGCGGTGACGGAAACAGCATGATGCGGATACCGTTGAGCAAGGGCAGCAAGGTGCCGGTAAAGCCAAACGCGTGAAACATCGGCAGTGACATCATGAATTTGTCGCTGGCGTTAAAATCCAGCATGGCCATGATCTGGTGAATATTTGCCAGGATACTTTTGTGGCTGTGCACCACACCCTTGGGCTTGCCTTCAGAACCCGAGGTAAACAGGATAACGGCCGTATCTCCCGTTTGTGCAGGCACCATCACAGCACGTGGAAAATGCAGCGCATAGCCCATTAACCAGGCTTTGTCCCATAAGCTAAACTGCGCGCGCAAATCTTCAAGGTAGACAATCTTGATGTCTTTTAACTGCGCGACCACCTCTTGCAGCTTGGCGGTTTCCAGAAACTTGCGCGAGGTCATCACGGTACGGATTTTGGCAGCAATACAGGCATTTTGCAGGCCGGCAGTACCCGCCGTGTAATTGAGCATGGCAGGGATACGCTTGAACGCAGTCATGCCCAAAATTAGCGCAGCGGTATTCGTCACATTCGGCATCAACACGCCAACGGCTTCATTCGGCTGGCTTACTTTGCAGGCCAACCGGCCCAAGGCCAGGCTTTTCTTCAACAGATCCTGGTAAGTTTCTTCCACCAGATTCAGGTCTTCGATCACCTTCATACCGCTGCCGGATTTGGCGATGGTTTCCAGTAAAGTCTCAAATAAAGTGGTGCTTTGCTTGGTCTGGTACAGCAGGTCCTGCATGATCTTGCGCATGGCAACGCCTGCAATGCGCCGGCGTTGCTTGCTGGTAAGCGGTGCATCCCCCCCGGAATCAGTATTTATTTCAGTGGTTGGCAATACCGTCAGCGTCACTTTAGGAAATAATTTACGCGGATGTGCGGCAGACAAGCGACCAAAATAAGATTGCGCAGCACCTTCCACCCGCACCGGCAATACTTTGACGGCGGTTTTTGCGGCAACAAAACCGGGGCCATCATAGACTTTCATCAGGGCACCGGTTGAGGTGATACGCCCTTCCGGGAAGATCACCACGTTTTCACCTGCATTCAAGCGTTGAATGACTTTTTTCATGGCTAACGGGCTGGTCGGGTTGACTGCCACATGGGGCGTCAGACTCAAGATCCCTCTGAAAAACGGATTCTTTAACACGTCACTGTGTACAACAAACGTCGCGCGCTTGGGTAAAAACAGGCCAATCAGCATGCCATCCAGTAAAGATTCATGATTGGCGATAATCAGTAAGCGGTCTTCCGCCGGAATATTTTCAAGGCCTAATACACGTACTCTAAATACCAAACGGCATAACACTCTCAAAATGCTGGCAAGCATCCAATTCCCCTTATATCTCTTCTTTTAGATAAGTCATCACGTTTTGCAGCGCCTGCTGCATCCAGTCTTTTTTGACCCAGAAATACACTTCGCGGCCAATTTTCTCGCTTTGCAAGGCGCCGCCGCGTTCAAGCACCTTCAGGTGATGTGTGACGGCGGTGCGACTGAGTTTTGAATTCTCGGCAATTTGTAAAATGGTCAGGCGCTCGTTCTTGTCAAACGATAGCAAAATTCGTTGCCGGTGTGCATCACCTAATGCAACAAACAGGTCCGAAATATCCGACCAGGCTTCCGGGATATGTGTGATTAACTTCATAACTAAATAATTAGTTATATAGTTATTTATGTCAAGCATTTTTTAATGCTTTCGAAATAAATTTACTATTGAGATTGAAAATGCTTGGTCAGTAATTGCAGCATGGCTTCATCGCCGGGTTGCCCGGCACTGATCACTTTTAGGCCATGTGACTGCGCTTGTTCAGCAATGCGGTCATGATTCACAAACAGCGGCACAGCCTTAAGCCAGTCTGATTCGCCAGCCACATCAAGCAAAAAACGTAACGCTTCCGAGCTGGTAATAATAATGGCCTGTAACTGGTTGCCGGCATAAGCCTGCGCCAATACATCCGCATTTTTCTGCGGGTTGACACGCCTGTAACATTCTCCGAACACCACATCGGCACCGCGTTGTTTCAAGGTATCGGCCAATACTTCACGCCCACCGACACCACGGACTATCAACACACGCTGACCCTGCATCTGTTGCAATTCCGGCAATGCCAGCAGCGATTCGCTATCGAAACGGTCAGACGGCTTTAATACTTCAGCCACCCCAAAAGACCCTAAAGCGCTAGCTGTGGTTGGCCCAATCGCAGCGAACTTCAATCTGGCAGGCAGTGAAGCTTGTTGCAACAACGGCATGCCATATTGCACAGCATTGCTACTGATAAAAATGGCCCGGTCAAACTGGTCCAGCGGTGTGATGGCAGCATGGAATGCTGAGAGATCAGGCAGGCTGGCGATATCCAGCAACGGGAATGAGATCACCGAACCACCTGCCTGTGCAATCGCCGCATTCAGTTTGGTCGCCTGTTCCGGCGGGCGGGTGACTGCAATATGCACACCTGCCAGCGGCTGCGTCATTTTACGCCGTCCAGCGCTGCCAGGATCTTATCCGCCCCACGGGCGACCAGCTGTTGCGCCAGTTGTTGCCCGAGCTTCTCTGCCAACACGGCATCACCAGTAACGGATTCTTTGAGCATCTGCTGACCATCAACGCTGGCGACAAACCCTTGCATAGAAATCGTATCGCCCTGTTTAGTCGCATAAGCCCCCAGCGGTACGGTACAACTGCCGGCCAACGCACGGCTAAAACCACGCTCAGCCTCTACACATAATTGGGTATCAATATGGTTGAGCGGCGCCAGAATCTCGATCAAATCGGTGCGGCTGGCGTTGATTTCAATGCCCAAAGCGCCCTGGCCTACCGCCGGGATACTGTGTGCCGGATCAATAAAGCCTTTAATACGCTCACCCAGACCCAGGCGGATCAAACCGGCAGCTGCCAGAATAATGACGGCATACTGGTTTTCATCCAGCTTACGTAAGCGGGTCTGCACATTGCCGCGCAAGGATTCTATTTTCAGGCTAGGGAAACGCGCCTGAATCTGGCTTTGCCGGCGCAAGCTGGAAGTGCCGACGATGCTGCCATCCGGCAACTCTTCCAGGCTGGCATAGGTATTGGAGACAAATGCATCTCGCGGATCCTCACGCTCACCGGTAGCTGCTAATGCAAAGCCTTCCGGCAAATGCATGGGTACGTCTTTCATGCTGTGCACGGCGAGATCAGCACTACCATCCGCCAGTGCATTTTCCAACTCTTTTACAAACAAGCCTTTGCCGCCTATGCGAGATAAAGGTGAATCCAGAATCTGGTCGCCGGTCGTGGTCATGCCTAAAATGCTGACGTCACACTGCGGGTAAAGCGCTTGTAAGCGGGCCTGGATATGTCTGGCTTGCCACATCGCCAATGCACTTTCACGCGAGGCAATCACCAGGGATTTTGGAGGGTTAACGGTAGTCATTCCGCCATTTTAACATAGGGGATTGGCCGTCTGCGCAGCTTCAATACCAGCTGCTTTTTCAAGAACCTTTTACGCCACAGCCCGGTCGGATTGAGTTATGCTAACGAAGCTTTACAGCAGAAACTTTGCTAAGGAAACACGAAATTAAGTTGTTACGCAGGCAAATTGCTGCGTTGCGCGGTACTCATCCTGACTCCCGCTCACTTATTTTGTCTTTCCTAAAATTAAAGTATTAACGATAAAAACGGAGGGCTGCCATGCAGTATCAAATCGATATTTTTCTTTCTTCACTCAATCAATTCTGGATTGAGCTAGTCAACTTTGTCCCCAAATTGCTCGCAGTCATTGTCATCCTGTTTTTCGGCTGGCTGGTCGCTAAACTGGTGCGTATCGGCGTGAAACGCCTGCTGGAAATCACCCAGTTTGACGCCTTTGCCAAACGTTCCGGCCTCGAATCATTTATGCGTAGCGCCAATTTGAATGTCACGCTCAGTGGCATCATCAGCCAGGTAGTTTACTGGTTGGTCATTTTGCTGTTTGTGATTACCTGCGCCAATTCACTTGGCATGACAGAAGTGGCGATGTTATTGCGTGAACTTGCCAGCTATCTGCCACACATTATTGTCGCTATCCTGGTGGTGATCTTCGGTACCTTGTTTGCTCGTTTTATCAACCGCCTGGTGTTTGCCTGGTTGCACAGCATTAAATTCGAGCAAGCGCTGATTATCAGTACGTCAGCTGAATATTGCATCCAGATTCTGGCGATTTTCATTGGTCTGGAACAATTAGGGATAGGCATGCAGTTGATTCATGCCCTGTTTGTGATTGTATTTGGTGCCGTGTTCCTGGCACTGGCGATTGCGTTTGGGCTGGGCGGTAAAGACTGGGCTGCAAAAGTGATTGAACAAGCAGAACAGAAGAAAAACCTTAAATAGATATGGTTTAAATTTTAGCTAGCGATTCAGGGCCGTTTCATACGGCCCTGATCATATGCTGGTGTCTACGGCTGACCACAAGTGTTTCTGGAATGCCTTTAATCAACACCACCCAACTCAATTCGCCAGGCTTTTCGGTTTCTGCATTTTGCTGTATACGTTGTTTTTCATACCCGGCTATCGCGTGCTTTGCTACCAGCGCATTCCTGTGTACACGCACAAATCGGTCAGCGTAATTCTGCTCCAGCTGGTTTAGCGACATTTCCAGCAAGTAGCTTTTTGACTGTGTCCTTACCGTGACATATTTCAACTCAGCACGGAAATACAATACTTCATCCACCGCAATCAGCAACACCCTGCCGCGCTCATGTATGCTCAAATGCTGGCGCGTTTCCTGCAATGATTGCAGGCCTTGCGACTGCTTTAAATTCAATGGGCGAGCTTTGGTTAAAGCTGCGGATAAACGCTCGGCACGTATGGGTTTTAACAGGTAATCAATGGCATTCAGGTCAAACGCCTGCAAGGCATAATGATCGTAAGCAGTGGTAAAAATCAGGTTGGGCGGCCTTGGTAATTGACGGATATGTTGCGCCAGCTCAATGCCATCCATCACCGGCATACGGATATCCACCAAAGCGATATCCACCTGCTGGTTTTGTAATACTGCCATCGCCTCTACACCATTCGCAGCTTCGCCAACCACCGTATAACCACCAATATCGCCGACCAGGTCGCGCAAGCGTTGTCTTGCCAGCGGCTCATCATCGACAATCAGCAATTGCTGCCTAGCCATGCGAAACCTCGGATAAAGGCCGGGTCGGGATGCTGATCTCAACCACATATTGCCCGTGCTCTTCATATTGCCTGAGCTGGGCTTCCAGGTCGTAATGCAACCGCAAACGCTCACGGATATTTTTGAGCGCCATTTTGTTGCCACCGGTTTTTTCCGGGCGCGGCGACAGCGGGTTACTGATACGCAACAGCAGGCTTTGGGCGCTGGTAGTGATATTGATCACGATAGTGCCACCCTGGGACAGCGTTTCTATCCCGTGGTATACCGCATTTTCCAGCAGCGGTTGCAGAATCAGTGGCGGAATCATCAGTGTGGAAGGTATTTCCGCAATATGCCATTCAACCTGCAAACGTTCATCCAGGCGCAGCTTTTCAATACTCAGATATTGCTGGCAAAGTGTGATTTCCTGCGATAAAGGCACCAGTGCGCGATTATCCGCCATGAGCACGCGGAACAGCTCCGCCATATCTTCCAGTGCAGTCTCGGCACGTTGTGGCTGGCTGCGTATCAGCGACAATACTGCATTCAGGCTATTGAATAAAAAGTGCGGGCGGATGCGTGCCTGCAATGCCTGCAAGCGGGCTTCGGCAATGGCCGGGGAATAGGCGCGCTGCAATAAATCAAGGTAATACAGGCTTAAGGCGATATCCCCCAGGCAAAGCAGCAGGACTTGTGTGTATTGTGTCATCGCTAAAGGCGAAATCCACACATGATATGCATAGGCTGACAAAGAAGTGAGCACTAACGTTAATGTCGTTATAGCAGCCAAGCCGGCAATATAAGGTAATCTTAGAATGATCGGATAAAGCAGGGTCAAGCCGCCCATGGTCAATAACAGCGGCGGTAACCATTGCCCCGCCAATTGCACCAGGTCACCGGCCCAGAGCCCAACGCTCCAGCCCGGCTGGCCATCATAGACCGTTAATAATCCCAGCAAACCGGCATGCATTAACAGCACGCGTAAATGTATGCCCAGATTACGGAAATTCGGGATGCGGTTAGTTTTACGCACGAAGGGATGTCCGTTCATGAAATACGAAGCGAGCAAAAGCGCTAACGAGCTGTCCATAAAGCTTACTGCCAGCTGCGCCAGTTTTTCCAAACACAACCTCGCAACCGTGCTGCATGTCGCATATTATTTCGGTCAATGGGCTCCGTGCGCCTCGCACTTTATCTCGCTCAATCACTTAATCGCGCGTTTCATTTATAATGTCGTGCCAGCATCATAAGTATTAAGCGCCAGTGGCGCAAGCATGCGCTAGACGCCCAATTTCTGGCAGAAAGAATTTTTGCTTTGACAACTTCGCAATCCACACCACAATCTTCGCTGCATCAAAAAGACCAGGCCTGGTCCGGTCGTTTCAATGAGCCGGTGGCTGAGCTGGTCAAACGTTATACCGCTTCGGTTGACTTCGACAAACGCCTGGCTGCATTTGATATCCAGGGTTCGATCGCGCATGCCACCATGCTGGGTGCACAAAACATTATTTCTACACAGGATGTTGAAGATATCAAACGCGGCCTCGGCGAAATCCTGGCCGAGATTGAAGCCGGCCAATTTGAATGGCTGCTGGACCTGGAAGATGTGCACCTGAACATCGAAAGACGCCTGACCGAGAAAATCGGCGATGCCGGCAAACGCCTGCACACCGGCCGCTCACGTAATGACCAGGTCGCCACCGATGTGCGCTTATGGTTGCGTAGCGTGGTTGATGACACCATTGCCGGTATCCGTGCCCTGCAAACCTCTCTGCTGGATCTGGCAGAACAAAATGCCGCCACCATTATGCCAGGCTTCACTCATCTGCAAGTGGCGCAACCGGTGACTTTCGGCCATCACCTGATGGCCTATTTTGAAATGCTGAACCGCGATGTCGAACGCTTTGCCGATGCACGCAAGCGTATCAACCGTCTGCCGCTAGGTGCTGCTGCCTTGGCCGGTACCAGCTACCCGATCAACCGTGAACTGGTCGCCGAATTATTAGGCTTTGATAGCGTCTGCCAGAACTCGCTGGACGCGGTATCAGACCGTGATTTCGCGATTGAATTTAATGCCGCCGCCTCGCTGCTGATGATGCACCTGTCACGCTTTTCCGAAGAACTGATTTTATGGATGAGCCCAAGATTCGGTTTTATCGATATTGCCGACCGCTTCTGTACCGGCTCTTCCATCATGCCGCAAAAGAAAAACCCGGATGTGCCGGAACTGGTGCGTGGTAAAACAGGACGAGTGTATGGGCATCTGGTTGGCCTGCTGACCCTGATGAAAGGCCAGCCTCTGGCCTATAACAAAGACAACCAGGAAGATAAAGAGCCACTGTTTGACGTGGCCGACACCCTGCTGGTGACTTTGCAGATTTACGCCGACATGCTGCGCGGCATCACCGTCAAAGCCGACAATATGCGCCAGGCAGCGCTGGAAGGTTTTGCCACCGCCACCGACCTGGCCGATTATCTGGTGAAAAAAGGCATGCCGTTCCGTGATGCGCATGAAGTCGTCGCTCACGCCGTCAAAGCGGGCGTTGAGTCTGGCCGTGACCTGGCAGAATTCAGCCTGGCAGAGTTACAGGCATTCAGCGCAACAATTGGTGATGATGTATTTGAAGTCCTGACGCTCGAAGGCTCAGTCGCCAGCCGTAACCACACCGGCGGCACCGCCCCCGAACAAGTCCGCCGCGCCATCGCGCAAGCCAGGGAACAGTTAGGGCGCTGATGACACGCCTGCCTCATCTCCAGTGGAATCGCAGATCACATTGGCTGATGATGGCAGGATTGATGCTTGGCCTTGGCTTAATGGTTGGGCTGGTTCGTCAACCCGCACAGGCAGCCTTCGGCATTGCCAATCCCAAGCACGAACAATCGATGTTATGGCCGCTGTTACCAGGCGAGAGTATCAACAGCCTGGCCGCCAAGCTATATCCGCAAAGCCCGGTGTTACAGCAGCGCTTTGTGCAGCAATCACTCACCTTTAGCCGCGGCCGTGGCATTCTGCTGACTGCCGATCAGCGCGTGGACTCTGCGCAATTGATTGCAGTGCCGAATGCACAGGCTTTGCATACGGTGACACATCGCATTAAGAAAGCGGATGAGGCAGACCCGCAAGTATTTGCTACGCCGACAGGGTTGGTGATGAGTTTGCAGATGCGGCAGTGGGAGCAATCGGGAAGTATCTTTCCTAGCTTGAGTTTGCCGTCTATTCAGGTACCAGCATGGATGAAACTGAATAATGTAAAATCTTCGGCATCGGGATTAACAGCCCAGGTGCGGTATAACTTTCAGTCGAATATTAAGGCGCTGGGGCATATGTCGGTGAAGAGTTTATCCAAACAACCGCATTTGGTGATGATTGTGAGTAGTGGATTGTTGTTATTGGTGTTGGTTGTGGTTTGGGGATTGCAGAGAAAAGGCCGCTCTGTTGATTGATACATTCATCGAACTTTGATGGATTCTTTTTCGCCTCTAGGCGACCCTCTTTATTATGCTTGTCCATAAGAAAGAAGGCAAAGAACAGGACACCCTAGCTTCCGCTTATTTCCTGCGTTGCTCGTCAACGTGGGCGGCCAACGAAACTCGCCCTGACAAGCCACACCCAACGTGGCTTGTTGCGGAACTCAAACAGACGCTGGCCGAAACCTCCCACGCTGACTGTGCTACTCGGCGCGTCAGATAGGGGCCCGGAAAAACACTACGCATTCAGTTAGGCTGAGACTCGTCGCATTCATCCCCGCTCAGTCATTCAAATAAAAACAACAAAACATATGGAATTGGTTTGTTGGTTTTAGCATTTGAAATTAAAACAGTTACTTAGCGCCCTCTGTCCATTGCATTCAACCACTGTTTCAACGTGATGGTTTTGAGTAGCGCAGGCAAAACAAGATGAAGGGAGCGTTTGTTTGAGTCCCGCAGCAGCTCACGTTCTGTGTGAGCTGCCAGGTCGAGTTTCGCGACCGCTTATTTTGGCGAGCAACACAGGAAATAAGCGGAAGCTAGGGTGCATTTCTTTTGGTTACTTATTCTTTGGGCAAACAAAGAAAAGTAACTCGCCGAGAGGCGAAAGAGAATGCTGAATATTCTGAAGAATTACTAATTTTAAGATATACAGCAAGCGCAGGATCCGCTCTTGAATTAAAACTAAGCTAAGCATCCATCTCGCCTGGATTCCGGCCTACGCCGGAATGACGGAATGCTGCAGGGCTCACCGATTCTGCCCATGGCAGCCATGCTGTGTGCACACAGCAGGCCCTGCAACATTGTGCCGCGCCAACTGCATTAGAAACTTACCTATTCCGGCAAAAATATTTCCAACAGCGTATTCAAAAACCTCTGCCCCAATAATGTCGGTTTAATCACTCCCCCAACCTGCTCCAGCAAACCCTTCCGCTGCGCCTCTTCCATCTGCGCCTGAATCACTCTCAACGGCAATCCCGTCCGTTGCTGAAACAATCCCGCTTCTACACCATCCACCAATCGCAACGCATTCATCATAAATTCAAACGCCAGATCCTCACGCCCAATCTGCCATTCACTATCCACCATCTGCCCTGTGGTCACAGATTCCAGATATCTCTTCGGATGCTTATGCCGGCTCTGGCGAATGATCCTGTCGTGAAAACTCAGCTTGGAATGCGCCCCTGCACCGATGCCCAGGTAATCGCCAAAGGTCCAGTAATTCAGGTTGTGCTGGCATTGCTGACCGGGCTGGGCAAAGCCCGATGTTTCGTAATGCTGGTAGCCATTAGCGGCAAGTATCTTCTCGATCTCTTCCTGCATGGTGGCGCTGGTATCGTCATCCGGCAGGCTCGGTGGCGTGCGGTGAAACGGTGTGTTGGGTTCCAGCGTCAGGTGGTAGAACGACAGATGCGCGGGCTTGATCTGGCAGGCAGTTTCAGCATCTAGCAATGCATCTTCCAGGCTCTGCTCCGGCAATGCATACATCACATCCAGGTTGACCTTTTCGAAGGTATTCAACGCCAGCTCAGCTGCTGCCAGTGCCTGCTCCCTGTCATGGATACGGCCCAGCGCTTTAAGGTACTGCGGCTGGAAACTCTGTATGCCCAGCGAAACCCTGTTCACACCAGCATCCCGATACCCCCTGAAATTGGCAATATCGACTGTGCCGGGGTTGGCTTCCAGTGTGACTTCGGCGCCATATTCCAGCGGCGTGAGCATACGCACATGGCTGAGGATTTTATCAATCGACTCGGCAGAGAAAATACTGGGCGTGCCGCCACCAAAAAACACGCTACGGATTTTGCGGCCCCACACCAGTGGCGTGGCTTGTTCGAGGTCGGCAATCAGTGCATCGACATAGGCAGCTTCGGGGATTTCCTGGCGTGCTTCGTGGGAGTTGAAGTCGCAGTATGGGCATTTGCGTACACACCAGGGAATATGGATATACAGCGAAAGCGGCGGCGGGTTGGTGAGGCCGCTCAGCGTGACGTCGCCTTGCAAGGGTGCGTCACTCAAACTGTTGGCAGGGTAAATCGGGATCATGTGCGTATTTTACCGCGTAACCGTAATACACCCGGTGTTTATATGCTTTGCAACAACACCCTGGGCGGCTGGTTAAACTGGTTACGCGCCACCAGCCAGGCCGAGAATGGCACCAGCACAATCGCAGCCAGCAAGGCCTGCACACTTAACCAGGCGTTGAACTGGTATTCCATATCCAGCACCAGCGTCGCCAGATAGTAAGCAGCAATATTGGTAAAAATATTGGCGACGACACTGGCCAGTACGCCTATGCATAAAAATTCCACCAGCATGGCCAGTACCACCTGTTTTCTTGAAGCACCCAGTACCCGCATCAATGTGCTTTCGCGCACCCTCTCCTCGCGGGTTGCCATCAGGGCGGCATACAACACTGCCAGGCCTGCCAACAGGCTAAAGCCGAATACAAATTCAATCGCATAACTCATTTTGCTGATCAGGCTTTGAATCTGCTCCATCACCGCGGCGACATTGATAATGGTCAGATTGGGGAATTTCCTGACCAACTGGTTCAGCGCTTCTTCCTTGCCTTCAGGCAGGTGAAAGCTGGTGAGGTAATTGGCAGCATAATCATTAAGCACTTTCGGTGGCGTCACCGCAAAAAAGTTAACGTGCATGCTGTTCCACTCCACCTTGCGCAAGCTGGAAATGGTCAGTTCAAGTTGAGTGCCCGCCACATCATAAGTCAACTTATCGCCCAGCTCTAAATTGAGTGTCTCGGCCAGCCCCTGCTCTAGAGACAGCAGCGGTTTGCCTGCATCTTCGGCTTGCCACCACTGTCCGGCCACCAGCTCGTTATCAGCCTGCATCTTCGCTGCCCAAGATAAATTGAATTCGCGCTCGGCCAGGCGCTTGGCGCGGTCATCTTTGTAATTCTCGATATTAAGCGGTTTGCCATTCACCGCTTGTAAGCGTGCGCGCACCATGGGGAAAATGTCAGCATGCTGGATGGCATTCGCAGTGAGCACCTGATTAATACCCGGAATCTGGTCTGCCTGGATATTGATGACAAAGCGGTTAGGCGCATCTACTGGTAACGAGCTTTGCCAGTTTTTCAGCAGGTCATTACGCACGAATGCCAGCAGCAATATCGCCATCAGGCCCATGCTTAAGCCAACTACCTGGGCGATGGTCAGGATCGGACGGCGCCTTAAACCCATTAAACCCAGCTTGATTACGCCAAAGTTTTGCACGCTAAACGACTGAACGAGTCGCAACCCGGCCAATGCCAGCAAACCGGCAACCACGACCAATGCCAATAACGCAGCGAATACAATCCCGGCCAGTTTGATATCCCCTGCATGCCAGAACACCAGCCCTGCCAGCACCAGAAATGCAGGGATAAATACAATGACATTCATACGCACATTTCCTTCCAGGTCCTGGCGAAGAATGCGTAATGCAGGTACGGCGCGCAGGCGCATCAGTTGCGGCCACACCACAGTCAGCAAGGTGGCAAAGCCGGTAGCCAAACCAAGAAAAACCGGCATCCAGCCGGGTGCTGGCAACGTCTCTACAAACAGGCGGCCCGCCAGGATGGCTAAACCATATTGCGCGGCAAAACCCAGCAAACACCCGACCAAACTGCCGACCAACGCCAGCAGCAAGGTTTGGTAAAGCAGAATCTGCGTAATCAGTTTTTTGGTCGCGCCAAAACAGCGCATCAAGGCATACGCATCCAAACTTTTCTGCACATAGGGGATACTCGCCAGCAACATCGCCACCATCGCCAGAATCACGCCGACCATGGAGGCAATACCGAGGAATTGTTGCGCCTTGTTTAGCGCATTACGCATTTCTGGCCTGGCACTGCGGATATCATCTACGCGCTCACCTCGGGCTAACTGCGGTTTCAGCCATTCGGCATAGTCTTCCATCGCCTGGTTCACCGCTGCGCCATCCATATTGGCTGCGACCAGCAACTGGTATTTCACCCGGCTGCCAAATTGAACCAGATTGGTGGCAGGCACATCGGCGCTGTTCATAAACAAGCGCGGCGCAATACTGAACATATCACCGCCACGCGATGGCTCCTGCAATACAAATGCCGCGAGGGTAAACTGGCTTTCACCAACGCTGACTTCATCACCTATCTTCAATGCGAATTTTTGCGCCAGTCGCGGCTCCATCCACACCGTGCCGGGAGCAGGAATATCTGTCGAAGATGGTTCCGCTTTTGCCGAAGTCGTTGACTGTTTGCTGATGGTCAAATGACCTCGTAATGGAAAACCAGCTTCCACCGCCTTGATCTCGGCCAGCTCACTACGCTCCCCTTTCAGCACCATGCTGGAAAATTCCAGCGCCTGCGTGGTCTGGTACTGGCGGCGTTGCGCTTCCGCCAGGTAAGCTGGCGGGATGACATGGTCAGAATTCACCACCAGATCCGCCCCCAGCAGCACATTGCCCTGGGTTTGCATGCTGGACTTGATACGGTCAGTAAAGAAACTGACTGAGGTGGTCGCCGTGACTGCCAATATCAGCGCAAACAGCAATACACGGATTTCGCCGGAAGACCACAGGCTGCGAAACTGGCGCCAGGCAATCGAGAACGCAAGCATTAATGTGCTCCCGCATATGTGTTGGGAATGGTGATCTCGCTAAGTACACCATTCTGCAAATTCAGCACGCGCTGACAACGCCTTGCCAGGTTCATATCATGCGTGACCAGCACCAGCGTCGTACCGCTCTTCGCATTTAAATCAAACAGCAATTTGATAATTGCTTCCCCGGTCGCGACATCCAGATTACCGGTCGGCTCATCGGCAAATAAAATAGAAGGCTTGGCCGCAAATGCCCGGGCAATCGCTACCCGCTGCTGTTCGCCACCTGATAACTGTTTTGGGTAATGTGTGCCACGCGCTGCCAGGCCTACGCTTTCCAGTGCCGCTATCGCAATCGCCTGCGCATCACGGCGACCTGCTAACTGCAAAGGCAACATCACATTTTCCAGCGCGGTCAGTGAGCCCAGCAACTGGAATGATTGAAACACAAAGCCCATATGCTCGGCACGCACAGCCGCACGGCCATCTTCATCCATCTGCCCAATATCTTTACCGGCAATCAGGACTTTTCCGCTACTCGCCGTATCCAACCCCGCCAGCAGGCCCAGCAAAGTAGATTTACCGGAACCGGAACTCCCAATGATTGCCAGCCTCTCACCCTTGGGTACGGCAAGATTCAAATTAGTCAAAATGGGGATTGTTGTATCATTGCTCACAACAGATTTACTTAAAGACAGCGCTTCAACAGCATAAGGGCTTTGCATTAATGATGTTCCGATTTCTAAAGATATTGATCGTGTTACCTGGTTTATTGTTTACAAACTTAGTCATGGCAGAGGCTGCATCCAAACAAACGATACTGGTATTTGGCGATAGCTTATCCGCCGCCTACAGAATTCCCCAGGCACAAGGCTGGGTCAGTCTGCTGGCACAACGAGTGAAAGACAACCAATTGCCCTACGAAGTTGCCAACGCCAGTGTCAGCGGTGAAACAACTGCCGGTGGACTCAGCCGATTACCCGCAGCACTCAAACAGTTTAAACCTAGTATCGTCGTGATAGAACTAGGCGCCAATGACGGCCTGCGCGCCTTACCGCTGGATGCAATGAAAAACAACTTGGAAAAAATGATTCAGGCCAGCCAGCAAGCGAATGCGCAGGTAGTTTTATTAGGCATGTTTATCCCGCCGAATTATGGTCCGAAATATACTAATGGTTTTAAAGCGGTTTACCTGGATTTATCGGAAAAATACAAAACACCATTTGTGCCATTTTTCCTGGATGGGATTAGTGGTCACAGTGATCTGGTGCTGGAAGATGGGCTGCATCCGAATGTGAACGCGCAACGCAAAATATTGGAGAATGTTTGGCCAACTTTGAAGCTGTTATTAAAAACAACAGGCTAACAAATACTCAAAAAATTTTATAAACCTACTTACTCATGGCTTGATTTTTACTCAAGCACTGAGCCTTTTCTTCTAGGAGATCTTTAGTTCTTCTATGAACTTGTAGTTTCAGTTGTAACGAGGCTGTCACCCAGACCTAACTTCTGGACCTCACTATTCAAAAACTCCAAATTTAATTTTGGAGCAGATCTCATTTTGTCTTGTCTATGTTTTTCATCGGTTTGTCCGGGCTCTATTTGCTGGAAGTCTCGCGGGTTAGCATTTGGAAATAATCCAATATCGAGCATATAAGCAGAGTAACGTGTTCCATCACTATTTGAAGAACTTGTATTTGGATTAACTAAATGAATAAATCTGAGATCAACAAGTTCTTTAATTGCCTGATTAATTTGAGGATATTTTTGAATATCAACATTCGATAATAAAAAAGCATTCCATCTTTTACCATCAATTATTTCGGATCTAATTATTGCTAAATATTGTTCTAGTTGATGCTCCTCATCAGAAGCATCTTTTCTCAATGCTTCCATTTTATTTTTTATATTTTCTATAGCTTTTTCAATAACATTTGGCTTTGATACAGCACGAGCATCACTAAAAAGCGGCTCAAGAGAAATTAACAGGCTAAAAAAGTCTCTAGGCACACCGCCAGAAGCTAAGCATAAAAACCTGAATGCGTTTTCTGTAATCAAACTGCTGAAATCAATAGTCACACCGGCTTTTTGATTAATATGCTTCAAAAGGTCTTTTTTGAAAGAAACTAACCGTTCAAAATCTTGTAAGCTGTAATCTAGATATACAGCTTGTGCATCATGTTGTAATTCAACTCCAACATAACTTTTATCTTGAACATATAACTTGCTTCTATGCTGAATTGTTGCCACTTTCAGATACAAAGGAGTGTTTTTTGATACCCGATGAAAGAAATCAATAAAATAGGGTTGATCATCTTTTCTGATGAAATAAAAGTCATCTAAAATTAAAAAAATATCTTTTCCCAAATAATCGGAAACATCTTTGAATAACTCCTTAATCTTTGGAAGATCATTTTTCAAAATATCGAGCTTATCAATTTTTACTTTTTTTGAAACCTCGGTTTCATTCACTCCACCAAAAGATCCTTCACCGTCTCCGAATGAGGTTTTACCAGTTAACTTTGCACTTGCCTGTCTAGATTGCTTTATTTTCATATCTTGATCATATTCATCTGGTTCAGATAAATGCTGATCAAGAGATTCATACTGCTTTTTTAGTCTAGCTTTTAATTGATAAGCTGTACAAAACCTACGGGGTTCTAAAAGCAATTTATAAAGAGAAATTTTGCTTAATAACTGTTTTATAACAGCCTTTTGGACTTGGATAATTGAGTTTGGAAAGCTAATATCTTTGAAGTCTTCAAGATTTATACTAATACACTCCACCGTCGCAATATTTCTTAAAGACTTAAGCAACAAAGATTTACCTGAGCCTCGCCTTCCAAAGATGATGTGATTCTGTTTAATTTTCAGTCGATCAACAACACCTTGAGAGTCAAGATATTCAATGGAAGTCTGTTCTGTAACCCTTATGTTTTCCTCAATAAATCTAAGCACCTTGGTTAAATCAGAATTAGCCATTTTTAGTATTCTTTCAATTGCAAATTAGATTAGTAAAAAGATAATTGCATTTACTAAATCATTAGATAGTTAACTTCATCACAGCTATTTATTCTTACAGAAATTAAAGTTCTGTTGCCATTGTCTGCAAAAATGCATCCCCATATTTCTGTAGTTTCGCCTGCCCTATCCCGCTGATCTGCCCCATTTCATCCAAAGTCTGTGGTTTGCGATTATGAATTTCCAGCAAAGTACTATCGTGAAAAATCACATACGGTGGCACGCCCTGCTCTCTTGCCAGTTCCAGCCGTTTGGCTTTTAGTGCTTGCCAGAGCGGATCATCGTTCGCACCTTCAAATATTTCTTTGGCGCGGGCGCTGCGTTCCGCTTTGCTCATGCGCTTTTCGGGTTCGGCATCGCGGCGTAGCCAGACTTCTTGCTCGCCTTTTAATACTGGCCGTGCAGCTTCAGTCAGTTTTAAGCCGCCGTAGGCAGCCATATCTGCTTCCAGAAATCCCGCTGCAATCAGTTGGCGATAGACACCGCTCCACTGGTTTTGGTTGAGGGTTTTACCTATGCCGAAGGTGCTGACTTTGTCATGATTAAAGCGCTCGACTTGCGCGGTGACTTTGCCGGTGAGCACATCAATTAAATGGCCGACACCGAATCTTTGCCCGGTACGGAAGACGCAGGAGAGTGCCATCTGCGCGACCTGGGTGGCTTGCCAGGTTTCTACCGGATGCAGGCAGTTATCGCATTGTTCACAGGCGCCGGGATGGCTTTCGCCGAAGTAACGCAATATGCTCTGGTGGCGGCAGGCGGTAGATTCGCAGTAGCCTAGCAAGGCATCCAGCTTTAACCTTTCCAGCCGTTTGCGCTCTTCTGAGGCCTCGCCGCTATCCAGCATTTGCCGCATGGAGACGACATCGCCCATGCCGTAGACCATCCAGGCATTGGCAGGCAGGCCATCCCGCCCGGCGCGGCCGGTTTCCTGGTAATAGCCTTCCATGCTTTTTGGCAGGTCCAGATGCGCGACGAAGCGGACGTTGGGTTTATCAATGCCCATGCCAAAAGCAATCGTCGCCACCATGATAATGCCTTCTTCACGGAGGAAGCGGCGCTGGTGGTGTTCGCGTAATTGCGCGGGCAACCCGGCATGATAAGGCAGTGCCGACCAGCCTTTTTCAACCAGCCAGGCGGCGGTTTCTTCAACTTTTTTGCGTGACAGGCAATAAATGATGCCTGCATCGTTAGCGTGTTCACAATCCAGGAATGCCTGCAATTGCTGGCGGGCATTGTTTTTGATGCCAACCTGATAGCGGATATTCGGGCGGTCAAAACTGGAGACAAACTGGCGGGCGTTTTCGAGGTTGAGCTGGCTGATGATCTCGGCACGCGTCGGTGCATCTGCGGTGGCGGTGAGCGCGATACGCGGCACATCGGGGAAGCGGTTGTGCAACACGGTGAGCTGGCGGTATTCTGGCCGGAAATCATGGCCCCATTGCGAGACGCAATGCGCTTCGTCAATCGCAAACAGGGCGAGGCCTGTGTGCTGCTGCACTTCATCGAGCAGGCTTAAAAAGCTGCCAACCATCAGACGCTCAGGCGCGACATAGAGTAATTTGATTTCACCGCTGACCACCTCGCGGGTAATACGGGCATTGTCTTCAGCGCTTAAGCTGGAATTCAGGAAGGCAGCGTTGACGCCTAGTTGTTGCAGGGCTTCCACCTGGTCTTGCATCAGGGCGATCAAGGGTGAGACGACAATCGCAAGGCCGTCACGTGCAAGGGCTGGAATCTGGTAACACAGGGATTTACCGCCACCGGTGGGCATGAGCACCAGCGCATCCTGCCCACTAATCACATGTTCAACAATGGCTTGTTGCTGGTGGCGAAACTGGTTGTAACCGAAAACGTCGTGGAGGATTTGTTGCGGTGAGGCGCTTGCCATGTTGGCAAGCCTATATCTTGTTGTAAGGATTAACTAAAGTATCGACGAGCGCATGCAAAGCCTGGCGCATCTGCTCTTCGCTGACTTCCATCAGCAAGCCATCTTCCAGCGCATCCTGGGCGATCTGTTTGAGTTCATCAAAGTTTTCAGACATGACTTTGACTTTTTCGGTACACGAAACCACCGAGCCGTCGTCACGCACCCATTTGGGCCACTCATTTGTCATATGCTGTTTCTTTCACCTACGTGTGCTTTCAGTTACTTTTTTACTGACTTTTCTCTAAAGCTTGCAGCAATTTTACCAAGGCCTGGCCTCTATGGCTCATTTTGCTTTTCACTTCCAGCGGTAATTCAGCCACGGTCTTGCGTGTTTCAAGGTCCATAAACAAGGGGTCATAGCCAAACCCTTCTGACCCGCGAAACTCGCGCAAAATTTCACCTAGCCAAACGCCATCGGCAATGATCGGTTGCGGATCATTGGGTGACCGCACCAGCACAAGCACACTGTAAAAATAGGCACGGCGGTCACTTTCGCGCGACATCACTGTGAGTAATTTATCGTTGTTGCGTTCATCCTGCGTCAACAGGCTACCTGATGGTTGTGAGCCTGCATAGCGTGCCGAAATTACGCCTGGTGCGCCTTGCAGGGCATTCACGCATAAACCGGAATCATCGGCCAGTGCCGGTAAACCGGTATGCTGGCTGGCATGCCGTGCTTTGGCCAGGGCATTTTCAACAAAGGTTTCATACGGCTCCGGGCACTCCGGTACATTGAATTCAGATTGCGACACAATCTCAATATTCAAGGGTGCCAGCACATGCGCGATTTCGCGGATTTTGCCTTTGTTGCCGGAGGCGATGACCAGTTTGTTGAACGCTAGTGCCATGTTATTTCGCTAATGCCTGTTGTTGCAGTTTGGATAATTCGGCAATGCCTTTGGCTGCCAGATCCAGCATCTCGTTCATCGCGTCGCGGCTGAAAGGTTCGCCTTCGGCGGTGCCCTGAATTTCGACAAAACCGCCGCTACCGGTCATGACTACATTCATGTCGGTATCACAGTCGGAGTCTTCAATATAATCCAGGTCCAGCACTGGGATGCCCTGGTAAACACCGACCGAAATCGCGCCGACTGAATCTTTGATCGGGCTTTCAGTGAGCAAGCCTTTTGCCAGCAATGTGCTGACGGCATCGACCATCGCCACATAAGCGCCCGTGATGCTGGCTGTGCGTGTGCCGCCATCGGCCTGGATCACGTCGCAGTCAAAATGGATGGTGCGCTCGCCAAGCTTTTGCATGTCAATTACTGCGCGCAGGCTGCGGCCGATCAGGCGCTGGATTTCCTGGGTGCGGCCGGTTTGTTTGCCACGGGCAGCTTCGCGATCCATACGTGAACCGGTAGAACGTGGCAGCATGCCGTATTCGGCGGTCACCCAGCCCTGGTTTTTGCCTTTGAGGAAACCTGGCACTTTTTCTTCGATACTGGCGGTGCAAATCACATGGGTATCGCCAAATTTGACCAAGACTGAGCCTTCGGCGTGTTTGGTGTAGCTGCGGATGATTTCTATGCTGCGCAACTGGTCGTTGGCACGTTGGCTGGGTCTGGTCATTTCAAATTTTCCTGTCTGTTTCAAGTTTCTTGTTTTTTGAGATGCTGGCCTGTTCTGCCCAGCGCATCCTGTATGTCGGCAATGGCCTTTTCAATTTCGTCGTCAGTCAGATCCAGCGCATGCGGGTGGGGCATAGTGCCGGCATGGTTGAGCATGGTGGTCGTTCCGTCACCTGGTAAATCCAGGGTAGACACTGCCAGTGGCGCGGTATTTCTTTCACCCCACTGCAAGGCGATGGCACTCATGTTATCACCGACGGTGATACTGGCGGTATCGGCATCATCCAGCAGGCGCGTGACGCCATCCTGCATATTCGCGGCCAGCATATGCTGCGCCATGGTGATGGCAGGCACCGTATTCCATACACCATCCGAGCATAGCAAAATGACATCGCCCTCACTGAGCGGCATAGGGTCAGCCAGGTCAACTTGCGGCGGTTTGTCGCCACCCAGGCAATTATAGATTTTGTTGCGATGCGGGTGTCGCTCAATCTGCTCGGCGGTGATCCTGCCTTCACGCAATAGCGATTGCACTACGGAGTGATCCTGGGTCTGGAATTCTTCCAGGCCGTTGCGGTAAAGATAGAGACGGGAATCACCGACATGCGCACAAAACAGTTTGTTGTGCTGGATCAAGGCAACCACAATCGTCGTGCGCGGCGATTCGGATAACTTCTTGCGCACACGCACATTCTCAATCACGTCGTGCACCTGGCCGATCTGCTCACGAAGAAACTGCGCCGGCTGCGCGATCAGCGGGTCAGATTCGCGCTGGAAGGCTTCCACCATGGTTTTGACTGCTATTTCGGCCGCGACATCGCCATGCTGGTGACCACCCATTCCATCGGCCAACACCATCAAAATGGAATGCCTGTGATAGGAGTATGCCAGCCGGTCCTGGTTATACGGACGCGGCCCCTGGCGGCTGCCTTGCGCAATTGAAAACTTCATGGCATCAAGCGTTTCGTCAAATGTTTCATAGTGGTTTGGTGAGCACTTTAATAATTTTATCGACCAGGGAGCCACGGGCGTCATCTGCCACATGCACCTCTATCATTTTTTTCTGCAATGAAAACACACTTTGCGGCCGTTGCAGGTAATCAATATGCATACAGTCATCAATAATCGATAACAGTTTTTCTGAATAAATTTGCTTGCCTAGCTGTATCGCCGGCACCAGTGTATCTTCATTGAGGCGGATATTGGCGGCCAGCGGCGATGAACGTTGCAGGCAGGCATACATACTGGCACCTATGCTGTAAATATCGCTCCACGGGCCCAAATGCTTGCGGTCTATGTATTGTTCCGGCGGTGCAAAACCCGGCGTGTAAGTAGGCGCCAGTGTCACCTCGGACAAGGCTTGGCGTGCCGAACCGAAGTCCAGCAACACCGGCGAGCCATCCAGCCGGATATAAATATTGGCCGGTTTGATATCCAGGTGCAGCAGTTTACGGCTATGCACCTCACGCAAACCATTTAGCAATTCAACAAACATGCGGATCATGAAGTTTTCCGGCACCGGCTGCGTTAACGCCATGATGTAATCCTGCAGCGATTTGCCGCGCTCGTATTTCATCACCATATACACGGTGTTATTGGCGCGGAAGAAGTTTTTCACGCGCACGATATTCTTGTGCTCGATATTGGCCAGCGCCAGACCTTCTTCAAAAAAGCACTTCATGCCATGTTTATACGCGGCTTCATTTTTACCGTTAGAACGGATATGCGTCTGGCCATCGCGCTTGGCCAGTGTCACCGGCATATATTCTTTGATGGCGACAGTATTTTTCTGTTTATCCTGTGCCAGATAGACGAAGCTAAACCCGCCCAGACTCAGCACCCGTGTGATGGTGTAGTCATGCAACACGGTGCCTACTGGCAGTGCAATATCGATTTTATTGGCGAGCTTCACTTAATGGTTAACGTACTTAATCATGGCTTTTATTGAGGAAAACACGAAATAAACTGTGTTAACTTGTTATAACGCTATTTTCGCATATCGATACCGCTTTTGATACAATCCCCCGCTTAGCTCGGAGCGAATAATGACTTCCAAAAAGAATACCAATCATCAACCCATTTTAAGTATGACTGGCTTTGCCAACAGCGAAACCCGCTTTCCGGCAGGCCTGTTACTGATCGAATTGCGCGCAGTGAATCATCGTTACCTGGAGTTGAATGTCAAAATTGAAGACAGCTTGCGCCAGTTTGAACCGTTGGTGCGCGAACAGCTGCAGACCAGGCTTGGTCGCGGCAAAGTGGAATGCCGGTTGAGCCTGAAAAGCGATAGCGCAAGTAGCAGTAAACTGGCGCTCAACCCAACCATGGTCGCGCAGATTGCACAGACTTTGAAAGACCTGAACCAGCACTTCCCACAAGCACAGCCGGTAAATCTGGTAGATATTTTCAAGTTACCGGGCGTATTGCAAACTGAGGCGGTAGATACTGAAGCCATGGCAGAAAGTCTGCAACAGGGATTGAGCCAGACGATAGACGAACTAATTGCCGCGCGCCAGCGTGAAGGCGAAAAACTCAAACAGGTATTGCTGGACAGGCTGCAAGGCGTGCGCGAGCAAATCAGTATTGTGAAGCCGTTATTACCGCAAGCGATTCAGCAATACCAGGAAAAACTCACCGCCAAATTGCGCGAAGCGATGCAAGCCGATGATGACCGCGTGCGCCAGGAAATCGTGTTGTATGCGCAGCGCACCGATGTGGATGAGGAGCTGGCGAGACTGAATTCGCACATTACCGAGATGGACCGTATTCTTAGCGTTGGCGGCGCCGTCGGTAAAAAGCTGGATTTCCTTATGCAGGAAATGAATCGTGAAGCGAATACATTGGGCTCAAAATCAGTTGCGATTGAAACCACCCAGGTGTCCATGCAGTTAAAAGTGCTGATCGAGCAAATGCGCGAACAAATCCAGAATATTGAATAAATGCAACAATTTGCATAAATAATTAAGCCACTTCGCCTGCAAAGTGGCTTAACCCTACTGGCATGATGGTATAGTCAGATCACTCCAAGAAAACATAGGGTCTAGAACCATGCATCTTCTCCGCTATGCTTTACCTTTCTGCGTCTATGTCTTGACCAGCGTATTTCCCCAACTTTCCGTTGCTGAAATCACCACCCTGACTATCCCGGACCAGGGCTGGGCAATTACTTTCGATGCACCTCCGCTCCGGCCGGTCAGGGAAGCGGACTCCAATGACCACTATATGTATTATGGCAACGCCAATTTCTTCTCGGTAGTAATCAATGTGGATACGCCAGCGTGCGATGGCGGTGACTCACATGAAAATGTACTGAACTGCTTTTGGACTAAGGCCAGTAAAGAGCCGTTGATCAACCAGGCCAGCGTGCAAAAAAGCTGCAACAGCAATTACTGCAAACTCAACTATGAGCTGGAAAACAGTTTTCAGGATAAAAGTATCAAGCAACGGCATGTCTATTTTCTATTTTCCTATCGCAACAAGTGGAACAATGTGCATATTTCTTATGTCAATCCCACCGAAGTGGATTTAAAGGTACTGGAAAAATTTGAGCAATCGTTCAGCTACAAATAAGCATTTTCAAGACCTTTACGCATCCAACTTCTAAAATATCGCACCAATAACCGCATCCTCACACGCACCTTAATGGTGCATTAAGTATGTTCTCGGAATCATGTTTTTACTTAACTCAATGATTTAAAACTATTTTTCTGGCTGGCACACACCTTGCTGATATCAGATACAAATAATGTAAAGGTCATGGACCATGACGCAAACGGCCAAACAGTTTTTTGATGAAATGCAGGGGTATGGTGGCAATGTACGTGGCATCTACCAGGCTTACGACCGCTGGTTGAGTGCTGTACCTACACAGCAATTGGCGGCCAAACGGGCTGAAGCCGAAGTATTGTTCCGCCGTGTCGGCATTACTTTTAATGTCTACGGTGAAGAAGACGGAGCCGAGCGCCTGATTCCGTTTGACGTGATCCCGCGCATGATTTCTGCCAGTGAATGGGCGCATCTCTCCAAAGGTGCGGTGCAACGTGTCCGCGCCCTGAATATGTTCCTGCATGATATTTACCATGACCAGGAAATTATCAAGGCCGGCATTGTGCCGCACAGCATTTTGACCAACTCGCAATACCGCCCGGAAATGGTCGGTGTGAATGTGCCAAACCAGATTTATGCACATGTAGCCGGGATTGACCTGGTACGCACCAGCGAATCGCAGTTCTATGTACTGGAGGATAACCTGCGTACGCCGTCTGGCGTATCGTACATGCTGGAAGACCGCAAAATGATGATGCGGTTGTTCCCTGATTTATTCAAAAAATACCCGATTGCCCCTGTCGAACACTACCCGCATGTGCTGCTAAACAATTTGCGCTCTGTCGCGCAGACCGGGGTCACTGACCCGACCGTGGTATTACTTTCTCCTGGCGCCTACAACAGCGCCTACTTTGAACACGCCTTCCTCGCCCAGCAAATGGGTATTGAACTGGTGGAAGGCCAGGATTTGTTTGTCCGCAATAACGCCGTCTATATGCGCACCACGCAAGGCCCGCAACGGGTGGACGTGATTTACCGCCGCATCGACGACGACTACCTTGACCCTCTGGTATTCAAGCCCGACTCCATGCTGGGCGTGCCGGGTCTGCTCTCCGTCTACCGCAATGGTGGCGTCACATTGGCTAACGCCGTAGGTACCGGCGTGGCCGATGACAAGGCAACATATATTTATGTGCCGGAGATGATTAAATTTTACCTGGGTGAGTCTCCCATCCTGCAGAACGTACCTACGTATCAACTCAGCAAGGAAGATGATCTGGCCTATGTGCTGGATCATCTTCCCGAGCTGGTCGTCAAGGAAGTGCAAGGTTCCGGCGGCTACGGCATGCTGGTCGGCCCGACTGCCAGCAAAAGCGAAATTGAAGAATTCAGGCTACGTATCGTTTCCAAGCCATCTAACTACATTGCGCAACCTACATTAGCCTTATCAACCTGCCCGACGCTGGTTGACCAAGGGATTGCGCCACGCCATGTGGATCTGCGCCCATTTGTGCTGTCAGGCAAAACCGTCAGCGTGGTGCCCGGCGGATTGTCGCGCGTGGCCCTCAAGCAAGGCTCGTTAGTGGTCAATTCGTCACAAGGTGGCGGCACCAAGGATACCTGGGTGCTGGAGCGCGATGATGTGTATGCCGACCAAATGCAGTCGCAAATGGCTGCTCAACAGTTATCTCAAGAGGCCGTGATATGTTAAGCCGCACCGCAGATCATTTATATTGGATGGCGCGTTATATCGAGCGAGCCGAAAACGTGGCGCGCGTGCTAGATGTGACTTACGGTATGTCGCTGCTACCTTCCGATGCCAGCAACGATGAAGAATTATGGGACAGCGTGCTGGAAATCGCCGGCGTCAGGGATATTTACGAGGCGAGTTATAAAGATATCAGCGCTGCACAAGTGATTCAACACCTGGTGATGGATAGCCAAAATCCTTCCAGTATCTACAGCTCGTTGCGCAGTGCCCGCGAAAATGCGCGCGCCGTGCGGGTAGCAATGACAGTAGAAACCTGGGAAAACATGAACACGCTGTGGCTGGAGTTTGACCAGTTCATCAAGCAGGACCTGACGCAGTCTGGCCTGAGCGAATTTTGCGAATGGGTAAAGAGCCGCTCACACCTGTTCCGCGGCGTGTGTTTCGGCACCATGTTGCGCGACGAGGCATTCAGCTTTGTCCGGCTGGGCACTTTTATGGAGCGTGCCGACAACACTGCCCGCCTGCTGGATGTGAAATACGAGTTTTTAATCCCCATGCAGGAAGCCAACGAGGGCGCGGTGGATTACTATGAATGGAGCGCTGTGTTGCGCTCAGTCGCTGCTTTCCAGGCTTACCAGAAGGTTTACCGCGATGCGATTGAGCCAACCAAAGTCTCTGAATTATTAATACTGCGCGAAGATATGCCGCGCTCGTTACATGCCTGCTACGCCGAAATTATGCCGATTTTGCGGCAGGTTGCCGGCAGCCGGCAAACTGAGGCTGAGCGCCTGGCCGGGCAAATGCATGCCAAACTGCATTACGGTCGCATGCTGGATATCGTCAAAGATGGTGTACATCACTTTCTGGATGAATTTATCCTGGCTAACCGCAAACTGGGTGAAGAGATTCAGCGCAACTTCTTAAGTGCAACTGCATGATCAACACTACGATGGCTTTAAGCCGGATTGTTCAGCTTGATAGCGAAATAGGTTTACCGTTATTGTGCAGACACGATTGCGGCGCTCTTTAAGCCAAGGCTAGTATGCTGCTGAATATTGAGCATCACACCCAGTATATCTACAGCGAAGCGGTGCAATACACCATTCAGCAACTGCGCCTGACGCCACGCGATGGCCTGGGTCAGCACGTCAAACATTGGGACATTAAAGTCAACGGTCAATGCCACGCGTTTGAAGACACTTATGGCAATCTTACGCATACCCTGGTGATCGACCAGCCGCATACAGAATTAATGATTTCAGTAGCAGGCGAAGTGGAAACCGGAGTTGTCGGCTTGGCCACCCACCAGCCTTTACCGGTGGAACTGTATCTGCGGGAGTCACCCCTGACCCAGGCAGATGCTGCGATGACGGACTTTGCGAAACAGTATGCACAAGCGCCTGTGACTGAGCTGATGTATGCACTGCGCGACAAAATGCATTACATAAAAGGGGTCACCCAGGTAAATACACCAGCAGCCGAAGCTTTCCGGCTGGGTAAAGGCGTCTGCCAGGACCACGCACATGCCTTTCTCGGTTGTTGCCGCAGCCTGGGCACGCCGGCACGCTATGTCAGCGGCTACCTGTTTACCGAAGATGGCAGCCTGATGCAAACCCATGCCTGGGTCGAGGTCTGGCAGAATGAACAATGGCTGGGGCTGGATGTTTCAAATGGCTTATTAACCAATGAAACCCACGTACGGCTGGCTGTCGGCCTGGATTACCGTAGTGCGAGCCCGGTGACTGGTACCCGCATCGGCGGCGGCAAGGAAGGCATGTCGAGCATGGTCAGCGTTAATCAGCTGGCAACGGTCACGCATGAACAACGTAAACGCCAGACCGATCAGCTGTATCAACAGGCTCTCTCCGCGCAACAATAGACACTATCCCGGCCAACTCGCAACAGTGGAGTCGTGCAGACCGCCCGTGCTATCATGTCACTTTAGCGACTCCGCTTTTTCTTCCATACCGTTATGACATATTGTGTAGGTATCCTGCTGGAACAAGGGCTGGTGCTCGCGTCTGACACACGCACCAATGCGGGTGTTGACCAGGTAGCCATTGCCCCCAAAACGCATGTTTTTGAGCAAACGGGTGAGCGTGTGATTGTGCTGCTCACGGCGGGCAATCTGGCGATTACCCAATCTGTTGTGAATTTATTGCGTGAACAGCTTAAGGAACCCGAGCCGGAAACCGCAAATTTATACAGCGTGCATTCCATGTTTGAAGCCGCCAGTGTGGTGGGCGCAGCCATGCGCAGCATTTATCATCGCGATGGCGAAACGCTGAAGGAACATGGTATCGATTTCACTGCCAGCATTCTGGTGGCCGGGCAAATCAAGGGTGAAAAACCACGCCTGTTCAATGTCTATGCTGCGGGCAATTTTATCGAAGCCACCTCGGATACGCCCTATTTGCAGATTGGCGAAACCAAATATGGCAAGCCGATTATTGACCGCGTCATCAACCACAAAACCGATATGATGGAAGCGGTGAAATGTGTGCTGATTTCATTTGATTCCACTATCCGCAGCAATATCTCTGTTGCCATGCCTATTGACCTGATGATTTACCGTACGGACACGCTTACCGCGGATTGCCGTCAGCGCCTGACCGAACGTGACCCGTATTACGCCAGCGTACACAAAGGCTGGGGCGAAGGCTTGAGAGCAGTATTTTCTTCCCTGCCTAATCCGGAATGGGGCTCGCAATGAGTCACGGCCATTTATTTGTCATTTCTGCCGCATCAGGTGCCGGTAAAACCAGCCTGGTGCGTGCCATGCTGGCGCAAGATCCCTTACTGAAACTCTCAGTCTCGCACACCACGCGCGAACCGCGTCCGGGGGAAGAAGACGGTATCCACTACCATTTTGTGCCTGAATCGGCATTTATGGAGATTCTGGATAAGGGTGGCTTTCTTGAAAGTGCGCATGTACACAGCGCGCGCTATGGCACTGCGCAAACTGAAGTTGAAAGTGCCCTGGCCGAAGGGCGTGACGTTATTCTGGAAATTGACTGGCAAGGGGCACAACAGATCCGCACCCTGTTTCCGCAAGTGACTTCGATTTTTATCTTGCCACCTTCGATTGAAGCACTGTCACACCGCCTGAATGCACGCGGCCAGGATAGCGAGGCAGTGATTGCCAAGCGCCTGGCGGCTGCGCGTGAGGAGATGCGTCACGTGCATGAGTTTGATTATGTTACAATAAATGACAATTTTGACGTGGCTCTACAGGATTTAATGGCTATCGTGCGTGCCAAGCGCTTGCAGCTTGACCGCCAGGTTGCCTGCCACGCGTCACTGATTCAATTACTCACCTGATACCAGCGCAATCCGCCGCTGATCTGTGATTCAATACAATATAAAGGTTTTATATGGCTCGTATTACCGTCGATGATTGCTTGGACAATATCCCTAATCGTTTTCAATTAACCCTGGTAGCCGCTTACCGCGCCCGACAGATCGCTAACGGTTCCGACCCGCTGGTGGCCGGTTACGCGCAAAAAGACAAGCCAACCGTGATTGCCCTGCGTGAAATTGCCGCAGGCAAAATCGGCGTTGAACTTCTGGAAAAAAAAGGGCAGGCTTAAGCAGTCATGCCGCATACCCAAGGTGACCATTCCTATCGCAAGTCTAAATCACCTTTAGAAGCGGCAGACTTACTCCCGGCTGACCGTGAGGATTCCCCCCTCACGCAGCTGATCCGGAAATACCTTAACGAAGAAGAAGTACAGCTGGTCTGGCAGGCCTACCGCTATGCCGAACAAGCACATGCCGGTCAAACCCGTAAAACTGGCGAACCTTACATCACCCACCCGATTTCTGTCGCCTGCATCCTGGCGAAGCTGCACCTCGATTTGCCCACCCTGCTGGCTGCTCTGCTGCACGACGTGGTGGAGGATACCGAGGTAAATAGTGCGGAAATCGCAGAAAAATTTGGCAAGCAAGTCGCCGACCTCGTCGATGGCCTGACCAAACTGGATAAAGTCGAACTGCAAACCGCGACCCAGGCACAGGCAGAGAATTTCCGCAAAATGTTGCTGGCCATGAGCCAGGATGTACGCGTCATCCTGGTTAAACTGGCAGACCGCCTGCATAACATGCAAACCATGGATGCCATGCGTCCGGAAAAGCAAAAACGCATTGCGCGCGAGACACTGGATATTTACGCGCCGATTGCCAACCGCCTGGGCCTGAACCCGATCTTTCATGAACTGGAAGACCTGAGCCTCAAGTATTTATATCCCAACCGCTACCGCGTGATTGATAAGGCCATCCGCACCGCGCGCGGCAATCGCAAGGAAGTGATAGGCAAGATTCTGGAATCCATCCAGAATCAGCTTAAACAATATCAACTTGAATTTAATGTAGAAGGTCGCGAGAAGCATCTTTATAGCATTTACAAGAAGATGAGTGAAAAATCGATGAAATTGTCGCAAATTGGTGACATTTACGGTTTTCGCGTAGTAGTAAAAGACACTGCCGCCTGCTATCTGGCATTGGGCGCATTACATGCTTTATACAAGCCCATTCCAGGCCGTTTTAAAGACTATATTGCCATTCCCAAAGCCAATGGCTACCAATCTTTGCATACCACGCTGTTTGGCCCGTTCGGCACGCCGATAGAAGTACAGATTCGCAGCCAGGAAATGCACAATATCGCCGATGCGGGCGTGGCCGCGCACTGGTTGTACAAAACGACAGATGCGCACCTGACCAAGCTGCAGCAGCAAACCCACCAGTGGCTGCAACGCCTGGTGGAAATCCAGACCGAAAGTGACGACAGCCATGAGTTCCTGGAGAACTTCAAGGTCGATCTTTTCCCGGATGAAGTGTATATATTCACACCTAAAGGCAACATTATGGCCTTGCCACGCGGTTCTACCGCGGTGGATTTTGCTTATGCAGTGCACTCTGATGTCGGCAATAGTTGCGTGGCGGTTAAAATCAATAACGAGCTGGCGCCATTACGTACTGAAATGCGCAATGGTGACCATGTGGAAATCATCACCGCGCCATTGGCTAAACCTAACCCGGCCTGGCTGAATTATGTGGTCACCGGCAAGGCACGTTCGCATATCCGCCATTACCTGAAAACAGTCAAAGTCGAAGAATCTGCCCAGCTTGGCGAGCGTATGCTGAATGTCGCTTTGCGCGCGATGCATATCCAGCCGGGTGATATTTCGGACAAACAATGGCAAAAAGTCATGAATGACTACGGCGCCAAAACCAGGCAAATGATTCTGACCGATATCGGGCTGGGCAAACGTAACAGCCTGATGGTCGCGCACCAGTTGCTGGCGCATCCGGCGGACACTGAAGATAAAACAAGCAAGACGCTGGATACCATTACCATCCGTGGTTCAGAAGGTATGGCAGTACAATTTGCCCCCTGCTGCCGGCCGATTCCGGGCGACCCTATCCTGGGCTTTATCAATAAAGACAAAGGGCTGGTCATTCATACCCATGATTGCCAGGCAATCCGCAAATTCAAGCTGGATCCGGAAAAATGGCTGGATGTGGAATGGGATGCCGACCCGAAAAAACTGTTCAGCGTCAACCTGCGTATTTCTGTGGTCGACGAACGCGGTATGCTGGCCAAAATTGCAGCCACTATTGCCAATGCCGATGCCAATATTGATAACGTCAGTGTCGAATCCAGCGATGGCAGCCAGTATTCCAATGTGAACTTTACCTTACAGGTGCACAACCGCGTACATCTGGCGACCCTGATCCGCAACCTTCGCAAGATCCAGCAAGTGGTGCGCATTAACCGGGTCAAGGGCAACCAGCTGGAACAACGTATCCAGTAAACGGCGGGTGAATGGCCAGCATGCCTTCCTTGAGCGATATCCGAGGTTTCACCCCTGCCGTACGCAGCCAGCTGGAAAAACTGGCTATACACACGCCGCAGGCCTTGCTGCTGCATTTACCGCTACGCTATCTGGATGAAACCCATGTCACCGCCATCCGCGATTTGCGGCAGGGAGAACAGGCGCAGATTGAAGGCATGGTGGTGCATAACGAGGTCAGTTACAAGCCGCGGAAAATGCTCAATGTGCGGGTGCAGGATGATACCGGCATCATCAATTTACGCTTTCTCCACTTTTATCCCAGCCAGATTGCCGCCATGCAGACCGGTACCCGCATCCGCGCTTTTGGCGAAGTGCGCCCCGGCTTTTTTGGCTATGAGATGGTGCACCCGCAGCAACGCAAGGTCAAAGAAGATACCCCGGTCAGCACTGCCCTGACACCGGTCTACCCGACCACCGCGGGCCTGAGCCAGAACACCATCCGCAAAGTGGTGAACCTGGTGTTAAAAGCGGAGTATTTGCAGGAAACATTACCTGCCTGGGTATACACACCGTTGCAGTTACCAGACTTCGCCAGCAGCCTGCAACTACTGCACCAGCCCAGCCCGGAAATCGCCTTACCTACCCTGGAAAACCATAGTCATCCCGCCTGGCAACGGCTGGCCTATGACGAATTACTGGCGCAGCAATTATCCATGCGCCAGCACTATGCCCGCCGTAAACAGGCACTCGCGCCGGCAACGCCGCGCTCCAAAACACTGAATGCACGTTTACTGGCTAGCCTGCCATTTGAACTCACCACGGCACAACAAAAAGTCATCTCCGAAATCAGCAATGACCTGAGCCAGCCACACCCCATGCAACGGCTGTTGCTTGGCGATGTCGGCAGCGGGAAAACCATCGTTGCATGCCTGGCAGCATTACAGATGATAGAACATGGCTGGCAGGTAGCCATGATGGCACCGACTGAAATCCTCGCTGAACAACATTACAAGAAACTCAGTAGCTGGTTAACGCCTTTGGGTATAGAGATTGCCTGGCTGACCGGCAGCCAGAATAAAAAAACGCGTGAGCAATCACTGGCACGCATTGCCAATGGTGACGCTATTTTAGCGGTAGGCACGCATGCTTTATTTCAGGAAGAAGTGCAGTTTAAACAATTAGGATTAGCGATTGTGGATGAGCAACATCGCTTTGGTGTGCACCAGCGCTTAGCATTGCGCAAAAAAGGCCAGCGTAGCGATCTGGAGCCGCACCAGTTGATGATGTCCGCCACACCTATTCCACGTACGCTTTCCATGAGTTATTACGCCGACCTTGATGTATCGGTGATTGATGAGCTGCCGCCCGGACGTACCCCGGTGGCAACCAAACTGGTGGCGGATGACCGCCGCGACGAGATATTACAGCGTGTACGCGAGGCTTGCGCACAGGGGCACCAGGCATATTGGGTGTGCCCGTTGATTGAAGAATCGGAAACCCTGCAATTGCAAACCGCCAATGATACCTATGCGTATATGCAGCAGGCATTTCCTGAGCTGCAGGTGGGACTGGTGCATGGGCGCATGAAGTCAGCCGAGAAACAGGCAGTGATGCAGGCTTTTTCTGCCAACCAGATCCATCTGCTAGTAGCCACCACGGTGATCGAAGTGGGTGTGGATGTCCCCAACGCAAGCCTGATGGTGATAGAGCATGCCGAGCGCATGGGTTTAAGCCAATTGCACCAGTTACGTGGCCGTGTGGGTCGCGGCGCGGCTAAAAGTACCTGCATTTTGCTGTATAACAAACAGCAATGTTCACAGATAGGCCGCGCCAGGCTGAAGGTGATTTACGAAAGCAATGATGGCTTCCATATTGCGCAAGCCGACCTGCATATCCGTGGTCCGGGCGAATTGCTGGGCACCCGTCAAAGCGGTGTGCCCATGCTGAAAATTGCAGACCTGGAACGGGATGTAGCGTTACTGCAAGCAGCCAAGCAAATGGCGGATCAGCTGTTACAACGCGAACCGCAGGCGGTGGCAGCGCATCTGCAACGCTGGTTGAGTCATGGCGACGAACTGGTAAAAGTGTAAGTCAGGAACCAACGGTTTAGCTAGTTGCGGGCTTTAGAATTCAGCTGTGGGAGAGGCTTTTTGTCGCTTCTTGGTTTTTGCTTTATCTTCCGGTGCCACCCGGGATTGCTGGCTGCGGGAATGGACCAGTCCTGTATGCAAGCTTGATTCAAACTCTCCCAGCGGCAATGGCCGGCTATACAAATAGCCCTGGAACAATCGACAACCCATGGTTTGTAACAAGGCTTGTTGCTGCTGTATTTCAACGCCTTCAGCGATGACAGTCTGGCCCAGGTTTTTCGCCATATTGATAATGGTTTCTACGATGAAACTGTCATATGCATTGTGCTGGATATCCTTGATAAAACTCTTATCGATTTTCAGCTCATCCAATGGCAAACGTTTCAGCACGGATAACGAAGATTGACCGGTGCCAAAGTCATCCAGCGAAAATGTCATGCCCAGCGCTTTCAAAGCCTGGATTTTAATGATGATTTCTTCCACGTTCCTGACCATCAGGCTCTCGGTCAGCTCCAGCTTCAACAAGCGCGGATCACAACCACTGCCTAACACCGTATCACTCACTATTTCCACAAAATCCGGCTGGTTGAATTGCACCGCGCTGACATTGACTGAAAGTGTCAGTGTGCGTGTCAGCGGCGCCTCGGCCCATTGCTTGAGTTGCCGGCATGCCTGCTGGAGCACCCAATGCCCTATAGGCACAATCTCGCCGGTTTCTTCCGCAATCGGGATAAACTGATCGGGTGGAATCATGCCCAGGGTCGGATGCTGCCAGCGCAATAATACTTCCGCGCCTATAGGTCTATGCGTTTCATCCACTTGTACCTGGAAATAGAGTAATAGCTGGTTACCCTGCAAGGCAAACGCCAGGTCATTCTCCAGTGTGGCACGCATTTCAATCGCCGGGTGCAGCAGCTCGTCGTACATCTGGATACTGTTCAGGTTATCGGATTTTTTCGCCTGGTACATGGCTATATCCGCACGCCTCAGCACCTCTTCTTCACTGTAATCATCACTGTGAAACAGGCAAATGCCTATGCTAGGCGTTGTACGGTATTTGCTTTGCTGCAACTGGAAAGGCTGAGAAAACACCGCCATCATTTTTTCAGCGGTCACCTGCGCAGCCCTGATCGCTTCCGCCTTGTCGCACCCCAGTTCATCCAGCACGGCGATAAATTCGTCGCCACCCATGCGGGCGATAGTGTCTTTTTTGCGCAAGCACTGCTGCAACCTGGCAGCCACTTGCTGCAACAACTCATCGCCGGCCTGGTGGCCCATGCTGTCATTCAGGCCTTTGAAATTATTCAAATCCAGCGATAACACTGCCCCGTGACATTGCCCGCGTGCGCACCGCACAAACGCCTGCTGCAAGCGGTCTGACAGCAAGCGCCGGTTTGGTAACTCCGTCAGAAAATCATAATAGGCCAGTTGATGCACTTTTTTGTTATCGAGATTGGAAGCAATGCGCAACGAGATATTTTCACGCAGGCTTTTGGCCAGCGCATTCCCGGCCACGCTGACATAGATCACATACACAATAAACAGCACCGCCAGCGCAATAGACACAGATGTGCCATGGGTGAGGAACCGCGGAATCATAAATACCACGATGCCGCCAGTGAACAGGTTGGATGTGAAGCTATCTACAGAATAAATAATGATACCGGCACCAGACACTCCGACCAGTGCAAAAATCAGGAATGCCTGGTTGGCAGGTGCCGCTTCAGGAAACAGTAATATGCCGGCCAGGCCCCAGGCTAACCCGCAAAAGCCGGTATTGAAACGAAACCATTGTAACCAGTGCATGCTATGCAATGTACGCCGCTGATCCTTGTAATACTTGAAGGTGAGGTAACCACGGCTGCCATAGGCACTCAGGAAAATGACAGACCAGATGATGAGAATGCTGGAATTGATCAGGTGAAGTTGCGTGAGTAACAGCGCGGCCATGACCACGATGGCTGCCATCAGTGACCTACGATTATTCGCATACAGCATTTCCACAATTTCTGCGTTTAATGCTGCTGATTCCGCCGCTTTATCCAACTTGCGACCCCCTGAGTGTAGTTATGTGTTATTCAACGGTCATTCGGCTCTACACTTTAATTGATGCAAGGTATTGATTACCTGGCATTCATGCTGAGATCATGCGCCTAAAGCGATACAAAAACACTATTACAAAGCGAGGTTTTGCGAAAGATTAATTAAAATTGGTTTAAATAAGACACGCTAGGGCCTGTTAACGCTATTTCAAGTGTCGATGTTGCATCTGGCATGAGTGCTTTCAAGGCGTGAGAAGTGCAGTTTGGTTATTTCCAACAAGCGCCGATGATAGCGCTCATGCCAGATGCAACCCTGAGGGCTGGAGTCATTTATTCGTTCCCTATGTTGTCAATCGCTTATGTAGCCAGCGACTCCTCGCTCTTTCCTTCTTGCGCAACGACTTTCCAGCAGCGGCAACTGAAATAGTGTTAACAGGCCCTGGTTAACGATGCAGCCAATTTCTCATTAATTTTGCATAGCGGGGCATGACGACATACACCATCAGCATGACAACGATCCCTGTGATCACCAGCGTATGCAACAGGTAAATTTGCGGGAAACCCACTTTATCCATCAGCGGTATCATCCCCAGGGAGACCAAACTTACCAGCGGAAAAATGGCCGACCAGGTCATTAAAAATTGCTTCCAGCGCACTGGCACCGAAGCTTTGGCCGCTTCAGGCACAAACAGGAAATCCAGGCCACTTTTAATCTGGTAGCTATCTTTGGCATTCAGTATGTGTTCAATTTTGGCAATCAGTTGCTGACGGCTGGGTGATGCCATCCATTGTTTAAGATGTTGTTCGCTGTCGTAACGGATAATCACAGAATAAGTATCCGAGTAACCAGCAATCGGACGTATCAGATGCCAGTCCAGCGCACCCTCTGACGCACGGCAGGCAGGGCCGATCTCTTCCAGCCACTGTTCATAAGCTGCCTGCTGCGCTTCACTGACGCGATGGATAATGATGGCGCTGGCACCATGTTGCATGGTGATTGAATCTTGCTGGCTCATATCTGTGGTCCTTTCTTATATTTGTCTATGTCAAAGCGCGCGTTGGGCGCAAACATCAGAGTGTTTCTTTAAACTGTGTTTTTAATTCTGCTACTGCCACCTCTATAAAGGCGCGTAGTTTGGGCGGCATAAAACGTTGTTGCGGGTAAACCAGATGCACCGCGTCCGCACGCCCCAACCAGGCAGGTAATACGCGTACCAATTGCTGGCTACGCTGCGCAGGCTGGCAGATGAAAGTAGGCAACAAGGCGACGCCCTGCCCATTTTCGGCCATTGCCTTGATCACGCCAATACTGTTCACCATCGTGCGCCCGCTCATGGGCACACTTATTTCACTCTGTTCATTGCTGAGCAACCATTGCTCGCGGCCCATCGGTGTAAATTGCAAGCAAGTGTGCGCATGCAAATGGGGCGGCGCTTCCAAGGCCGGCGCCTGCTGTAAATATAGCGGACTGGCAAATAATGCCCACTGGATAGACCCCAATGATTTAGCAATCAGGCTGGAATCACGTAACTCGCCGGTGCGGATCGCGACATCCACGCCTTCTGCAATCAGGTCAACATAACGGTCGGTTAACAACATCTCCAGCACCAGGTCGGGGTACTCAGTTTGCACCCGCTTTACCAGCCCGGCCAGCAAGGCGTCACCCAGATCGGCAGGTGCGGTGACTTTCAACGTGCCTTGTGGCTGTAGCCGCGCGGCATCCAGTGCCGCTTCGGCTTCCATCAAATATCCCAGCCCTATGGATGCCTGTTCATAATAAAGCGTCCCGGCCTCGGTCAGGTGCAATCGCCTGGTAGTGCGTTGCAGCAAGGTCACGCTTAGCCTTTTTTCGAGTCGTGCCACCCGGGTACTGATCGTAGAAGTCGGTAAGCCTAATTGCCGCGCTGCCGCACTAAAGCTCCCGGCCTGCACTACTTTCACGAATACCGCTGCTTCGTTAAAGTCCATGATTATTCAATTAAATGAAAAGTAATTTCACATTTAACCATCTAGTGCCTTAAAAGTCATGTGTTTATAGTGAGAACCATCGCAACACGACATGAATTCACAAGGAGCACATCATGAAAAAACTGGCTTTTATCAAACGTAGTAATGGCAACCACTGGGTAGGCGATGGCTTTCCGGTGCAGAGCATTTTTTCCTACCGTGATATCGCGGAAGAAATGTCTCCATTCCTGCTGATGGATTACGCAGGTCCTGCCCGCTTCGAGCCGACTGAACAGCGGCGTGGTGTAGGGCAACACCCGCACCGTGGATTTGAAACAGTGACCATCGTTTACGACGGCCAGGTTTCACACCATGACTCGACCAATGCCGGTGGCACCATCGGTCCTGGTGAAGTGCAATGGATGACCGCTGGTAAAGGCATCATTCACGAGGAATATCACGGCGATGACTACGCGAAAAATGGTGGCCCGTTTGAAATGATCCAGTTATGGGTGAATTTGCCTGCCAAAGACAAACTGACGCAGCCAGGCTACCAGGGTATTACCAAAGCGGATATCCCGGAAGTGGCATTACCTGGTGAAGCAGGCAAAGTACGGGTGATTGCCGGTGAATATGCCGGACAAACCGGCCCGGCCAAAACCTTCAGTGCCATGAATGTATGGGATGTACGTTTGAATGCAGGTACCCGCACTGTGTTCAATTTGCCGGAAGGGCATACCACTGCCATTTTCGTACTCAAAGGCGCAGTGAAAACCGGCAGTGTGCATACCATCCGCCCTTCTGAACTGGCCGTCATGCAGCGCGAAGGCACCGAGCTGGTATTGCAGGCACAGCAGGACACCGTGTTATTGCTGCTGAATGGCGAACCATTGAACGAGCCGGTGGTAGGTCATGGACCGTTTGTCATGAACACCTGGGAAGAAATAGACCAGGCCATTAATGATTACAACCTGGGCCGCTTTGCGACTGCTTAAACAAGCTTTTTTAAACTGAAGTTCACACACTAAAACTATATTTTTGAGAGGATTTATCATGAGCAACAACAAACCTTACGTACGTCTTGACCGCGACAATGCAGTAGTACTGCTGGTTGACCACCAGGCCGGCTTGTTATCGCTGGTACGCGATATCGAGCCGGACCGTTTCAAGAACAATGTGCTGGCGCTGGCGGATGCGGCCAAGTTTTTCAACTTGCCTACCATCCTCACCACCAGCTTTGAAACCGGCCCGAATGGCCCGCTGATGCCGGAATTGAAAGCCTTGTTTCCGGATGCGCCCTACATCGCCCGTCCCGGCCAGATCAATGCCTGGGATAACGAAGACTTTGTCAAAGCCATCAAGGCCACCGGCAAGAAGCAGCTGATTATCGCCGGGGTGGTGACTGAAGTATGCGTGGCTTTCCCGGCACTGTCTGCCATTGAAGAAGGATTCGAAGTATTTGTGGTGGGTGACGCTTCCGGCACCTTTAACGAACTGACTCGCGATGCAGCCTGGCGCCGCATGGAAGCCGCCGGCGCGCAAATGATGACCTGGTTTGGGGTGGCCTGCGAACTGCATCGCGACTGGCGCCGTGATATTGAAGGCCTGGGGACTTTGTGCGCCAACCATATCCCGGATTACCGCAACCTGATGACAGCCTACAATACCTTGCAAGCTAAATAATCTTGTTTAAAATCAAAAGACCCTCAACAGGGTCTTTTTTGTTTATGCGACATCATTCAGCGGCATAGTGATGCGAGCACATCACATAAAGATAATCCTACAAAACAATGAGAAAAACCCTTATTAAAAATTTACATTCTCAAGCGTAAGCTACAATTGTCGTGTTTGAAATGAATTTCGCATTCATGTTCACAACAAGACAAACACGGCAGCCATAGCGGCTGCCGTTTGCACTCTCCATTAACACTTGGAAGGAGTATTCAAATGCCCAGAGGATCCAGCCAAAAGCGTGAACGCGAATACGACAAACTAAAAACCGAGTTTAAAAAAGAGCATCGCTACCCTGGTCGCGAAGAAGAAGTGGCTGCCAGGATTGTGAACAAGCAAAGAAAACATGCAGGTGAAACTAAATCGTCATAAGCCTTACTAAACAAAATACATTTTAATCAATATAAGGTGGATTATCGCCGGATAAAAGCCTGGGTATCACAGGTAGCAATCATAAAACGTATCAGTAGCGCAGTTGACCTAAAAGTTTTTGAATAACGTACATAAACAAGTTTGTTTTTACAAACACAAACTTGAGTTTGAGAAGGCGGGGTTTGTATGCAAAAAACTGCGGATATTGGAATATCACCCCTCAACTATCACCCGGCCTATGAAGTGCTGGATGAAAGCGAAACAAAACGAAGAGGGAACCTGCAATATACATTACGGAAAATTTCGGAAACGAATGACCGTCATTCTGTCTATTCCACGCGCAGTGTGCACACCAGCAGCCATGGCCTGATTTATGGCGAAATGGAAATCTACGACAACCTGCCTGAGCAACTGGCACAAGGGATGTTTGCCCAGCCGAAAAAACTGCCATTAGTCATGCGCTTTTCCACGGTACCAGGCGATATCCTGAATGACAAACTGTGCACGCCCCGTAGCCTCGCTATCAAGATTCTCGGGGTAGAAGGTGAACGCCTCAGCGGTAGCGAAGAAGCCACAACCCAGAATTTCCTGTTTGTGAATGGCTCCAGTTTTTTGTCATCCAGCGTGCAGCATTTTCTATCTAACCTGAAAATATTAGCCACTACGGATAACAGCCCGGAATTTAAGGAGTTCCTTGCGCAAATTTTGCAATCCACCTCCAAATTGATTGACTCCCTGAGTGGCGGCCGACAACGTTTGCTGAATTGCGAGGGTCAGCCGGAAACCAATATCCTGGGCGAAACCTATTTCAGCCAGGACCCCATCCTGTATGGCAACTATATGGCCAAAGTGGCACTGGTGCCGGTTGCGCCTGCCCTGCTCGCACTTACCAACAAGCCGGTGGATATCAGTTTTGCCTCTGACAGCCTGAAAAAATCGGTCGTCGATTTCTTTATCACCAACACTGCGGTGTGGGAGTTACGGGTGCAGCTTTGCACCGATATCAACAAAATGCCAATAGAAGATGCTACTGTGATCTGGTCAGAAGAGGACTCTCCTTACCTGCCGATTGCCAGGATTACCGCCAAACCGCAAATAGCCTGGAGCCCTTACCGCTCCAAAGTAGTGGATAGCGGCATGATGTTCTCTCCATGGCATGGCATCAAATCCCACCGGCCACTGGGTTCGGTGACGCGTTTAAGGAAAATGACTTACGAAATGTCCAAAAGCGCCAGCAGTATCCCGGGCGCGAAAACGATATCCGAACCTACCAATCTTGATGATTTGTGCTGATACTGAATAAAACTCAGGCATTAAAAACGGCGGCCAATGGGTCGCCGTTTTTATTTAGCTGTTGTTACACCGCTGGCTGTACACGCAAGCGATAAGCCAGTAAATCGGGCAGATAGGTCGCGATGACCATCAGCGCTGCCAAAATCAGGAAAAGCCATTTCACGGAATAGCTGGTCACGAATTTGGCTGCCGGTGTTTGCGATTGCACAAACTCATAAAACGCCGGTTGGTCTACACCTGCCACATACTGGCCTTTGATATCTGTCGCCAGTTCTTTCAAATGCTCCACATCCTGGCTGGATAAATAGCGGTCAAATTCGGCATAGGCCACCGGTGGGTCGGGGTCATCTTTACTGGCGTCATTGTAATTGACGCCACCACCCGCGCTTTCGGCAGCGGCATCAGTACCCCAGTAACCGATAAACTTGTTATTGGCATTAAAGCGCTTGATCGGTGAAGGCTCGGTGCCGCCGACGCCGACAAAAATCACATTCTTGCCTATGCGCACATCACTGATATCCAGCTTGTTGATGCCATTGGCTTTCGGTGCTTCATCGCCATCGGTAAAAAACAGCATCTGCGCCGGAATATTCAGGTAATCGAACGTCGCCTCCGCCGCTTTCACGCCAAACGTCATACGGCTGTTGCCGCTCCACGCCATGCGCCACTCCAGGTGATTAATGCTATCGGTAATGATGTCGAAGTTAGCGCATACTTCCAGTGGCATAAATAGCAGGGCTACATTTTCAGCAGCAAATACACCGACGCTGACATAGGTGCCGCAAGGTGAGGTTTTCACCACCCGCTTCATCAGATGCTGGGTATAGGCTAAGCGTGTCGCCGGCTTATCGCCGATCTTCATATCCTCCGCATTCATACTCTGCGAGATATCGGCCAGCAGCAGATAGTTATGCACTGCCTGCTTGAGCTGGATTTCCGGCTTCACCAACGCTAATACCAGGAAAGCCGCTGCAGCCAGCAAAAAGACCGTTTCGTAGTTTTGTGTCAGGCAGTTATACAGTCGCTTCATGGCAAACCCTGTGGCAAGTTGCTGATTTCCAGGCCGGAAGGATCCTGCGGCACGGTTTTAATATGCCTCGGAATCACGCCGTGCAATAAACTCAGATTGAATTTGGCTGCCTGGTTGGCCGGATTTAATCTGAGCGCCTGCTCGTAAGAAGCGCGCGCCTGCAGGTAATCAAACTTTGCCTGTTCCTGGATAGATCCATCAGCTTCTACCAGACGTTGCAGGCCTGAACGGAACAGGTGGTTAGCGATATTGAATTGAATCTGCGATTTCAGGTTCTCGTCAGGTTCAAAGCCATGCTCATCCTGTTTTTTTGGCGCTTCCAGCAATTGGCCAAAATTCTGGCTAGCATGCTTGAAGTTGCCGGTTTTCCCTTGCTGGTAAGCATCGGCAAATTTCCGGTGAAATGCAAACTGGTCACCATCCAGCACCTCGCCGCTTTGCAAGGTACGGTTGGCTCTGGCGATCTGACTGACCTGTAAGCCTTCGTACACACTGCCGACCAGGCCAACGAAAAAGAGCAATCCCAGCACCTGGTTTTTACGCGTTAACCGTGTGTGCGTTATATGGTTTTTCATTCATACACCCTCAAATTTTTAATGCCCAGGATCAACAACACCAGCACCAGCGCACTGATCACAAAAATATTCGAATAATCAAATCCGGCGATGGTTTCGGTATATTTAATGACTTTTTTCTCACGTGTATCAATGTCATTAATCGCCGACTGCAAGGTTTCCGGATTGTCCGCTTCGTAGGCTTTGTATTTCAGCCCCAGTGACTGGAAGTATTTATGCAGCACGATAGAGTTGGGCGTGCGGCCTTCGTCATATTGCTCTTTCGAGAAAATACTCGCCTCGCCCGGCTCGCGTAACATGATCCAGTAGATACTCAGCTTGCGGCTCTTCAGGCGCTCGCTGAGCAGAAATTTCACGCGTGGACTGAGCTTGCCGGCGCCATCCGACAGCAAAATCACGGCACGGGAACCTGAGTTCTGGATGTTATCGAACAGGCCCACCGCTTCGGTCAACCCGGCGCCGATATTGGTCTGGTTTAACGACGGGCTGGTCGCCGCCACAATCGCGGCATGGATTGCATCGCGGTTGGTGGTGATTTTGATGCCGTATAACGCCGAGTTGGTGAAGCCGACCACGCCCATCATGTCGTTTGGCCGCGAATCAATAAATTGCGTGATGATGCGGCGAGCGGTGGCAGATTTGATCTCCGCCACATGGCCGGACGAATCACCGGCAAACGGGTGATCCATACTGACGCTACGGTCTATCACCATCACCGTTTGTGCACCCTTGCCTACCCGCTGTACCTGTTCGTCAGAACCTCGGGGCGCAGCCAGTGCAATCACAATGCACAGCAACAGCAAAGACATCACCACCTTGACCGCCAGGTTCAGCCGGTCAGAAAACAGGTCTTCAGGCATGATATCCAGCCAGCTGTAATGCTGGCCTTGGTGGCCTTTTAGCCAGAACGGCAACAGCGCCATTGGCAGCAGCGCGAATGCCCACGGATGCAAAATAATCATGCCACGCCCCGCTCGCAATCACGCAGCTGCTTGCTGAGCTGCACCAGTTGCGCAATCACCTGGCGGCTGTCACGTGGTTTGACGTCATACAAGGATTGATTGGACGCTTCAAAAAATTGTGTGATTTCGCTTTGTAAACCTTTAAAGCCCGGGCGCAAATTCACAAATTCTTCGATATCCCGCGCAAAGATATTGGCACCATAATGCTGGTTAAATGCCTGATGCAAATACACCAACGCTTTTTTCTCTTCCACCGCCGTTTTCGGTCTGGATGACTTTGCGAGGCGTTTGAGTTGGCGATGTGCGCGGGCAAACGCGCCGCCCATAAACGGTAACCAGTGACCATCGGCATTGATATAAAGCAGCGCCGCCAGGCTGGCAACCAGCAAGGTTAAGAACAGGCCCAACCGTTGCTGATCTGCACGGCTATCAATCAACGGTGTTTTAAACTCAGGCAGGAGATTTTTCCTGGCCGTGGCGGTGCCGCCAGTCACCAATGGTGAGAACCAGAATCCCCAGGCAGGTACTTCTACTGTGCTGGCCGCCGCGCCGGTGAATGTGAGTTTCTGCGCAGGCAAGTGCATAACGCTAGGGTATGCACTGACAGCAAATACCTGGTAGCTGAGTTGCAGGGTGTATTGAGTGTGGCCGGATTGCGGCTGGCCTTGTAACGCCACCCCGACCAACTCTATGCCGTCATGCTTGCTGCCTTTTTTAGGCAAGGCATTTTCGGCCAGTGTCATCGCTGTTGGCGCCTCCACTACCACCGTCCTGCGCAGTACATCACCAATATGCACACCATTGGTCGATGGCGGATTTTTGACTGTTACCGTCGGTTGCGGTACCGGTTTTTCTGTCGGCGTCGTCTGTTCAGCCAGCACGATATGAGCTGTGAATAACAAGCTGGCAACTAAAATCAGTTGCAGCGGCTTGTGCTTAAGCTTATTCGTGGCCTTGATCATGTTTGAAATCTGATTTAGCATCATTGTCTAATTCGCTTATTTAATCGTGTCAAAGTGGCTTGCTTTACAGGGCCTGCTCGAAATAATGCGTCATCAGTTCAGGCCGGTAGTCGCCGTGCATGAACAACGCCGGGCTGTCAAAGCGCAAAAACAAGGCTTCCAGCGCCAGCCTGCGCGCATTGAACGCATCCACGAATTTGGCCTTTACCTCGCTGCGGAAAAACAGTGTGCGGTTGCGCCCGGTTTCCAGGTCTATCATGGTGCCAAAGCCAAACTTGGGCAGCTTTTTGTATTCCTCATCGTCCCACAACACAACCGGGATCACCTTGTGCGCCGACATCGCTGACAAGGTTTTTTCAATCACACTGAGCGGCATATGAAAGTCTGAAATCCAGAACACCAGCGCCCGCGTCTGGCCTAAAAAGTTAGGCATATCCGCCACACCTTCCACCCCTATGCGCAGATGCTGGTAGTCATGCAACATGGCGATAGTGGCTTTGCTCTGGTGCAGGTTGCGGCTTAACGGCAAGGTGTAGTCTTCAAGCACCTGCTGGTTGTAACCGATAAACCCGAACAAATCGCCGGCGTGATAAGCCGAATTCGCCACCGCCGTCGCCACTTCCATCGCGGTATCCAGCTTGCGCTTGTGCCCGCGAAACTGCATGGAACTGGATAAATCGGACACCGCATAAATCGGCGTGGTGCTGTCCTGGTTAAACTGCCGCACCTTCACCTGCTCGAACGGGTCGCGTATGGTCTGGCGCAAATCCATGCGCCGCGCATCCGGGTAATCCACCAGGTTCACCGTACCGCGGTAATCTGAACCGATGCCGCGCTGCGTGCCCGGATGATCCCCCAGCTGTATGCTGTCCGACTTCCAGCCGATCACATACTCAAACGGCTGCGCATAGCCAGCTTCATCGGCCAGCGCCGGCGCTTTCTTATCGGCTTTTTTGAATGAACGTAGCATGTGGGTTTTCTTTCAATGCCTGCTTAGGCCGCTTTGCTGAAGCTCAGGCTAGGTACCGCAATCGTGCGGATGATGTTATTGGTCAACTCACGTGCCAGCGCCGTCCTGCGGTTTTCATACGCGGCATTGAACACCAGGCGGTGCGAGATCACTTCGTGGAACACGGCATGAATATCTTCCGGATACAAACTGTCGCGGCCATTCAGCCAGGCATTCACACGCGCCGCTTTCATCAGCATACCCATGCCGCGCGGGCTGGCCCCGGCCTGGATCAACCGCGAGATATCGACACTGTCCATGGTCACGCCAAATTTTTCCGGGTTCACCGTCGCATCCCACAAATCCATGGTGTACTCCTCCAGCACATCGCTGGATTGAATGTGGTCTTGCAAGCGGTCTGAAAACGCATTCAACTGGTCGAATTTGAGAATATCGCTCTCCACCTGTTGCGTCAGTTTTTCGGCATGCTGGAACTTGGTATTGAACACCAGCGATTTTTTCAGCTCGCGGTCAGCGGGAATCTCAATCGGGATCTCCATCATGAAACGGTCACGCGCCGCAGAAGGGATTTCAAACGTCTCGTTCTTTTCCACCTGGTTACGGTCGGCAAACACAATCATGTGCGGCATGCGGTATTCTTTTTTGAACGCGCTGATATGGCGCTCGGCCATCACCCGCAGCATCAGGGCATGCACCTGTGGCCGCGCACGGTTGATCTCGTTAAAGAAAAACACAGACAAGTCTTCACCCGCGCGCAACAACGGGCCTTCATCAATCTGTGGACGTCCGTCCGGGCCGAGGAAAGTGTGGTAAATCAGGTCATTCGGCATCAGGTCCACCGTGCCCTCAATCCGCTCGTAAGCGCCACCGATACCGCGCGCAATGGATTGCAGCAAGGTAGTTTTACCCACGCCGACGCCGCCATCCAGCAACACATGGCCACGGGCAAAAATCGCAATGTTCATCAAACGAATGGCTTTGCTCTGACCGACAATCACCTGGTTGACCTGCTTTTCCAGGTTGAGTGCATGGTTACGCCAATCTGCCAATTGAATATCCAGAGGAGCTGACATGAATGTTTCCTTTAATAGAATGTTTCAAAAATGTAACAGAATGTAACTAGTCCACAATCCTCCAGTTTTGAGAACATTGCTGGTCCAGTTAAATATGCGATATAGTGAAGGTTACATAGTCCAGATTTTTAGCAATAGCTAGGGATTTTTTCCCGCTGTTGAAACGTTCAGGGGTCGAGGGAGGCGTGAAAAATGCTACGTTCGTGGAGTCTTAAATTAACCATTACCGACACTTCGGGCTTGCCGGTCTATCTGCAGATCGCGCAGCAGATCATGGAAGAAATCCAGCGTGGCCGCCTGGCGCCCTCCACCGCCATGCCAGGCACGCGCGAGCTGGCAGAAAAACTGCAGGTCAACCGCAAAACAGTGATCCTGGCCTATGACGAGCTGATCGCCCAGGGCTGGCTGGTGTCCGAGCAGCGAAGGGGCTCATTCGTTTCCGCCAACCTGCCCAATTTCAACGCACAGCCGCAAACCGCCAAAACCAGTAAACAGCCCGCTAATGTGGTCGAAGGGCCAACGCATCCGCTGTTGAATTACCAGTCCCCGGAAGCCGGCGTGATTGATTTTAATGATGGCATCCCTGACTCGCGGCTGATACCGTTCAATATCCTGTCCCGCGCCTTCCGCCATGCCTTGATCGGCTCCAGCAAAAATCTGGGTTACGGCGACCCGCGTGGCACGCTGGCATTGCGGCAATCGATTGCCACTATGCTGAATATGGAAAGAGGCCTGAGTGTAGCTATCGACCAGATCTGTATCGCGCGCGGCAGCCAGATGGGTATCTTCCTGGCAGCGCGTGTGCTGACCAGGCCGAATGATTATGTCGTGGTAGAACAGTTGAGCTACCCGGCGGCGAAAGAAGCCTTCAGGTCCTGCGGTGCCAATATCCTTACCGTAGGACAAGATAAGCACGGCATTGATGTCGTCGCGCTGGAAAAACTGTGCAAGCAGCACCCTATCCGCGCCATTTATGTCACACCGCACCACCAGTTTCCGACCACCGTGATCATGACGGCGGAACGCCGCCTGAAGCTGCTGATGCTGGCCGAGCAATATGACTTTACGATTGTTGAGGACGATTACGACCACGAATTCCACTTCTCGCACCACCCGGTGTTTCCACTCGCCAGCACCAATCACGGTGGCCGCGTCATCTATGTCGGCTCCCTCTCCAAAGTGCTCGCCCCCGGTCTGCGTGTTGGTTACCTGGTGGCCACGCCCGGCCTGATAGACCGTTGTGCCAAAGAAGTGATGCTGATAGACCGGCAAGGCAATTCCATTACCGAGCTGGCAGTCGCCGAGCTGATGAATTCCGGCGAAATCAAGCGCCATATCCGCCGCACATTCAAAATCTATAACGAACGCCGAACCCTGCTGATTGCGCTGATCAAAAAAGAACTAAAGGAATACGTCACCTTCGATGCACCCGATGGCGGGCTGGCGATCTGGTTGCGCCTGAAAGAAGGTTTTGATGTAGAAAAAGTAGCCGAGCAAGCGTTAAAACACAAAGTGCGCATCCTGCCCGGCACCCTGTTTTCAGAATCGCAACAAAGCGTGCATACGATCCGCCTGGGGTTTGGCAGCCTGACTACGGTGGAACTGGAGAAAGGGGTGCTGGGCTTAAAAGCCGCTTTTACTGGTAGCTGAATCACTTCGCAAATCAGCTGTTGATGCATTTCCAACATATTGATATTTAAGAAAAATTAAATATGTCCGAAAACATATATTACAAGCAATTTAATTTTAATGGTGGGAAGATACAGATAGATCAATATAGAAATATTCGTTCATGCCATGAAAAATATTCAACATCAACATATTGAGAGCGATCAATACATCCAAACATTGATCGATAACTTCCCTTTCATGGTCTGGCTGAAGGATGTGAACAGCCGCATCCTGGTGGCGAATACTGCCTATGCAAACATGGTGGGTGTATCTTCAAGTGCAGAGTTGATCGGCAAGACTGATTTTGATTTTTTCCCGCCTGACCTGGCGCAGGAGTATGTCGATGGTGATCAAAAAGCCATGCGCAGCACTTCACCGAGCCCGGTCACGGTGCCGATCAAAAATTCAGACGGTGAGTATTACTGGATAGAGTCTTACAAATCTGCGGTGGTGGTCGATGGTCAAGTGGTCGGTTCTCTTGGTTACGCCAGGGATGTCACCGAAAATATCCAGAAAGAGCACGAATACAGATCCATCGTAGAAAACTCGTCCAATTGCATCGCCAAGTATAACAGTGCCTGCCAGCGTATCTTCCTCAATAATGCCAACTCCGCATTTTATGAAGTGGATTGCGCCAGCCTGATCGGCAAAACCCCTACGCAATATCCCGGTGGCGACTTCGCCATCGCCTTCGAGCAAAGTATCCGCGAAGTGTTTCAAAGCGGTGAAGACCAGCATGTCGCCTTCAGGCTGATCACCAGCAATGGCAAACACAAAATCATGGATACGGTATTAACCCCCGAATTCAATGCCAACCATGAAGTGAAAGCCGTCATCGCCATCGGGCAGGACATGACGCAATCATATGAAAACCTCGACCGCATCCATCACCTGGCCTATTTTGATTCCATCACTAAACTGCCCAACCGCATCGCCCTGCTGGAAGTATTGAATCAGTTCCTCACGCAATCGCCACCGTCAGAAGCTTCGTTTGCGTTTCTGATGCTGGACCTGGATGGCTTCAAGGCGGTGAATGATCTGCTAGGCCACGCCGAAGGTGATTTGCTGCTATACGAAATGGCCAGGCGCATTGAACGCGCTGTGCGCCCTACTGACACGGTTGCCCGGCTGGGCGGCGACGAGTTTGCGATTTTGCTATCCCAAGTGAAAGACCCGAAAAATGCAGGCATGGTCGCGAAAAAGATACTTGAATCCATCAAGCAGCCTATCCTGATCCGCGGTACAGAACTGTTTATATCCGCCAGCATAGGCATCGTCGTGTGCCCCGAACATAGCAACGTGGTCAGCGATATCGTGAAATTCTCCGATATCGCCATGTACAAAGCCAAAAAGCACGGCAGAAACAACTACCAGTTTTATTCGTCTGATTTATCGCAAACCACGATAGAACGCATAGACATCGAGCGCTCACTCCGCACCGCCCTGCAAAACGATGAATTCCTGCTGCACTATCAGCCGCAGGTGAATCTGGAGACCAACAAGATTGTCGGCGTAGAAGCCCTATTAAGGTGGAACCGTAACCACAGCGAAATGATCCCGCCTAACCGGTTTATCGGCATCGCCGAAGATTCAGGCTTCATCATCGAAATCGGCGAGTGGATCATGCAAACCGCATTTAAAGACGCCGTCAGGTGGAACACCAACCGCGAAGAACCCATCACCGTTGCCATCAACTTATCCAGCCGCCAGTTTATCCATAACAACCTGCTCAACTCCATCAAGCACCTGTTAAAGAAAACCCACTGCAACCCGGCATGGATCACCCTGGAAATCACCGAAAGCCTGCTGCTGAACGACAGCGCATACATCAGAAAAACCCTGAAAATCCTCGATAGTATGGGCTTCAGAATCTCCCTGGATGACTTCGGCACCGGCTATTCGGCGCTCAGTTATTTGAGCAAATTCCCGGTGAGTGAGATCAAAATTGATCAGTCTTTCGTGCAAGGCATTGCCGATAACAACGACCATAGATTGATTGTGCAGGCGATTATTTCAATGGCGAAAAGCTTGGGTAAAGAGTTGGTGGCAGAAGGGGTGGAGACGGCTGAACAGGCTAAGTATTTAGTAAGCTGTGACTGCAAAGTGGTGCAAGGATTTTACTTTAGTAAGCCTAAGCCGTTTGACGAGATTGATATGCAGCAATCCTGGGGGTTAGTAGTCTAAAAAATAATCTATTCAACTTAAATAGTCTGCAAGAAAAATGTCAGACCCCCAACAATTAAATACAAAATAACATATTGATTAATATATATTATTTTCAAAATTAATCCCGACCTATTTCTAGAAAAAATATATACTTTTTCTAGATTCCCGAAACCCTCTATTGCAATGTATTAAATTAACTTTGGATTTCAAATCAACCAACCTTAACCAAGGCATTGTCATTAACTGCACTAACCAGTTGTATGACCTTTTTAGCACTTGCTTCATCAAATACACCAACCAAACCGTCTTGATGAATATTAGTAAAAGGCGGTTCAAATAGCATGGCATTATCAATCATGCCATTCTTAGTGAGATAACTGATGATGTTATTAACAAACGTCATTTGATCAGCTTTAAGGTTTCCTGCCTGGATAAACTCAGCAAACACTTCTTGCGCGGAATTCGCATCCAAACCAACAATACTGCGTATAAATACACCTAGCGGCTTATCACCATAAGTCTCGACATAATCCTGTTTGGTACCAACAGTGGTGCCATCAAACAGGATTGTTTCCAGTGTATTCACTTCTGTTTCAGTAATCGGTTTATTTGTCTTGAGCTTTTGAATGACCAGGTGATTGCTGTGATCACGCACATAAGATTCCACGCGATCTTTATAGCTTTGTAAACGACCATACGCAGGAATCAGGTCATGTTGTTTCACGCCTATGAAATCTATTTCATCTTCAAAATTGGTTTCAACAATAGGCTGCGTTTCTTTATCTAAGTATTTAATCAAATCACGCAGTGACACCCGTACATTTTCCAAGCGATTGATATTGATGGTTTTCCAGAACTGCTCCACCTGCAACTCATTCAATAAATGCACTTGCTTTGCCACGGCGGGGATATTTTGTTTCTTCAATAGAGCTTTGGCCGTGCCGCTGATTTGTGTAATAAAGCGATCCGTACTGTAAGCAGCTGTCATGAGTGCCAATTGATAATTCAAAATCAAAATATCAAACCGCTTGGCAAGTTCATCATCTTCTTTTGCGGGCAAAGCGAGAGAGGAAAGATGGGTGTTGATATCCAACGTGTCACCTTTTGAGAGGTTTTGCCAACGTAACTTTTCGCTGTATTCAACGACGTAACGCAGTTTGGCTTTCACAACAAAGCGCGCGCTATCTAATGTAGAAATCGTTTGCTGCAGGTCAGAAATATAGGCTTCCGCCAGCACTCGTTCATCATCGCTACTCTCAGCGCGCTCCCGTACCAGTATTGCTAACTCCAGTTTGGCTTCAAAAATCTGTTGCGTCAGGCTCTTAATCGCCTTGGTTTTTACACCATCAGGGTTCACGCCGAAAAACTCAAAGTTTTGGCAATAATCAAAAATCACAAACTCGGTTTTATGCTGTCCAACCCCAAACAAATCCAGGCATAGTCGTGTACCACGGCCTATCATCTGCCAAAACTTAGTGGCCGATTTCACTTGCTTGAAAAACACCAGATTAACCACGCGTGGAGCATCCACTCCTGTATCCATCATATCGACCGACACAGCGATTTGCGGGTCCTTTTCTTCGTATTTATCAACAAAGGTTTCCAGCAGGCTTTGCGCCTTGCTTTCGTAGTTATCAATGACGCGCAAAAACTTGCCACCATATTCAGGATAGTTTTTATTGAAGCGTTCCTCGATAAACATTGCATGCGTATGGTTTTTAGCAAAGATAATCGTCTTACCAAGCTTCTCACCGCCCTGCACATGAATGCCATCCTGCATTAAATGCGCTAGAACCTTATCCACCGTGTCAGTGTTAAACAGCCAGCTATTTAGAGCAGCGCTATCAATCTCATCAGGCACCTCACCTGTCGTTGGGTCACCAAACTTTTCTTCATATTCGGCTTTCTCGCGATCCGACAACTGGTGATAACTCACCCCTTCACGGATAAATTTGAGCGGTACTGACATGGCCTTTGGTGGGACCAAGAAGCCTTCTTTTACCGCACTATCCAATTCGTATGCAAAAGTCGGGTTATCGTCCTCAATACCGAATAAGCCATAGGTGTTATGGTCGATATCAGTTTTGGGGGTTGCGGTCAGGCCAACCAATAAGGCATCAAAATAAGCGAAAATCGCTTTGTATTTTTGGTAAACCGAGCGGTGTGCTTCATCCACAATAATCAGGTCAAAATGCCCCACGCCATAAAAACGTTCGCCCTCACTAACATTGTCGATGCGGTTCATGATGGTTGGATAAGTGGAAAACACCAGCCGAGTGCCGTTATCTTCTTTTTCTTTGGTGAGATCAATCGCACTCAAGTTAGGCAGGTATTCATTAAATGCATTCTTAGCCTGCGTGACCAAGGCATTTCTATCCGCCAAAAACAATACCCGCTTAGCCCAATTACACTTGGTCAACATGTCTACAATGGCGGCGGCCGTGCGTGTTTTTCCACTGCCCGTCGCCATCACCAGCAAACTTTGTCGGGCACGGCCTCTTAGCTCACCTTGCTTATTTGTGGCGCCAAAATTTTCTGCCACGCGCTTAATGGCTTCAAGTTGATATGCCCGCTCTGCGATTTCTGCATTCACTTTAAATTCGCGTAAATCGGTACGACTCTGGCGACGGGCAATCAGCAACTGCAACTCTTCTTTACTGTAAAAGCCTTGCACCTCACGCTCTGGGTAAAACTGGTCATCCCATAAGTGCGTTTCAAAACCATTACTGTAAAAAATGATAGGCCGTTGACCTGTTTTCGCTTCCAGGCAATTGGCATACAACTCTGCCTGATGTTTGCCTTTTTTGGCATCAGCCATGGTTTTTTTGGCTTCGACTACCGCCAGTGGCAAACCATCATCGCCCCACAACACATAATCCACATACCCTTTACCTGTCGGGTTAGTGCTGGCTGGCATGCCTGTCACTTCGAACTCCAGGTCAGCGCCTTCTTTTAAATTATCCCAGCCACACTCTTTTAGCGATAAATCAATATAACGGCGCCGGGTTTCCGCTTCACTCACCAAGAGCGGCACGGCTTGCTCAAAACTAATGGCTTTTTCGCGGGCTTGTTTACGCGCAGCGAGTTCGGCTTGTTGCTGTAGAAGTTGGGCTTTTAACTGTGCATTTTCTTCCGCATGTTTGAGCCGAGCTTGTTCAGCTTCTCGTGCAGCTTGTTCTTTGGCTGCAAGTTGTTGCTGCAACACAGCAATTTGCTCGGCACTTTCTGGTTGTGCTTTGCCTGAAGGAATCAAACCTTCATCAAATACTTGCGGCGCTGGGGCCTGTTTGTCGTAATACGTCACCAAATACCGTAAAAAGCGGAACAGATATTTGAGTGACGCTAAGGCATCCTGCTGACTGACTTTGTTGCCATGCGCGGCCACATTACCTGTTTTGCGTATCAGGTGCAGTTCGCCTAGCATGGTCTGGTTAAACTGGCTGGCAAAACAGTGCTCGTGCATCAACGCGCTGAGTTCAGATTTAAACGGACGGCTTAACTTGGGGTCGTGGTCGTAAAGCCAGTTAATGGCATTTTCGAGGGTGCTGCGGCAAAAAATGGCAGCTGCTTTGGGGGAAAGCAATGTGAGTTGTTCAGCTTCCACTGCATCGGTATGCAAGGCGGGAAAATCGGCAATTAGAAAGCTGAAATTACTCATATTTGCTTATGCCCTCATTGTTGTCACTGCGAGGCCGCAGGCCGTGGCAGTCCATGGGTGATTTATATATCGCTTGGATTGCTTCACATTTGTTCGCAATGACACCATATTACGCCGCCATTTTCGCCGTCAATTCACCCGTAAACGCACGCTGTAACAGGCTATTAAATAATGCATCGGATTTTTCTAAGCTTGCTTGCGCTTGTTGTTTTTGGGCTTCGATGAGTTGGAGGCTTTCTGAAAATTTATTCTGAAGAGAAATTGGCGGATTTCCAAACTCAATACTTAGAATTATTTTTTTATTTAAATTCATCATGGTGACTCCTAGAGAGTGTTGTTCCAGATACTCACGCCCACTTTTACTTGATAATACATGCAACAAAAACATAGGATTAACTAAACTGCTAGGGCGGATAAACAAGCTTCCAGTCCCACAAAAATAGCCGTTTTCGTTTTTAGTTACTAAAGCACAACGCCCCATTTCACCACGCCTTGCCATAATTAAATCGTTCGTTTTTAAATGATAATTTGGCAAACTTTTAAACTTTTCATTTGTTAATGTAAAACTAAAGTTTGGAACAATTTTACAGTCAACTATATGAACCGGATTAATTAGCGGGAAACCGTTTTCAACGTAATCTGACTTATGAAGTTGAGAACCAAAAGGACCAATTTGTACAAATTCAATTAGATTCGATAAGGTTGTTTTTTCAAAATTTTTCGGATTTAAAAATGGGTCACCAAACATTTCCAAAAACAGGGATTGGCTGAGTGCAGTGTAATGCTCGACCAGTTGTTGGTCTTTTTGTCTGAGGCTATCCGCCGCATCCAAAATCGCCGCAATTTTTTGTTGCTCGGCGAGAGGTGGTAGATTAATTTTCAGCCTAGCAACATCTTTAGGATAAAGGTGAATACCTTTCACCATGTTTCGTATATTGAACTTTGTTGACTCCAAACGAAACCAGAAATTTAGATAGGCTGAGTCTACTTTGTTATTTTTCCCTCTAATAATAAGCCATTCGCCTGTCGGCAAAGAACCGACTACTTTTTGTTCTGCACGATACTGCTTACTACCAACGTAAGCAGCATTATGTGCAGCGTTAAGTATTAAGGTGTCATTAAGCTGAATTAGCTTCAATTTTGATTTGTTTGCCAACTCGACATCAACGAAGGACTCAAACATTCCTTTAAATTTACCACTCTCGGTAACATCTTTTATCTTTAATACTGGATAACCTTCATCTCGCTGCTCAAGCTTCGATGGTGTTTTCCCATTAAAAACATTGGCTATATCGTCTAAAAAAAACTCTGCCCAGTTCACTCCAACAACCCTTTCAACACCGCTAAAGCCTTTGCCCGCTCTGTATCCAAGCGCTCTATCTCCGCAATAATGTCCGCTGGGCTATCGTGCTGCATTTGCTCATACACCACTTGTTTATAGCGGTTAATGCTTAAATCCCAATTGTTTTGCTCTATCTCGGCCAGTGGCACTAAAAAGCTTTGCTCTGTGCGGCTGCGGTTGGTTTCATTTTGGCGAGTTTGGTAGCGAGCAACAATATCGGAAATGTCGTTGTCTTTTATCTGGCTGCGTTTGTCGTCCAGGCTATAGCCATCGGCTTGCATATCGTAAAACCACACGTTATCGGTGCCGCCGTGGTTGGTTTTGGTAAACACCAGCACGGCGGTGCTCACACCCGCATAGGGTTTAAACACGCCGCTGGGCATGGAAATCACGGCCTCCAGTTTATGTTGGGCAATAATGGTTTTGCGGATTTGCACATGAGCGTTGGAGGAACCAAACAGCACACCATCGGGCACAATCACCGCACAACGACCACCGACTTTGAGCATACGTAAAATCAACCCTAAAAACAGCAACTCGGTTTTCTTAGTTTTGACTGTGGTTAGTAGGGAGCTTTCTACACCGTCGTAATCTAACGAGCCCTTAAAAGGCGGGTTGGCGAGTATCAAACTAAATTGCTCGCGGCTATCTGCGTTCGCCTCACTCAAGGCATCTCGGCCAATCAGCTGTGGATGATCTATACCGTGCAATTGCAGGTTCATGGCAGCAATTCGCAACATAGTGGCGTCAAACTCGACACCGGTAAACATGTGCTCGTTGTAATGCACTAGAAATTTATCGTCGTGAAACCAGTCCTCATGATGTTCATGTACATATTCACCCGCAGCCACCAAAAAACCTGCCGTGCCACAGGCTGGGTCGCAAATGGTATCTTCTTGGGTAGGTTGCATCATTTCAACCATCATTTTGATGATGTGTCGCGGTGTACGGAACTGGCCATTGGTACCTGCAGTAGCAATTTTAGAGAGCAGGTATTCGTATAAATCACCTTTGGTATCACGGTCATCCATTTGGATTTTGGCGATCATCTGCACCACTTGATCAAGAAGCTTTGGCGTCGGAATCATGAATGTCGCGCCCTTCATATAGTGCGCAAAGACACCTGCCCGTTTGTTATCTTGCTCACCCAGCTGTTTCATGTGCTCAAACACAGTGAGGTTATCTGCATCTACCTGTGGTTTCGTGAACAGGTCGAACATCGTTTCGGGGTCTTTGTTCACAAATGAATGCCACCTGAAGCGCTCCAGTTCAGGTGTGTAGAGAGGCGACTTTAACTTTGTACCAAGAAGATTGGATCTTTTTTCATCGCGTAATTGGTTTTCATCCAGACGGCGTAAAAATAGCAAAAAGGTAAATTGCTCAATGACGGTCAGCGGATTACTGATGCCCCCTGTCCAAAATGTTTCCCAAATTTTATCGACTTGGCTTTTTAATTCACCTGTAACCATTGCTTATTTCTACTTATCTAAATGAAGGGAGTTTTGATATTTTTATTTTGTTGAATTCTAATTCAACCACTTCTATCAAGATACTATTGTCTTGGTACTGCGAAGATTATTTGTACAATACAAATAAACCTTGAAACTTAGATGTCGCTCTTGATTCACTAATAATCTGAGCCGTAACAACAATTTTCGCCCTACCCTTTTCCTTATAAGTCTTTTCAAAATTATCCCAACCATCCGCTGATTGAAAACTCGCCACACATTCAAAATCTGTTTTAACCGGCAATAAATAATCGATCTCCTGGCGCTTGATCACCAGGTTACCTTTTAACCCTGCTTGCTCAATTTTGGATTGCACTAGCGACCAGGCCGTGGTGATTGAAATGGCCGCGATGCTGCCGCCAAACACAATATCGAGATGGTTTTTGTTGAGGGCATAAGAGCCGTGCACGGTGAGTTGGTGATCTTCGATTCTTGAGATTTTTATCCCCAGATTTTTGGTTTGCGGGATAAGCTTGAATAAGGTGTTTTCGAAGTTCTGTTCCAGTTGACCCATGGTGCTTCCTTTTCTAACTGTTGTTTTTAAATTTTATCGTTCAACTTTGGCTGGCTTTGCAGCAAACGGCATTCGGCGAATAGCTCTGCCACCCATTCAATAAACGTGCGCACTTTGGTTGAGAGGTGCCGGTTTTGCGGGTATAGCGCATTCAGCGGCAGGCTGCCAGTGGGGTAATCGCCCAGCACTCTTTCTAACTTACCCTCATTTAAATAGCCTTGCACCATAAAAGTGGGTACCTGACAGACCCCTATGCCCGCCAATGCAGCGGCGACAATGGCATCGCCATTATTGATGGCGAGTTTGCGGTTGGTGGGGATTTCCTGCTCTTCGCCTGCGTGCTCAAGGATGAAGTTGCGCACTTTGCCGGTTTTGGAGGAGAAGAAGTGCACGGCCTGGTGGCGTTGCAGGTCGTCATGATGAGTGGGCCTGCCGTAGGTTTGCAGGTATTCCGGCGAGGCAACCAGCAGGAATTGCATGGTGCCTACTCGCCTGGCGACAAGGGTGGAATCCAGCGGATGACCAACGCGGATCACGCAATCGACACCTTCTTCCAGCAGATCGATAGGTCTGTCATCACAGCCGATTTCTAGCTGGATCTCCGGGTAGCGTTTTAAAAAGTCTTGCAGCGCGGGGATGATCACCAGGCGGCCCAGCGGTGTGGGCACATCTACCCGCAGGCGGCCTTTGGGGTTGCTGGTGGCCTGGTGCAGGGCCGCTTCGGTTTCTTCCAGCTCGTTCAATAACCGGATCGCCCGCTCGTAATAGGCGGCACCATCGGTGGTGACGCTGATGCGGCGGGTGGTTCTGTGCAGCAGTTTGACCCGCAGGCGTTTTTCCAGCGCCAGCACTTGCGCCGAGACTGTGGTTTTGGGCAGGTTTAATGACATGGCGGCTTTGGTAAAGCTTTCAAGCTCCACTACCCGTGTGAATGCCAGCATGGTGTCGAATCTATCCATCAATGCCTCAAATAACCTATCGATTGTGCAATAAATTAACACAGTGATTGCTAATTTAGTCTATTTATCTCGGATTTTTAATTATTTATAGTGGTTACCAGTTTCAAACAAGCTTTAAACAAGCATTCACATTTTTAATTAAGGAGATTTTCATGAGCAAGAAACTTGAAGGTAAAGTCGCAGTCGTTACTGGTGCATCTAAAGGCATAGGCGCAGAAATCGCCAAACGCTTTGCGCAGGATGGCGCGGCAGTGGTAGTCAATTATTTTTCCAGCAAGGCGGGTGCCGACAAGGTGGTCGCGGAAATCACACAGGCTGGTGGCAAAGCGGTGGCAGTCGGTGGTAACGTAGGCGAAGCAGGTGCTGCTGAAGCGATTATCAATGCGGCGATTACTAACTTCGGCAGGCTGGATATCCTGGTCAACAACTCCGGTATTTACGAATTTGGCACTATTGAACAGATCACGCCTGAACACTTTCACAAACAATTCGATACCAACGTACTGGGCTTGTTGTTAACCACGCAGGCAGCGGTGAAACACCTGGGCGAAGGCAGCAGCATCATCAATATCGGTTCTGTGGTGAGCCGTTTAACGCCTCCTGGTGCGGCGGTGTATACGGCAACCAAAGGCGCAGTGGATGCGATCACCGGTTCATTGTCCAAAGAGTTGGGGCCACGCAAGATCCGCGTCAATGCCTTGAACCCTGGCCTGGTCGAAACCGAAGGCACACAAACGGCTGGCGTCATCGGCTCAGAAATGGAAAGTGGTTATGTGGCGCAAACACCATTGGGTCGCACCGGGCAGCCAAGAGATATTGCCGCGATTGCATCTTTCCTGGCTTCGGATGACTCATACTGGTTGACCGGTGAACAATTGCTGGCTGGTGGCGGTTTGCGCTAATACTGAAAGATTTAAGGTAGCACTGAAAGGCAAAACAAATGATCAACTTATATACATGGGCGACACCGAATGGCCGCAAGATTTCCATCATGCTGGAAGAGCTGGGACTGGACTATGAGGTGAGCCCGGTTGATCTGGGCAAGCTGCAACAATACTCGCAAGAGTTTGGGGCAATTTCGCCCAACAACAAGATTCCGGCGATTGTCGACACTGAACCAGGAAAAGAACCAGTGGTGATTTTTGAGAGTGGTGCCATTCTGACCTACCTGGCGGAAAAACACGGCCAGTTTCTGGCCCCGTCAGGCCAGGCACGTTACACCACGTTTGAATGGTTGCACTGGCAGACCAGTGCTTTGGGTCCTATGCTGGGCCAGCTGGGTTTCTTTGCCGTGCGCAGCCAGGAAAAGGCGCCGCTGGCGATTGCCAGATTTACCGAAGAAGCGGACAGGCTGCTGAACGTGATGGACAAGCAGCTGCAAAACAACACTTACCTGGCGGGTAGCGAATATTCGATTGCCGACATTGCCAGTTATGCATGGACACTGGCGGCGACCGGTTACCTGAAAGAGGTGCTCAAGGACTCCCTGGCGACCAAACCGGCATTGCACCGCTGGCTGCAAACCGTAGGCGAAAGGCCTGCGGTACAACGGGGTATGGCGATTCCCCAAATTTGAAATCGGTAAACATTTTAAAATGGACTTTGAAATCATCGAGGTGATTAAGCTTTGTCGAATAAAGCATTGATGTGGACCACCACTTTTCAAACACCTGCAACCAGCCAACCGGTGACGTTGCAGGGTTTCGGCATGCCAGGTAAAAGACCCGGTCAAACCAGATCACCGGTGGTGATATTTTTCCACGGCGGGTTGTTTAATGCGGGCAACATTGAAGAAGCTTTTGCGCTGGCGACTGCGCTCACCGATCAGGCGCTCACCGATCAGGCGCTCACCGATCAGGCGCTCACCGATCAGGAAAACCAGGCGATTGTGGTGTGTGTGGATTATCCGTTAGCCCCTGAAGTGAAATTCCCCGCCACCATTGAAGTCGCCTTCGCCGCACTCCAATGGGTAGTTGACAATGCCAGGCAGGTTGGCGCAGACAGCAAGCGGATATTTGTGGCCGGTGAGCATGCGGGTGGCAACCTGGCAGCGGTAGTTGCCATGCTGTTTCGCGACCGTGCGATGACCTTTAACAAGCAAACAATTTTGGCGGGCCAGATATTGATCAACCCGATGCTGGATGCGCTACAAACTTCGAAATCGATGGGAGCGGCGGCCGATAGCCCGTGCCGGCGTGCCTGGGCGGAATATATTCCAACCGCCAGTGATTGCATCCACCCTTACGCTTCACCGTTGCACTCATGCCGCCTGGGCGGGCTGGCGCCTGCAACCATTATGACGACTGAATCTCACCCGCTACGGGATGAAGCGGAGGCGTATGCGGCGAAATTGTTATTGGCTGGGGTGCCGGTGCAGGTGCGCAGGTTGGGAGATAGTACACACCCTCTGACTTCACCGCTGCACCCTTGTTTCAACAATTTGACCCAGCTGATCCGGCAAGTACTGCTGGATAAAAGTACTGCTGGATAAAAGCTAGCCAACAAGGCTGATATTGTTAAATGTCATTCTCGCTACTCAACTCCCCTGGCGATAATTGACCCTCTTCTACTTCTGCCGCGATTTCAGCCGAGTGTGAACCGGGTGGCTGCTTGTCATTTTTCTTATGGGTTTTGGGTGGTAACAGCGAGGTTTCATCCAGGACTGGTGTTTCAGGTGGGTGTGCATGGTTCTTGGATTTATCATTCTTGTCTGGCATACGGTTCTCCCTCAAATATCTAAACAAAAAGCTTACTCACTGGTCTGACAAGGCATCCGCGTTTGTGTTTCATTGTAAGTGTATTCTATTGCCTAAATTTACTGCCTTAACCTATGTCATCACCCACTTTGCAGTTACACAGTTTGCCATTGCAGCGTTTGCCTTTACCGAATGGATTCCGGCCGCAGGATTTCCTGACTTTTCATGGCCGGGACAAACTGGCGGTATCGGAAAGCGTCACCGGCAACACACTGCAAAAAGCGATTGTGTGGAGAGACCGGCCTGCCCTGTTAACGCTAGCGTTTGATTTGAATTTAGTGAAATATCACCTGGCGCTGGATGACCCGCTGCTACACATTGGCGCGGAAGAAACACTGCAGTTGGTGCAACATATACTGGGGCTTACGCAAGCGATTGCCGGGTTTGAACAGGCCTTTGCAACGCACCCATTACTTAGTGCAATGATTGCCGAGCAAGCAGGGCTACGCGTGCCGGTGAGTGTCAGCCCGTTTGAAGCGCTGACGTGGGCGATTATCGGCCAGCAGGTCAGTTTGAGCGCGGCGATTGCCATGCGGCGTAAATTTATCCAGCAGGCGAATATCAGGCATTCTTCAGGTTTTTATTGCTACCCTTCACCAGCGCAGGTGTCGCAAATGTCAGTCGAATCATTGCGGCTGGCAGGTCTGTCACAAAGCAAGGCGAATACGCTGTTGAAAGTCAGCGAGCTGATGCTTAGCGGGCATTTGCCACTGGATGACTGGCTGCATCACCAGGCATCGCCCGAGCTGATCGCTAATAGCCTGGCTGCCATCAAAGGCATTGGGCCGTGGACTATCAGTTATGCATTACTCAGGGGCTATGGCTGGCTGGATGGCTCGTTACATGGGGATGCCGCGGTACGGCGCGCGATCAGGGGATTGATGGCATTGGAGCAGTTGAACGATAAAGAGGCTGAGCAATGGCTCAAACCTTTCAGCCCGTGGCGCGCTTTGCTGGCTGCACATTTATGGGCCTGGCAATCGCGCTCACCTGGCTGAGTCAATGTCAGGGATTTAAAAAGTGAGGGCTCGATGATATTCAAATCAAGCCGGGCAAGGCATGCCTGCATTTACCCATTGTTTGACTGCGGCGACCGTTTGCTCTTTGGTGAGTGGCGGCACTGTGCGGTTGCCACCGGGGTTCCAGCCCCAGGCGACCAGCTTGTCATCAGCAAAGTGAGTAATCAGTTTCTGGCCGTCTTTACCGCCATTGCGGGCCGGGTCTTTCAGCACCATGCACAGGTCTTTGGGCGAGAGGCCGATAAATACCATTTTGTTTTCCGGTGACGGCAATTGCCAGTGTGGCGCACCCGGTGGCGCATGCATGCCCATCACGGCGGGGGAGTTTTTCTGCTGGTGGCAGGAGCTGCATTCCATCGCTGGCATGCCTTTACCATCCATCCCGCGCTGTACCAGCATGGCGTGCGGTTTGCCCTGGTCATATTGCAAGGGCTGATCACCGGGAATATGGCAGTTTTGGCAGCGTGGATGTTGCAGGACAGAACGGATAGGCTCAAACAGTTGTGCCGGCTCGGCGCCGATGACGGCTGCAGCATATAGTGCACTGTACACCACCAGGAGTCCGGACCATAAGTTGTTGTTTTTTGGGCGGTACATACAGTCTTCTCCTTGGCCGGTTGAAATCTGGGTATCAGCTAGTGCAAAGGCCTGACATCAATGCCAGGCCATTCATGATTATTTTTTACAGGTCTCCGCCATGCAAATCAGGCGAAAGAAAGCTCGTGCCAGATAGATTTGTCATTGGCTGCAACGGGATCGTCAAAGCTATTCTGGTGCGATTTGATCTTTCCATTTTCCGTATAGAAAGTCAGCTCGAACTTGTTAGTCACCGGCAAGTTCTGGAAAGGACCTGAAGGGTCAAATGAACGGTATTGCAGGCACAGGTAGATACCTGGTTCGATCAGCAGGTCAAACCGTTGACCGTAGGCTGAGTTAGTGGATACATCTGTTTGCTTGAAACCGTAGGCTAGCGCATCCCGTCTGACGTGATACCAATCCTGCTCATTGCATGCCTGATTAATCGAGAAACTCAATACTTCAAATATTTGTTCTGCAAATTCGTTCGGGGTACGCATACTCGTTCAACCTGTTTTTATTAATTAAAATCACTACTGAAGATGGCGGTAGTGTAGGTTGAAATGTGTAGGATAAAAACTGGCGGAAATCTGATTTTATTGTCAGATAAATCTGGCAAAAGCCTGGCGGGATATTATATGGAGTTTGCTGATGATGAACAGATTGATGGGCGAGTAATTTTATGGGGTGGATATGAGCAGCAATGCAGCATTCAGTTCACCTGCATTGATCTGCCTGACCAGGCGCTCTTGCTCTATGCCGTCTTTTAAAAAAATTAGCGTCGGCCATAATTTAACCTTGAATGAACGGCCCAGCCTGCGGCCTTTGCCATCTTCGATTTTAATATGCTGCACCTGCGGGAATTGGCTGAGGCCTGATGTAATAGCGGTTTGCGCGGCCTGGCAGTGACCACACCAGCCGGTACCGAATTCGAGTACCACTGCGCCTATCAATGCATCGACTTGTTCACGGCTTGGTTCTGGTAATGGCTGTGTTTCAAACATTGAATCGAGTAACTCAAGTTTAAACGGCGACGTTTTTAAAGTTGAACTGAACGCCCGAGTCACTTTGCACGATCTCGCATTGCTCAGAGATATTGGCTACCCAATCCCAATTTTTTAACAGGCCGGTGTTGATGGTCTCGGTGACTGCGCATGCCTTGTTCCAGGTGAACTGGATGCTGTCTCCCTGCGCCCTGATCTGCAGTTTTTTTTCTGTGCCTTGTTTGTCCGCCAGCAGGATGATGCCTGCACATAGTAATACCCTGGCTTCCTGTGCCGGCAACATCTGCTGTTCAGACACATGATTAGCGATAATAAGATTGTTGGTATAGCACTCCATCTTGAGCAGCTCTACACACTCACTGACCAGCTCATCGGCAGGCAATTGAAACGGGCTATCCTGGGCAACCCAGGTGAACAAATTCTGGGTGGCGTTGGTTAAAATCTTGGCATTGAGTTTGATTTCATCGACTTGTGTCTGAATATATGCCGCATCTGCGCTGCCAGCATGTACTTTTCTGCTCAGCACATGCGAGAGCAGCGTGATCGGTTGTAATTTACCGAGCATCTTGTGGCGAAGGCCGGGCATTACGCGGTTGATCACTTCGTTTCTCAACTGATCGAATAATGCGGTGTCGGCCACTATGCTCATTGCCTGGTCCCGGAAAAGCGTTCAATGGCGGCCATAAAAGCATCCATCTCGAGCGGTTTTTGGCTCCACTCTACCGAAAACGGCAACGCTTCACAGTGCTGCTCGCCATAGCCGGAACAGACCATGATGCCAATGGCCGGCTGGATAGTTTTCGAGATTTTTGCCAGTTCAATGCCCGACATCCCTGGCAGGCTGACGTCTGTGATCAGCAGGTCAATGGCGGATGGCTGCCGCAAAATATCCAGCGCATGGTGAGCCTCGCTGGCAGTGACGATGGCATGCCCCTGCAATTCCAGCAATTCGCTCAAAATTTCCCGCGTATCGAGATCGTCTTCAACAATCAGTATATTCATGCATAGTTTTCTATTGATTAACTTAAAATTGATCGTTTAGTTTTGGGTACGTTTATTCATTCGCTATGCCCGGCTACGCTTTGCAGGGGCAAATGGAGGGTAAATGTACTACCGACATCTTTCTGGCTGAGCACAGTGATTTCACCACCATGCGCTTCAGCTAATTTACGCGAAATATACAGACCCAGGCCTAAGCCGGCTCTCACTTCGTTACCAGAGGCGCGTTCAAATGCCTCGAATATATTCTTTTGCTCATGTTCGGAGATACCAATCCCCTGGTCAGTGACTTGTACGATAGCTAACTCGCCTTCGCGTTTTAAAGCCACCTGCACCGGCTTGCCTTTGCCATACCTGATGGCATTCGTGATCAGGTTGATAATAATCTGCTCTATGCGGAATGCATCCCAATAACCGGCCACTTCTGTTTCTGCTTCCAGCTGGATTACTGTACCAGCCTCTTTTGCGAGCGGCGTCAGGTCTTCAGCCACTTGCCTCACCAGTACCGACAAATTCGCATCGCCCGTCTGGATGGAAAGTTTGCCATTTTTGATCCGGGAGACATCCAGCATATCTTCAATCAGCCGGATAATGCTTTTTATTTGCCGTTCGCCGCGTCCTAGCATTTTGTGCAGGTTTTCAGGCGTGAAGGCAGAGAGATTATTCTTGGCTAATTGCGCGCGCCTGACCTGTACTTCCATGAATAGCGTATTCAGCGGCGTGCGCATTTCATGCGCCACCAGGGACATAAACTCCTCACGCATGTTCAGTGAATGTTGCAGCTCCTGCTGGGTAGATCTTAGCTGGCCCAACAAAAACTCCTGCTCGCGCCGGCTTTCTTCCAGGGCCTTGACCTGATGCTCAAACGCCACGCGATGGCGGAACAACTCGACAAATACGTTCGCCTTACTTTGGACCGCATTGATGTCTAATGGTTTATACAACACATCCACCGCACCCGCGCCATAGCCTTTAAAAGCGTAATTCAGCTCCATGCCGGCGGCAGTGACGAATACGATAGGCACATGTTTTGTTTTTTCGGTGCCGCGCATCAGCTCGGCCAGCTGGAAGCCATCCATTTCCGGCATTTCGACATCGACCATTGCCAGTGCGAAGTCATGTGCCAGTAACAGCTCCAGCGCGTCGATACCACTGCTGGCCTGCATGATGATCCGGTCAGGCGCACGCAGGATGGCATCCAGTGCCCGCAGGTTTTCAGGCAGGTCATCGACGATCAACAACTTGATTTTTTCGTTACTATCTCGCATGTCCATCCATAAATTGCAGCAATAACTGCCTGATGCCGGATAATCCTTCAATGAGGTCCGGCGTTTGTAATTTGATGGCTTCGCTCGGCATAGTACCCGATTTTGCTTCCCCCGGTGTTTGCACCACCGTAAAGCCACCATACTGCTTAATCGTTTTCATGCCCATGGCTCCATCCAGATTCGCCCCGGTCAATAATATTCCCAGCAGGCCAGGGCCATAAGCCTGCGCTGCACTTTCCATCAGGAGGTCTATCGATGGTCTTGAATAATTCACCGGCCTTTCACAACTCAGGGAAAAAGTGGCGTCACCCTCTACCAGTAAGTGGTAACCGGCCGGTGCAAAATAGAGCCTGCCATTGAGAATGGTGGCTTTATCCTCGGCATCCATTACTTTAATGCGTGTCCATTGCTGGAAAACTTCAGCCAGGTTACTTTCATGGTGATCAGGCAGGTGGATGACACAGATGATAGGCAAGGGATAATCCGGTGGCAGAGGACAGAATAATTTCATCATGGCTTCTATGCCACCGGCAGAAGCCCCCACTACCACGGCTTTAATCGCCTGCAGCCGCGCTTTTGCCTGATGATCACTGTCCATTAGAGCTTCCTGAACAGCTTATCTTTTTTCACGATCGCTTCAAACTGATGTGAACAGGAGGAGAAGTCCAGGCTTTCTTTGTGCCCTAGCCCAAGGAAACCGCGCCTGCACAATGACTCGTGAAACAGGTTATAAGCACGGCTCTGCAAAGCCTTGTTAAAGTAAATAACCACGTTACGGCATGAAACAAAATGGGTTTCCGAGAACACTGAATCGGTCGCCAGGCTGTGATCGGAAAAAGTGATTTTTTCTGCCAGGGCTTTATCAAACAAAGCTCCGCCATAAGCGCCGGTATAGTATTTTTCCAGGGTAAATTTACCGCCCGCTGCCTGGTAATTTTTAGTGTAAAGCGCCATTTTATCCAGCGCGAACACGCCTTTTTTAGCTTTTTCCAGCGACACAGGATTGATGTCGGTGGCATAGATAATACTGCGCTCCAACAAGCCTTCTTCCTGTAACAAAATCGCCAGCGAGTAGGCTTCTTCACCCGTGCTGCAACCTGCCACCCAGATCTTGAGCGAGGGATAGGTTTTTAAAACCGGCACCACCTGTTCGCGCACCGACAGGAAATATGAAGGATCCCTGAACATCTCGCTGACGGGAATGGTGAGGTATTGCAGCAACTGCATAAACACGGCCGGGTCATGCAGTACCTGGTCTTGCAGCTGTGAGATGGACTCGCAGCGCAACGCACTCATGCCCTGCTCTATCCTTCTCTTCTGCGAGGCTTTGGAGTAGTTCCTGAAATCATAGTTGTACTTGAGGTAAATCGCCTCAATCAACAACTTGATTTCAATGTCTGCATCCGGCAACTGCATGCTTACAAGCGCTCCAGGTTTGGTATCCAGATGCGTAGCAGGGATTGCAGCCTGTCTATATCCAGCGGCTTGGCCAGATAGTCACTGGCACCAGCCTTCATACATAGTTCCTGGTCATCCTTCATCGCTTTTGCTGTCAAGGCGATAATAGGCAGACGGGCAAATTCAGGCTTTTTCCTGATCTCGCGCATAGCTTCGTAACCATCCATTTCCGGCATCATGATATCCATCAGCACCAGGTCGATATCTTGCAGCTGCTGCAGTTTTTCAATCGCTTCCAGCCCGTTACGGGCGATATCCACATGCAGGCCCTTATGTTCAAGGACTTTGGTCAGCGCAAAAATGTTGCGCACATCATCATCCACCACCAGAATTCTCCTGCCTTCAAACACGCGGTCACGGTTCCTGATGGTTTTGAGCATGGATTGATGTTCAGCCGATAGCTGAGATTCGACTTTATGCAGGAACAAAGTGACTTCATCCAGCAGGCGTTCAGGGGACCTGGCACCCTTGATGATGATGGAGTTGGAATATTTGAGTAATTCCATTTCCTCTTCCCGCGTCAGATTACGGCCGGTGTAAACAATCACCGGCGGGTACGAAAGAATTTTCTCTGTGGACATGCGCTGTAGCAGCTGGTTGCCCTTCATGTCCGGCAGTTTCAAGTCGATGATCATGCAATCAAATACTTGTGTTTGCAGTTGTTGCAGGGCTTCTTCACCCAGCTCAACCGCCACGATCTCGATATCGTCATCGGCTAGTAACTGGATGACGCTTTCACGCTGCCTTGCATCATCTTCAACCAGCAGCACGCGTTTGATCTGCTGGGTATATTTTTCTTCCAGCTTTAAAAACACCTCTTTTAACTCGGCCCGTGATTTCGGTTTCAATGCAAAACCAATCGCTCCCAGTTGCAAGGCCGCATCCTGCTGCTCAGCCGCAGAGACGGCGTGCACGGGAATGTGCCGGGTTTCAGGGTTTTCCTTGAGCTGTTGCAATACCGTCAAACCAGAAGCATCCGGCAAGCGGATATCCAGCAGGATCGCCTGCGGTTTATGGGTTTTTGCCAGCCACAAACCCTGGGAAGCGTTATTTGCCACCAGACAGCTGTACTGCATTTCATGCGCGATGTCATACAGAATCTTGGCGAAATCCTTATCATCTTCGATCACCAGCGCGAGTCGGTTAGCATGCTGGATATTGTCGCGGTCATCGGGGAACGCAGGCAGGGCCATAGCCTCTGGTTCCGCCGTTTTCGGCGCTACCGCTACCGGCGCGGCCGCTGGTTTTACCTCAGCGACACGTGTCGGGGTGTCTCTGGTTTCGCTAACCACCAGCGGACAGGTTAGGGTAAATGCGCTGCCACTGCCGGGCGTACTTTCCAGCGTCAGCTCGCCACCGAGTAACCTGGCCAGGTCACGCGAGATGGATAAGCCAAGGCCGGTGCCGCCATATTTACGGCTGATCGAGCCATCCGCCTGATGGAATGCTTCAAAGATATTCTGCTGCTGGTCTTTGGCAATGCCAATGCCGGTATCACGCACCGTAAAGGCAACCTGGTCATTGCCATGCGCTGCAATCGACAGCGTTACTTCGCCATTTGCCGTAAATTTAAAAGCATTGGAAAGCAGGTTTTTTAGTATCTGTTCCAGCCTGAATTTATCGGTGGTAATGCTCAGAGGCGCATCCGGGCTGACCGAAACCTGGAATTGCAATTCCTTTTCTTTGGCGACAGGCTCAAAATTTATTTTCATCGCGTCTGCCACACTTTGCGTGGTGACCGGCAGAAGATTGAGCTCCAGCTTGCCTGCCTCCACCTTGGAGATATCCAGGATATCGTTGATCAGGTTAAGCAAGTCATTGCCTGACGCATAAATGGTTTCAGCAAAAGTCACCTGTTCTTCATTCAGGTTGCCTTGCGCGTTATCCGCCAGCAATTTTGAAAGGATCAGCGCACTGTTCAGCGGCGTGCGCAGCTCGTGCGACATATTCGCCAGGAACTCGGATTTATACTGGCTGGATGACTGTAATTCTTCGGCTTTTTTCTCTAATTCTTTTTGTGCCGCAATCAGGGATTCATTCCGTTGATCAATCAATGTTGCCTGGTGTGCCAGCTGCTCATTGGTTTGTTCCAGTTCCGCTTTCTGGTTTTCCAGCATGGAATGGGATTCTTCGAGGATAGTCGATTGTTCCTCCAGCTCTTCATTCGCAGTTTTGAGCTCTTCCTGCTGGACCTGAAGTTCCTCATTCAATTGCTGCACTTCGGCATAGGCACGTTGCAGGCGTTGTTTGGCAATCGTGGCCTCAATCGCCGAGCCCAGATTATTGGCAATAAACTCCAGCAGGGCCAAATGCTTTTCCGGGATTGCTTCCAGGAAGCCCAGTTCCATGACCGCATTTACCTGTCCGTCACTTTTCAACGGAATGATGACAATGCCGTTGGCCGGAGCCGAACCCAGCGCGGAATGGATGCTGAGGTAGGTTTCGGGCAGATTATTCAGCTGCATGATCTCGCCGGTAAGCGCCACCTGCCCCACCAGACCTTCATGTTTGAGTATATGCTCGGCAGGCAAGCCAGAATTGTCGGTGAAGCCGTAAGCAGCGAACAGGCTCAGCGTGCCATCCTCCTTGTATTCGTAGAGGGCGCCGACCTTCATAGGCACATATTTGGACAGAATGGCCAGCGCTGTTTTACCCAGTTCCGGCAATGCAAGTTGCCCTAGCCCGCTTTGCACGATTTCCGCCTGCCCCTGGCGCAGACGGCTTTGTTCCTGCAGATACTCAGCATGCTCGGCCTGCTTATTCAATATTTCGCTGTAATTTCTGGAAAGTCCCATCAGGTCTTTGCGACCCATCAGGGCCAGCACGCCGCTGACCAGCAGGCTGATAATCAGGAAAGCAACCACACTCGTGTAAGTGGTGCTGATGGCCTTGTCATTTCTTTCCTTGAGCAGGCGTTGCTCGGCTTCCAGCGTCTGGCTCAGGTCTTTTCGCAATTCATCAAACTGCACCTTGCCGCGCTGTGAGCGGACCACGGATAAATAGTCCTGGTTATTCTGGCGCAGCTCTATCATGGATTGCGCATATTTATCCCACTCGGTAATCTGGCTCTTGATCTTGCGGAAGCGGGCCACCTGGTAATCGTTATCCACCACCATCTTGATCAGGCTATCCAGCTCGGCTTGCACCAGCGGACGGGCCACCTGGTAAGGCGTCAGGAATACTGGATCGCCCGCAAGCAAATAACCTCGCATGCCTGACTCCATATCGGTAGAAAGCTTGGCAGTTTCATTGATTTTGCCGATGACTTTCTGTGTATGCTCCACCCAGTTCAAGGCGGATAGCAGGTTGAAAATCAGCACAACAAATATAATCGCGCTCAGGACACCAAGCGCTAAAGGCAATGTGATATTGCGGATAAGAATCCTGCGGAAACCGATTTGGTCTACTTGTTGCTGTTCTGTCATTGCTGTTCCTGGAAATATCTCTGCTTAACCCAATAAAGATACCGTAGATAGCATGGTATGGCTAGCCATAGCCACGATTTGGCCGGAAAAGATTTGTTTGCAAGATCGCCGCTAAAATCTGTCAGTCATTTTGTGTACAAAAATCCGCGTTTATTATTCAGCTAACGCAAGGATAATAATGGCTTCCATGATTCGGGCTTGTGTGATAATTTCCCTTCAAAAGTAACGTGAAATTGGCTGGTGCGGCATTCAGTTGATGTATCACAACCAGTAGAAACTCATCATTAAGGCCCCTCCATGGATTCTTCCCATTTTCTTGTCCAAGCAGCGATATATCTGTCTGCCGCCCTCATTCTGGTCCCCATCTTCAAAAGGCTGGGCCTGGGCTCGGTACTCGGTTATTTAATTGCCGGCATCGTGATTGGCCCGTATGCGATGAAACTGATTGCAGATCCGGAGCATGTGCTGCACTTTGCTGAGTTTGGGGTGGTGCTGATGCTGTTCCTGATCGGCCTTGAACTCGAATCGCAAAAGGTATGGGAATTACGCAAGCTATTATTTGGCCTGGGCGGTATGCAGGTAACACTGACCATACTGGTAGTGACAGTGATTGCTCACACCCTTAGGTTTAGCTGGAGCGAATCCATTATTATTGGTATGGGGGTGGCGATGTCCTCGACCGCGATCGGACTCACCGCGCTGATTGAAAAGAAGCAGTTGCACACCTCAGGCGGGCAAGCTGCTTTTGCGACTTTGCTGTTCCAGGATTTATCTGTCATTCCCTTATTTATGTTGCTGGCATTTCTGGCACCTGACCGTTCTGCCTCCAGCTTTGATCTGCTGGCAGTGACCAAGGCGATCGCCGTGATTGTCGCCATCGTTCTTGCCAGCCGGACGGTATTGCGCCCCATTATGCGTGCTATCGCGCAGACCGGCGTGAGGGAAATTTTTGTCGCCTTTTCACTGTTGCTGGTCATCGGTATTTCGCTGGCGATGGAATCGGTGGGCTTATCAATGGCCCTCGGAACCTTTTTAGCTGGCGTATTACTGGCTGATTCGGAATACCGCTATGAGCTCAGGCTGGATATTGAGCCAGTGAAAGGTTTGTTGTTGGGCCTGTTTTTTATTGCGGTCGGCATGACGGTGGATTTATCACTGGTAGCCAATCAGCCTCTGCTGATTTTCGGCTTCGCATTATTGATTGTCGCCATCAAAATTGGCGTGCTGATGGGGCTGGGCTGGGTGTTTAAATATTCTCTGCGTGACAAATTATTGTTCGGCTTTTCCATTTCGCAAATCGGCGAGTTTGCTTTTGTTATTTTTGGCCTGGCCTTGGCGCAAAACTCTATTTCACGCGAAACCTACAATATCCTGAATGCGATAGTCGCCGTCTCCATGCTGACCACGCCTATCCTGCTGTTACTGTATGACCGCTTTCTAAGCCTGCAATGCAGTGAACGGCCTAAAGATGCTATCCCGGAAAATAACAGTGTCATCATTGCCGGCTTTGGACGTTTTGGCCAGATCGTGGGCCGCGTGCTGGTTGCCAAAGGGATTACGCCGACCTTGATTGATAACGACCCTAACCAGGTCGATTTGATGCGTGATTTTGGCTGGCGTTGTTATTACGGTGATGCGTCGCGACTGGATTTGCTGGAAGAAGCAGGTATCGCCGAAGCGAAGTTGCTGGTGATTGCCGTGAATGATTCTGCCGCTGCGCTGGAGATGGCGAAACTGGTCAAGGAGCGCTGGCCTGCCGTGGCTATTGTCGCCAGGGCCAGAAGCCGTACCGACGCGTTTGATTTGCGCGAACTGGATTTAAACCCAATCCGGGAAACCTTTTATTCTTCGCTGGAAGCCGCCAGACAATCTTTGCTGGCTATTGGCGAAAGCGCCAGCGTGGCTGAAAAAGTCGTCAGGCAATTTGAAAAGCATGACCTGGATCAGCTTGAGGCTACATTGAAAATCCGCCATGACCGCAAAGCCATTTCCAGTCTGATGGAACAGGGCCGGCAGGATTTGAAAACTTTACTTGAGCTGGAAAGCCCTAATACAGAGACGTAAAGATATTCCTACAAAACTTAGAGTATTTGCCCTATAAATTTTTCTATTTTTTGCCGTTAATGTTCATATATCACGAGCAGCGGAATTAACGCTAATTTTGCTAAGTGTGAATAGCGCAATGGCTTCTACGGAAGCCCCTTTTTATGCCCAATTGATGAGCGAGCCTTTCATGAAAATAGAATTCAAAAAATCAGAAATGCAATCCAGCCTGGATTTTGTATATATCAACGGTGTATTAGCAGGCGAGTTTATTTCTGATGTGGAAAAAGAATCCTATTTGTTTGTGCCTGACGAAGGCGATCGCATATTGCTTACGCGTGTTGCTTATGACGAGGCATGCAAACTTCTCACTGGTGAATTGACGCAGTTGTATATTTATCGTGGGGCGAAAGCTGCCTGATTACTTTATGGATAGCGTCTGGCTTTATAACTTCAGGATCTTACTCAATTCCCGGAAACAAGTTATCACTCGCTAGCTGCAGCACTGACTATTGCCAGTCCCAGTTTAAGATCGTTCACTAACTGCTCATAATATTGCTGTTTCGCCGCTTCATCCATTGTACGCAGGATAAATGATGGGTGATAAGTTACTAGCGCCTGCCTGCCCTCTGGCAAAGTAAACAGTTTTCCCCGATTGCTTTCCATCTCCAGCGCTACGCCAGTAATTGCATGTGCCGCGACCGTTCCCAACGCAATCACAACCCTTGGCTTTACAATGGCCATTTCCCCTTGTAACCACGGCCAATAAGTCTTGATATCACCTACACCAGGCAACATACGCACCCGGCGCGTGCCTTGCAGCTTGAATTTATAGTGCTTGAGTGCATTGGTGATATAAATGTCTGAGCGCTGTATACCCGCATGCAGTAAAGCCTGGTTCAGCAGTTTCCCGGCCGGACCAATAAACGGCTCACCCGCCAGATCTTCCTGTTCGCCCGGTTGTTCTCCCAGCAGCATCAGAGAAGCTGGCACCGCACCGATGCCTAATACGGCTTGCGTGGCATGCACCGCCAGCGGAAATTCTTGCGCCAGCATACTTTCATTCCATCTGCGTAATGCAGCCATTACTTGTGTTTCGTCTACAGGGATGGCGCTCTGACTGCTGCCTACGTACTTGACCACTTTACGCTGCGGCACGGTCGGTTCGGCTGCAATCATGCTATCCATGCGTTGCGAGGAGTTCGCGATCAACTCGGCTATCAACGGGGCTTCCGGCAGATTGCGCCAGTATTTTTTGGGCATTTGCGACTGCATCGCTGATATCTTGAGCCTTGCCGGGTTGAAGATACTGCGGTAATACGAGCGCCATAAATCCTCACCGGCATCATCAGCCGGTGCATCGGCTTTGTTAGCCCCCGGACTATAACTTAACGCTGTACCATCCCAATGCATACAGATAGAAGGCGTAAGTATGGACCAGCGCATATTGGTAAATCGCCCGGTGAAGAAAGGTGCAGAAGCTTCGACGATGTGATGGCTGGGCTCAAACCAGGCCACAAACTCGGATTCTCCACCCTCAATCTCTATTTCGCGGAATCGCACAAAGGCCTTCATCTTGTGCAGATCACGGCGTACGGCTTTGATCATAAACTGAATGCGCGCTACATCCGGATCGAAAGAAATCCGCAATAGTTTCTGCTCGTCTTTCAATCGCCACAACAGGCGGTACAACAAGCCAAAACGGGTCGGGTCGCTGTGCAAGATGGCTTTACGGCAAAGCTCAATAAAATCGCGTGGGACCTTGAATTGATTGACTGGAAATTGACTAACCTGTGGTTGGCTAATTTGTGATTGGCTGGAATGGGGAAGGACTGATGGCGATTGATCAAATAACTGATTATGCTGCCTATCCGGCTTGAATTCAGGGCTATCGAATAAACTGACGCCCTCATCACCCGCCCGCCATTCGATATTTTCAGGTGCGATGCCTTGAGCTAGCAAAGCCCGGGCAGCGTTGCGCCAGCCTTCAAAATCGGTTTCATTGGCTAGCCGGACTACCTGCATGTGGCTTTCTGAATACGTTGAGTCTGCAATAAGGGATAGCTCGATTAGCTAGAACGGTTCGAACAGGCCGAACTGTTGCGGGGCTATCGATTGCTGCAAGCGCTGTTTCAGGTTGTTGTCATCCAGGCTGCGACCAGGATGATAGTCAGGCAGCATCACGAACGGCAGCACTTTTTTCATCGACACGCGCAAACGCGCCAGATCGTCATAACGGATGGGGCGTACTCGGCGGGCAGTCACAATACGTGCAACGCTGGTCACCCCCAGCCCAGGTACGCGCAATAACATCGCCTTGGGTGCACGGTTAAGGTCAACCGGAAACTGCTCGCGATGCTGCAATGCCCAGGCTGTTTTCGGGTCGACATCGAGATCGAGCATACCATCCTGGCCGGTCACTATCTCTTGAGCATCAAACCCGTAAAAGCGTAATAACCAGTCGGCCTGGTATAGCCGGTGCTCGCGTACCAGCGGTGGCGCTTTCAGCGGCAGCATTTTACTGGCATCAGGTATCGGGCTGAAGGCCGAGTAGTAGACACGCCGCAAGCGGAACGCACCATAGAGGTTGGCGCTGGTATCGAGAATGGCGCGATCGTCTGTCGTATCCGCACCGACGATCATCTGCGTGCTCTGGCCGCCGGGAGCGAAGCGCGGCGGTTTTTTGCCGGTCAGCGTTTTATCTTTGCTCTCGTCTATCTTGAGCCGCAAATGACCCATGGAACGGCGTATGGCCTGCCCATCTTTTTCAGGCGCCAGCGTACGCAGGCTGGCGATGGTAGGCAGCTCGACATTGATACTGAGGCGGTCAGCATACAAACCGGCGCGGGCCATCAGTTCAGGGCTGGCATCTGGAATCGTTTTCAGGTGGATATAACCGCGAAAGTCATGCTCTTCGCGTAGTACCCGCGCCACCTCCACCACCTGCTCCATGGTGTAGTCCGGATTACGGATAATGCCTGAACTCAGAAAAAGTCCTTCGATGTAGTTGCGCCGATAAAAGCTCAGCGTGAGGTTAACAACTTCCTCTACACTGAAGCGCGCACGGGGCACATTGCTGCTGACGCGGTTAACGCAATAGACGCAGTCATACACACAGAAATTAGTCAGCAAAATTTTCAGTAGTGAAATACAGCGGCCATCAGGCGCGTAGCTGTGACATATGCCCATGCCAGTAGTTGAGCCTATGCCTTTGCCGCCTGTCGAAGTACGCTTGTCGGTGCCGCTGGAGGCACACGAAGCATCGTATTTAGCGGCGTCAGCCAGTATTTCGAGTTTTTGCTTAAGCTCCATGCCGGTCTTTTTGAGTGGGTTTCTTGAATGAAAGCAGAACAGAAATATGACCCGGCAACGGCTTCTTGGTTCTGGAATTAGCCATTTAGAATTATGTTTTTCTATAAGCTAGTCGCGCGTGCCGCAAGTGTGACGTCTCCCCTTCAAAACCCTAACCATATCTAAAAGTACGAGTTCATCATTCATCATATTGACGAAAAACTACTTATACCCTCAACAAGAAAAAGGCCCCATACGGAGCCTTTAACTTATTAACATTTGATCGGATTTTTTATTTGATCAGACGCTAGATGCTGTTAAACATCCAGTGAGCCTACACTCAACGCATTGCTTTCAATAAATGCGCGGCGTGGTTCTACGTTATCGCCCATCAATGTAGTAAAGATTTCATCAGCACTGATGGCATCGTCAATTTGCACTTTGAGCAAGCGACGCACGGTTGGGTCCATGGTGGTTTCCCACAGCTGCTCCGGATTCATCTCTCCCAGGCCTTTATAGCGCTGGATGTTCAGGTTGTGTCTGGCTTCACCTAATAACCAGTCCAGCGCCTGTTTGAAGGTACTGACGCGTTGCTCTTTTTCGCCGCGCTTGATCAATGCACCCTCACCCAGCAGGTTGTTCACCAGCTGCGAGGTACGGTTGATCTGGCGGTAATCCCCGCTGCCGACAAATTCTGCATCAATCACACAACTTTGCAGGTTGCCGTGCACGAATTTATTCACCTCCAGGCGGTAAGCGCTGGTTTCGGTATCCTGGACCACGATCACTTCGGAACCAATGGCACCGAGGATAGGACGCAATTTACTGGCAGCTTCATTAGCGGTGGCTTCGGTGCTTAAGTCCAGCTCACCCAGGTCCTGAATGGCGCGCAATACGCTTTCATCATACAGGTTGGCAATACGACGGATCACCGCTTCAGTCAGCACCATTTGTTTGGCAATGCTGGTCAGCGCATCGTCTTTCAAGCTTTCACCACCTTCACGGGTCAGCAACTCTGCACCTTTGAGCGCTGAGTTCAGCAGGTATTCATCCAGCTCGTGTTCATCTTTCAGGTAACGCTCATCACGGCCCTGTTTGACTTTGTAGAGCGGTGGTTGCGCAATGTAAATATGACCGCGCTCTACCAGCTCAGGCATCTGGCGGTAGAAGAAGGTCAACAGCAAAGTACGGATATGGGCACCATCGACGTCAGCATCGGTCATGATGATGATACGGTGGTAACGCAGTTTATCGACATTAAAATCCGCTTTGCCTATGCTGGTACCCAAGGCCGTAATCAGCGTGGCAATTTCTTGAGAGCCCAGCAGCTTGTCAAAACGGGCTTTTTCTACGTTAAGGATTTTACCTTTGAGTGGCAGGATAGCCTGATTTTTACGGTCACGGCCTTGTTTGGCTGAACCACCCGCAGAGTCACCCTCGACCAGGTAGATTTCGCACAATGAAGGATCTTTTTCCTGGCAATCGGCCAGTTTACCTGGCAAGCCCATGGTGTCCATCACGCCTTTACGGCGGGTAATTTCACGCGCCTTACGGGCGGCTTCACGCGCACGGGCAGCTTCTACAATCTTGCCACAGACGATTTTGGCATCGACCGGATTTTCAGCTAAAAACTCTGCCAGTTTGGCAGACACAATCTCAGACACTACCGGCTGTACTTCACTGGAAACCAGTTTGTCCTTGGTCTGGGATGAGAACTTGGGATCAGGTACCTTGACCGACAATACACAAGTGATGCCTTCACGCATGTCATCGCCAGTGGTTTCCACTTTGGCTTTTTTAGCGAATTCGTTTTGCTCAATATATTGATTCAAAGTCCGCGTCATGGCTGTACGCAAACCGGTTAAATGGGTACCACCGTCGCGTTGCGGAATATTATTGGTGAAACATTGCACCGTTTCAGAGTAGCTGTCATTCCATTGCATGGCGACTTCTACCGTCATATTGTCTTTTTCACTGATTGCGTAAAACACTTTTGGGTGCAAAACAGTTTTACTGCGGTTCATGTATTCCACAAAACCTTTGATACCGCCGCTAAATTCGAAGTTTTCTGACTTGCCGGTACGCTGATCGATCAATTCGATTTTCACACCATTGTTCAGGAAAGATAATTCGCGGATACGTTTGGCAAGGATTTCAAAGTGGTATTCAACCAGCACAAAGGTATCAACGGAAGCCAGAAAATGCACTTCAGTCCCTTTTTTGTCAGTAGTGCCGGTAACGGCCAACGGCGCTTGTGGCACACCACGCTGAAACTCCATCTGGTGTACTTTACCTTTGCGGTAAATTTTCAGCCTTAACCAGTCGGACAAGGCATTCACTACGGACACACCCACGCCATGCAGACCACCAGACACCTTGTATGAGTTCTGGTCAAACTTGCCACCGGCATGCAACTCAGTCATCACGATTTCAGCAGCAGAACGCTTAGGCTCGTGTTTGTCGTCTTCTTTGATATCAGTGGGGATACCGCGACCGTTATCAGAAATACTGATGGAATTATCAGGATGGATAATCACTTTAATGTCGTCGCAATGACCAGCCAAAGCTTCATCAATCGCGTTATCCAATACTTCAAACACCATATGGTGCAGGCCAGAACCGTCTGACGTGTCACCGATATACATGCCTGGACGCTTACGCACCGCGTCCAAACCTTCTAAAATCTTGATACTGTCTGAGTTATATTCTTGTGGCTGTGCCATAACAAAAGTTTCTTTATTTGATTAAAAGACGATTGAAACCAATACATTCCGTGTTTCACGTGAAACAGGGTAATCCTGCATTATATGCGCATTGGCATCACAACGTATTTATAGTTGGTATCGCTGGCAGTAGTGATCAGGCAACTGCTATTGGCATCGGCAAACGCAAACTGGATGTTTTCATCGCCCAGATTGTTCAAAACATCAATCAGGTAAGTGACATTAAAGCCAATATCCAGCGCTGCTTTGCTGTAATCAATATCCAATTCTTCTTCAGCCTCTTCCTGCTCAGTATTAGTACTGATCAGCTTAAGCTGGCCATCGGTGATCACCATGCGGATACTGCGATATTTTTCGTTAGATAAAATTGAAGCACGTTGCAAGGCACTCAAAATTGCCTGGCGATTCACTTCAAACGTATTCTGGTGACCATTGGGGATTACGCGGTTGTAATCAGGAAATTTGCCATCGATTACTTTACTGATCAGTTGAATATCACCAAATTCAAAACTGACCTGGCCGTTCAATAAATCAATCACTACCGGTGAATCAGATTGTTCATCCAGTAATTTGGTTAATTCCAACACGGTCTTACGCGGCAGGATTACTTCAGTTTTTTCAAACTCCTGGTCCAGTGTTGTATTGGTATAACTCAGGCGGTGACCATCGGTACCCACTACATGCAACTGGTTACCTTGCACTTCCATCAACAGGCCGTTCAGGTAATAGCGGATATCCTGTTGCGCCATAGCGAATTCAACCTGTTTCAACAGGCGTTTCAGTTCTGATTGCGCCAGGCTGAAACTGATGTTCTGGCCGCTGGCTTTGCTCATTAAAGGATAATCCGCAGCAGGCAAGGTTTGCAGGTTAAATCTGCTCTTGCCTGCTTTCAGGGTGATGCGGTTATCCTGGTTATTCATTTCTATCGTGGTGCTGTCAGGCAATGAACGGCAGATATCCAGTAATTTCTTGGCAGAGATGGTAGTACTCAACTCACCCTCAACGCCACTATTTACTTTTAGTGAAATCTGCATTTCCAGGTCGGTCGCCGTCAAATGCATTTCCTGTTGTTTGATGTTAATCAACAAATTGGAAAGTATCGGTAACGTATGTCTGCGTTCTACGATTCCGGTGACATTGTTAAGTGGTTTTAGCAATACTTCACGGCTGATTTTGATTTGCATGGCCTGACCTAATTAATAACTTTATTTCAATATATAAAAGATAAGAATAATAGTAATGATACGATTATTTGTGGGTAACTTAAAAACCTATTAAAATTCAACCACTTGTTGCACTGTTAGCTTGTGTATAAATTGCGGTTTAAACCTGCATTGTTTGTGCCTGGTATTGTAAACTGAATTTATCTTGGCTTTACGCAATATTTAAACACAGTTCATTCGCATCTTATCCACAGCTTTTGTTTTCAATCTGTTGCTTTAATCTCTGATGACTAATCTCTAATTACCTGCGTTAAAAAACCGATATCTCGAGCGAGCGTCTGGTCATTTAAACGCAATTGTTCAATTTCGTCACAGGCATGCATCACCGTTGTATGGTGACGTCCGCCAAAGGCTTCGCCTATCTCCGGAAAGCTGTGATTGGTTAGTTCTCTGGCTAATGACATGGCTACCTGGCGTGGCCGAGCCACATTGCGTGAGCGTTTTTTGCTGAACATATCACTGACTTTAATCTTGTAATAGTCAGCCACCGTTTTTTGTATGTTCTCTATGGTAATCTGGCGGCCACGCACTGCAATCAGATCACGTAAGGCATCTTTGGCTAAATGTACATCGATAGCATGGCCGGTAAAGTTGGCCATGGCGATAATACGGTTGAGTGCACCTTCAAGTTCACGTACGCTGGAACGGATCTGTTTGGCAACAAAAAACGCCACATCTTCATGCAGGTTGATTTTGAGCGTTTCGGCTTTTTTACGCAGAATGGCTACGCGCATTTCCAGTTCCGGTGGCTCAACAGCCACGGTCAGGCCCCAGCTGAAGCGCGTGCGCAGACGTTCATCCATATCCACGATTTCTTTTGGATAGGTATCACAGGTGATCACGATCTGTTTTTTTTCTTCAATCAAGGTATTGAACGCGTAAAAAAACTCTTCTTGCGTCCGCGTTTTCTTGGCGAAGAATTGAATGTCATCGATCAGCAATAAATCCAGGGAATGGTATTGCTGTTTAAATTCATCAAACGCTTTATTTTCATAGGCTTTCACCACATCCGATACATAGCGCTCGGCATGCAGGTAGCGGATATTGGCATCCGGTTTAACTTTTTTCAGCTCGTTACCAATCGCCTGTAGCAAATGCGTTTTACCCAGCCCTACTCCACCATAAATAAATAGCGGGTTATAGGCTTGGCCCGGATTACCGGCAACTTGTATTGCGGCCGCACGTGCCAATTGATTGGCGCGCCCCGTCACATAATTATCAAACAGGAAACTGTTATTCAGCCCGCTGCTCTTTTCAGCTTTTAAATTTTTAACCGGCGCACGGCTAGGCAGTGGTTTCTTTTCAACAATTCTTTCCAGTGCTCTTGGCGGGAGTTTCGCTGAAGGTTTTTCACTAGTACCAGAATCAATATTTATAGAAGGCATACCTGCGGCTGGATTCACCAAACCCGGTTCGGTTTGCAAAATGCTGCTATCGACAATCAGTTCAACGACGACTGAGGTGGAGAGTTCGTGTGCAATGGTTTCAATGCGGGTGAAGAACTTGCTTTTCACCCATTGCATCACAAACTTGTTAGGCGCAACAATTTGCACAGCCTGACCATTCACGCGTGCTCGCAGGGGTTTAATCCAGGTATTGTATTGTTGTGCGGACAGTTCCTGTTCGAACTTCAGCAGACAATGCGCCCAAAAATTTTCCATTGCTCCAGTGTTTTTCAATATCATGCAAAAAGCTTACTCCTGCTTGTCAGCCTTGGAGAAGTTTGCGTTTTATTCTTTATAATTGCCAGGAAAGAGTGGCAGAAGTGGGAATCAGATCTATTCAACTGCCTGATTCACTGGGAACATTCTAAACGTTTTAGCATGAGTTATCCACAGCCTGCACCCATAAAAATATAAAAAAAATCATTGACATAGTCTGTCGAAATCATGTTTAATTAAGGGTTTTTGAAATCGGCAAAATTCAGCTGGGAAATCAGCAGAGCCGAAACAGATTTTAACTGCCGGGATTATTCCCTACTTGGCACAGGAGCTAAATAATGAAACGTACCTACCAACCATCTAAAACACGTCGTGCCCGTACCCATGGCTTTCTGGTGCGCATGAAAACCAAAGGTGGCCGTGCAGTCATTGCTGCCCGTCGCGCTAAAGGCCGTAAACGCCTGGGTCTGTAATTCCCGGTGTGGCATTGCTTAGCCAATGCATGACATTATAAAAGCCATGACATTGTACAAGCTTAGAAAAACGGATGAATTTTCATCCGTTTTTACTTTCAGGAAACGGTTGTATGGCGAGTGGTTGCTTGCCAATATAAAACCAAACCAGCTAGCGCAGCACCGTTACGGTCTGGTGGTCTCAAAAAAAATTGCCAAGCTGGCGGTCAGCCGTAATTACATGAAGCGCGTACTGCGCGAGTTGTTAAGAAATCAACCATCACCGGCAACAAGCGGTTATGATGTCGTGCTTCAGGTACGCAAGAAATTTCAGCATGCGGATTTTCCTGCAGTACAACGAGATCTGTCACTTTTGCTGGTTAAGCTAAAAAAAACGGCTGTTGTTTCCTGATAAATCCGATGAAAATGGTACTGATTACTTTGATTAAGTGTTACCAGTGGGGCTTGAGTCCCTGGCTGGGGCGTCAATGCCGTTTTCATCCAACCTGTTCACACTATGCGATTGAAGCTTTAGAACGCTATGGCGCTGTTAAAGGCTCAAGATTGGCATTGGCACGTATTGGCCGCTGTCATCCCTGGCATCCCGGTGGTGTGGACCCTCTTCCTTGACTTGTAAAAACGAAACCTTATGGATACTCGCCGTTTAATTCTGTTCGTCATTTTTTCTTTCTCCATCATGCTGCTATGGGATGCCTGGCAGAAAGAACATGCGCCTGAAACCCCTGCGACGCAAACTGCCGCGACCCCACAAGGTGCCCCTGCGGATAAGCCGCAAGAAAATGGCGGCTTCAGCCTTAAAAAAGGTGAACGCATTTCTGTAAAGACCGATCTTTATTCAGCGGTGATTGATACCGTTGGTGGTGATTTGCGCCAGTTGTCTTTACTTGAACATAAAGCAGATGACAACTCAGGCCCCTATGAGCTGATGAGTGATCAAAGTAAGGAAAAACTCTATGTCGCACAGACCGGCCTGAAAGGTAATGGCCTGCCTACGCATTACGAGACGTTTACTGCAGCCAATACCAGCTATGTGATGCAAGAGAGTGAAAACTCACTTGAAGTGCGTTTGACTGCACCGGAAACTAATGGCATTGCAGTAGACAAGATTTACATTTTCCATCGTGGCCAGTACCAGATTGATGTGCGCTACGAGATCAAAAACAACAGTGCACAAGCGATTTCTCCTTCTGTGTATTACCAGATCATCCATGACCGTGAATCTAATCAGGGCTCAAAAATGATGCCTACCTTTACCGGTGGCGCCTATTTCAATGAGGCTGATAAATATAACAAGGTCAAATTCGATGACATGGCGAAAAAGGATATCTCCCTTACCGCCAAAGATGGTTGGGTTGGCTTGGTTCAGCACTATTTTGTGAGTGCCTGGATTCCGCAATCCAAAGCAGAACAGAAGTTCTACACTACCAAACTCAGCGAAAGTGATTTTTCAATCGGTACTATTTTACCGGTGGGCGAAATTGCTGCCGGCAGTAGCAAAACAGTCGATGCCAGATTATTCACAGGCCCGCAGGAGCAGGATGCTCTGGAAGCAGCTGCACCTGGCATGGAATATGTGGTTGATTACGGTATTCTGACCATCATTGCCAAACCATTGATGTGGTTGTTGACCCATATTTATGACCTGGTCAAAAACTGGGGTGTGGCTATTATTATCCTGACAGTATTAATCAAGGCTGCTTTCTTCAAGCTATCAGCCTCCGGTTACCGCAATATGGCCCATTTGCGTGAAATAGCACCACGCATGCAGGCGTTAAAAGACAAGTTTGGCGATGACAAACAAAAGCTGCAACAAGCCATGATGGAAATGTATCGTACTGAGAAAATTAACCCTATGGGTGGCTGTCTGCCTATTCTGGTGCAAATCCCGGTGTTTATTTCCCTTTACTGGGTTTTGCTGGGCTCAGTGCAACTCCGTCACGCGCCTTTCTTCGGCTGGATACAGGATTTGTCAGCGACTGATCCATACTTCATCCTGCCTATCCTGATGGGCGCGACCATGATTATTCAAACCACTTTGAATCCACCACCTACGGACCCTATCCAGGCCAAGGTCATGAAAATCATGCCGGTGCTGTTCAGTGTGTTCTTTTTCTTCTTCCCGGCTGGTCTGGTCTTGTACTGGCTGGTGAACAATATCCTTTCCATCTGGCAACAATGGGCGATTAACCGGATGATACATGCGGAAACAGTTGCCAAAAAAGGGCATGGCAAGTAATCAACAACCGGGTAACGTAAACTTAGGAAATGCCAGCGCAGAAATGACTCCGGCTGGCCTTAAGCTACCAAACCCTGCCCCTATTGATTCAAGCACCGAAACCATTGCCGCTATTGCCACCGCGCCCGGTGCCGGTGGCATTGGTGTTGTCAGGGTCTCAGGTCCATTATCCAGGCAGATAGCCGAACAAGTCCTTGGTTACTGCCCTGCTCCCAGGCTAGCTGCCTATTTACCTTTTCTGCAAGCTGATGGCAGCCTGATTGATCGCGGCATAGCCATTTATTTCCCTAATCCACACTCTTATACTGGTGAAGATGTATTAGAGCTACAGGCTCATGGTGGTACAGCGCTGATGCAAATCCTGCTGGCGCGTTGTGTGGAGTGTGGTGCACGCCATGCGGTAGCGGGTGAATTTACCCAGCGAGCTTACCTGAATGACAAGATTGATCTGGCGCAAGCTGAAGCAGTGGCTGATTTAATCAACGCCGCTACCGCTGAAGCAGCACGCAGTGCCGTTCGATCACTATCCGGCGAATTTTCACAAGCTATTCAAACACTATTGCAGCAATTGATAGACTTACGGATGTATGTCGAGGCTTGTTTAGATTTCCCTGAAGAGGAGATTGATTTCATTAGTCAGGGTCGTGTATTGGAAAAGCTGCAAGCCAATCAGCAAACTTTACATACTATCCATACCAAAGCCAGGCAAGGTGCCCTCTTACGCGAGGGTTTAAATGTCGTCTTGATAGGTCAGCCCAATGTAGGGAAATCCAGTTTACTGAATGCCTTGTCTGGTGAAGATATTGCCATTGTGACGCCAATCGCCGGCACCACGCGCGATACGATTAAAAACGTTATTCAAATCCAAGGTGTGCCGTTACATATCATTGATACGGCAGGCCTGCGCGAGACTGAAGATATCGTTGAACAGGTAGGCATTGAACGTACATGGAAAGCCATTCAATCCGCGCAAGTGGCATTATTGCTGATAGATAGCCAGAACGGTATTGGGCCATATGAAACCAGCATTCTTCAAAAGTTACACGTTGAAATTCATAAAATATGGGTACATAACAAGATAGATGTTTCACGTGAAACATCTCGTGTAGAAAATCGAGGAAAAGAGACACACTTGTTTTTATCAGCCAAGACAGGCGATGGTATCGCTGCCTTGCAAAAAACGCTTCTTGAAATTGTTGGTTATCAACCAGGAAGTGAGGGTGTGTTTATGGCGCGCGCACGACACCTTCAAGCATTGCAGCAAGTGGAGTTACATCTGGATTTGGCGTCAAAACAAATGCATGCTGCTGAACTGATTGCCGAGGAATTGCGTAGTGCACAGGAGGCGCTGGCCTCAATCACTGGTGAATTTACTCCTGACGATTTGCTGGGCGAGATATTCAGCAGATTTTGTATCGGTAAGTAAAACAAATAAAAACCCGCTTTAGCGGGTTTTTTTCTGTCTGGGAAACGGCGTATTTCTCCGGCTGTAGCGTTCATCAATCAGGCAAACGCGCTTGGACCCGGTAATCATGGCCCAGATCAAATTGTCTTTATGAATGAAGCTTTCAAACAAGACACCTAATACATGAATGACAACGACACCTAACCAGGTCCAGGTAACATAGTGGTGTATCACTTTGGCTAATTCATCATCTATGAATCCCCAGCCGCTGTTATAGACGATACAACCCGAACCTACTGCCAAAATACCTAAACCCAGCATCGCATAAATTGCAATCGAACCTACGGGATTATGGCCCACATAATGCCTGGCTGTACCTTTAAGTAGTTTGAATAAGTGCTTTACTGCCCAGACAGGGTTTAAAGGGAAGCTTTGGAAATTGGCGTAGCCAGTAGCGACTACGCCCCAGATAATGCGCGCAATGATTAGTGTGCCGGCGACATAGCCTGCATAAGCATGGTGTAACCTATCCCACATGGAGCTATGGGTATAAAACGCATAAGTAAAAGCTGCCACCAGGGACCAGTGGAAGATACGTATAAATGGATCCCAAACGTAGCGTAGCATTCCGTGAGGTTACCCTGGCTTAATTATTTAGTTGGCTTGGTTTCTGTTAACAGATAAGCGATAAAGTTGGCCTTTTCGGCTGGTGCGCAATCTGCGCCTAAAATATCGTTACAGTGTTTGGTAAACTCTTCTTCTACTTTATCAATATCTGTGAAGCGTTTAGTGTTAACGCGTGGTGCTAATGGAGGAATTTCTTTATTGGTGACAATGTTCTTACCAACGTTAGCAGGATTGTTAGTGTGGCAGGATGCGCACGCAGCCTCACGGCCACTTGCCGTTTGGAATTTACGGTTAAAAAATATTTTCCCATCCGTAATTGATGGTGCTTTGAATGATGGGTTAACTGACTGCGCAATATTGGTATATTTATAGACCAATTTTTCAGCATTAGTTACATCAGCCAACGCGTTTACAGAAAAAAGTACCCCGAATACAGCAATAATTGTTTTGATTTTCATGGTAAGAGCTCCTTTGGTTATTATTGGAACGAATTTTATTAGTTTTATGTTAAGTAAATATGGCTTGCTTGTAATTGATTTGTATTAAACCGTAATTAATTTGTATGAAATCTGTATTAAAAGCCAGTACATATGTAACTTGGAACTGATTAAGTGTTAATTAAATATCAGTCAGGCCTAGTTTACGCTAAAATCTCATCTCTTTTAAAATCAAATAGTTTAATCACTTTATGATGAATTTTCCTGATAAATTCGATGTGATTGTTGTCGGTGGTGGCCATGCTGGTACTGAAGCAGCGTTGGCATCTGCACGCATGGGTCAGAAAACCCTGCTGCTGACCCATAACATTGAGACGTTGGGACAAATGTCCTGCAATCCATCAATTGGTGGGATTGGTAAAGGTCATTTGGTTAAAGAGGTGGATGCACTTGGCGGCGCCATGGCTGCCGCCACCGATATTGGTGGTATTCAATTCCGTATCCTGAATTCAAGCAAGGGCCCTGCTGTGCGTGCAACACGTGCACAGGCTGACCGTATTCTCTATAAAGCTGCAATACGCTATCGTCTGGAAAATCAACCTAACCTGTGGCTGTTCCAGCAAGCGGTGGATGATATCATTTTAGAAGGTGAAAAAGCGGTCGGTGTAATAACGCAGATCGGGCTCCGTTTTCATTCAAAGTCTGTGGTGCTGACAGCCGGTACTTTTCTGGGTGGTTTGGTGCATGTTGGTTTACAGAATTACAGCGCCGGACGCGCCGGAGACCCGCCATCTATTTCACTGGCTGCCAGGTTGCGTGAGATTGGACTCCCCGCCGGTCGCCTTAAAACAGGTACCCCACCCCGTATTGATGGACGCACTATTAATTACAGTGTCATGACCGAGCAACCTGGTGATACGCCGGTGCCAGTCTTTTCATTTTTGGGTAATACAGCACAACATCCACAACAATTACCCTGCTGGATTACACATACCAATCAGCAAACACATGACATCATCCGTAGCGGCCTGGATCGCTCTCCCATGTATACGGGCGTGATTGAAGGTGTGGGTCCTCGTTATTGCCCTTCTGTTGAAGATAAGATTCACCGGTTTGCAGACAAAGAGTCGCATCAGGTATTTTTAGAGCCTGAAGGTCTGACCACGCATGAGGTTTATCCGAATGGAATTTCTACCAGTTTGCCTTTTGATATTCAGTTGTCTCTAGTACGTTCCATCCGTGGATTAGAGGGTGCCCATATCTTGCGCCCCGGATACGCCATTGAATATGACTATTATGACCCAAGGGGTTTGAAATCTACCCTGGAAACCAAAACAGTAAATGGCTTGTTTTTTGCCGGCCAGATTAATGGCACTACCGGATATGAAGAAGCTGCGGCTCAAGGATTATTGGCAGGTGCTAATGCTGCATTATATGCGCAGGATAAAGAAGGCTGGTGCCCTTCCCGTGAGCAAGCGTATTTAGGCGTGTTAGTAGATGACTTGATCACAACCGGTGTAAATGAGCCATACCGCATGTTTACCAGTCGTGCAGAGTATCGTTTGCAACTGCGTGAAGACAACGCAGATATGCGGTTGACTGAAATAGGTCGCAAGCTCGGTTTGGTGGATGATGTTCGTTGGGAAGCTTTCAGTAAAAAGCAGGAAGCGTTAGAGCGTGAGCAGGCAAGATTAAAACGTACATTCCTGCAACCAGAAAATGGACAAGCAAATACTTTAAGCCAAAATAAAATTGTTTCACGTGAAACACAGTTGGAAGTTTTTGGGAAGGCGTTGGAGCACGAGTATTCATTATTTGAATTATTGCGTCGGCCAGAAATCACTTATCAGTCTTTATTAGACATTGTTCCTTCTCCTGAGTCATTGGCCGATGAGGTTATTGAGCAGGTTGAAATTGCAGCCAAGTATCAAGGATATATTGACCGGCAGAATGAAGAAATCGCGAGACAGAAAAATAGTGAACACATTAAGTTGGGTGAGGCTATTCAATATGATGATGTGCATGGCTTAAGTAATGAAGCGCGGCAAAAACTATTGGCGCAGAAACCTGAAACGATAGGTCAGGCCAGCCGTATCCAAGGTATTACGCCAGCAACAATTTCATTACTGTTGATTTATCTCAAGCGCAAGCAGAAAAAACAAAGTCTCTCTGGCGATATCGCTGCTGCATGACAAGTTTGGATTCGAAATTAGCGGAAGGCGTGGTAGCGCTGGGTTTGGAGTCGGTTGTCACAACCGATATGCAGGCAAAATGTTTGGCCTATATGGCTTTGCTGCAAAAATGGAACAAAATCTATAACCTGACCGCAATCCGTGATCCACAGGAAATGCTGGCATTGCATATACTGGATAGCTTAAGCGTGTTGCCATATGTGGAGTCAGGAAATTTGCTGGATGTAGGCAGTGGCGGTGGTTTGCCGGGGCTGATCATTGCAATCACGCGACCAGACGTGCAAGTGACCACCATTGATACCGTGCAGAAAAAAGCCATTTTTATGCGCCAGGTTAAAGCTGAGTTAGGGTTGGAGAATGTGCAGGTGGTGCATAGCCGTGTTGAGGTTTATCAGCCACCCTCACCTTTTGGACAAGTGATTTCCAGGGCGTTTTCAGACATTGCCTTGTTAAGGCGATTGACTATGCATCTAATGATGCCGCATGGTCGCTGGCTGGCAATGAAAGGGGTAATCCCTACAAAAGAGTTGCAACTAGCCAGTATTATCCCCTCAGAAGTTATTCGTTTGCAGGTGCCAACACTGCAGGCGGAAAGACATTTAATTGTGTTTGAGAATTCATAATGAAAATAATTGCGATCACCAACCAAAAAGGCGGCGTCGGTAAAACAACTACTTGCGTAAATTTGGCAGCCAGCCTGGCCGAACATGGTAAAAAAGTGTTGTTGGTCGACCTTGATCCGCAAGGCAATGCCAGTACCGGTAGTGGAATAGACAAGGCGCATCTAAAAGGCAGTATTTACCAAGTGTTGATTGGCAATAATACTTTGCAGGAAGTCATTCTGCGTGCAGAAGCGGCGAAGTTTGATGTGGCGCCTTCTAACCGTGATCTGGCTGGTGCCGAGGTTGAGCTGGTGAATGAAATGGCGCGTGAAACCCGTTTAAAGAATGCCATTTTAAAGCTCGGCGATAGTTATGAATATGTATTGCTGGATTGTCCACCCTCTTTAAATCTGGTGACGGTGAATGCATTAACTGCTGCGCATTCGGTGATGATTCCAATGCAATGCGAATACTATGCTTTGGAGGGTCTTTCAGACCTGGTCAATACTATCAAGAAAGTGCGCGCTCACTTAAACCCGATTTTGGAGATCGAGGGTTTGTTGCGTACCATGTTTGATAATCGCAATATGTTGGCGCAGCAGGTGTCTGCGCAACTGGTCAACCATTTCGGTAAAAAAGTCTACCAAACCATCATTCCGCGGAATGTGCGTTTGGCAGAGGCGCCAAGTTACGGCATGCCGGTACTACTCTATGATCGGGCATCCAAAGGTGCCCAGGCTTATCTTGAGTTGGCCCAGGAACTCATCCAGAAAAACTAAATTTATAAACTTTAAAGATATTCAATATGAGGAATCAGTAGTATGGTGAAGCTCAAAGGACTAGGACGGGGATTAGATGCATTGTTATCCGGTGATGTAGAAACCATCGCTCAATCGGATAGCTTACGCACGTTGCATGTCAGCCAGCTACAACCGGGCAAATATCAGCCTCGCTCTTACATGAACGAAGAAGCCTTGCAAACTCTGGCAGACTCTATCAGTACGCAAGGCATTATGCAGCCGATTCTGGTACGCGAGATTGCCGAAGATAAGTTTGAAATTATTGCCGGTGAACGCCGCTGGCGCGCATCGCAAAAAGCCGGTTTGACAGAAGTGCCGGTGCTGGTGCGCGATATTGCTGATGAAGCTGCCCTCGCAATGGCGCTGATTGAAAATATCCAGCGCGAAAACCTGAATCCGCTCGAAGAAGCCATGGGTATCAAACGACTGATTGACGAGTTCGATATGACGCATGAAAAAGCGGCAGAAGCGGTAGGCCGTTCCCGAGTGGCAGTGTCAAACTTGTTGCGTTTGCTGACACTCACCCCTATGGTCCAGGATATGCTGCTGGATAACCAGATTGATATGGGTCATGCGCGTGCTTTAATCGGCGTTGAACCTGCTCAGCAAATTCTGCTGGCTAATAAAGTAGTTCAAGATGGTTTATCAGTACGTGAAGTTGAGCGCCTCATGCAGCAAGCGCCTGGTGCAAAAAAGAAAGCCCAGGAAAAGGTTCAGCCGGATATTGCTACCTTGCAGACTGAATTAAGTGAACAGCTGGGTGCTGGCGTCAATATCAGTGCTAAAACCAATGGTTCGGGTGTGTTGAAACTGAGCTATGCAAATTTAGACCAGCTGGATGATTGGATAGCAAAACTCACCGGTAAATGAACAAAAGTTCCAGCGGAAAGCAAAATTTTATCGACGAAAACGATTTTTCCAGCACATTCAGATAGTTATGTTGTAATGGCCGCTTGACTTCATACGGTGAATAATTCAAAATCTCGCGTCTTTGTAGCAATTTGCCTTGATTTTTAACATTCAAACCCCATGACCACCCCGGAAACCACTCAGTCCGATGCGCAGATGTATCGCAATATGCTGCGCTGGCAGATGATGGCAACTATAGTAGTGATAGTAGCGGCGGTTTTGATTTCTGGCATTCCAGCAGGTATTTCAGCTTTACTTGGCGGCGCGGCTGTCATTGTGGGTGCCTGGTTTGCTGCGAAAATTGCAGTACGGGCAAAGGCAAAAGCCGACCCGACTGCGGTGTTGCTGAACATGTTGAAGGCTGAAGCAGTAAAAATTTTGATTATCGCGGTTTTACTATTTGCGGTATTCAAGTTGTATCAATCGTTGGTGCCGTTTGCACTGATTGCCGGTTTGGCGGCCGCTGCCCTGTTCTCGGGTGCTGCCCTGGCAAAAGCGCAAACACCCGTGTAGACAAGATTATTTAAAATAGTTTGAGATTATGACAACCGAACACACACAACAAGCCGAGCACGCGTTGACCCCTTCCAGCTACATCCAGCACCACCTGGGTTTCAATGCGCAATCTGTAGGTGATACCAGCTTTTGGACATTGCATGTGGATACGCTGGCGATGTCGGTCATTCTGGGTTTGGTGGTGATGGGTTTGGTCTGGCTGGTTGCTCGCGGTGCGACTTCTGGCGTGCCTAGCAAGGGTCAGGCATTTGTTGAATTGGTATTTGGCTTTATTGATGACCAGGTTAAAAATATTTTCCACGGTGATCGTCACAAGTTTATTGCGCCAACAGCGCTGACTGTGTTCTTGTGGGTATTTGCCATGAACGCCATGGACTTCCTGCCGGTAGATATTTTTGCAAAAGGCATTCATGCACTGGGTTTTGAACACTGGCGTGCAGTCCCTACTTCAGACATTAATACTACATTTGCGTTGGCATTGGCAGTCTGGTTCCTGATGATTTTCTTCTCAATTAAAGCCAAAGGCCTGGGTGGCTGGATCCACGAATTGTTCTGTGCCCCGTTCGGTTCTGCCAAGTTCTTCAAACCAAAAAGCTTTCTTGGCTTTGTTGGTCTCGTTTTAAGCCCTTTGTTGTTCGTCGCAAACTTCGCTTTTAACCTCATCGAATACGTTTCAAAACCACTTTCCCACTCATTGCGTTTGTTCGGCAATATGTATGCCGGCGAAGTTATTTTCCTGTTGTTAGGCCTGTGGGCGGCAACCGGCGTGACTGGCGCAATTGCAGGGGCAATTCTGGGTGCTGGCTGGTCTATCTTCCACATCCTGATCGTGGCGTTGCAAGCATTTATTTTCATGATGTTGACTGTGGTGTATTTAGCCATGGCACATGAGTCGCACTAGTTTTAATTTTTAAGTTTGTAGTTGTTTTTATTTCTTTACATAAGAGAGGGTAATACATAATGGAAGCTTTAGCATTGATTCAGGCCTACACAGGCATTGGTATCGGTTTGATCATCGGTTTGGGTGCTGCTGGTGCCTGTATCGGTATTGGTATTATGTGTGCAAGTTTCCTTGAAGGTGCTGCACGTCAACCAGAAATGATTCCAGCATTGCAAGGTAAAGTATTCTTGCTGTTGGGTCTTATCGATGCGTCCTTCATTATCGGTGTTGGTTTGGCCATGATGTTTGCGTTCGCAAACCCATTGTTGAGCGTTGTTGCACAGTAATTAACGCCAGGTAGGGTTTAAGTAGTGACTTAAACCTTTCAACAACCCAGTAAGATGGATCAAAAATGAATATTAATTTCACACTCATCGCGCAAGCTATCGCATTTGCAGTGTTGATTTGGTTCACAGTGAAATTCGTTTGGCCGCCGCTGTTAAAAGCGATTGAAACACGCCAAAAGGAAATTGCAGATGGTTTAGCTGCTGCACAAGAAGGCAGAAGTGCCTTGGAAGTAGCGGCTAAAAAATCTGACGCGACACTGAATGAAGCAAAACAAAAAGCAAGTGAGATTATTGGGCAAGCTGAAAAACGCGCTGCACAAATCATCGATGAAGCTAAGGGTAATGCCAAAGCTGAAGGTGAACGCATCATAGCTGGTGCTAAGGCCGAGATTGATCAGGAAGTGAACCGCGCTAAAGAAGGCCTGCGCGCTCAAGTTTCTACACTGGCTGTAGCCGGTGCAGAAAAAATCCTGCGTAAAGAGATCGATGCCAAAGCACATAGCGAGATGTTGTCTAAACTTGCTGCGGAACTATAAGGATAAAACATGGCTGAACTCTCAACCATTGCAAGGCCTTATGCTGTTGCCGCCTATAAGTTGGGCAAAGAAAAAAAGGCACTGGCAAAGTGGTCTGAAATGCTGGCATTTGCTGCCGCGGTTGCATCAGATGTATACATGAAGACGCTGATTGATAGTCCCAAACTGAACGCTGCTGATATTGAAGCGGCGTTCCTTAAAGTGGGCGGTGACAATCTCGACGATCATGGGCAAAATTTAATCAAAATCTTGGTTGAATACGGCCGTTTATCCTTATTGCCTGCCATTGCTGAAGCTTTTGAGGCTTTGAAAGCACAAGATGAAGGCACGCTGGACGCTGAAATTATTGCTGCTGCAAAACTGACAGCTGCGCAGACTAAAGATTTGGTCAAACGTCTGGAAGCCAAGTTCGGCAAGAAGATTGAAGCAAGCGTTTCCGTAGATCCGGAAATCATCGGCGGCATCAAAATTATTGTTGGCGACACGGTCATCGACGCGTCTGTCCAAGGTCAGTTACAAAATTTAGCCTATACGCTAACAGCATAAGGCATAGGAGATTTAAATGCAGTTATCAACATCAGAGATTAGCGAGCTCATCAAGAGCCGTTTGGAAAACTTCTCTACTACCGCTGAAGCGCGTACCCAAGGTACTGTGATTTCTGTGACAGACGGCATTGTGCGTATTCACGGTTTGTCCAATGTTATGGCCGGCGAGATGATTGAGTTTCCAGGCAACACATTTGGTCTGGCATTGAACCTGGAGCGTGACTCTGTAGGTGCCGTGGTGCTGGGTGATTATGAGCACATTACCGAAGGTGACGTTTGTAAATGTACCGGTCGTATTCTGGAAGTCCCAGTAGGCCCGGAACTGATTGGCCGTGTAGTGAACTCACTGGGTCAACCTATTGATGGTAAAGGTCCGGTTAAAACCAAGTTAACCGACAAGATTGAAAAAATTGCGCCAGGCGTGATTGCACGTAAATCTGTATCACAACCTGTACAAACCGGCCTGAAATCTATCGATTCCATGGTTCCAGTTGGTCGCGGCCAGCGTGAATTGATCATTGGTGACCGTCAGACTGGTAAAACAGCGGTTGCTGTAGATGCAATCATCAACCAGAAAGGTCAGAACATGACCTGTATCTACGTAGCGATTGGCCAGAAAGCCTCTACCATTGCTAACGTGGTGCGTAAGCTTGAAGAGCATGGTGCGATGGCTTACACCATTATCGTAGCTGCTTCTGCTTCTGACTCTGCTGCATTGCAATTCCTGGCACCTTATGCCGGTTGTACCATGGGTGAATACTTCCGTGACCGTGGCGAAGACGCATTGATCGTTTACGATGACTTGTCCAAACAAGCGGTTGCTTACCGTCAGATTTCCCTGTTGCTGCGCCGTCCACCAGGCCGTGAAGCATACCCAGGTGACGTGTTCTACATTCACTCACGTTTGTTAGAGCGTGCTGCGCGTGTAAACGAAGAATATGTAGAGAAATTCACTGAAGGTAAAGTTAAAGGCAAAACAGGTTCATTGACTGCATTGCCAGTGATTGAAACGCAAGCCGGTGACGTATCCGCATTCGTGCCAACCAACGTGATCTCGATTACCGATGGCCAGATCTTCCTGGAAACTGACTTGTTCAACGCAGGTGTGCGTCCAGCGATCAACGCCGGTATTTCCGTATCCCGCGTGGGTGGTGCTGCACAAACCAAGATCATCAAAAAACTGGGTGGCGGTGTGCGTCTGGCATTGGCACAGTATCGTGAACTGGCTGCGTTTGCGCAGTTCGCGTCCGACCTGGATGAAGCAACTCGTAAACAGCTGGACCGTGGTCGCATGTTTACCGAGTTGATGAAACAGGCGCAATACTCGCCATTGAGCGTTGCGGCGATGGGCGTAAGCTTGTTTGCAGCAAACAAAGGTTACTTTGACGATGTACCTACCAACAAGGTACTGGCATTTGAAAATGCGTTGCATGGCTTCTTGAACTCCAAGTACAAGAACATCATTGATGCGATTGATTCCAGTAAAGATCTGAGTGGCGACAACGAGAAAGCATTGGAAGCTGCGATTCAAGATTTCAAAGCAACCAACGCTTATTAATCTCTGACACTTCGACTTAGGAACCTAATATGGCAGGTAGTAAAGAGATTAGAACCAAGATCAAGAGTGTAGAAAATACACGCAAGATCACCAAGGCGATGGAGATGGTGGCCGCTTCTAAAATGCGTAAAGCGCAGGACAGAATGCGTGCTTCCCGCCCTTATGCGGATAAAATCCGCAATGTGGCGGCTCACCTCTCTTTTGCACAATCTGAGTATAGGCATCCGTTTCTGATTAAGCGTGATGTGGTGAAAAATATCGGTCTGATTGTGGTCAGTTCAGACAAAGGCCTGTGCGGCGGTTTGAATACCAACGTCTTGCGTTTGTCGCTGAACCAGATGAAAGCCTGGGAAGCTGAAGGCAAAGGCATCAGCGTCAGCGCGATTGGTAACAAAGGCTATGGCTTTATGAACCGCATCGGCGCACAGGTCAAATCACATATCACAGGTCTGGGCGATACACCGCAATTGGAGAAACTGATCGGCAGCATCAAAGTGATGCTGGATGCTTACATTGCCGGTGAAATTGATCAGTTATACATCTGCTATACCAAGTTCATTAATACCATGAAGCAAGAGCCGACCATGCAGCAACTGCTGCCATTGTCTGGTGAGCAACTGGGCAGCCCTAACGGCCATTGGGATTACATCTATGAGCCGGAAGCTAAACCAGTGGTGGATGAGTTGATGACACGTTACATTGAGTCACTGATTTACAACGCAGTGGCCGAAAACATGGCATCAGAGCAATCTGCACGTATGGTGGCGATGAAGTCTGCGTCCGACAACGCGAAAAGCGTGATTGGCGAACTGAAACTGGTGTACAACAAAGCCCGTCAGGCTGCGATTACCAAAGAGATTTCAGAAATCGTCGGCGGTGCGGCAGCGGTTTCATCCTAAGGCGTGCGCTTTAAGCGTAAGTGAAAGAATTCAATTAGATCTGACTCATACAGTTAGGAAAAGAAAATGGCAAAGGCAAATCAAGTAGTAACAGGTAAAGTAGTGCAGTGTATTGGCGCTGTGGTTGACGTGGAATTTCCACGCGATCAAATGCCTAAAGTATTCGATGCATTGATCATTGATGATAAAAACTCCAATGCAGAAGCCGGTTTAACACTGGAAGTGCAACAACAGCTGGGTGACGGCGTGGTGCGAACCATCGCCATGGGTTCCTCAGACGGTCTTGCACGTGGTACTGCATTTAAAAACACAGGCGGTGCGATTTCCGTGCCGGTTGGTGAAGGTACTTTGGGTCGTATCATGGACGTATTGGGTCGCCCAATCGACGAAGTGGGTCCAATCGATTCTACAGAATTCCGTTCTATCCACCAGAAAGCCCCGGCTTTTGAAGAACTGTCTCCATCGGTAGACTTGCTGGAAACAGGCATCAAGGTGATTGATCTGGTTTGCCCGTTTGCTAAAGGCGGTAAAGTGGGTCTGTTCGGCGGTGCGGGTGTAGGTAAAACCGTGAACATGCTGGAACTGATCAACAACATTGCTAAACAGCACTCCGGTTTGTCCGTGTTTGCCGGTGTGGGTGAGCGTACCCGTGAAGGTAACGACTTCTACCACGAGATGGCAGATGCTGGCGTGATCAAGCTGGACAACATGAAAGAATCAAAAGTAGCCATGGTGTTCGGTCAGATGAACGAGCCTCCAGGCAACCGTCTGCGCGTTGCTTTATCCGGCTTGACCATGGCTGAAAAATTCCGTGACGAAGGCCGTGACGTATTGTTCTTCGTGGATAACATCTACCGTTACACACTGGCCGGTACTGAAGTATCTGCGTTGCTGGGCCGTATGCCTTCAGCGGTAGGTTACCAACCTACCCTGGCTGATGAAATGGGCCGCCTGCAAGAGCGTATTACTTCAACCAAAGTGGGTTCCATTACTTCTATCCAGGCCGTATACGTACCAGCGGATGACTTGACCGACCCATCACCAGCGACCACTTTCCAGCATTTGGACTCTACAGTTGTATTGTCACGTGACATTGCGTCCCTGGGTATCTACCCGGCGGTTGATCCACTGGATTCAACCTCACGTCAGCTGGATCCACTGGTTGTTGGCGAAGAGCACTACAACGTCGCACGTTCAGTGCAGTCTACTCTGCAACGTTACAAAGAATTGCGCGACATTATCGCGATTCTGGGTATGGACGAGTTATCTCCAGAAGATAAACTGTCTGTAGGCCGTGCACGTAAAATCCAGCGTTTCCTGTCACAACCTTTCCACGTGGCTGAAGTATTTACCGGCGCACCAGGTAAATACGTACCATTAAAAGAAACCATCAAAGGCTTTAAGGCGATTGTTGCCGGCGAATACGATCACTTGCCTGAGCAAGCGTTCTACATGGTGGGTGGTATCGAAGAAGCTGTTGAGAAAGCTAAAACACTGAACTAATCATTTGTTATACAGGCAGGTGGTTTTCATCTGCTTGTTTAATGAATTTCAGTGAAATAGAAAAGAGAACATTATGGCAAATACTGTGCATATCGATGTAGTAAGCGCTGAAGAGTCTATCTTCTCCGGCGAAGCTGAATTTGTCGTGGCACCAGCAGGCGGCGGTGAAGTAGGTATCTACCCAAACCATGCCCCTATGATTACGACCATCAAGCCAGGTGCTTTACGTATCAAGCAAGCTGCTGATCAAGAAGAAACCCTGATTTTTATTTCTGGCGGCATGCTGGAAGTGCAACCAGGCGTGATCACTGTGTTGGCTGATACTGCGATTCGCGGCCAGGATCTGGACGAAGCCAAAGCTATTGCTGCTAAAGAAGCGGCTGAAGAAGCGTTGAGAAATCGTTCTTCAGAAATTGACTATGCAACAGCACAAGCTGAACTGGCTGAAGCGGTGGCTCAAATACAGGCAATCCAAAAATTACGTAAATCTGTACATTAAGAAATAGCAAACAAAATAACAGGCGACTCTCGAGTCGCCTTTTTTGTTTCTGAGCTAAAATAACACTATGACCGACCTGAACATTATTATCCTGGCCGCCGGTAAAGGCACGCGCATGCGGTCCGACCTGCCTAAGGTATTGCATGCCATCGGTGGCAAGCCGATTTTGCATCATGTGATTGATGCGGCACGACAACTTGACCCGAAGAAAATCATTGTTGTGTATGGTTTTGGTGGTGAGCAGGTGCAGCAGCAAACGCTTGGTGAAGATTTGAATTGGGTGTTACAGGCAGAACAATTGGGCACCGGTCATGCCGTACAACAAGCACTGCCCTTGCTGGCAGATAACGGTTCTACGTTGATACTGCTAGGCGATGTGCCTTTAGTAGATGTAGATGCTTGCCGTGAAATGTTGCAAGAGGCAGGTCAGCATTTAGTCGTGCAGACTTTTATCAAGGATGACCCGACCGGCTATGGCCGTATCGTGCGTAATGCCGATGAGCAAGTGCTGGCGATTGTTGAGCATAAAGATGCCAGCGAAGCACAACGGGCTATTCAAGAGGTGAATACCGGCATCATGGCGATGCCAAATGCGCAGCTAAAAAGTTGGCTGTCACAAATTTCTAACCACAATGCACAAAAAGAATATTATTTGACCGATATTATTTCGCTATCTGTGAAAGAAGGCCGCACGGTTTTACCACAAGTGGTCGCAGACGCCTGGTCGGTGACCGGTATCAACTCCAAGCTGGATTTACATGATATTGAGCGTGAATTCCAGAGCCGTAAAGCCAGAGCATTAATGACGCATGGGGTGACTTTGCTGGATGCCAAGCGCATCGATATTCGCGGTAATTTAACTTGTGGTCGTGATGTGATTATTGATGTGAATTGTATCTTTGAAGGCGATGTGACGGTTGAAGATGGTGTTCATATCGGCCCGAATTGTGTAATCAAGCAAGCCACCATTGCAAAAGGCACCAAGTTGGCCGCTTTTACGCATATTGAAGATGCAACAGTGGGCGCGGAGAGTAGCGTAGGTCCATTTGCTCGCTTGCGCCCGGGTACAAAGTTATCAGAAAAAACCCATATTGGTAACTTTGTAGAACTGAAAAATGCGCGAGTTGGCATTGGCAGTAAAGTAAATCACCTGAGTTATGTCGGCGATGCAGAAGTCGGTGCCAACGTGAATATCGGTGCCGGTGTCATTACTTGTAATTATGATGGCGCGAACAAACATAAAACCATCATAGAAGACGATGTATTCGTAGGCTCAGATACCCAACTGGTGGCGCCAGTCACAGTAGAAAAAGGCGCAACCATTGCAGCAGGTTCTACCATTACTAAAAATGTCCCGGCTGACTCGCTGACCCTGTGTCGTGCAAGAGAGCAACGTTCAATTCAAGGATGGAAACGTCCACAAAAGGTGAAAAAATAAGATGTGTGGCATCGTCGGTGCGGTTGCAAACAGGAATATCGTTCCATTATTGATCGAGGGCTTGAGCCGTCTTGAGTACAGGGGCTATGACTCAGCAGGCATAGCCGTGCTGAACAGTCAAATTGAGCGCGTACGCTCGGTTGGGCGTGTGGCTGAGCTTGAGAACAAATCCCATGGCTTGGAAAGCCATATTGGCATCGGGCATACGCGTTGGGCTACCCATGGTGGCGTCACCGAGCAGAATGCACATCCGCATGTCTCGCCAGCGCAGGACAATGCGCAAATTGCTGTAGTACATAACGGTATTATCGAAAACCACGATGAACAACGCGATCGCCTGATTGCTTTGGGCTATCAGTTTTATTCACAAACAGATACCGAAGTGATTGCGCACCTCGTGCATCACTACTATCAGCAAACCAAAGATTTACTGAAAGCGGTTCAACAAGCGATTACAGAATTAACCGGCGCTTATGCCATCAGCGTGGTCGCCCTGGATAATCCCCGGCAATTAGTGGTTGCCCGCCTCGGTTGCCCGTTACTGATTGGACTGGGAGAACAGGAAAATTTTGTAGCCTCTGACGTGTCTGCGGTGTTATCTGCGACACGTAAAGTCATTTACATGGAAGACGGTGACGTCGCTACTTTAAGCACCGACGCAGTGGTCATCTATGACAAGCAAGGTGACATCGTCCAACGTAAAGTGCATATGAGTGATGTTTCTCTCGCCTCACTCGAACTTGGCCCGTACAGTCATTTCATGCAGAAGGAGATCCACGAACAACCTCGCGCAATCAGCGATACCATAGAGGCGCTGATTGATGATGGAGCCTTTAGAAGTGAGTTGTTTGGTACTGCAGCTTCAGCGACTTTCCAGCAGGTAGATAGCGTTTTGATCCTGGCTGCGGGTACCAGTTATTACGCGGGTTTGACAGCCAAATACTGGCTGGAAAGCATCGCTAAAATCCCGACATCGGTAGAAATTGCAAGTGAATATCGTTATCGCGAGTCAGTACCTAATCCTAAACAGTTAGTGGTGACTATCTCGCAATCCGGTGAAACACTGGATACCATGGAAGCCCTCAAGCATGCCCAGAAACTCGGACATACGCATACCCTGGCGATTTGCAATGTCCAGGAAAGTGCCATCCCGCGTGCTTCTTCACTCATCTTTTATACACGTGCCGGCGCTGAAATTGGTGTTGCCAGTACTAAAGCTTTCACAACACAGTTGATTGCTTTGTTTGTGCTGTCGGTAACGCTGGCTAAAGAACGCGGTTTACTGGCAATGGAGCAAGAACAGGCTTACCTGACCGACTTGCGCCAATTAACAAGCAGCGTGCAGATTGCGCTTAACCTTGAACCGCAAATCCGCGAATGGGCGGCTAGATTTGGCGATAAGGAGCATGCTTTATTCCTGGGGCGTGGCATTCATTTCCCGATTGCAATGGAAGGTGCACTCAAGCTTAAAGAAATTTCGTATATCCATGCCGAGGCTTACCCGGCAGGTGAATTGAAACATGGCCCGCTGGCTTTGGTCGATAGTAATATGCCGGTGGTAGTGATTGCGCCTAACGATGCACTGCTGGAAAAAGTGAAATCCAATATGCAGGAAGTCAAAGCACGCGGTGGCGAATTGTTCGTATTCGCGGATGCTGACAGTCATTTCCATGGCTCCGAAGGCGTGCATGTGATTCGTACACCCCGCCATGTTGGGGTGTTATCACCAATCTTGCACGTGATTCCGGTGCAGATACTGGCGTATCATGCGGCCTTGCTTAAAGGTACTGACGTGGATAAACCCCGCAATCTGGCCAAGAGCGTCACAGTAGAATAGTTACAAACCGTGAAAAGCCCCTGCAATTGGGGCTTTTTTGCAGATAAGAAATAGATTGCTCTCAATTAGACTTGTCACCGGGCACTGGAAAGCGGTGCTAATGAGGAATGTAGTCATGACCACAACACATCAAAGTATTATCGGGCGCCAGCCTATTGTTAATGATAAGCAGGAAATCATTGGCTATGAATTCTTTTTCAGAAAAGAGTCTGATGGCAGTGATACGCCATTTGAAGAAGATATTCAGACCTGCGCCAAAATTCTCTCCACCGCCATGGATGAAATGCATGAAAGCTGGCTATTGGGCCAGCAGCTGGCATTTATCAATGTCGATCACGTCATGCTGGCTAGCGAGTTCCTGGAGTTGATGCCAGCCGAAAAAACGGTGCTGGAGATTGTGAACGAGGTCAATATTACCCCAGAAATTATTGCACGCTGCCAGGCGTTGAAAACAGCCAAATTCAAAATCGCGCTGGATAACCCGCAACGCCATTCACACCTGGAAGCACTGGTGCCGATCGCCGATTACATCAAGCTGGATATGCGCGATGTGGATATTGAAGAAGCCAGGACTTGGCTGAAAAAATACCAAAAGCCAAATTGCAAATTAATCGCAGAAAAAGTTGAGCAAAACGCCCAATTCAAGAACCTGCAAGAAGCAGGTTATCAGCAGTTCCAAGGCTACTTTTATGCCAGACCGGAAAACCTGAATGCGAAGGTGATCAACCCCAGCTTTGAAGGCGTACTGAATTTATTAAACCTGGTCAGCCAGGATGCGGACAATAAATCGATAGAAAACGGTTTTAAGCGCGACACTACCCTTAGCTACAAATTACTACGTTACATTAACTCAGTGGGTTTTGGCTTGTCCTGTGAAGTGCAGTCGATTGGCCACGCTTTAACCATACTCGGGCGTAACCAGTTGTACCGCTGGCTGACGCTGCTGATGGTCACGGCGGGTAATAACAGCACCTCCCCCGCATTGATGAAAACTTCCATTACCCGTGGTCGCCTGACCGAATTGCTGGGTGAGCCTTTCTTCGAGAAAAGCGATCGCGACAACCTGTTTGTGGTTGGCGTATTTTCTTTGCTGGATGTCATGCTGAAAGTCCCGATGGAAGACATCCTGGATAAGTTACAGTTACCAGAGTCAATCATGGATGCATTGACCAGGCGCGAAGGTATTTTCGGCCCTTTCCTCAAACTGACCGAAGCCTGTGAAGACGCTAATAGCAAGGAAATACTGCACCTGGCAGAAATGCTGCAGCTGAATCCGGATAAGGTCAACCAGTGCCATATGGAGGCCTTGGCCTGGACAGAAAAGTTGGGCGTTTAAAAAGCAGATACGTTTTATCCTCTTGAAAAAAAACAGCGTATTCCCATATTGAAAGTACAGATGCTTGCAGTTTGAGGTCTGTGAATCAGTTAATCGCTTAATTTTTTAAAAGGATAAACGTATGCGTACTTATGACTTAACTCCTCTCTATCGCACCGCTATTGGTTTTGATCGCTTGGCAAAAATGCTTAATGACGGCCAGCGCAGTGAAAACGAAATCAGCTATCCACCCTATAACATCGAACTGGTCGATGAAAATGCTTACAAAATCGTGATGGCCATCGCCGGCTTCCAGCTAAACGAGCTGGAGATCGAAACCGAACATCAAACCTTGCGCGTGACTGGCCGTAAAGCCAAGAAAGAACAGGAAACCACTTTCCTGCACCGTGGTATAGCCAATCGCGATTTTGAACATAAATTCCAATTGGCAGACCATGTCAAAGTGACCGGCGCCAATCTCGAAAACGGTTTATTGAGTATCGCTCTTGTGCGTGAAATTCCGGAAGCGCTCAAGCCGCGCAAGATTGAAATCGGCACGCAGGTGCAATCCAATGTTTCAAACTTCATTGAGCAAAAAGCTGCCTGATTAGCGGCTATTTAAAAAAGGGCCCGCCGGGCCCTTTTTTCATATCTGCACTTCAATACCCGGATTCGGTTGCGTTTAAGCAAGCGCACTTCAGTGATGCGTATTAAAATACGTTTTTAGAAAATTTTGAAGGCTTGTCAATCTTATGGCCCAATATGTCATGTCCATGCTCCGCGTGAGCAAAATCGTCCCTCCTAAGCGGCAGATTATTAAAAACATTTCCCTGTCATTTTTCCCGGGCGCCAAAATTGGCCTGCTGGGCCTGAACGGCTCCGGAAAATCGACTGTATTGCGCATCATGGCAGGTGCTGACAAAGAATACGAAGGCGAAGTTCAATGGCAGCCCAATCTGTCGATTGGCTATTTACCGCAAGAGCCTGAGCTTGACCCTGAAAAAACGGTGCGCCAGGAAGTGGAATCTGGCCTCGGCGCTGTGATGGAAGCCAAGCAAAAGCTGGAAGAGATCTATGCAGCCTATGCCGAGCCGGATGCGGATTTTGACAAGCTGGCGGAGGAACAAGCCAAGTATGAAAATATACTGACAGCTAGCGGCAGTGATGTTGAGCAGCAGCTGGAAATTGCCGCCGATGCGCTGCGACTGCCACCGTGGGATGCCAAGATAGGTCCATTGTCTGGCGGTGAAAAGCGCCGTGTCGCTTTGTGCAAGCTGTTGTTATCCCGGCCGGACATGTTACTGCTGGACGAGCCAACCAACCATTTGGATGCCGAATCTGTCGATTGGCTGGAGCAGTTCCTGGTGCGCTTCCCTGGAACTGTGGTTGCCGTCACGCATGACCGTTACTTCCTGGATAATGCCGCTGAATGGATTCTGGAACTGGATCGCGGCGAAGGTATCCCCTGGAAAGGCAACTACTCAAACTGGCTGGAGCAAAAAGAAGATCGCCTGGCACAGGAACATAAACAGGAAGATGCCCATCGCAAAGCCATGAAACAAGAGCTGGAATGGGTGCGTCAAGGTGCTAAAGCCCGCCAGTCCAAAAGCAAGGCGCGTCTTGCCCGTTACGAAGAAATGTCCAGCGTCGAATATCAACGCCGCAACGAAACGCAGGAAATCTTTATTCCGCCAGGTGAGCGCCTGGGCAACCAGGTCATTGAATTCAATAATGTCTCCAAAGGTTTTGGTGACCGCCTGCTGATTGATAACCTGTCTTTCAGTATTCCTCCCGGCGCGATTGTAGGCGTGATCGGCCCTAACGGTGCCGGTAAATCTACCCTGTTCCGTATGCTGCAAGGCCAGGAGCAACCGGATAGTGGAGAGATCATCACCGGCCCTACCGTAAAATTAGCCGCTGTAGATCAAAGTCGCGAGGGCCTGGATAATAACAAAACGGTATTTGATGTGATTTCAGGTGGCCTGGATATGCTGAATGTTGGCAAATTTGAAATGCCAAGCCGTGCGTACATTGGGCGTTTTAACTTTAAAGGCGGTGACCAGCAGAAAATCGTTGGTCAACTTTCCGGTGGTGAACGTGGCCGCTTGCATCTGGCGAAAACACTGATTTCCGGTGCCAACGTGTTGCTGCTTGATGAACCTTCAAACGACCTCGATGTGGAAACGCTACGTGCACTGGAAGATGCGTTGCTGGAGTTTTCCGGTTGCGTACTGGTGACCTCGCATGACCGCTGGTTTCTGGATAGGATTGCGACTCACATTCTGGCTGCTGAAGGCGACTCGCAATGGACGTTCTTCAACGGTAACTATCAGGAATACGAAGCCGACAAGAAAAAACGTCTGGGTGAAGAAGGCGCCAAACCTAAACGCATCCGTTACAAACCGATTGCTCGTTAAAAATAAAAAGCCCATTCACTCGAATGGGCTTTTTTGTAATCGGCTACGAAGATTTCCGTCATTTGGCATATCTTTATATTGTTCAAAGTAAGATAGTCAAAGCCTCGCCTTGTGCGGGGCTTTTTTCATAATAAAGTCCCACAAACCCGCAGGCAGTAAACGTATCAGTCTGGCGACAATCCCCATTTGCCAGGGAATCACGGTAAAGCGTTTTTGTGCAGCGATAGCATGGATAGCTTTGTTGGCAAATACATCTGCCTCCATCAGGAATGGCATGGGGTAAGTATTAATATCCGTCATAGGGGTACGGATATAGCCGGGTGCGATGGTAGTCACGGAGATATTGTTTAACTGCATTTCCACGCGCAAGCTTTCAAGGTAGGTAATCGCTGCGGCTTTACTTGCACTGTAAGCCCCTGACCCCGGCAAGCCACGGATGCCAGCCACGCTCGCGATGCCTACCAATTGCGCCAGTTCACCTTGCCTTGCGGATTTTTTCATTGCGTTGATAAAAGGCTGGAAGGTATGGACCAGGCCCATGACATTGGTATCAAACACGGCCTGGAAGGCGGGAATGTCCTCCTGGTATTCTGTCAGCGTACCGCGGCTGACACCGGCATTGCCGATCACAATATGTGGTGTGCCAACATTTGCCAACAACTCGCTGGCAATTGTTTGCATGCGCTCAACATCACGCACGTCAGCGACATAGGCTTGCACCTTGCTGCCATACGCAGTGATTATTTCATTTCGCAGGCTCTCCAACGCGGATTGTTTACGGCCTATAAGTGTCAGTGTGCATTGTGCGCCATAATGCCGGGCATACGCCTTTGCCAGGGCTTGCCCGATACCGCTGGAGGCGCCGGTAATAACGATATGAAGTTGAGAAGGCACTGGCTTAAATCTTACAGAAAAAAATGGTTGGGTTAGAATGCCATAAAACAACACGGGGAAACAATCATGAATCTGGAAAAAGTGATTTTTGGGTTTTTTATTATTTTGGCCATGACGCTCAACTTCGGTTTTTTTGTCGGCCAGATTGATAATCCCCAACACCATTTGCACTATGAGTTATATGCGGCCATTGTGGTCAACCTCATTGCGACGGTACTTAAGTTTGGTGACCGTACCCAGATTGGCGCCATTCACCTGGCGACCAGCCTAGTGGCAGATCTGCAGCTGATTGCCGCTGCCATTATCTGGACCGCAGCCGGCACCCAGTCCGCAGCGCCAGAAGTGATCGTCGGCGTTGTATCACTGTCGGGTGGTGCTTTTCTGGCCAATATCACATCCGTGATTCTACTGATCTACGAAACCGTCACCCTGCGCCGCTAGTATCTCAGCAATGAACCTCAATCAGATTATTTTCCTGATTTTGCGGCGCATGCGTGCGCCGCTGTTGATGGTGATCATCAGCTACGCCATTGCGCTGATTGGCTTTGTGCTGATTTCCGGGATTGATGATCAAGGCCGGCCTTATCACCTGAGCTTTTTCGATGCGTTTTATATCCTGAGCTATACCGCCACCACGATAGGTTTTGGCGAAATCCCCTACCCGTTCACCGGTCACCAACGCATGTGGATGACCTTCTCCATTTATTTCACTGTGATTGCCTGGTTCTATGCCATCGGGGCGATTATTGGTTTGTTCCAGGAGGCTTCCCTGCAGCAGGCAATCAAAACCGCCAGATTCCAGCGCGATGTCTGCAATCTGATGGAACCTTTTTACCTGATTTGCGGCTATGGTGAAACGGGCAGCGAGCTGGTGCGCGCGCTGGATAAAAATGAACTACGGGTAGTGGTACTGGAAATCAATCCCGAACGGATAAATGAACTTGGCATGAATGAATACCAGTTCTATGTGCCCCATTTGTGCGCAGATGCGAAATTGTCAGAAGTTTTGCTATACGCCGGAATCAAAAATCCTATGTGCAGGGGCGTGGCGGCATTAACTGATGATGATCATGCCAACCTGGCCATTTCAGTGGCAGTGAAATTGATCAAACCAGAGCTGCCGGTGCTGGCCAGGGTAGAAAATGATGTAGTGGCGGCCAATATGGCATCATTCGGTACCGACCATATTATCAATCCATACAAGATTTTTGGTGAGCATTTGGCGATGCGCTTGAATGCGCTGGGCACTTACCTGTTGCACGAATGGCTGACCAGGGCACCGGGCGATGCGATAGAACCTCCGGCCGCGATCCCTAAAGGCAAATGGATTGCCTGTGGCTTTGGCCGTTTCGGCAAATCGGTAGTCAATAGCCTGCAAAAGGATGTGGTGGATGTCACCATTATTGAAGCGGATCCTAAAGGTACCCAATGCGAGCACTGTATTGTTGGCAGCGGCGTAGAGTCACATATCCTCCAGCAAGCAGGTGTGGAGCAGGCAGTTGGCATTGTGGCTGGGACTGACAATGATATTAATAACCTGTCGATCGTCATGACCGCGCAGGAGGTGAATCCGGAATTGTTTGTGATTATCCGCAAAAACAAGCGCCACAACGACCCCTTGTTCCAGCACTTTAATGCCGATATCACCATGCAGCCGAGTGACGTGATTGCGCATACCTGTTTATCTTATATGGTCTCACCGATGCTGGCTGAATTCCTGGCGACTGCACGGCATCAAACCAATGCCTGGGCCAATGCGGTGATTGCTCAACTGGTTTCCAAATTAGGCGAGCAAGTGCCGGATACCTGGGATATCACGATAGGAGACGAGATGGCTTTTGCCGTGTGTGCGTTGATGCGGCAAGGCCTGCAACCTACCCTCAAACACCTGGTAACGAGTCCTTCCGGCAAGCGGCACGAAATGCCGGTAGTACCATTAATGCTGGTGCGCGGTGAGCAAAAGTCCATGTTACCGGAGCTTTCTACTCCGCTGCAATTGGGCGACAAGATCTTATGCTGTGGGATGGACCAGGCAAAGTCGATACAACGTTACGTCATGCATGACATCAAAACCTTGCATTACATCGTCACCGGCACCGAAATGCCAGAAACCTGGATAGGTCGCTGGTTAAAATCAAAAAATTAAAGTTTTAAAAATCAACAATGTAAAATTAATATGGTGAAGTTTTGTCAAATTCACAAAGAATTCACACCTATCAGATTTAAATTTTCGGCATGATTGAATTTTTGCTGAAACAAATAATAGCAACATCTCCGCACCGAGTGCGTTTTCAAAGTGGGGATCGTTCCTGAATTTTGAAAGCTGTATGACCGAGTTACTGATAACCTCCGCCAAGGGTGCGCTTAAAACCCAACCTGTTTTTCTGCTTATCATCCTATTGAGTTTGACGGTGGCGAGTTATCTGAATAAAGGATTCAATAGCATTACACAATCACTACTTTTTGTTGCAGTAGTGCTTATTGCCTACAAGTTTCGGCGGTGGCATATAGACTCCAAAAAGCAAGTCTTGATCAATAAAGCCAGCAGGGAAATAGAAGTGATTACTTATACTATTTTTGGCACTCGGCTTCATAAACGCTATCCCATTATGTATTTCGGCGCTATCAGATCTTATATTTCATTAGGTAACAGAGCGAAAAATGTGGTCGAACTCGTCACTAATGATGGTGCCCGTAGTTTGCACCTAACGGCTTTTTTATCGAATGGTGCCAGGAAATTCTGGTCGTCTAAACTTGAAACTGAAAATCCCGAAGCGGCAAATTTAGTCACTACGGTTGCCAGTTTTATCCCTGTGCAAAACCTGGGCTTTGTTGGGCATCATATTGGCAAGCTGCCAGTAGAAAAAGTCAGAAATAGCTTCTTTAAAAAGATATTCAAATGATTTTGATGTCATGATCCCCATCTACACGCCACAAACTGAGTCTGAAGTCGCGGTTATTTCATCCATGCTGGATGCATATGAAATTCCGTATTACATACGGGGTGGTGCTTTTAGCAAGCTTTACCCTGGCTTGCAAATAAAAGACTACAACATGCAAACCTTTATGGTGCCAGATGAGTTTCAAGCGGTTGCACAGGAATTATTAAACGATTTTATTAATCCAACACCGCAGGAAACGGCTGTTAAAACACAATTTTCCATCACCAGAGTTTTTAGGGTATTAATGGAAATCACCTTGATGGGCTGGGTGTTTACAGGTAAGCGCTGGAATAAAAATAAGTCAGAAGACAGTCATAGCTCTGATGGATAAATGAGCTCTCTCTCAGCAACAGGAAAGCGTTTTTAAAGACGCAAGCCAATAAAAAGCCCTGCATTTGCAGGGCTTTTTATTTCAAGCTAAGGCTTATTTCTTGGCTTTATCTTTGCGAACATTGTTGATAATAAAATCCGCAGTTTGCAGAGCAGCATCATTACCGCCCGCCATTGAGCTACCTGTAATATATTTGCCGTCAATCACCAGACTAGGGACACCAGTCGCACCAGAAGCCTTGAAAACTTGCATGGCTTTATTCAATTGCATATTGGTTGCAAAAGATTTAAAAGCTTTTTCAACCTTGATTTTGTCCAGCCCGCCTTGCTTGATGACCCAGTCAATCGTCGCTGCTTCATCCGCAGGGTTCAATGTTTTGCTTTTATGGATCGCATCAAATAATTGGCTATGCAGTTTATCTAATACGCCCAGTTCCTGCATGGCGTAAAAGGCTTTCGCCATCGGCGCCCAGCCGGCATTAGGCAGCGCTGGTACCCGTTTGAAATATACGTCTGCTGGTAGTTTTTTAACCCATGCTTCCAGCGGTTGTTCCATATGGTAACAATGCGGACAGCCATACCAGAAAATTTCCATCACTTCGATTTTGCCAGGCTGCTCAGTCGCAATTTGTTGCGTGACCTGGTCAAACTGTATGCCCATTTGTGGGTCCGCTGAAACTGCAGTGGAGGTCAGTCCGGCCAGCAGCATCAAACTAAAAAACATTTTTTTCATAAAATTAGCTTCCTTGTTCGAAAGTGATGTTTAACTTATCTGATAATTTACAAACTGATGATTTAACGTAGCCAGGTGACAATGCGATGACAGCCCAAGTGCAATGGCTGTGATTAATGTGCAGAAGACTCGATATTGACCTTGATCAGATTGGCCTGGAATCCATTGGTTTCGAGGTCATGGCTGATTTTACTTATTTTGGCCAAATCACGCAGCGGGCCAATGCGCACCCGGTGCATGGTACCTTTATTAGGAATCTCAGCTGTCTGCACAAATGCTTCAAAGCCGACCAAAGCCAGGCGGGTTTTCAGGTTGTTGGCATCATCTTCCTTGGCGAATGCGCCAACCTGGATGAAGTAACTTTCCTGCTTGATGGTCGGGTTCTTTTTGACCTGTTCTTCACTGATTTTGCTCTCGGTGTCTGGCAAAATGGTGTAAAAATCAAACTTGTTCGGGTCTTCAATCGCCGCGCTGCCGGGTTTGACTTCTTCTTCAGTGACGGTGTTTTTAATCGGTAATTCTTGCTGGCCTTCGTCTTTTTTAAAGGCACTGGAGAAAGGACTATGATCGCCCTTGATATAAATGATCAACGCCACTGTGAGGGCGACACCCAGGAAAAGCCCTACCAGCAGGCCGTTAAAAAACGAGCTGCCGCTACTTTTAGATTTGGGCTTTGCTTGTGAGGGTTTGTAATCGCGGCTCATGTGTACTATTCAACCATTCAATTCGGTGAGTTATTCCAACTAATCAATTTTCATCTCATTCAATTAAGCAATGCTAATGCGCTTAATGCTGACGGGCTTACATTTTATCCGGCGCACTCACACCCAACAGGTACAAACCGTTACGTAGTACGGTGCGCGTAGCGGTGATCAGTGCCAGACGTGCCTGTTTAATTTGCACATCATCCACCAAAAATTTGGTGTCATTGTAATAACTATGCAGGGCACTGGCTAGTTCTTTGAGGTAATTGGCTACCATATGTGGCGCCGAAGCCTGGCAAGCAGTGACCACTACTTCCGGGTATTGGCTTAAGGCCTGCATCAATGCGGTTTCAGCGGCACTTTCCAAAGGCGAAAGATCTGCATTTGCCAGAGTGGTGCTATCGCCAGCCCATTGGTTAAGCACACTGCAAATCCGCGCATGCGCATATTGAATGTAATACACCGGATTGTCGTTGGTTTGCGCACGGGCCAGGTCAATATCAAACACCAGTTGTGAATCTGCACTACGCGCGGCCAGGAAATAGCGCGTGGCGTCACAACCCACCTCTTCGATGAGATCACGTAAGGTGACATAACTGCCGGCGCGTTTGGATAATTTAACTTCTTCACCACCACGCATCACGGTGACCATCTGGTGCAGGACGTACTCCGGCCAGCCTTGTGGAATGCCGGTATTCAATGCCTGCAAGCCGGCGCGTACACGCGTTATTGTGCTGTGGTGATCGGCGCCCTGCTCGTTAATGACGCGCTTGAAACCACGGTTCCATTTTTCGCGGTGATAAGCGACATCGGGCACAAAATAAGTATAACCACCTTCTTTTTTGCGCATGACGCGGTCTTTGTCGTCGCCGAAAGCGGTGGTGCGCAACCACAGCGCGTCATCCTGCTCGTAAGTGTGACCACTGCTGATTAACGCTTGGACCGCATTTTCGACTTTGCCTTCGGTGTATAAAGCACTTTCCAGCGAAAACACATCAAATTTGATCTGAAAAGCCTGTAAATCGAGGTCTTGCTCATGGCGTAGATAAGCCACGGCAAACTTGCGGATGGATTCGGCATCATTGACATCGCCGCTGGCTGTCACCGCCATATCGTCAGCGGTAACAGTTTCCTTCGCCAGGTAAGCCTTGGCAATATCGGCAATGTATTCGCCTCGGTAACCATCTTCAGGAAAGCGCGCATCGTCAGGCGCAATGCCCAGGGCGCGGGCATGCACTGACTTGGTCAGGTTATCAATCTGCGCACCGGCGTCGTTGTAATAAAACTCGCGTGTCACATCCCAGCCATTGGCATCCAGCAAGCGGCACAGGCAATCGCCCACCGCTGCGCCACGGCCATGGCCTACGTGCAGCGGACCGGTCGGATTGGCGGAAACGAATTCGACCTGCACTTTTGCCTGCTGGCCTGAAGTATTGCGGCCAAACGCTTCGCCTGCCTGGAAAATATTTTTGACAATGTCTTGCTTGCTTTGCGCAGAAAGGAAGAAATTAATAAATCCGGCACCCGCGATTTCCACTTTACTGATCACGCTATTGGCAGGCAGGTTATCAATAATGGTTTGTGCAATCGCCCGCGGATTCTGCTTGAGAGGCTTGGCCAACTGCATGGCAATGTTGCTGGCGAAGTCACCGTGCTCGGCAGATTTTGGCCGCTCAAGAATGATATTCAGGCTGGAGGTGTCTTCCACCAGCGGAGTCACCGCTTGCAGAATCAATTCTGTGATCGTTTGTTTCAAGGTTAAAATGGTGCGGAATAGTCAAACCGCCATTTTAACCTAATAAACCACTTTCACCCATGTGTTCCGCAGCCCTTTCCACTCAGGTCACCTCACCCGCCCGCATTGTCCGAGTGGTGCTGGATGTGCCATTGGATCGCCAGTTTGATTACCTGAACCCTGGTTTGGATATCCGTGAAGGTAATCGCGTGGTGGTGCCTTTTGCCGGGCGGCAACTGATCGGCATTGTGATGGCATTGCCTGCGCAAAGCGATGTACCGGAACACAAGTTGAAAGCGGTGATCCAGGGTTTCGAAGATGTGCCGTTAGATGCCGCCACGCTGAAATTATTGCGTTTTTGCGCGGATTATTATCATTACCCATTCGGCCAGACGGTGCTTTCCAGTTTGCCCTTGCGTTTACGCCAAACAAAACCAGCGGTTTCACGCAAAATGTGGGTATATGCATTGGCGCAACCGGTACCTGAAGATCTGGTCGGCAAACGCCAGTTGGTGCTTTCAAGGCTTATCACTGTGTTGCAGCAGCATAAAGAATGCAGCGAAAGCGTACTTGCTGAAATGTCTTCCGGTTGGCGCAAAGCCATGCAGCCATTGCTGGATACCGGGCTGGTAACCAGGCGTGAAGTATTGGCGATACGACCTTCCCTGCCCGCCTCTGACCATGAACCGGTATTGAATGAAGAGCAGGCCCATGCGGTTAATTGCATAGTGAAAGACTTAAGCCGCTTCCAGCCTTGGCTATTGTTTGGCGTCACCGGTTCAGGAAAAACAGAAGTCTATATCCGTTTGTTGCAAGCTGTATTGGCTGAACCTGAATCCCAGGTATTAATTATGGTGCCTGAGATCAACCTCACTCCGCAATTGGAAGGACGTTTCCGGAGCAGGTTGAGCCAATTCCCATTGGTGACTCTACACAGCCACTTAAGTGAGAGTGAGCGCTTGCAACATTGGCAGGCAGCACAGTCTGGCGAAGCGCGTATTGTGATTGGCACGCGCTTAAGTGTATTTACGCCTATGCCTCATCTTAAGCTGATGATTCTTGATGAGGAGCACGACAGCTCGTATAAGCAGCAGGATGGCATGCGCTACCACGCGCGTGACGTGGCTTTGGTGCGGGCAAAACAATGTGGGATTCCGGTAGTGCTTGGGAGTGCAACGCCATCGCTTGAAAGCTGGTACAACGCGATTGGCGATGTAGAAAAATCCAAGCACCCCAATAAAAAACCTTCCTACCGATTGCTGACCCTCAATCATCGTGCAGCTGCACAGGCGCAATTGCCGCGCATATTTTGTGTAGATACCACGCACTCACCGCCCGAAGCCGGATTAACGCCGCAATTAAAACAGGCGATCACGCAACGCCTGGCGCATGGTGAACAGAGCTTGCTGTTTATCAATCGCCGTGGCTATGCGCCGGTGCTGCATTGCTCTGCCTGCCAGTGGCTGGCAGATTGCCGCCGCTGTTCAGCCAAAGTGGTGCTGCACCTGCGGCAACGGCTTTTGCGCTGCCACCATTGCGGTGATGAGCAGCCTGTTCCCCTGCAATGCCCGAGTTGCGGTAATCCGGATTTACGTCCGGTAGGCCAGGCGACCCAGCGGGTAGAAGAAACCTTGCAACAGCTGTTTCCTCAAGCGCGAATTGCCCGCGTTGATAGGGATACGATTCAAGGTAAAGATGCACTTACCGAATTACTCTCCGCAGTGCATGCCGGAAAAATTGATATTCTCATCGGCACACAAATGTTGGCCAAAGGTCATGACTTTGCAAATCTCACCTTGGTAGGAGTGCTCGATACCGACAGTGCGCTATACAGCCCGGATTATCGTGCCAGTGAGCGCTTGTTTGCCCAGCTGACGCAAGTGTCCGGGCGAGCAGGACGCGGCGACAAACCGGGCGAGGTCCTGATACAAACCGCTTTCCCGCAGCACCCATTGTTTGGCGCTTTACAACAGCAAAACTATGCCGAATTTGCTGACAGTTTGCTGCAAGAGCGCATCACGCTGCAATTCCCTCCAGCTGCTTACATTGCCGTCATGAAAGCCGAAGCTGCTGACTATGCGCTGGTGGAGCAATTTTTAACTGATTTGACGCTGTCCGCACGTGAATTTATCGCGCAGCAAGGGGGTATTTTGTCTGAGAAGCCGGTGATTTACGACCCCGTGCGGCCAGGCATTGCCCGCTTAAATCGCATGGAGCGCGGCTATGTGATGATGCAATGCACGCAGCGCAATCCCATTCAGCAACTTTTGCATGCCGCCGTGGCTTGGGCAAGGCAGCATCCCTTGCAGGCAAAGATACGCTGGGTGGTCGATGTAGATGCGCTGGATTATTGATTTTGCAGGGTTTTTACAACAATTAAACAGTCCCGCCGGTAAAAATTGTAAAATATTGTAGTCAATACGTTGAACTTTGTATCGTAAATTTCACAGTGCGATATGATAAGGGCTTGATTAAAGGGTGTAAGAAGGAAAAATTTTGAAAAAACAAATAACTCGTTGGAGTGTAGTCAATTTGTTGGCTGTAGGTTACACCATGCAAGCTTTCGCTGGTGGTGTGCAATTACCGGACATACAAAATATCCAACAGAACTTGCCAAGGCCCGTGTTCCCGCAGCCTGCGCCGATTATTCAGGTACCTGAAGAAACGCCCGCGCAAGAAAAGAAACAAAAAAAATCCAGCCTCAAGATTGTCGTCAAAGAATTTAAGTTTTCTGGTAACAAACAATTCACAAGTGAAGAGCTGGCTGCGCAAGTTCAATACCTGACAGGCCACGAAATCGGCATGAAAGAACTCAATGAAGCAGTCGGCACTGTGCGCAACTACTATCGCCAGCGTGGTTTTTTGCTTACGCAAGTCTACTTGCCAACCCAGGATTTGCAGAAATCCACTGAGACAGAATCTGTGGTTGAGCTTTCTATTCTTGAAGGCACCTTGGGTGAGGTGAAAGCAGAAGCTGGTAAGGGCCTGGATCAGGAATATTTTCAGTCACTTTCCCAATATGGTCTGGAAAAAGGCGAAGTACTCAATGAACGTAATCTAGTGCGTAACCTGATGGTGATGAACGGCCTGCCAGGTATCCAGGTTACTTCGCAGCTTAACCCGGGTGAAGCCGTCGGTAGTTCTGACGTGGCTGTCTCAGTTGAGCCACGCGTTTCATACAGCGGTTTTGTAAGTGCTAATAACTATGGCAACCGTTTCACCAATCGTGAAACTCTGGGGTTTGGCCTGGCGGTGAACAACCTGAGAGGACGTGGTGATCAGCTGGCGATGGTTGGTAAGTTTTCAAACGATGGGGGACAGCGCTCGCTAAGTAGCCTTTATTTCACTCCGGTGGGTGATGCAGGAACGATATTGAATGTGGCGTACAGCTATGTGGATTACAAGCTTGGCAAAGATTTTAAAATTTTCGATGCCTCTGGTGATGCGCATTATTTCTATGGTTCTCTGGAGCATCCGCTATTGCGTGAAACCAAAAAAGGTATTGCATTCAAAGTCGGTAGCAATTACAAAATTCTGGATGATGATGTAGATTTTTTCTTGATTAATAATCGACGTGATATTGCCAGCCTTGAGCTAGGCCTAGTCGGTGACTGGATCAATGAAAGCGGTAGTGTGGCTTATCAGTGGGGAATTATCCTGACGCAAGGTAATGTCTCTTTTAAAGATGGTGCTGCCAAAGCGAATGACAGAGACCAGCTGAATACTCAAGGAAGTTTCATTAAATGGAACTGGACATCGAGCCGTACCCAAGTGTTTGAAAATGGCATTAACTGGATTGTCCGTGCGGATTATCAAGGCACTGACAGTAATCTGGATATTGCTGAAAGATTCGGTATTGGCGCGATTAACCGTTGGAGACAGTACTCTGAGATTCCGAGCCAGGCTGACCAGGGCTGGATGGTAGGCACTGATATCCGCAGAACATTCGTATCAACGGCTGCAGATGTAGTCCCTTATATTCAATCTGTGACACCATTCGCGTTTTACGACGCAGGTCGTGGCAGGCTCAATCACGATCCTGCTGGCGGTGATAATCATGTCCGGTCAAATCACATAGGTGTGGGTACGGATATTCAATTCCCCGCACAGTGGATATTAACTACCACTTATTCTCAGCAAAAGCGAGATCTTGATGGTGCTGCCAGTGACACTGAATATCAACTGTGGGCGCAACTGCGTAAAAACTTTTAGATCGTTGCAAAGTCGCTTAGCAAGTTCATAATACAAAATATATAAAATAATTAATCTTGGCCCATTAGTCATACTGGGCTACAGACAAAAAAAACATCCTGAATCAAACTATTGATTATCAGGAATAAGAGAAGTTATGGAAGACCACTGATCCTAAAGGATCAGTGGAATGCCTTTGAGGAGAATGTCATGAAAGCAGCATCCCTAAACCACGTTTATCGTTTGATCTGGAGCAAGGTTCAACAAGCATGGGTCGCCGTTGCCGAAGGCACACGTACTAGCGGCAAGTCTTCATTGCATGGCCAAGTGAATGACTCTAAAGAGTCAGGCAAATGCATCTCTTCAAGAGAAGTATTTTTTACTTCAGATACAAAATGGCGTGTAGCGATTGCAACTGCTTTCGCTGCAACTTTAATGCCTTTCTCATCATTTGCGGATACAAATGTGGTTGCTGGCGTTGTCGCAGGTGACCTCAGTATCAAAGACATCAGCGCTACTCATACTCAATATACCCATACGGCCAACGTCAATATTGTTAATTTCTACAAATTCGGTGTGCTTGAAGGTCATCAGCTAGATGTAGTCATGCCAGATGCTGGTCGAGCACTGTATCGTGTGCTTGGAAATAGCGCTTCGGAAATAATGGGTAAATTAAACTCTAACGGCAGCCTGTTTTTGATTAACCAGAATGGAGTTTTGTTTGGTCCAAATGCTGAAGTTAACGTTGGCAATATTGTTGCATCTACATTAAATATCTCTAATGACGATTTCCTTAAGGGCCGCTACCATTTTACCGGGGGCGATACTGCCGGGAACGTGATTAATAAGGGCGCAATCAAAGCCGCTGACGAAGGCTATATCGTCATGCTGGGTAAAAAAGTTGAAAACGCAGGCACACTGGTTGCTAGTAACGGTAGCGTGGTATTAGCCTCTGCCAAAGAAGCAGTGCTGGATTTTTATGGTAATGGCCTGGTAAGAGCCAACTTGACGGCCGAAGCTGTTGAAGGAATCGTAAAAAATAGCGGATTGATCCAGGCAAATGGTGGCATTGTGCAATTAGCCACGAATGCCCGCTCTGCTGCAATTAACGTCACCGGCATCATCGAAGCCAACCAACTGGTTGAACGGAATGGCGTGATTCGCCTTGAAGGTGGCGATAACTCCAAGGTAGAAGTTTCCGGTAAGTTGCTTGCCAAAGGTGAAAATACTTCTGGCGGCACCATTGAAGTCACCGGTGAGCAGGTCGCCTTGATGAATGGTGCTTTGCTTGATGCTTCCGGCGATAAGGGCGGCGGTAAAGTTCTGGTAGGTGGTGATTATCAGGGCGGAAATGCTTCTGTGTATAACGCCAGAACTACATACATTGCGACTGGCGCGACGATCAAAGCAGACGCGATTAAAGAAGGTAATGGCGGTAAAGTGATTGTATGGGCAAACAATGCCACCCGTTTCTATGGATCTATCTCTGCACAAGGTGGCTTGCTGGGTGGTAATGGCGGCTTCACAGAAGTTTCTGGTAAGAATTACCTAGACTTTGCAGGGCGCGTCAATCTTTCAGCAGTGAATGGTGACCGTGGTACCTTATTACTTGATCCTGAAAATATCACACTGATCAATGGACCTGCATCCAATACCTCTGGATTCCAGCCAGGCGTGGATAATCAGGAAGCCTATACTGACAATTCCGGCCAAGACAGTGTGTTCAATGTTGGTGCAGGAGGCAGTTTTACAGGTGTAGGTAACAATGCCAATATCGTGCTGCAGGCTAATAAAGATATTAATGTGAATTCCACATTTAACCTAGCTACTGCAACTGGCAACACTGACGTGAGTCTAACTCTCCTGGCTAAAAATGATGTCAATTTAAACGCCAACATTATTGCTGATGGTGCCGGATTCGTGGCTATCACTGCAGACTCTGATAGCAACAACACCGGTAACCTGAATCTTAAAGCCGATATCGTGACTGATAAAGGTGTGGTATCCCTGGCAGGTGCAAACATTATCCAGACCAGCGGTAGTGATGTCACTACCAATGGCGGCATGGTCATGATCGGCTCAAACGGCAATGTCAACCTGGGCGACATGAAAATCAATACCTACGATCAGAGTACCGGTTCGACACGTGCTACTGGTGGTAATGTGTTGCTGCTGGCTGGCAAAGATCTCACAATGTCTGGAGAAATTAATACGGCTAATCCAGCTTCAACAGGTGTAACTTACACTGGAGGTCAAGGCGGAAGTGTTGCGGTGATTTCCCAAGGAAATATTGATTTGCAAGATACAAAAATCAATGTGGCAGGGGAATCTACGACTAGTCAAACTATACCTCTCGGCGGGTCTAATGTGGCTATTTCAGGCAGTATTCTGATTGGCGCCAATAATAATTTGAGCATGAATAACGGTAGCCTGAATACGAACGGTATGGGTAAAACGGGTGCAGGCACAGACGTCAATTTGACCGGTAACGTTATTGTTGTTGCCAATGGCAATGCCAACCTCGGTACCACACAAATCGATACCTCCGGTACAACACCAGCCAACAGTGATGGCATCAATGGCGGCGCAGCCCTGATTACCGGGCAGAATGTGACAGTTGGTAATATCAATACCAACGGGTCTGCGCCAACCAGCGCTAACGGCACTGGGGGTGCTGGCGGCCAGGTCGTCGCCATCGCTAACAACGGCAGCGTTAAAGTTGGTGATATCACTGCTGGCGGTGCCGCTTCAAATGGTACCGGCAATGCAGGTAACGGCGGCAACGTGAATCTGACTTCTGTAGGCGGAACGGTTACCCTACAATCCATCGATACCCGTGGTGGTGTGGCTGGTGGGTCAGGCACCTCCGGTAATGGCGGTACTGTTGATATCAACGGCAATGCGCTGATCGCAACCAATGCAGTGATCGATAGCCGAGGCGTCACCGGTGGTAATGTGAACTTTAACGGCACTGTGGATTCCGTAGCGGCAGGTAATCGTGCGCTGACTGTGAATACCAACGGCACAACCAACTTTACGCAATCCGTAGGCGCAACCAAAGAACTGGCAAGTTTGACGACGGATGCCGGTGGCACTACCGAGATCTTTGGTTCCACCATGAAAACCACAGGTAACCAGACCTACAACGACAGGGTTAACCTGCATACCGCTACCACATTTGAGACCACAGCTGGCGGCAACGTGGCTTTGAACGATGTGATCAACGCTGCGGGTAATGCCGTGATTGTGAAAACCGGTACTGGCGACTTTACTGCTAACAATGCTGCTAACCAGTTTGCCTCAATCCAGGTGGTGAATGGACGTAATGTGAGTGTGCGGGATACCGATGACATCACTGTTGAGTCTGCAGACATGACAGGTGACTTGCTGGTGCGTGCGGCCAGAGATTTGACGCTGAATGGCAACATAGTTACTACCAGTGGCACCGCGACCGCAGTGCAGCTGGTGGCAGAGCGTAATTTTAACAATGCTGGCAACGGCTCGATTTCAACCGGTGCTGGAGGCAGATGGCTGGTGTATTCAACCAGTCCAGTAGCTGATACTCGTGGTGCTTCACTGACAGCTAGCTATGATTTCACGCAATATAACGCCAGTTTTGGTGACACCATTCTGGGTGCCAACGATGGATTTGTCTACAAGGTCGCACCTACTGTGAACGTGACATTGAATGGCACAAGTACCAAGCCATTTGATGGTAATAATACGGTAACAGACTTGTCCGGTCTCAATGTTAATCTGTCAGGTTTCTTTAACAATGATCAGGCGGGTGCCGCAACCCCTATCACTGGGGCAACATTTGATAACCCATCAGTCGGTACCAATAAACCGATTGCCGGAACCTATGACCTGAATGCTCCGGGTGTGATTGTGACTGCAGAGGGTAAACAGGTGTATGGTTATCAGTTTGTTGAAACTTCTAATGCCACAGGCAGTATCACTGATACCGGAGGCGGAACACCGCCAGCACTGGGTTTCGCTTCTCCCCGTGATGATGCCGGCTTGGGTGGGCTGATCCCTAATAATCCGATATTGAACACGATGTTCATCGTTTCTCTGAACCCTGCTGCTGGTGATGAAGAAGATTTAGATGCGATCGCTTGCCCTGCCAACGAAGACAGTCTGGGCAGTACGCCTATCCTGAATTCAGGTGTGAAACTGCCGGATGGCGTCAGCTCGAATTGTATTTAATTCAGCTCGCCTAGTTTAGTGGCCTCATTAAAGCCGGACAGTTGTCCGGCTTTTTTTTTATGGCGGTGACATTTTGTTTTGTGTGCTTAGCCAACCAAGTGAAATACAAGTAAAATAATGGCTATTCGCGGCTGTAGTTCAATGGTAGAACGCCAGCTTCCCAAGCTTGATACGCGGGTTCGATTCCCGTCAGCCGCTCCAAAGGAATTTTCATGGCTAACACTCCTCCAACCGTTCTTACATTTGCAGCAACAGACCCCAGCAGTGGTGCCGGCGTACAAGCGGATATCATGGCGCTTGCCAGCATTGGCTGTTACCCACTGTCAGTGATTACCGGTATCACGGTGCAGGACACCGTGGGCGTGGAAAGCGTCATGCCGCTGGATGCGGACTGGATCAATGATCAGGCGCGTACCATTCTCGAAGACGTTTCCGTCAGCGCATTTAAGCTGGGTCTACTTGGTAGCGTAGAAAATGTCGCCATCATCGCCGAGATCGTGGCCGATTATCCTGATGTGCCTTTGATCATAGACCCGATTCTCACCTCAGGACGCGGCGATGAGCTGTCTAATGAAGAAATGCAGGCGGCGATGTGTGAATTACTGTTCCCGCAAGCAACCTTGATTACACCCAATAGCCTCGAAGCGCGTCGACTCGCCTATTACGACGAAGGCGATGAAGTAAAGCATAGTTCGCTGGAAGAATGCGCGTTGCGCCTGCTTGAAATGGGCACCGAATACGTAATGATCACCGGCACTCATGAACGCTCGATTGATGTGGTCAACAGCCTGTATGGCATGCAGTTAAGCAATATGCCGGGCCTGATCAAGGATTATCACTGGGAGCGTTTACCAGGAAGCTATCATGGTTCCGGCTGTACGCTGACCAGCGCGATTACTGCTTGCCTTGCACATGGTTTAAGTATTGAAGAAGCCGTGCATGAAGCACAAGAATTCACCTGGCAGACCTTGCGGCACTCTTTCCGTCCGGGCATGGGTCAATTTATCCCGGACCGGTTCTTTTGGGCACGCGAAACCGAGGAACAGGAAAAAGCCAGTGAGCTCCAGCATTAAGGGGCTCTACCTGGTCACGCCAGACTGTGACGATACAGAATTACTGTGTAGGCAAGTCAAACAGGCAATACAAGGCGGCGTATCCATCGTCCAGTACCGGCACAAAACTGCCAGTGACACATTAAGGTTTGAGCAGGCAAGTGCGCTGTTGAGCATTTGTCGCCAGGCCAATATCCCTTTATTGATTAATGATCACGTAGCTCTGGCCATCAGCCTTGATGCGGATGGCGTGCATATTGGCCAGTATGACGGGGCGATCGCAGAAGCAAAGGCCTTGCTTGGTGCGGATAAAATCATAGGTGCTTCCTGCTACAATCGATTCGAACTGGCTGAGCAGGCGCAAGCCGCAGACGCAGGCTACATCGCATTTGGCGCTTGTTACCCTTCATCCACCAAGCCAGATGCGCCGCGCGCTACGTTAGACTTATTCTCTCAGGCCAAGCGTTCGCTCTCCGTGCCCATAGTTGGTATAGGTGGAATTACGCTGGAGAACGCGCCACCACTGATTGCTGCCGGTGCAGATGCGCTGGCAGTGATTACAGATATTTTCCAGGCCAGCGATATTTCAACGCGCTGTCGCCAATACCTGCCATTATTTGCGAAAAATTGAGTTTTTTCGCACCCGCTTTTGCCTTAGTCATGTCCGCTATCTTTTTAAGCTGTAGCTTAATTAAAGCTTATTTGGAATTAAAGCTTGTTTGGTAAAATGCATTCGTTAAATTGATCGGTAAACTCTATGCATATTCACATTCTCGGTATTTGCGGTACGTTTATGGGCGGCATCGCCGTGCTCGCCAAAGCGGCAGGGCACCGTGTCACCGGGTGTGATGCCAATGTTTACCCACCCATGAGTACACAACTCGAAGCACAGGGCATTGAGTTGATAGAGGGCTTTGACCCCAGCCAGACCGCATTTAAACCCGATATGTATGTGATCGGTAATGTGGTCGCGCGCGGAAATCCTTTAATGGAAGAAATCCTCAATCAGGGCCTGCCTTACATTTCCGGGCCGCAATGGCTGGCTGAACATGTGTTGCAAGGTAAATGGGTATTAGCAGTTGCCGGCACACATGGTAAAACTACGACTTCTTCGATGCTGGCCTGGGTGCTTGAATACGCCGGCCTGGCGCCAGGTTTCCTGATAGGTGGCGTGCCGGAGAATTTTGGGGTGTCTGCCCGTTTACCGCAAACACCCAGGCAAGACCCCAAGTCTGTCTCGCCTTTTTTTGTGATTGAGGCCGACGAATACGACACCGCCTTTTTCGACAAGCGTTCCAAATTTGTGCATTATCGGCCACGCACCGCTGTGCTGAATAACCTTGAATTTGACCACGCCGACATTTTTGAAGACCTGCCAGCGATTGAAAAACAGTTTCACCATCTGGTACGCACTGTGCCGCAACTAGGCCTGGTGGTTGCAAACCAGCAGGAAAGCCTGGACCGCGTATTAGCGCGTGGCTGCTGGAGCGGAGTGGAACGCATAGATAGTGCTCAAGGCTGGCAAGTAGGCAATGTGGATGTGCAAGGCCGTTTTGATGTTTTTTTTAACGGCGAGCGCCAGGGCAATGTCAGCTGGAACTTGATGGGTGAACATAACCGCAGTAACGCGCTGGCAGTGATTGCCGCTGCTCGTCACGTTGGTGTCGCGCCTTGTATTGCGATAGAAGCATTGAATGAATTTAAAAATGTCAAGCGCCGCATGGAAATCAAAGGCGTCGTTAACAACATCACCGTCTATGATGACTTTGCCCATCATCCCACCGCAATTGCCACTACAGTTGCCGGCTTACGTGCCAAAGTGGGCAAAGCCCGTATCCTGGCCGTGCTCGAGCCACGTTCAAACACCATGAAACTTGGGGTGATGAAGGACGCATTGCCGGAAAGCCTGCGGGATGCCGATGCCGTTTTTTGCTATGCCAATAACCTGGGCTGGGATGCTTCGGCCGCCCTCGCCCCCATGCAAAGCAAAGCACAAACCTTTGATGATTTATCCCAATTAGTGCAAGCCGTTAGCCGCTTGGCGCAACCTGGTGACCAGATACTGGTGATGAGTAACGGCGGCTTTGGTGGCGTACATCAGCAATTACTACAGGCATTGCAGGACTAACCAGGCGGCAGATGCCCATGCGCTTTCGTGAACGTTCACCTCTGGTATGGGCTTTATGGTTTTCGCTGATCGCGCATGCAGTGTTATTGACGCTACATTTTCAACCTGAATTAAAAGCGCTTAAAGATCAGATTCCTTCACTCAAGGTAATGCTGGTTAACAGCAAAACCCGGCAAGCGCCTGAAAAAGCAGATGCATTGGCGCAAGCCAATCTGGATCGTGGTGGCAATACCGACGAAAAACGGCAGATGAAGAGTCCGTTGCCCAGTGTGCAGAAAATGCCGGCGACTACGCCGCAAGCCACAGAAGCCACCATGCAGCCAGCAATTCCTGCCACGCCGCAGGATGCGGAATTACAGCGACATCAACAACGTGTCGCACAACTTGAGCAGGAGGCCCAGGCGCTACTAACGCAGCTTAAAGCGAGCCAAGCAGTGAACAGCGTGCAAGCGCCGCCCTTGTCACAAACGCAGGCCGCCACCAGAAAGCCAACACCTCAAGCCCTGAATCAACCGGTGCAAACGCAACAGGAGATCATGGCCTTGCAGGAAATGGCAAAACTGGAAGCTTTGATCGCCAAACAGCAAGATGCTTACGAGATGCGTCCCAAACGGCAGTTTATTGGTGCGCGCACCCGCGAGTACCGGTTTGCCAACTACGTGGATCAATGGCGGCAAAAAATCGAGCAGGTAGGTAATCTTAATTATCCTGAAGCGGCGCGTACGCAAAAACTGTATGGAAAGTTGCAATTGACCGTGGCAATCCGTGCCGATGGTAGTATCGAAAGCATTAAAATCCAGCAGAGTTCGGGAAAACGTTTGCTGGATGAATCCGCACGCCGCATTGTCCAACTCGCTGCGCCGTTCCCGGTATTTCCTGAGGGTATCCGCAAGGATACCGATGTGCTCAGCATTACCCGCACCTGGACATTCAGTAAGGAAGACCAACTTTCAACAGAATAAAGCGTCTAATCTTTTCTGTTGCAGGTCTTTTTCTGTGTTATTTTTCATTGATCATTATGTATGAGCGACACCAGAAAGTAATCTTATGAATCAAAGTCACTTTCAATATCACGTATTTTTTTGTCTCAACCAGCGCGAAAAAGGCGAAGACTGCTGCATGAACCGCGGCGCTGAAGCGGCCTTTGATTACATGAAAAAATCGGTAAAAAAACAAGGCTTGGCAGGCACCGGAAAAGTCCGCATTAACCGCGCCGGTTGCCTGGACCGTTGTGGCGAGGGGCCGGTGATGGTCATCTACCCGCAAGCAGTTTGGTATACCTTTGTTGATAATGAAGATATCGATGAAATTATCGAAAGCCATCTGCAACATGGCAAAATCGTAGAGCGTCTGGTGGTTTAAGGCTTTACGCATGCTGTTACTGTGGTTTAAAAGACTGATCGTCACGCTGCTGGTCGTCATGATCGTGACAGTGTTGGCATTGGCCGGCTGGATCTGGCAACCTTATGACACCGAAGCCTGGCGCGTCAGATTGCCGGTGGCTGGCGGAGTGCAGGTGCGTGTCGTGCCATTGTTGATGCTGGCTACTTCAGCACCAGGGCGCTGGTTGTTAGACAGGCAGGCATTCAATTTACACTACGGCGATATCCAGTTATCCGATGAAAATGGGTTAAGGGCGCGCTGCAAACATTGCTGGATAGAAGCAAAATCAGTCAGCGACCAACCAGTAGTCATCCCTATGGTAGAACTATGGCTGCGAATGGAACAGCAGCATATTCACGGCTACCTTTCAGTGGGTGACACCCAGCCACTGTTTAAAATAGATTTCAGCGGCAAAGTCAGCATGCGCAGCTTGAAACTGACCTGGGTGCTGCCGCAAACCCCACTGCAAGCCCTGCTTAAGCCGCTGCAGGCGCATTCCCCAGTGATACGTGATGCCATCGTTTCCGGTTCATTATCCGCTTCCGGCACTCTGCGCTGGCCCAAGAAGGAGTGGAGCGCACAACCGCATTTAAATGCGATGGCTGTCTCCGGGCTGAATATAAGTGCCGCTACCACGCTACCTATACAATACGATTGCCCGTTACTGGATGAACATAAGCATCCGGAAAACATGCAATGGGTGTCCTACGAAAAACTCGGGCGCTGGTTGCCGGTGGCTGCCATCATCGCCGAGGATGCCGAATTCAAGCATCATCCCGGTTATGTCATGGCACAAATGCAGCATTTGCTAGGCAAGGAAAGCGCCGATAAACAGGTGGGTGGCAGTACCATTACCCAGCAACTGGCGAAATACATGTTCACTAACGGCGAGCGTACCTGGAAGCGCAAAATAGAAGAGTTGCTCTATGCCGTGCAACTGGAGTCTGCGCTAACCAAAACCGATATCCTGGAGCTTTACCTGAATACGGTTGATTTAGGCCCAAGTCTTTGCGGGGCACATGCTGCCGCACGCTATTATTTCGATCTGACACCGGATAAATTGAATCCTATACAGGCGGCGTGGCTGGCTGGCATTATCAGTAATCCGCATCGGGCTTGGAAAAAACAGTATATCCAGCAGCAGCCGGATTTAAAGCGCGCGGAAGATATCCTGCATTTTATGCCGCGCAGTGCACGTAAAGATCCGGGTAGCCTGAATTTTCGTCCTGTGAAAGTCGCCGGATAACTTACAATAGCACTTTATTTCCCAACCAAGTCGGGACCTGTATTTTGAGTACAATCAAACTGAATAAATCCCCTGCGGGCAGTGACGAAGCACCAAAGCGCAGCAAACCGGTGCGTCGCGCCTCACCCACCTTGCGTGACCGCACACAACCACCGCCTAAACCTGCGCCTAGAACGGTTGAGAAAGCATCGTCTGCCGACAGGCAAAATAGCCATACAGAAAAACCGGCGCGCCAGGACCACAGCCGACAAGAGGGCAAGCCAGGCGATAAATCCTATGCGCGTAAAGACACACGCAATGAACCCCGCAGGGAGTCCCGGAACGACTCTCAGCATCATTCTCGCAAAGAATATAACGCCGATCGCCCTGTACGGCGCGATGATGCTGCGCCCAGACGTCCGGTCGCACCCACAGATCCGGATGCCCAACCTCGTTTATCCAAAGTAATGGCGGACCGTGGCCTGTGCTCGCGTCGTGAAGCCGATGACTGGATTGTCAACGGCTGGGTCAAGGTCAATGGCGAGATTATTGAGGCCTTGGGGACCCGCATAGACCCGGACGCCGAGATCATTATCAGCACCTATGCGAAGGAATATCAGGCAGAAAATGTCACCATCCTGCTGAACAAGCCGGTAGGTTATGTCAGCGGCCAGGCGGAAGATGGCTATGAACCCGCAGTGGTCTTAGTGAAACCAGAAAATCAGTGGTCAGAAGACCCAACCCAGAAAACTTTTCACAGAGGTATTTATCACGGCCTGGCGCCCGCCGGACGGTTGGATATTGATTCCACCGGCTTGCTGGTACTGACGCAGGACGGGCGGATTGCCCGCGTACTGATTGGTGATGATTCCAGTGTGGAAAAAGAATACTTGGTGCGGGTAGAGGGTGAGCTGAGTGCTAACGGCATGGCAAAATTGAATCATGGTTTGAGTCTGGATGGCGTACAGCTGAAACCAGCCAAGGTGTCGTGGCAGAATGAGGATCAGTTGCGGTTTGTATTGCGTGAAGGACGTAAGCGGCAGATTCGCAGGATGTGTGAGCTGGTGGGCTTGAAGGTGGTGGGTTTGAAGCGGATCCGCATTGGGCGGATTAGTTTGGGGAAATTACCGGCGGGGCAATGGCGGTATTTGGCGGCTAATGAGAAGTTTTGATGGCAATAGCGCTTTTCGGCGTTAGCTTTCAGTGCTAATAGGACATTGTTTTGTATATTGATGATTTTCTTTCGCCTCTAGGCGAGTGACTTTTCTTTGCTTGCCCAAAGAATAAGTAACCAAAAGAAAGGGCATCCTAGCTTCCGCTTGATTCCTGCGTTGCTCATCAAAATAAGCGGTCGCGAAACTCATCCTAGCGGCCTGCACACTACGCAGGCCACCGCGGGATTCAGACAGTCGCTCCCTTCCTCCTTATTTTGACTCCGCTACTCGGCGCGTCAGATAGGGGCCCGTTTAAAACCACCACGATGAAAGTTGGTTGAACATCTGGCATTCATCGCGCTAAGTAACTTTTAATTTTTAAGACTAAATCTCAAGTCATTATTCTGTTGTTTGGTTTTTTTGCCACAATGATTGAGCGGCCTGCGATATATAAAGATATACCCCCAAGTGAAAGCGTGTGCTTTTAATGGGCCCCTATCTGACGCGCCGAGTAGCGCAGTCAGCGTGGGAGTCTTAGGCCAGCGTCTGTTTGAGTTCCGCAACAAGCCACGTTTTGTGTGGCTTGTCAGGGCGAGTTTCGTTGGCCGCCCGCGTTGATGAGCAACGCAGGGAACAAGCGAAAGCTAGGGTGTCTTGTTCTTTGCCTTCTTTCTTATGGACAAGCATAAGAAAGAGGGTCGCCTAGAGGCGAAAAGTAATGTTACTAACTTTCAATATAGTAAAAAATACGCAAAAAAAGAATCCGCCAATAGGCAGAAAATAAAAAAGTAACTCACTAGGAACCACAATGGGATTATTCGACAACTTAGCCAATAACGTGATGACCAAAGTCATGGGCGATAAAGCCCCTATGGCAAAACTGGCCATGGAACTATTCCAGCAATACGGCGGCCTCCCCGGCATTCTGCAAACCCTGAAAAACGGTGGATTATCCGAGCAGGTAGACTCCTGGGTAGGCAAAGGCACGAATTCAGAAGTCTCCGCCCAGCAGATAAGCGCAGCGCTAGGCACTAGTGTATTAACCAGTATCGCCACCAAACTGGAAATCAGTAAAGAAGAACTCACTAGCAAAATTGCAGAATATATTCCGAATGTCGTCGATCAACTGACTCCCAATGGCGTAGTAGAGAATAATCCGGCACTGATCATGTCCAGATTAATGGGGATGCTCAAACAAAAATAGCGGGCTACTGCCCGCTATTTTGTGTAGCTCGTTATCACACTATGCAATATTTCTCCCGGTAATTTTGAATCGCCGGGAAATATTGCGCCAGGCTGTCATTCCCTTGCAAATAGGCAAACAGATCGGTCAGTTTGGCAATGCTCACTACAGGCATCTTATTGGTTTGTTCAACTTCCTGCACTGCCGATAACTCGCTAAGGCCTTTTTCCTGTCTGTCTAAGGCAATACTTACGCCACATGGGACGGCCCCCGCCTGCCGTATCATTTCCACAGATTCACGGATAGACGTCCCGGCAGAAATCACGTCATCAATAATCAGTACGCGGCCTTTGAGGGTAGCCCCCACCAGCGTACCGCCTTCGCCGTGATCCTTGGCTTCCTTACGGTTATAAGCATAAGAGTAATTATGGCCCATGCGGGCAAAGGCGATACTGATGGCAGCCACCAGAGGAATCCCCTTGTAAGCCGGGCCAAACAGCATGTCGAATTTCAATTCCGACTGTAGAATGCTGTGTGCGTAAAACTCACCCAGTTTAAGCAGGCTTTCACCGTCATCAAACAGGCCGGCGTTGAAAAAATACGGGCTTAAGCGCCCGGCTTTGGTTTTGAATTGGCCGAAGCGCAACACCTGTTTCTGGATGGAAAAAGCAATAAAATCGGCACTGAGTGTATTTGCAGTCATTTGAAGATAAAACAGAAAGAATGTGAACGATGCGTATTATAACCTTGAACCTGAATGGCATACGGTCAGCCTGTAACAAAGGCTTTTTGCCCTGGCTGGCGGCAAGTAGCGCGGATATTGTCTGTCTGCAGGAGCTGAAAGCACAGGCAGGCGATATGCAGCCAGATATGCTGCAACCGCCGGGATATCACGGCTATTTCCACTATGCCGAAAAAAAGGGGTACAGCGGCGTTGGCATTTATAGCAAACAACCAGCGGATAAGGTAATTATTGGCTTGGGTCATGCCCATATTGATTCTGAAGGCCGCTATCTCGAGTGCCAGTACGGCAGCTTAAGCGTAGTGTCTCTGTACCTGCCGAGCGGCTCCAGCGGTGAAGAACGCCAGCAATTCAAATTCAAGATGCTGGAATTGTTTTTGCCGCATCTGGAACAGCTGATTGCATGTGGCCGCGAGATCGTCATTTGTGGAGACTGGAATATCGCGCATCAGGAAATTGACCTCAAAAATTACAAAGGCAATCGCAAAAACTCAGGTTTTTTGCCGGAGGAACGCGCATGGATGACCGAGGTGCTGGGGCGTGTAGGCTGGGTAGATGTATATCGTAGCCTCTACCCGCAAACCACAGAAGAATCTTATACCTGGTGGAGTAACCGCGGCCAGGCCTGGGCAAAAAATGTGGGGTGGCGGATTGATTATCAGCTTGCTACGCAAGAGTTAGCGAAGCGCGCTACGGCGGTGAGTGTGTATAAAACGGAGCGGTTTAGTGATCATGCGCCGCTGATTGTGGATTACCAGGATTAATTGTTTTTTACAGGCGGCCTTTGTGGAATCTGCTCTGTGCACTTTCACGGGTCGTCATTCTGGCGGAGCCCAGAATCCAGTCGAGGTTGATGCTAAGCTTTGTGAAATCAAAGAGCGAGTTTTTGCACTTTCTTGAGTTTGGTTTTAATAAGAATGTCCTAGTAATATTCAGCATTTTCTTTCGCCCCTAGGCGAGTTACTTTTCTTTGCATGCCCAAAGAAGAAGTAACCAAAAGAAAGGGCACCCTAGCTTCCGCTTATTCCCTGCGTTGCTCGACTTAGGACTTTCGTCCGTTGCTTTGCCGGACTGTGAGCTGCTGCGGGACTCAAACAAACGCTCCCTTCATCTTGTTTTGCCTGCGCTACTCGGCGCGTCAGATAGGGGCCCGTTTAAAACCACCACGATGAAGCAATTTTTAGTACATTAAGGATGGCGGGCGCTTAGTGAGTTTTAAACTTCGAAGACCAAATTCAAATTCTAGTAAATCTAATTCTTTCGATTGTTTTTCTGCAGTCTTTGAGCGGAGTGCAATGAGATATATACAACAGAAGCGAAAGCGTGTGCTTTTCACGGGCCCCTATCTGACGCGCCGAGTAGCGCTGTCAGCGTGGGAGGTTTCGGCCAGCGTCTGTTTGAGTTCCGCAACAAGCCACGTTGGGTGTGGCTTGTCAGGGCGAGTTTCGTTGGCCGCCCGCATAGAGTCCGGTTACGGACGAAAGTCCTAGGACGAGCAACGCAGGAAACAAGCGGAAGCTAGGGTGTCTTGTTCTTTGCCTTCTTTCTTATGGACAAGCATAAGAAAGAAGGTTGCCTAGAGGCGAAAAGAAACGTTTATAAGTTCATCAGAACGTAATAAGCTTCTAATACTGCTAATTTGGTCTTAATGAAAATTCTGACAGAGGTACTACTCCTTCAACCACCTAGCGATATCCATCGCAAAATAAGTCAAAACCCCATCTGCCCCGGCACGTTTAAACCCCAGCATTGCCTCCAGCACACACGCCTTCTCATCCAGCCAGCCATTCTGCGCTGCTGCTTTCAGCATCGCATACTCACCACTTACATGATAAGCATAGGTCGGTACGCCAAACTCTTCTTTCACGCGACGCACGATATCCAGATACGGCATGCCTGGTTTCACCATGACCATATCCGCACCCTCTTCAAGGTCCAAAGCCACTTCTTTCAATGCTTCATCCGAGTTGGCCGGATCCATCTGGTAATTGTATTTATTGCTTTTGCCAAGGTTGCCGGCAGAGCCCACTGCGTCACGGAAAGGGCCATAAAAGGCAGAAGCATATTTAGCCGAATAAGCCAGGATACGGGTATAGATATAGCCTTCCTCTTCAAGCGCATCACGAATGGCTCCGATCCTGCCATCCATCATGTCTGAGGGAGCAACGATGTCGGCGCCGGCTTCTGCGTGGCATAGCGCCTGTTTCACAAGCACTTCTACGGTTTCGTCATTCAACACATAGCCGGTGTCGTCAATCAGGCCATCCTGCCCGTGCGTGGTGTAAGGATCCAAGGCTACATCAGTAATGATGCCCAGATCAGGGAAGGCTTGTTTGAGTGCGCGTACCGTACGTGGCACCAGGCCTTCAGGGTTATAAGCTTCTTTGGCATCCAGGCTTTTGTATTCTTGCGGGACTACCGGGAATAAAGCTAAAGCAGGAATGCCAAGTTTTACACATTCTTCAGCAGTTTTCAGCAGGCCATCTATGCTTTGGCGATAAACGCCAGGCATGGATTTCACTTCTTCGATTTTGCCTGCGCCTTCGAGGACGAAAACCGGGTAAATCAGGTCATTCACGGTGAGGACGTTTTCACGCATTAAACGGCGTGAAAAATCATCTTTACGCATGCGACGAGGGCGGATAGCTAGAAATTGGCTCAAAATAATCTCCATATTTGCCTAACCGCGCAACGGCGCTAGGCGGAGGATTAAGAATAGTACAAGTTGTTCTGAATAATCCGATAACAACTTGATTAAAACTGGTTAGGCAAATACCTTCGCAAGTTCGGCACCAGGATTTTCCTGTCGCATAAATGCTTCACCGACCAGGAAGGTATTTACAGCATTGTCGCGCATCAGTTTGACATCGGCAGTGGTAAAAATTCCGCTCTCGGTCACCACGATCTTGTCGCTGGCGATTTTATCCAGCAGACCCAGTGTGGTATCCAGCGTGACTTCAAATGTACGCAGGTTGCGGTTATTGATACCTAGTAATGGCGTGGTCAACTGTACCGCTTGTGCCAGCTCTTCGCCATTGTGCACTTCTACCAGCACTGCCATGCCCAGGCTATGCGCGACGCTTTCCAGTTGTTGCATTTGTGGCAGCGTAAGTGCGGCGGCAATCAGCAAAATACAATCAGCACCCATGGCACGGGCTTCATAGACTTGGTAGACATCTACCATAAAGTCTTTGCGTAGCACTGGCAGAGTACAAGCTGCGCGGGCCTGTTTCAGGTAATCGGCAGAGCCCTGGAAATATTGCTCGTCAGTCAGGACCGATAAACAGGCAGCGCCACCTTGCTCATAGCTGGCGGCAATTTCTGCTGGCTTAAAATCTTCGCGAATCACACCTTTGGAGGGACTGGCTTTTTTAATCTCGGCAATCACGGCAGCTTTGCCTTCAGCAATCTTATTGCGAATCGCCCCGACAAAGTCACGCGCGGGTGCTTGTTGTGCAGCCAGTGCCTGGACTTCTGCCAAAGATATTTTCGCTTGCGCGGCAGCAATCTCTTCAGCTTTGGTTGCCAGGATTTTATTTAAGATATCACTCATAAGTTTGTCCGTTAACTCTAATCCAACCACCTTGACGACCTTGCGGATCATGATGCGTCCAATGCATGATGCCGCCCTTGGGGTTGTAAATATATTCACCTTTAAACTGTACCTGATCGCCTACATTTAGCTCCGCCACGCGTGGCGCAAGATCAATATTATGTGCAAACAACAATGTCTGCTCGGGGGATACAGTCACCAGGAAGCGCTGGTGCCTTGCGCCTTTGTTATCGTCCGACAGCAGTTTCCTGACGATACCATTACCTTCCAGCCAGACATGACTTTGCTTTTGTGCAAAGGCCTGTTTTACTGCTGAATTTTCTTCAGTTGCCAGCCCGGAAGACAGTGATTGCAGGTTTAATGTTTGTACCTGCGATTTAACTTCAACAGTAGATTGCGTCTGCTTGCTTGAATAATTGTTACTCGCATTTTGTTGTGACGTTTGCTGGCAAGCTGCCAGTAAACATAACACCGCAATCAGAAAATAATGCTTCATGCGGCCTGGCTCAACGCCTTTAATTGATGCAATTTATTCAACGCATTGCCCGAATCAATTGACGCTGCCGCTTGTGCAATCCCTGACGATAAATCATTAGCAAGGCCAGAAACATAAATGGCGGCACCAGCATTCAGCAACACAATATCTCTTGCCGGACCTTTTTCGCCAGATAACAGGCCAAGGATAATTTCGCTGGAATGCTGCGCGCTTTCAACGCGTATGCTGTTGATATCATGCAATGGCATGCCAAACTGCGCTGGATTGACTGTGTATTCCGTGATGTTGCCATTTTTGAGTTCGGCCACGTAGGTGTCGGCAGAAAAAGAGATTTCATCCATTTCATCGGCACTATGCACAACCATCACATGTTCGCTGCCTAGTTGCTTTAAAGTTTGCGCTAATAATGGCACCAGATCACGGTGGAACACGCCCATGACCTGGCGTTTGGCACCGGCCGGATTGGTCATTGGTCCCAGCAGGTTAAACATGGTACGCACACCCAGTTCCCGACGTACCGGTGCCGCATATTTCATGGCAGAGTGATGGTTGGGCGCAAACATAAAGCCTATGCCTGCTTCATTGACACAGCGCACCACCTGTTCAGGTGTCAGAGCGATATTCACCCCGAGCGCTTCCAGCACATCGGCGGAGCCACTTTTTGAAGAAGCAGCCCGGCCGCCATGCTTGGCGATTTTTGCGCCTGCACCTGCGGCCACAAAGGCTGATGCAGTCGAGACGTTAAATACCTTGTTCGGCGCGCCGCCGGTACCGCAGGTATCAATCAAGTGACGGGTATCGCTGATATCCACTTTGCTGGAAAGCTCGCGCATCATTTGCGCCGCCGCTGCGATTTCGGTCACGGTTTCGCCTTTGACACGTAGGGCAGACAAGAAACCGGCAATCTGGATCTGGGTAAACTCCCCGCTCATAATCTGGCGCATGATCTCCAGCATTTCTTCATGCGTGAAATCGGTGTGGTCTATCAGCCGCTGTATTGCGATTTTAGGCGTGATGGCCATTAATAGCCTTTCAGGAAGTTATCCAGCAATGCATGCCCGTGTTCGGTCAGAATCGACTCCGGGTGGAACTGCACGCCTTCTATCGCCAGGGTTTTATGCCGGACGCCCATGATCTCGCCATCGTCAGTCCAGGCGGTGATTTCCAGGCAATCCGGAATGGTTTCGCGCTCAATCACCAGCGAATGGTAGCGGGTGGCCGTATACGGGTTAGGCAGGTTTCTGAACACACCGGCATTGGTATGGTGGATCAATGAAGTTTTACCATGCATCAGCGTTTTGGCTTTGATGATGTTGCCGCCAAAGGCCTGGCCTATGCTCTGGTGACCCAGGCACACGCCCAGCAAAGGAATCTTGCCGGCAAACTCATGAATCAGTGGCACAGAAATCCCGGCTTCATTTGGCGTACACGGGCCGGGAGAAATCACGATTTTTTCCGGTTGCATCGCTTTGATCTGCTCCAGCGTGATCTCATCGTTTCTGTGTACGTGTACGTCTTGCCCCAACTCGCCCAGGTATTGCACCAGGTTGTAGGTAAAAGAGTCATAGTTATCGATCATTAACAACATATTCAGGCTCCTTTTCCTGTTAATTGGGCTGCGCTATCCAGACCGGCTTGTACTAATTCAGCGGCACGTATAACGGCTTTGGCTTTATTCTGGGTTTCATCCCATTCACTTTGCGGAATCGAATCTGCCACAATGCCCGCCCCAGCCTGTACATACAGTTTTTTGTCTTTAATGACGGCGGTACGGATGGCAATCGCCACATCCATATCGCCGTTAAAGCCCAAATAACCAACCGCACCAGCGTAAATACCTCGCTTGGATGGCTCCAGTTCTTCAATGATTTCCATGGCGCGTACTTTAGGTGCACCGGAAACTGTGCCCGCGGTGAAAGTCGCTTTCAGCACATCAATCGCATCCAGTCCGGGTTTAAGCTGGCCTTCGACATTGCTGACGATATGCATGACATGTGAATAACGCTCAATCGTCATATTGTCGGTGACCTTTACTGTCCCCGTTAGCGCGACACGGCCAACATCATTACGGCCCAAATCCATTAATTGCACATGCTCGGCACGCTCTTTAGGGTCAGCCAGCAACTCGGCTTCCAGTGCCAGGTCATGGTCGCGGTTTTTGCCGCGTGGGCGTGTACCGGCAATCGGGCGAGAGGTGACTGTGGTGTTATCCAGCCTCACCAGGATTTCCGGTGAAGCGCCGACTACGTGATGGTCACCCATATCGTAGTAGAACATATATGGGGATGGATTCAGGCTGCGCAATGCGCGATAAAGGCTGAGCGGAGAAGCTTCAAAATCCTGTGACATGCGCTGGCTAAGTACCACCTGCATGATGTCGCCTTCCAGGATATATCGCTGGGCGGTTTTCACTGCCGTCTTGAAGTTGTCTTCACCAAATTCTGATAATGCCTGAGTTTTACTGGTAGGCAGCGCCGCCGGGATTTCGACCTGGGCACGCAGTTTTGCCATTAAGGCCTGCATACGATCACGTGCAGCTTCGTAGGCATTCGGCTGCGCCGGGTCAGCATAGACAATAAAATACAGTTTGCTAGACAGGTTATCGATGACGGCGATTTGTTCAGACACCATTAGCAGGATATCCGGCGTGCCTATCGCATCCGGCTTTTTCTGCTTGCCCAGGCGCTTTTCAATATATTGAATCGTCTCGTAGCCAAAATAACCGGCCAAGCCGCCGGTAAAACGGGGCAAACCTTCATAGGGCGGTGTTTTAAACCTTGCCTGGTAGGCTTTGATAAAGTCCAGCGGATTTTGGTCGTTATGCGACTCGATGACTGTGTCGTCGTGGATCACCTGCAATTGCCGGTCACGCACCTCAATGCGTGTGGTGGCAGGCAGGCCGATAATTGAATAGCGGCCAAAGCGTTCGCCGCCTTGTACGCTTTCCAGCAAATAAGAGTAGGGTTGGTTAGCCAGCTTGAGATACAGCGACAGCGGCGTATCGAGATCGGCAAAGGTTTCCATCACCAGCGGGATACGGTTGTACCCTTGCGCCGCCAGCGCGTCAAATTCGGTCTTGCTCAGAGTGCTTAACATGATGCTTTTTCCAGATTGTTCGTTGAGTGTGTCGCTTCATCAGAGGCAACAGATTAGTGCAAATAACGCGAACTATTTTTTTAAGGCAGGGCGCTTGCGGGCTGGCCCTAGTCTAGCTAAGTTAGCCCCGCCACGAACGACGCCAGCTTAACACTGGCCAACTGGAAGAATGATGAGCACAAAACATCATGATATTTAAATAGTTTTTTATCCCCGCTTTAAGAGAGCGGGTAACTCCAGCAAGTCCACCACCTCGGTGAGCTGCTGCACCGTGGCATCCACGGTTGCCTCGTCAATCGGGCGACCCTGATTATACCCATAAGGCACGGTGACTACAAAGCATCCTGCTGCCTGCGCTGCCTGGATATCGGTTTCCGAGTCCCCTACCAGCACGGCCTCAGCGGGCAACACGCCTAGTTTTTGGCAAATATGCAACAGCGGCAGCGGGTCGGGTTTCTTTTTGGGTAAAGTATCGCCTGAAACGACGATTTTAAAAAAATCCGCCAGGCCGGCTTTTTCCAGCAAAGGCATGGTAAATTTTTCAGGTTTATTGGTGACGCAGGCGAGCAAGTAACCATGCGCCTTCAATTGCTGTAGAGCTGCAACCACTGAGGGAAATGGCTGGCTGTCAGTTGCATTTTTCTCGTAAAAATCATGGTATAGCGGCTGAGCCTGGGTAAACAGTTCAGCGTCCGGTTCGTCATGCGGATTCCCGGTCAGGCAACGCTTGATCAGGTTTTGCACGCCTTCACCAATATAGGTGCTGATCTGTGCCTGTGGCAGCATGGGCTTGTTTAGTGCCACCAGCATACGATTGGCGGCTTCGGCAATTTGCGGTGCGGTATCAAGCAGGGTACCGTCCAGATCGAACATCACCAGCTTGACTTGAAACCGCATCACAAAAGACTTTTTATAAAATTAAACAGTCGCTAAAGAAGCGCGCATCGCCGCTACAACGGTGTCGTATCGGTTAGGGTCGGTGTCTTTAGGTGAACCGAAAATCGCGCTACCGGCTACAAATGTATCAGCACCGGCTTTGGCGATGTCAGCGATGTTGTTGGCATTTACGCCACCATCCACTTCCAGCCAGATCTGGCGGCCGGTTTTCTCGTAGTAGGCATCAATACGTGCACGTGCTTCTTTTAATTTGTTCAGTGTTTCCGGAATGAATTTCTGGCCGCCAAAACCCGGGTTAACCGACATCAGCAAAATCATGTCGACTTTGTCCATCACGTAATCCAGGTAGTGCAATGGTGTTGCCGGATTGAATACCAGGCCGGATTTACAGCCGCTATCACGTACCAGCGCCAGGCTGCGGTCAATGTGGTCAGACGCTTCCGGGTGGAAAGTGATGATATCGGCACCAGCTTTGGCGAAGTCAGGAATAATGCGGTCAACCGGTTTCACCATCAGGTGTACGTCGATCAATGCGCCGACGTTATGTGACAAATCGCGAATGGCATCGCATACGAGCGGTCCAATCGTCAGGTTAGGCACATAGTGATTGTCCATCACGTCAAAGTGGACGATGTCGGTACCGGATTTGATCACGTTTTCAATTTCTTCACCTAATTTGGCGAAGTTGGCAGAAAGAATACTGGGGGCAATGCGAAAAGTTTTGTCCATGCTGGTGTTCCGTATCTGAAGTTCAATGAAATAAATCTGAGAAAACACGTAATCAGCGGCTACGCGGGCAAATTGCTGCGTTCCGTGCGCCTTGCACTTTATCCCGCCACTTGCTTATTTCGAGTTTTCTGAAAATTTTTATTGTAAAACCAATATTTTACCGTCATTCGGAGTCAAATGCCATTCCACGCCAAATTGACAGGATTCTTGCTTGCTAACCGCTAATGTAAGAAAATGTCGGCACCTTTGCTACGGGCACCAATCGAATCAACCATGAACGACCTGCATGCGTTAGTTTATTTATCTCTTTGCCTGCTCTCAAAGGTAAAATAGCGCTATGCAACTGTTTACCATTGGTGTGAACCACACCACCGCACCCATCGCTATCCGCGAAAACGTTGCGTTCAACAACGAAAACCTGCCGCATGCGCTGGAAGATCTGACGCGCCACAACGTGTCTGAAGTTGCCATTCTTTCCACCTGCAACCGTACTGAAATCTATGTGCAGTCTATCCGGCCAGAAACCGTCATCGACTGGCTTGCCAACTACCACAAGCTGGAAGCTCAGCAATTGATGCCTTATACCTACACACTGAGCAGCCACGAAGCGGTCAAACATGCTTTTCGCGTTGCCAGTGGCCTGGATAGCATGGTGCTGGGTGAGGCGCAAATTCTTGGGCAGTTCAAGCAATCGGTAAAAATTGCACAGGATGTTGGTACGTTGGGCACCATGCTGCACAAATTGTTCCAGCGTACGTTTGAAGTCGCCAAAGAAGTACGCACCAATACCGATATTGGCGGCAGCTCGATTTCGATGGCCGCTGCCGCGGTGAAACTGGCACAACGTATTTTTGGTGACCTAAGCGCACAAAGCGTGCTGTTTATCGGCGCCGGTGAAATGATTGAGTTATGTGCCGACCATTTCGCCGCACAAAAACCGAAAAAAATTACCGTCGCTAACCGCACCCTGGAGCGTGGCGAACAACTTGCAGACAAAATCCGCAGCCAGGGTTTGAACATGCAGGCCATTTTACTGAATGACCTGCCTGAACGCTTTCACGAGTTTGATATTGTGATCACCAGTACAGCCAGCCAGTTACCGCTGGTCGGCTTGGGCATGGTGGAGCGCGCGATCAAGATGCGTAAACACCGTCCGATGTTTATGGTCGATCTGGCAGTACCACGCGATATTGAGCCTGAAGTCTCAGCGTTAGACGATGTGTTTTTATACACGGTAGATGACCTGGCGCAAGTCGTCTCGGAAGGCATAGGTAATCGCCAGGAAGCGGCGGTGAATGCCGAGTTGATCGTCAACGCACGTGTAGAGCACTTTATGCATTGGCTCAAGCAGCGCGAAGCAGTGCCCACAATTAAAGCCCTGCGTGACCAGGCGGATACAGTGCGGAAAGCTGAACTTGAAAAAGCACTCAAGCTGCTGCAAAAAGGCGAATCACCGGAAAAAGCGCTCGAACAACTCAGCAATGCACTGACCAATAAGTTTTTACATGGCCCCAGTCATGTGCTCAACAATAGCCAAGGCGATGCACATGCGCATATCGAGCATCTGGTGAAACAACTTTTCCAGTTAAAAGATTAATTTAATTGAGTATGACCAAAGCTGGCGGAAGACATTGCAGCCAGTATTGAATTTTAGGCAAACAAGATGAAACCAAGTATGTTGCAAAAGCTCGCCAACTTAAGCGAGCGCCTCGAAGAAATCAACCGCCTGCTGAGTAGCGAAGGCGTCACTGACAATATGGATAATTACCGCAAGATCATGCAGGAGCATACGGAAATCACGCCTATTGTTGAGCAATATCATATTTATGTGCAAACCGAATCCGACCTGAAAGAAGCGCATGCCATGCTCTCCGACCCGGAAATGAAAGAGTTTGCGCAGGAAGAGATAGAGAGCGGCAAGCAGCGTCTGGAAGAAGTGGAATTGGCGTTGCAAAAACTGTTACTGCCCAAAGACCCCAACGACGATAAAAGTATTTTCCTCGAAGTCCGTGCCGGTACTGGTGGTGATGAATCCGGCCTGTTTGCCGGTGATCTGTTCCGCATGTACTCGCGCTATGCTGACCGCCAGGGTTGGAAGGTGGAAATTGTCTCTGCCAACGAAGGTGAAGTGGGTGGTTACAAGGAGATTATTGCCAAGATCAATGGTTATGGTGCCTACTCAAAACTCAAATTCGAATCCGGTGGTCACCGCGTACAACGCGTGCCGGATACTGAAACCCAGGGCCGTATCCACACCTCGGCCTGTACGGTAGCCATTCTGCCTGAAGTGGAAGAAGTCGGTGATGTCGAAATCAACCCGGCCGATATTCGTATCGATACCTTTCGTGCCAGCGGTGCCGGTGGTCAACACATCAACAAGACCGATTCTGCGGTGCGGATTACCCATGCACCTACCGGCATTGTCGTGGAATGTCAGGATGGCCGCAGCCAGCACGCCAACAAGGCACAAGCCATGCAGGTGCTGGCGGCACGCATCAAAGCCAAACAAGTGGATGAACAGCAAAGCAAGATCGCCTCGGAACGCCGCAACCTGATTGGTTCCGGTGATCGTTCTGAGCGCATTCGTACCTACAATTACCCGCAAGGCCGGATTACCGACCACCGTATCAACCTGACTTTGTACAAGATTGAAGCGATTACCGAAGGTGATATGGACGAGTTGATAGGCGCCCTTTCCAATGAGTACCAGGCTGATCTGCTGGCGAGCCTGGGTGAAGAAAACTAAGCTTGGCATTTGACCACGCTATGACACAAACAGACGACAAGCATCAAGGTGGTTGCCTCTGCGAAGCAGTGCGCTATGAGATTGCAGGTACCATCGAAAAAGTGGTTTATTGCCATTGCCAGCGTTGCCGCAAAGCGAGCGGTTCAGCCTTCGCAGCAGTTGCGCCGGTTTTGCAAACAAATTTTGTCATCACGCGTGGCCAACAGCATTTAAAAAACTATCGTACTGAAGCTGGCGTTAATCGGACGTTTTGTGGTTTGTGCGGCTCTCCGATCATCGCTTACCGGGAAAATGATCCCACAGTCGTGCGGGTGCGAATAGGATCGCTGGATACACCGCTGGAAGAAAAAGTTTCTGCGCACATATTCGTTGCGTCCAAAGCTGAATGGCATGACATTCATGATGATGCGCCGCAATATGATGAACGCCCTTACTAGCAATACTTATGTATCAGTTCCGTCTCCCCACCGCACCGCGTAGCATCCAAAAAGACCAGCCGATCAAATTTATTCTGGATAGTGAAGCAATCGATTGCCTGGCACATAATATTGCGCTGGTGCATACAGGATTTGATGAGCAGGCATTCAAGCAGTTAGCGCTTACCAACATTGCGCCGCTTGGTTTTATGGACCGTTCAGCACATATTGCTGCCGCGCTGAAAGCTACTCTCCCTGCCAAATTTGCCGATGCGACCGAAGTATTAATTAAAACGTTGACCCCAGCTAACGTGCATACCGAGCGCCTGGGTCTGAGCGTGTTTTTTTATCTGCCGCATACCCGTTTTGTGGCGGAATATGGCCGTGATGTTTCGCACAACGCAGGTGAAGATCCGTTTGATACAGCCATGCATGCACAGTATGAATTAACCCGACGCTTTACCGCTGAATTCTCCATCCGCCCATTCATGATTCATGACTTTGACCGCACGCTCAACCAGATTACGCAATGGCTGGATGACCCGGATCCGCATGTGCGGCGCTTATGCTCGGAAGGTACCCGTTCCCGTTTGCCATGGGGGGCGCGCATTCCGCAACTGATTAAAGATCCGACGCCAACCTTGCCCATTCTGGATGCATTGAAAAGTGACCCGAGTCTTTATGTGAGACGCAGTGTGGCCAATCATTTGGGGGATATTGCCAAAGACCACCCCGAGATTGCCTTTGAACTATGTGACCGCTGGTTGAGTAACGCCGATAAAGAATTGAAGTGGGTCATCCGCCACGCAGTACGCCACCCGGCCAAACAAGGAAATGCCACGGCCATTGCCCTGCGTAAAGCCGCCGGAGTTAGATAGGATGACACAACCTGTGCAACAACTATTGCGGCACGCGCGGCAACAATTGGCAGAATCTGTTGCTGCGGCTGAGGCCAGTGTGGAGGCGCAAATACTGCTGATGCATGTGCTGGACGTTAACAGGGCCTGGCTGCTGGCACATGCGACTGATGCGGTGACTGAACAACAGGCTATGGACTTTAACCAGCTGGTACAACGCCGTGTGCAAGGCGAGCCGGTGGCCTATATTCTTGGGTATCGCGAATTCTATGGCCTTAAGCTCAAGGTCACGCCAGCGACGCTGATTCCCCGCCCGGATACTGAAACCCTGGTAGAAGCAGCACTACAGAAAATTTCCAGCCCCATGCAGATACTGGATCTGGGCACCGGTAGTGGCGCCATTGCCTTAGCCATTGCGCAACATGCATCTCAATCACATGTGACCGCGGTAGATGCTTCAGAAGCTGCGCTAACAGTCGCGCATGAAAACATGCACAGCCTGCAGCTAAATAATTTAACCTTGCTGCAAAGTGACTGGTTTTCTCAGCTAGGCCAGCAGACTTTTGATCTGATTGTGAGCAATCCACCGTATATCGAATCTGCTGACCTGCATTTATCGCAAGGTGATTTACGCTTTGAGCCACTGTCTGCGCTGGCCGCAGGCGAAGATGGCCTGGCGGATATACGGCAGATTATCGCAAAAGCACCATCACATTTGAATAATAGTGGCTGGCTGATGCTGGAACATGGCTATAACCAGGCGGATGCTGTGCAGCAGCTCTATCAGGCAGCTGGATTTTTGAATATTCAAACCTTACACGATCTGGGCGGCAATCCCAGAGTCACGCTGGCGCAATGGCTGGCAACTTGACTACGGCTAGCAAACAATTCCCCTTAAAAGTAATTCCCCGCTGTGCACGATTCTTGCTGCAACCGGTCTATATCACTGCAGCAAGAAAGGCCGCTTATGTTTAATTTCAGTGCAATAAAAGCTGTCCTGTTTGATCTCGATGGTGTTTTATATATTGGTGACCAATTGATTCCGGGCGCTTTGGCTGCGGTTGCCCAGTTGCGCAAAGCCGGCATCGCCGTGCGGTTTGTAACCAATACCAGCACGCTGTCGCTAGACTCTTTACAACAAAAGCTAAACCGGCTGGGCTTCAATACGGTGCCTGAAGAAATCATGAGTGCACCACAAGCGACCATCCAGCATCTGAAAAAACAGCCTAACCCGGTGTGCAAGTTACTTCTGGCTGAAGACATTAAAAAGGATTTTGCCTGTTTTGACCAATCTGAAACTGCAGCCAATTATGTGGTGGTAGGCGATATCGGCGATCAATGGTCTTATGCATTGCTGAATGAGGTATTCCATTGCCTGGTGAATGGTGCGCAACTCATTGCTATTCATAAAAACCGTTTCTGGCAGACCGAAAGCGGGTTGCAGATGGATATCGGGGCATTTGTGACCGGCCTGGAATATGCCAGTAATACCAAAGCCATGCTGATGGGTAAGCCTTCCCGCCATTTTTTCAATATTGTTGTGGACTCGCTGCGCATGAAACCTTCTGAAGTGATGATGGTGGGCGATGATATTGATGCCGATGTTGGCGGCGCTCAGGATGCCGGTTTGCACGGTGTGCTGGTGAAAACTGGCAAATACCGTGAAACCTATACACGGCTTTCTGCCGTGAACCCGGATGCGATGATTAACTCGGTGGCCGAGCTGCCTGCTTTACTAGGTTGCCTTTCTGCGGCACCGCAATAAAAGCCGAGGCACGCTGACTCGCCGTTAAGCATGCTGCATAGTATAATCGCGGCATGTCTGAATCAAACTCTGTTGGTATTGTTAAAGCGCAGGTGGCGCATTTCAACGAACCACTCGCTTTGCAAAGCGGCGCCATCTTGCCGCAATACCATCTTGCCTATGAAACCTACGGCAAACTAAACGCGACCAAATCGAATGCGGTGCTTATCTGCCACGCATTATCGGGCAACCATCATGTGGCTGGCCGTTATTCAGAAGATGACAAATACCCAGGCTGGTGGGATAACCTGATTGGCCCCGGCAGGCCGCTGGATACCAACAAATTTTTCGTGATCGGCCTGAATAACCTGGGTGGCTGTCACGGCAGTAGTGGCCCTTCCAGTGTCGATCCGCTGACCGACCGGCCTTACAGTGCAACATTTCCAGTAGTGACTGTTGAAGACTGGGTGGAGTCGCAGGCACGCCTTCTGGATTACCTTGGGATAGAGCAACTGGCTGCAGTCATAGGCGGTAGCCTTGGCGGAATGCAAGCCCTGCAATGGAATATTGCCTATCCAGAACGTGTGCGTCACGCGTTCGTGATTGCTTCAGCCCCTAACCTGACCGCCCAGAATATGGCTTTTAATGAAGTCGCACGCCAGGCCATTATTACCGATCCTGAGTTTTATGAAGGTGATTATTACAACCATGGCACCGTGCCGCGCCGAGGCTTGCGCATCGCGCGTATGTTAGGTCATATCACTTATCTTTCCGATGATGTGATGGGTGAAAAATTCGGCCGTAAATTACGCCATGGCGAGCTTAAATACAGTTTCGATGTTGAGTTCGAAATGGAGTCTTACCTGCGTTACCAGGGCGATAAATTCGCCGGTGAATTTGATGCGAATACCTATTTGCGCATGACGCGGGCACTGGATTATTTTGATCCGGCAAAAGCGTTTGGCGGCAATTTAAGCCAAGCGCTGAAACATGCAAAAGCCAAATTCATCGTGATTTCGTTCACTACCGATTGGCGTTTTTCACCAAGTCGTTCTCGCGAAATTGTGCAGGCACTGCTGGATAACGCATTGCCGGTGAAATATGCTGAAGTCACCTCAGCACATGGTCATGATGCCTTCCTGATGCCGGACCCGCATTATCACGACATCATGCGTGCTTACCTTGAGCAGGTAAAAGTATGAAAAATGCAAATATAACAAATATTCGCCCAGATTTTGCATTAATTACAAACTGGGTACGCGCAAAAACCAAGGTGCTGGATTTAGGTTGTGGGGATGGCACCTTGCTGACGCATTTACATGAAACGCTGGATACCACCGGGTATGGCATCGAAAAAGACGATGCCAACTGGCTGGAAGCGCTGAAAAATGGTGTCGATGTGATCCAGATGAACCTTGAAGAAGGTCTTTCCGGGTTTGAAGACCAGTCGTTTGATACGGTGATCCTGTCGCAGACCTTGCAAGCCATGCACAATACCGAAACTATTGTTGAAGAAATGCTGCGTGTCGGCCGAGAAGCGATTGTGACTTTCCCCAACTTTGGTTATTGGCGTAACCGTTTACAAATCGCCACCGGTAATATGCCAGTATCGAAAACTCTCCCTTATCAATGGTACGACACGCCTAATGTGCACTTATGTACGATTCACGATTTTGATGAATTTTGCAATAATCACCACATACAAGTGATTGAACGTAAAGTCATTACAGACGGTGAAGATGTGCATTTACTGCCAAATCTGATGGGCAACTTGGCTATGTACCGCCTTAAGAGTAATCATACATAAATCAGCTTCTTTGCTACGGGAAGAAGTTTTCTCTCACATTTCTTATAGACTGCTTAATCCGCGTTGATTCAATGCCAACGCTGCACGCCCTTCACTTCAACTAAAGATTTAATTTTTTAAACAACACGCGCTTGACTAAGCCTGATATTTGTCGATAATGATAATAGTTCCCATTATCATTTAAATGGGAATACATGGTAAAGACGTTTGTGAGTAACGCGGCCAGTTAACAATTCTGGCACTTATTAAAGATGCCAGTCATTAATAATTACTCAAAGGAAGTTAGTCATATGAAAGCTAAATATCTCAGCATCGTTATCGGTGCAAGCCTGTTCGCAATCGCTGGTCTGGCACAAGCCAATACCACTTACAGCAGTTTCGTTGACATTGCCAATTCTGTTTCTTTCGCCGGCTGGAACCAGCTTAACCGTAACCGTGTTGATAATAATGGCGCTGCTAATCCATTGACTGCAGCCCAGCTGGCAGCGGGAACAGCTGGTAACGTGGCAGGTTCAGGCGATGCATTGCTGACGCAAATTTCCGGCAGCTACTACCCCGCCGGCTTCGGTTTGTACGGCGATGGGAACCTGACCTTTACTGATAATACTGTTTCAAACAACATCGGCTCACTGGTATTCCAGGGCATCGTTAATGACTTTAATGCTTCATTCGGTGGTGAGGCCTATACCATTACGCTGAGCTACAACGGCGGTAACCAGGCGATTGCCGGCGCATTGGTAAACTTTGGGAATACCGGTACTGTGGATGACTATTACCGCTACTCCTGGGATCTGAGTGGTGTTTCTACCCCCATCACTTCTTACACTCTGAGTTTCAGCGCTGGCTTCTCACAAGCACTGGCTTTCCAGGTGGACCAGGTGGCATCAGCGTCCGCCGTTCCTGAGGCTGATAGCTACGCCATGATGTTACTGGGTCTTGGCGTGATGGGTTTTGTAGCTCGTCGTCGCAGCAAGTAAGCTCATAATATGCAGCCATGAAAAAAGCCCCGGTTGTTGCCGGGGCTTTTTATTGACTGATCAAGCCAGGTGTAATGCTTTCAAACGACGATAAAGTGTATTCCTGCTCATACCCAGCTGGCGTGCAGCGGCGGAAACATTTCCAGCATGCTGCTGCATAGCCGAACGTATAACCTCATCAGATTGCGCCTTTAAAGTTAATGCTGGACGTACCGTTTGGTGACTGATGGCTGCATCTTCAAGCTCATCCATAAAGTCCTGCGTCAAATGCATCAAATCAATGACCGCGCCATCCGCCAAAGCAAGCGCGGTGCGCAACACATTATGCAATTGCCGCACATTGCCAGGCCATGGGTGACGGGCAAACAAAGCCATGACTTCTGCACTGATTTCACTCTCCGGTGACTGCTCAACCTGCAAAATTAAACTGATCAGGCGCTGTAAATCCTGGCGATGGCGTAAGGCTGGCAATTGCACTGCCAGTCCATTAATACGGTAGTACAAATCGCTGCGGAATTCCCCTGCAGTGACTTTATCTTTCAGTTTCTGGTTGGTCGCGCTGATCAGCATAAAGTTAACCGGAATCGACTTGCTGGAGCCCAGCGGTGTCACGCAGCGCTCTTGCAGCACACGTAACAACCTTGCTTGCAATGACAACGGCATATCGCCAATTTCATCCAGGAACAGCGTGCCGCCATCAGCCTGCTGGATTTTGCCAGAATTACCTTTACGTTTGGCGCCGGTATAAGCGCCTTCTTCATAGCCAAACAGCTCGGCTTCGATCAGGCCTTCGGGCAAGGCAGCGCAATTGACCGCAATAAAAGGTTGGTCGCGACGAGCGCTGGCATCGTGTATCGCGCGAGAAAATAATTCTTTTCCGGCGCCCGTTTCACCCAATACCAGTATGGGAATATCGCGATTCAATACTTGTTTGACTTGGGTGATCGCCAGTTTAAGCTGTGCATCGCCAGTATCGAGCATTTCCAGGCTGGCTGCAGATTCCCGTGGTTGGGAAACCGCTGGGCGTGAACGCGTGCTGGTTTGAACGGAAGCACGTGCAAATAGTCGGGCGCCATTCCGCAATTGCATGGGGAATAATAAATCACCACCCTGGCAGCGTTGCTTGAATGTCACCCAAGATTCATCGAATACATCGCTGAATTGCACCCGCCGCTTAGCCAGCACATCTTCATCAAGAGGCAAGCCGAACTGGAATTGTCCGCTACGATTGATGGCACGCAATTGGCCATCACTGTCAAATAACGCCAAGCCTTCCCATAACGTCCCGATAAATTCTGATCGTGCATGAAAATGCACGCCTATCTCACCTTGTGCAGTGGCATGAAACAAACGGTTCTCGACCATTTGCGCTGCCATTTTCACCAGTGCCAGCGTGTGTTGCTGTGGCTGGTTCAAATCATTGGATACATCTAATGTAGCCACTAACTGGTTATTGGCTGCAAAGATCGGTACTGCCGAGCAGCTGAGTGAGTGGTGATAGGCCATAAAGTGCTCGGCACCCTGCACGCTGATGGGAGCACGCTCAACCAGCGCTGTGCCTATGGCATTTGTCCCGCGATGCTCTTCACTCCAGGAAGCACCAGGTAATAAAGAAGCACGAATGTCGCCCTGCTCCACGCCTTCACCCATGGTGCGCAGGATCACACCTTCATTGTCCGTGAGAATGACCAGGCTACGAGTATGTGCAATCTGCCCGCTTAAGGTCATCATTTCAGGTTCGGCATGCGTGAGCAACAAACGATTTTGCTCTAGCCGTTGTGCTAATTCTTGCGCGGTGATGATCTGGTCATGTGCTGGTGCCTGCTCATCCACGCCTTTGACCATGCAACGACGCCATGAGCGTTCAATCGCTTCGGCAATGGCCAGTTGATCGTCGCGCATGACTGGCAACGATGTATGTGTAGAGGCTGGAGAGAACTTGGACATCACTGCTTGAACACCTGTATCACGTGATTGAACAACTGTATCAGTTTGGCACACCGCTGAACAGTTTTCAACGTTCCAGAATGCATAACCGTAGCTGGTACCTAAGAATAACCTTTTGATTTTAATTCATTTTTTTCATTACCTCAAATAAAACTCGTGTCTGGCACAGGGGTTGCAATCAATGGTCTGCGAGTAACAAAAGAAGCATTTGCTTACTGGCGTATAACTCATTTATTCCAGCTTCAAACACACCATTTTGGAGGTATGTATGCAACACCAAATCAAGCTTGCCATCACTGCAATGATGCTAGCCGGCATGAGCACCAGTGTATGGGCCAATGCCGAACTGGACGCCATGATGAAGGATGACAACCAATGGGCCATGGCGCGTAAAGATTACGCCAACCAGGGTTACAGCAAACTGTCACAAATCAACAAAGGCAATGTCAAAAACGTCAAACTGGCCTGGTCATTCGCGACCGGCGTTAACCGGGGTCACGAAGGTGCGCCGTTGGTTATTGGCAATACCATGTACATCCATACCGCATTCCCGAACAACGTCTATGCGCTGGACCTGGACGACAACCAGAAGATCCGCTGGTCTTATTTCCCTAAACAGGATCCGGACGTGCAGTCTGTTTTGTGCTGTGACAACGTAAACAAAGGCCTGGGTTACGGCGACGGCAAGATTTTCCTGCAACAGAATAATGGTGTGCTGGTGGCGCTGGATGCCAAAACCGGTGCCAAAATATGGGACGTAAAGGTCAACGACCCGAAAACAGGCGCGGCCAATACCAATGTCCCTCACGTATTTAAAGACAAAGTGGTGACTGGCTGTTCAGGCGGCGAATTCGGCGTACGTTGCCATATTTCTGCTTATAACATCAAAGATGGCAGCCTGTTATGGAAAGCCTATAGCACAGGCCCCGATAGCGAAATGCTGATTGGCAAAGACTTTAACAAAGAGAATCCGCATTACAGCGCCTTATCCGTTTACCAGGATGTGAATGGTGGCAACAAAGAGGGTGGTTCTTTCAAGCCTCTGGATAAATCGCAACTGAAATATCCTGAAGCTGACCTCGGCGTACGTACCTGGCATAAACCGCAACAGCAAAAAGACGGCTGGCAGAATGGTGGCGGCCCAACCTGGGGCTGGTACTCTTATGACCCGAAACTCAACCTGATGTACTACGGTACCGGTAATCCAGGCACCTGGAACCCGGACGTACGACCTGGCGACAACAAATGGTCAATGACGATTTTTGCGCGTGACCTCGACACCGGCATGGCGCGTTGGGCTTACCAGATGACGCCACATGATGAGTGGGATTATGACGGCATGAACGAAATCATCCTGTGGGAAGCCAACGGTAAACAACTGGCGTCTCATTTTGACCGTAATGGTTTTGGCTATACCTTTGACCGCACCAACGGCAGCTTGCTGGTGGCAGAGAAAATGCATCCTTTTGTCAACTGGGCCAGCAAGATTGACCTGAAAACCGGTATTCCGGTGAAAGATGCCAAATATTCTACCCATCAGGATTACAACGCCAAAGGTATTTGTCCATCAGCCCTGGGCGTGAAAGACGAACAACCGGCAGCTTACTCACCGAAAAACAAAATGTTTTACGTGCCACTGAACCATGTATGTATGACGTACGAGCCGGTTGAATCCAAATACGTGGCTGGCCAGCCATGGGTAGGCGCTACCTTGACCATGTTTGCCGGGCCGGACGGTGTGATGGGCGGTTTTATGGCGTGGGATGCGCTGAAAGGTAAAGCGCAGTGGTACAACAAAGAGAAGTTCTCTGCCTGGGGTGGTGCGCTGGTGACTTCAACTGACCTGGTGTTTTACGGGACGTTGGACCGTTGGGTAAAAGCACTGGATGCCAAAACCGGTAAAGAACTGTGGAAGTTCCAGGTGGGTTCCGGTGTGGTTGGCAACATGATCACTTACGGTCACAAAGGCAAGCAATATGTAGGCGTATTGTCAGGGATTGGCGGCTGGGCTGGAGTTGCGATGAACCTGGGTCTGACCAATGAAACCGATGGCTTGGGGGCTGCCGGTGGCTACAAAGAGCTGACCAAGTACAACGCGGCACCTGGCGGTGGCGCAATGAACGTGTTCAGCCTGTAATACATTTTCAAGGAATGACTTTATGCATTTATTCATTAAAAGCCTGGCAATGACTACCCTGTTGGGGATGACAGCTTCTGTCATGGCAGGTAGTAATGCCGAAGCACTGGCGCAAAAAAGTAATTGTCTGATGTGCCACAGTGTGGATAAAAAAATCCTGGGACCAGCCTATAAGGATGTTGCCGCCAAATACAAAGGCGACAAATCTGCGGAGGCAAAATTGATCCAGAAAGTAAAAGCCGGCGGCAGTGGCGCGTGGGGTGATATGCCCATGCCGCCTAACAGCCCGCAGGTAAAGGACGAAGATATTAAAACCTTGGTCCAGTGGATACTCAGTTTGTAGGGGTTTTTCCACAAAGTATTGTTTGACCATTTGATCTCCGAGTGTGCCAACCCGCAAGGGTTGGCTTTTTTTTGCCTGGCGAATGTCTGCCAGACAAAAGCGATTACAATGCGGACATGACCATCGCACAAACCCTGTTTACGCGCCGCATGCTGATGTGTGTGGCGCTTGGCTTCAGCTCCGGCCTACCTCTTTACCTTTTACTGCAGTTATTACCCGCCTGGCTACGCAGCGAAGGGCTCAATTTAAAAACCATTGCCGCGTTCGCATTTATGCAACTGCCGTATACCTGGAAATTTCTATGGGCACCGTTGATGGACCGCTATACATTGCTGGCAAGCCTGGGCCGCAGACGTAGCTGGATACTGTTCACCCAATTTGCATTGTTGGGCTCCATCATTGCACTTGGCTCGTTTCAACCAGCATTTGATATCACCGCGGTTGCATTACTGGCTACACTGGTCGCTTTATTCTCCGCCAGCCAGGATATTGTGATTGATGCCTACCGCCGCGAAATACTTAGCGACGAAGAATTGGGTTTGGGTAACAGTATTCATGTGAATGCCTACCGTATCGCCGGATTAGTCCCTGGCTCACTGGCATTAATCCTGGCCGACCATATGGCCTGGTCGCAAGTGTTTCTGATTGTGGGTTTATTTATGCTACCCGGCATAGGCTTTACCCTGTGGTCACAAGAACCAGCGGCCGCCAGCATGCCAAAAACATTGCTGGCTTCCGTGGTCGAACCCTTTAAGGAATTTATCCATCGCAGTGGCTGGCAACATGCAGTCTGGGTATTGCTATTTATTCTGTTGTATAAACTGGGTGACAGCATGGCCACAGCACTCGCTACACCTTTCTATATTGATATGGGTTTCAGCAAAACCGATATCGGTGCGATTGCCAAAGGCAGCGGCCTGGTGATGCAGATTGCCGGTGCTTTTGTCGGCGGCTTGTGGATGCTCAAGTTAGGTATTAATCGCGGCTTATGGGTATTTGGTGTGATACAGGCATTAGCTATTTTTGGTTTTGCCTGGCTGGCACAAAGCGGGCCTTTTACTGAGATTGGCGCTGCCGAGCGTAGCATGCTGGCATTTGTGATTGGTGCCGAGGCGTTTGGCATCGGCTTGGGAACCGCGGCATATGTGGCTTATATGGCGCGTGAAACCAACCCTGCATATACAGCGACACAACTGGCATTGTTTACCAGTTTGTCGGCAGTGCCGCGTTCGGTGTTTAATGCACTTACCGGCGGGATGGTAGAAAATTTGGGGTGGGAACAGTTTTTTTATGTGTGTATGTTGCTGACCATTCCGGGGATGGTGTTGTTGTTTAAGGTAGCGCCGTGGCGGGCACGGTAAAGTCTGAAAGTTAAATTCTTTGGTTAGTCGCTCCGGTGCAGGTATAGCATGGGGTCCGCGTAGCTAGCTTTGTGACTGCTACATCCTTCGCCAGAATCAAAGTGCCTTACAAACTATTTAAGTTAAAACTTTCAGCCAATAAAAAAGCGCCGCGATTCCTCAAGGCGCTTTTTCTTTTTTACTGCACAATTACTTCAAATCAAACCGATCTGCATTCATTACTTTAGTCCATGCTTTCACAAAATCCTGCACAAACTTCTGTTTGGCATCATCCTGCGCATACACTTCCGCATAAGAACGCAGAATAGAGTTAGAGCCAAATACCAGATCCACACGTGTTGCAGTCCACTTCACGTTACCGGTAGCCCGCTCGCGCAGTTCATACAAATTGCTGCCTACTGGTTTCCAGGTGTACTGCATATCCGTCAAATTCACAAAGAAGTCATTGCTAAGCACGCCCGGCCTGTCGGTAAACACACCATGTTTGCTAGCACCATAGTTGGTATCCAACACTCTCATACCACCAACCAAAACCACCATTTCCGGCGCTGTCAGCCCCATCAGCTGGGTACGATCCAGCAGTAGCTCTTCAGCTGTCGGCACATAATCCGCCTTCTGCCAGTTGCGGAAACCATCGTGCAGTGGCTCCAGCACAGAGAAAGACTCCACATCTGTCATCTCATCGGTGGCATCGCCCCTGCCTGGCGCAAACGGCACTTCAACCGCCACACCTGCAGCATTGGCCGCCTGCTCAATGGCCGCTGAGCCACCTAGCACAATCAAGTCTGCCAGGCTGACCGGTTGGTTAAAAGCTGCCCGTATGCCTTCAAGTACGGCCAGTACTTTCTGCAACCTGGCTGGCTCATTGCCTTGCCAGTCTTTTTGCGGTGCCAGACGGATACGTGCTCCATTGGCACCACCACGGAAATCGGATGCGCGGAATGTACGTGCGCTATCCCAGGCGGTAGCCACCAGTTCAGCAATCGTCAGGCCACTCGCCAGGATCTGCGCTTTTAAGGTTGCAATATCCGCGGCACTCAAGTTAGCGTTGCCAGCTGGCGTTGGGTCCTGCCAGATCAAGTCTTCCTGCGGCACATCTGGCCCCAAATAGCGAGCTTTCGGACCTAGATCACGATGCGTCAATTTAAACCAGGCACGTGCAAATACTTCGGAAAAATAAGCCTGGTCACGGTAAAAACGCTCCGAAATTTCGCGGTAGATCGGATCCTTAATCATCGCCATATCCGCATCTGTCATGATCGGGTTATAGCGGATGGACGGATCTTCCACATCAACAGGTTTATCTTCTTCCTTAATATTCACCGGTTCATACTGCCATGCGCCTGCCGGGCTCTTTCTCAGCTCCCATTCATGTTCGAACAGCATTTTGAAATAACCGTTATCCCAGCGGGTAGGGTGTGTAGTCCAGGCGCCTTCAATACCGCTGGTAACTGAATCACGGCCAATACCGCGGGTGATATGGTTATTCCAACCCATGCCTTGCTCTTCAACGTTAGCCGCTTCCGGATCCGGGCCTAAGTTTGCTGCTATGCCATTACCATGCGATTTGCCTACGGTATGACCACCAGCAGTCAGCGCAACGGTTTCTTCGTCGTTCATCGCCATCCGGTCAAAGGTTTCGCGGATATCCCTCGCTGTGCGTAATGGGTCCGGGTTGCCATCGACCCCTTCCGGATTTACATATATGAGCCCCATCATTACGGCGGCCAGCGGATTTTCCAGCTCACGTTCACCTGTATAACGACTACCGGGCGCGCCTGTTTTAGCTAGCCATTCTTTTTCGTTGCCCCAATAAATATCTTTTTCCGGATGCCAGATATCGGCGCGGCCACCGGCAAAGCCAAAGGTTTTCAGACCCATGGACTCATACGCAATCGTGCCGGCCAGTACAATCAAATCGGCCCAGGAAAGCTTGTTACCGTATTTTTTCTTGATCGGCCATAACAGGCGGCGCGCTTTATCCAGGTTAACGTTATCCGGCCAGCTGTTCAGCGGCGCAAAACGCTGGTTACCGGTGCCGGCTCCGCCACGGCCATCGGCGACGCGATAAGTACCGGCCGCATGCCATGACAAGCGAATCATCAATCCACCATAGTGCCCCCAATCAGCAGGCCACCATGACTGGCTATCGGTCATCAGTGCATGCAGGTCGGCTTTCACTGCCGCTAAATCCAGCTTTTTAAATTCCTCGGCATAATTAAAATCTTCACCCAGCGGATTGGTTTTGCTGTCTTGTTGATGCAAGATATCCAGATTTAGCGCATTTGGCCACCAGCTGGTATTTGATTTCTCGGTGGCAGTGTTTCCCCCATGTGCAAATGGACATTTGCCTGTGGTATTTTGCTGATTTTCCATTTTTTTGAGCTCCTTTTCTTATTGACTGACCACCCTTGAGTGACCATGCGATAAATATACTACTTGTTAAATATTACGATAATCGTTTTCTAGGTAATGAATATGGTTTATCTAGTTGCTGGCAGCGTAAGCCGCCAATACTTCCTGCAACTGGGATAAATCCTGAAGCCACCTGTTAATCATTTTGCCTCCATGAATCAATGTTGTCTGATGCATGGAGGCCATTCTAGGCAAGCCACTTCAATTTGTATAATTGTATGTTTTGATACTATTGATTAATAAAATTAATAGATTTACACTAATGGCCTCTTCACAGCAGTGAGAAAAACATGACCCTGATTGAACTGAAGTTTGTGCTGGCAGTAGCGCAGGAACGCAATTTTCGCCGGGCGGCTGAGAAATGTTTTGTCACACAACCGGCATTAAGCCTTGGCATCAAAAAGCTGGAAGAGGAATTAGGCGTTTTGCTGTTTGAGCGTAACCGTAATGACGTGACACCAACGCCGATAGGTGAACAGATCATTGAGCAGGCGAACACTGTGCTGGAGCAAGCGGCAAAAATCAAGGAAATGGCCAAGCATGGCAGCGACCCGTTGAATGGGCCTTTCAAGCTGGGCATGATCCATTCGGTAGGCCCTTACCTGTTGCCGGAAATGATTCCGCCATTGGTTAAAACTGCACCAAATATGCCGCTGGAAGTAGAAGAAAATATTACCGCTACACTGGAACAGCAATTAAGGAATGGCGTGATTGACGCGGCAGTCGTGGCCTTGCCGTTTAATGTGCCCGGGATTGAAATCACACCGCTTTATGATGAAGATTTTAATGTGGTGGTGCCAGCCAGCCACCCATGGGCACAACGTAAAACAGTGAATCCGGATGAATTAGGCAACGAAAAAGTGCTATTACTGAATAGTGGGCATTGCTTTAGCAACCAGGTTACACAGGCTTGCCCTGAACTAGGTCGTAAGGGCGAGGTGCTACAAGGTAATTCTTTGGAAACTATACGTAATATGGTGGCTTCCAACCTGGGGATTACGGTGTTGCCAGCGATGGCGACTGTCGCACGTTACCAGAATCCGCTGATTCGGGTGATTCCATTCACCAAACCGGTGCCTAGCAGGAGGATTGCATTGGCCTGGCGTAAAAGTTTTGTGCGCACGGCTGCAATTGAGGTTTTGGGGAAAGTGATGTCAGACATCGGCGCGCAGGCGAAAAGCACTGGCGGATAATATTTCTGGAATTTAATAAGCAATCGCGACGCGGAACCCGGTCACGGCTTTTTCGGAGATGCCAAGGCTGGTTTTAACCGGTTGCTCCTGTTGTCCAGCCAGGCCTTCAGAAACCTTGACAGTTGCAGGCAAATATTCCTTAGGTGTCAGGACTTTGCGCAATACCGGTTCGTCAGCCATATTGGTCAGCGTCAGTTCAATCATCGGGTAAGTTTGAGACACCGCACCGTGATTGATCAATACGCTGGAAAATACCAGTACTCCTTCGCGCTCCCTGTGTTCCTGAATGTCGGCATCATCAATGGTTAATTGCGTAATATCCTTAGGCAATGCCACCGCGCAATGTGCCAATTTGCAAGCCGACTGCAGCAGCGGTTTGGTAAAAGGATAATTAGCGGCCAGGCTTGTGCGTGTGAAATAAACAGATTGCAACAGGAGAGTCACTAGCAGTAAGCCGGATAACAGTGGAAACACCCATGGTGCTTTGGGTTTTTCAGCGGCTGCTGGCCACTCTTCACTCAGGGAAACATTACGCAAAAATTCCGGAATGGCTGTTGTATCAGCTTCTTCGCGCCCAAGATTCCAGTTCAATGCCCGAATCTCTTGAGCATCTTGAGCGGCATCCTCCTGGGTCGTGAGCGGAGCATCCAACTCTGCTGTTGGGCTATCAAGTGTCGCTTCAGGGGCAAAGTAGCTATCAGAACCATAAGTATCCGAGACATAAGCTTCTGAACTGTGCGCTCCAGAATTCTCTGCACTTGCATGCTCGACTTCTGTTAAAGCTGTCTGGGAGATGTCTGCTTCAGGTGTCACGTACTGCGTGTTGCTGGTTTCAGTGACTTCTGGTGTAAATGTCTCTGCTGGTGCGTCGGCCTGTGCAATCGATTCATTTGCTGGTATGGGTGCTTCTACAGATACGACAGATTCGTCTGCCGCAATGGTTTCTGTTGCTTCTGTCGAGTCAATCAGCGAAGAGCGCGCATCAAACACATGATTGCATTCACCACAACGTACTTTGCCGGCATAGGCTTGCAGTTGTTCGTCGTTGACTTCAAATTGTGTTTGGCAGGCAGGGCACGCCGTGATTAGAGACATTTTCTGGTTCCCGTCAGCAAGACCCATCCATCTTGCTGGATGGGGGCATCCATTTCAAACCACTCTGAGTAATGCGTCAGCAACATTTCCTGCTGACTATCCAATATGCCGGATAATGCAACTTTGCCGCCATTTTTGCAAGATTTTGCAATCACCGGCGCCAATACCATCAAGGCACTGGAAAGAATATTGGCGACCACAATATCAAATGGCTCATGCAGATATTCTGCAGAATCATAAAATAGCGCTTCCACCTGGTTATTGGCGGCATTGTCACGGCTGGCGATGACCGCCTGTGTATCAATGTCCACACCAATCACTTGGCCGGCGCCCAGTTTTTTGGCCGCAATCGCGAGGATCCCGGAGCCACAACCGTAATCCAGTACATTGGCTTGAGCCAATTCTGATTTAGGTAATTGTGCCAGCCAGCTCAAACATAAATGCGTGGTGGGATGGCTACCGGTACCGAATGCCAGACCGGGATCCAGTACAATATTGATTGCCTCCGCATTGGGCGCCTGGTGCCATGATGGCACAATCCATAAATTATCAGTCACACGAATCGGGTCGAATTGCGCCTGGGTTGCGCGCACCCAATCCTGCTCTTCAATCTGTTCCAACTGGTATTTCAAACCATCCAGCTGCAACTCGGATTGCACTGTGGCTAGCAAAGCCGTCACATCCGCGTCAGCTTCCAGCATGGCAGTCACGATATTCTGTTGCCAGATACCTGGCGGTGGATCGCCCGGCTCACCAAAAATGGCTTGTTCAGCCATGGTGTCCGCATGCGCGTCTTCAATGCTGACAGACAGTGCGCCATGTTCCATCAACACATCGCTGAGCGACTCCGCCTGTGGCTCGGTCGATTGAATTTTAAGTAACAGCCAATGCACAATTACTTAGCGCTGATGCCCAGCTTCTGTTCAAGATAGTGAATGCTGGTGCCGCCTTGCTGAAACGCCAGATCAGACATCAGGTCAGAATGCAGTTCCTTGTTGGTTTTAATACCTTCGACATACAGTTCAGACAAAGCTACGCGCATTCTGGCAATCGCTTGCTCGCGGGTGGCACCGTGCGTGATCAATTTACCGATCATGGAATCGTAATGTGGAGGCACTGTATAACCGCCATATACATGAGTGTCCATGCGCACGCCAGGTCCACCTGGCATATGGAAGCGGTTAATGAAACCAGGAGAAGGCACAAAATTGTAAGGATCTTCGGCGTTAATCCGGCACTCAATGGCATGACCGTTCAATACGATGTCACGCTGACGGAAAGGCAGTTTTTCACCGGCGGCAATAAAGATTTGCTGTTGTACCAGATCAATCCCGGTAATCATCTCGGTCACCGTATGCTCTACTTGCAAACGGGTGTTCATCTCAATGAAATAGAATTCGCCGTTTTCATACAGGAACTCAAAGGTACCTGCACCACGGTATTTGATTTTGCGGCATGCTTCAGCACAACGTTCACCTATCTTGTCGCGCAATCTTGCTGGTAATAAAGGTGAAGGCGCTTCTTCAATGATTTTCTGGTGACGACGTTGCATGGAGCAATCACGGTCACCCAGGAACACCGCATTTCCATGTTCATCGGCCAGTATCTGGATTTCGATATGGCGCGGGTTTTCCAGGAATTTTTCCATGTAAACCACCGGGTTACCAAAAGCGCTTTGCGCTTCGGCTTTGGTCATATTGACTGCATTTATTAATGCCGCTTCAGTATGCACGACGCGCATACCGCGGCCGCCTCCGCCACCAGCCGCTTTGATAATGACCGGGTAACCGACACGTTTGGCTGTTTTCACAATTTCAGCAGGATCATCAGGCAAAGCACCATCTGAACCAGGTACGCAAGGCACGCCAGCTTTTTTCATGGCATCCTTGGCGGAAACCTTATCGCCCATCAGGCGGATTGTTTCAGCACGTGGCCCGATAAACACGAAACCACTTTGCTCCACACGCTCGGCAAAGTCGGCATTTTCAGACAAAAAGCCATAACCCGGGTGTATCGCCTGCGCATCTGTTACTTCAGCAGCGCTGATGACTGCTGGAACATTCAAGTAACTTTTAGCGGAAGGAGCTGGGCCAATACAGACGGACTCGTCAGCCAATTTAACATATTTGGCATCGCGGTCGGCCTCGGAGTGCACGGCTACGGTTTTGATCCCCAGTTCACGGCAGGCACGTTGCACACGCAAGGCTATTTCGCCTCGGTTTGCAATCAGTATTTTCTCGAACATTTTTAACTCCGCGTCTTCATAGCTGCCTGGCTATTAGCCACGGCGCATTTTAATTTTGTTGCAGTACAACCTGTCGATAGCTGGCTGCCAAGTTCGGCAATCAGAATTTTTTCTAACATAAATATCAATCAGGGAATCTTAACCAATCAGGAATAATGGTTCGCCGTATTCCACTGGTTGGCCGTTTTCAACAAAGATTTTCTTGATCACGCCGGCATACTCACTCTCAATTTCATTGAGTAGCTTCATCGCCTCGATAATACATACCGTTTCACCGGCATTCACGCTGCTGCCAACGTCAACGAATGCTTTGGCATCAGGAGAAGAGGCGCGGTAGAAAGTACCGACCATAGGTGATTTCACTACTTTGCCTTCCACCTCCGGCGCTGGTGCGCTAGCAGTAGCGCCGGCAGGCGCAGCAGCTGGTGCTGCACTAGCCGGGGCAGCCTGGGCAGGCGCAGTTACATATTGTGTAACCGGCGCAACGCCAGTGATGGTGCGGCTGATACGTACTTTTTCTTCACCTTCGGTCAGTTCTAGTTCGGAAATTCCCGATTCCTCGACCAGATCAATTAATTTTTTGAGTTTGCGTAAATCCATAGAAACCTCGATTTAGAATGTTTTAATTATAGTTGTTGGATATGGCGATAAGCGGCGTAATAGCCTTCCGCGCCCAGACCGCAGATGACGGCCGTCGCGATATCGCTGAAATAAGAGTGATGCCTGAATGGCTCCCGTGCGTGCACATTGGAAAGATGTACTTCAATAAACGGTACTTTTACCGCTGAAATTGCATCACGAATCGCCACCGAAGTATGTGTGAAAGCCGCAGGATTGATGATGACATAATCCACGCGGTTAACAGACAATGTGTGTATCTTCTCAATAATATCCCCTTCAGAATTGCTCTGAAAGGTTTCCAGCCGTGCCTGATCCGCGTGCGCCAGTGCATGCAACCTCTGGTCGATATCTGCCAGGGTCTGGTTGCCATAATGCTGTGGCTCGCGTGTGCCAAGCATGTTGAGATTAGGTCCATGAATCACCAGGATAGATTTGGTGCCCATTTCACATGCCTTTTAAAGAGAAAGATACAACCTTCATGGCGCGAAGTTTGCCGAAGTTATTGCATTTTGTCCAGCAGAATTCGTCAATTACACAAAAGTGAAACATCGCTAATTTTGCTGTTAAGTGCGGGATCTTTGCTCCGAACATGCAGCGATTAAAGCATTGTATTCAATCAAATAACAGTTTGAATAGCCTACAACTTAAGTGCTTTTTGCAGCATTTCGCTGTTAACGCGGCCAAAGAAAATATGGGTGATTTCGCCCTGTGCAGAGACAATCACCGTATATGGCAAGACGCCTTTATTGTTACCCAAGGTCTCTGCCAGAGGCATGCCCTCATTCTCGGCAATCAGTAATGGATAGGACACCGGTGTGCTTTCGACAAACTCATGCACAGCTGCTGCTTCATCAATTGCCACGCCCAATACGGTAATGTCGGGGTGTGCAGTGGCTAGTTCGGAAATCTCCGGCATTTCATCACGGCAAGGTTCGCACCATGTGGCCCAGAAATTGAGGATCATAGGCTTGCCTTTGAATTGTGCTAACGGGTATGACTTACCTTTTTGATCGCTTAAGGTGGTATTCCAGAGCGCACTTACCGCAGTTTTATCAGGTAACGCCGTATCTGCGCCCATAAACTGATGGCGGTTCAGGTAAAGCCAGCGGAACCCGCTGCCAAGGACGACGATCAGCAGGACGGTCATTACGATACGCGCGACGTTACGCATGGTTAGGTCCTCCAAGTGCACGCAGTATTTTCAGGAAACGATCCGCATCGTGATAGCCTTTGATGACTGGCTGTAAAGGCTGGCCTTGACTATCAAAAAAGATGATACCCGGTGGGCCAAACAATTCGAATTTTTTAAGCAATGCTGCATCCTGCGCATTATTTGCTGTCACGTCTGCCTGCAATAGCACTATTTGATTCAATTCAGCCTGCACCTGATGATTTGTGAATACAAATTGCTCATATTCTTTACATGACACACACCAGTCAGCGTAAAAATCCAGCATCACGCGCTTGCCTTGTGCGGCGTGCACGGCTTGATCAAGTTCTTGCACATTATGCACACGTTGAAACTGTACTGCCCGCCCGCCAGTTTGTGGTGTGGATGCAAGATTCTGCAATGGCCTTAGTGGTGAGCTGGCTCCTGACCCGGCCCCGATCAGCAGGGCAACGCCATACAGTAATAAAAAGACTGCCGCGCCTTTGCTTAGCCTTTGCGCGGTAGTGGCTGTCGTCGGCAACGGATCAATGGCACGCAAATAAATAGCCGGTATGATACAAAGTGCTCCCCACAACAATAGCTGCACACTGGTTGGCAAAATCGGGCTGATCACCCAGATAGCGACGGCCAGCATTAGTACGCCAAACAGGCGGCGGATGGTGTTCATCCATTCGCCCGCTTTTGGCAGGATTGATCCTGCAGAAGCACCAATCAACAGTAAAGGCACGCCCATACCCAATGAGAGTGAAAACAGTGCTACGGCACCAAGCACCACATCATGGGTTTGACTGATATAGAGTAAAGCACCTGCCAAAGGCGCCGCCACGCAAGGGCTGATAATCAGGGCAGAGATGGCGCCCATCAGAAAGTCGCTGAGCAGATGTCCGCCTTTAAACCGGTGACTCCAGTTAAAAAAAGCATTTTCTACCGCACTTGGTAGTTTAAGCTCATAAAAACCGAACATGGAAAAAGACAAGGCCACAAAAATCAATGCACCGGCCGTTAATGCCCATGGTGTTTGCAGGGCGTTACTCAACAGTTGTCCGGATAAGCCGGCCGCCACGCCTGCCAGGGTATAGGTCAGGCACATGCCTAGTGTATAGGCCAGCGATAAAGTGAATGCTTTGGCGCGTGAGGCTTGTGCGTTTTTACCGACAATAATGCCTGACAAAATCGGAATCATTGGGAACACGCATGGCGTGAAGGACAAAAGTAAACCGGCGCCAAAGAAACCAGCCACGATTTGCCACCAGTGTCCCGATGAAAGCAGTTTTTCAGATACGCCATCGTCAACTTCTAATGCTGATGGCTGGCTGCTAGTGACTGCAACTGGCGAAGCAGATGGCGTTAATGGCAGGGATTTGGTCTGCGGCGGGTAACACAAACCTTTTTCGCTGCAACCTTGATACCGTATTTGCAGAACGGCTGGCGCCGTATCGGGGAAAACCACTTCTGCGGCGGTATCATGATGAAAAACCTGTTGCTGGCCGAAATTGGGATCATTTTTACTTTCGCCTGGCGGCAATGAAATGGTCGCTTTTTGATCTGCCGGTAACAGTTGTATGCGTTCACGATACAGATAATGACCAGGCGCGATAATAAATTTCACTTGCGCGTGTGTTTGATCTACTAGCGCAACTTCTACCTTGAACGCTTTATCTACCGGCAAAAACTCTTCAGAGTCTTCATCGGTAAATAGTTGGGAGAACCTTGAATCCGCGTGCACCGGTAGTGCAGTTGCCAGTAGCATCGCCAGGGTCGCCCACGCTTTAATCCATTTAGTGATCATTATCTTGCACCTTAATTAACCATGACCTATCAATCATGGCCTTATGCCAGCGTTTCAGCCGCAACCCAACGCAGATATTCCGGCAAACCCTCGTTGACATGGATAGCTACAATCTCGGGAAGTTCATAAGGATGCAATTCGCGAATTTTATCTGCCATTGCTGCATAGCCTTGCTGAGTGGTTTTAATCGTCAGCTTTACTTCATCTGCGGTTTCGATTTGGCCCTGCCATCGGTAAACCGATTTGACAGGGCTTGAAATATTCACACATGCCGCCAACTGTGCACTAACCAGTGCATGCGCCAGGATTTCTGCGCATGCCATATCCGGCACATGGGTAAACACGATTATAATTTCCTCTTTTGGCGTCATGTGCGCTGATTCACCACAGGATTACTGACATGCGTTTTATCATCTTTGCTATTTTACTGGCTTTTCCGTTTCTGGAGATAGCGGTTCTGATTGAACTTAGTCAGCGCTATGGTTGGTGGGTGCTCGCTTACCTGTTGATTATTGGTTTTCTTGGCCTCCAATTGATACGTGCTGAAAAAAACCTTATCGCAGCGCGTATGTTTCAACAGCTAGCGGCTGGTGGCAACCCGATTTCAGCCATGTTTTCAACCGCTCGCAATATGTTTGCCGGTGTGCTTTTGCTTATTCCCGGGGTCATCAGTGATGTGATCGCCGTCGTGTTATTGTTCATGCCAGCGAATAAGGCTGCTTCTGGCAGTACATCAAATAAGACTGGGTTTCAAGCCAGCGCCAATGATGAGGCGATTGAAGGTGAGTATACTGAAGTCAAAGAAGCCAAACCCAAAGACAACGTCGTGCATCTGCCAAAAAAAGATTAAGTCATCCTAAACTTCAAGCCTTACCAAGAAAATCTCTACAATATAAGCCATGAACCGGGTATTGATAGAAAACAGCGGCCACACGTTTGAAGTGCGCCCAAGCCAAACTGTGCTGGAAGCCGCAATAGAGGCGGGCATCAACATGCCTTATGGCTGCCGCAATGGCGCCTGTGGAGCCTGCAAAGGCAAAGTGCTTACTGGAAAAGTCTTTCATGACGACTATCAGGGCAGTGCCATGAGCGATGAAGAGCTGGCCAGCGGGCAAGCGCTGTTTTGTTGTGCGCGACCATTGGAAGACCTGGTGATTGAATGCCGCCAGATTGATATGGTGCAAGGAATCAAACCACGGATTTTACCCGTGCGCGTTCAGAAAAAAGAGCAGCTAACCGACGATGTCATGGTGTTGCACCTGCAATTGCCAGCCACTGAACCACTCACCTTTATGGCAGGGCAGTACCTGGAATTTTTGCTCAAAGACGGCCGCCGTCGTGCTTTTTCCATCGCTAACGCCCCGCATGAAGCAGGTTTCATTGAATTGCATATTCGCAAAATTGCAGGCGGCCAGTTTACTGAGCAGGTTTTCAGCGAAATGCCATTAAAAACCATATTGCGTGTTGAAGCACCGCTGGGCAGTTTTTTCTTACGTGAACAAAATGAAAAACCCATCATCATGGTCGCCGGTGGCACTGGATTCGCCCCAATCAAAGGCATGATAGAGCATATGATTTACCAGGGTATCCGGCGGCCGGTGTTGTTGTATCGTGGTGCCCGCCAGGTGACTGATCTATATATGGATGAACTCTGCCGGCGTTGGGCGGAATTTATGCCAAACATTACTTATATCCCGGTGATTTCAGAGAGTGAAACGGACGATGACTGGCAAGGCCGGCGTGGGCTGGTGCATCAAGCAGTCCTTGAAGACCATGCGGATTTGAGTGGCTTTGAAGTGTATATCTGCGGGGCGCCAGGCATGGTAGATATTGCTAAAGAGACTTTTATTGCGCAAGGATTACCGGAAGAAGAGTTTTACAGCGATGCGTTTACGTTCGCGCCGAAATAAGCTGGCTGAGATTTTGTTTCAATTGAAGGTTTTGGTCACTAAAAACATCTCACCTTTTCGACCCTAGGCAAGTGACTTTTCTTTGCTTGCTCAAAGAAAAATCATCAACAGAAAGACGGTCGCCTAGGTCGATAAGAAATTAGTACGTCACACAATTTCTTATCACACAAAGAAACTGAACATTTCCCAAAGAATACAATCCCAAGCCATATCCAAACAAACCAATACCCTAATTTTTCCAACACACTAAATCTAGTTTGCTCTGTCTGCTAGAATATAACCATGGATATTTACTTAATGCTGAAGGCCATCATCATGGGCCTGGTCGAAGGCGCGACCGAATTTATACCTGTTAGCAGCACCGGACATTTGATTATTGCAGGTGAATGGTTAAATTTTCTGGATAAAGATAAACGGGATGTGTTTGAAATCATGATACAGCTCGGCGCAGTGCTTGCCGTATGTGTCGAGTTCCGGCAACGCTTGATACACACCGTGCAACGTATTCAAACCGATCCTGACGCGCAACACCTGGTGCGTAACCTGGTTATCGCTTTCCTGCCCGCCGCCATCCTTGGCCTGGCTTTCCATCATCAAATCAAAGAATTTCTATTTTCATCCTTCACTGTCGGTATTGCGTTGATTGTCGGCGGTATATTGATTTTAATCATTGAAAAATTTGTGCCACCCGGCAAGGTGCAAGATATTGACCATATCAGTTTAAAACAGGCGTTGCAGATTGGTTTTGCCCAGTCACTGGCACTGATCCCAGGGGTGTCACGTTCTGGTGCGACAATTCTTGGCGGTATGTGCTTTGGCCTGAGTCGACAAACAGCTACTGAGTTTTCTTTCTTCCTTGCCCTGCCTATTATGTTTGCGGCGACTGGTTATGACTTACTAAAGGCGCGTGATTTGTTGTCTTTAGATGATGCCTTTATTTTCCTGATTGGCTTTTTCACTGCGTTCTTATCCGCGCTGGTAGTGATTCGCGCCCTGATTAAATTTGTCAGTCAGCATTCTTTCGCGGTGTTTGCCTGGTATCGCATCGTGTTCGGCATCCTTATCTTGTTGTTTTTTGCACACTAATCAAGCTGCATATTCACTTAAGGTGTAATGAATGAAAAATACACTTCTGAAAAAAATTCTCTATACAGTGGCCGCCATTTTTGGCGTGGCACTGCTGTTGGTAATTTATCTTGCGGTGACGTTTGATCCTAACGATTACAAGTCGACCGTGATCCAGTTAGTGAAAGATAAAAAGCAGCGTACCCTGGATATCAAAGGTGATATAAAGCTAAGCTTTTGGCCTAAAATCGGGGCTGACCTGGGTGAAATTACTTTATCCGAGCATCAGTCAGATAAGCAGTTTGCCGCAATCAAGGGCGCCAAAGTGGCACTTGCAGTCTTGCCACTGCTAAGAAAAGAAATTGTGGTGGATACCGTGTATCTGGACGGTGTGCAAGCCAATGTTATCCAGCATGCCGATGGCAGTTTCAACTTCGATGATCTGCTGAGCAAAGACGAGCAGGAGTCAGAGCAGATTAATTTTGACGTGCAAGGCGTTAAGGTCACCAATACACAAGTCAGCTACATTAATGAAGCTAGTGGTGCGAAATACACTGTGGACCAGTTTAACCTGACCACCGGGCAAGTGGCGCTTAAAACGCCGTTTGACTTGTCGGCTGATTTCCATCTGGTGGCCAACCAGCCGGTGGTGGATGCACTGGCAAAGATTAAAGCCAATGTAATGGTTGACCCCGAAGCCAAACATTTTGTGGTCAAAGGCCTGGACGCCACTATCAAAGGCGCTTTGCTGGATGGAAAAGACGTCAATGTCACAGCCCAGGGTGCGGTGGATATCGACGCAGCGCAAACCGCGCTGAATGTTTCCGGTTTGAAGCTGGCCATGCAGGGTGATTTTAATGGTGCCAAACGCGATGTCAGTTTGCAGGCGCCTGCGCTGGCAGTAAACCCCAAGCAGATTTCCAGCGAAAAAGTAATACTGGCGCTTAAGCAGCAGGATGCACAAGGTGATATCAATATGGATATCATCCTCGCTGAATTAAAAGGTAACCAGCAGGCGGTGGAGAGTAAAGGAATTACTGCTGATGTGAAAGTCAACGCCGGTGCCCGCAAAGTTGAGGGTCATTTTGAGTCTCCAGTGAAAGCAAACCTGGCGGATATGGTGTTTGATGTGCCGGCACTGGCAGGTAAGTTTGATATAAAAGACCCGGCCTTACCCAATGGCGCCATGCAAGGCCAGTTCAAGCTCTCAGCCAACGCTAATGTAAAGCAGGAGAAAGTGAAAACCACTTTTAACCTCAACCTGGCCGAAACCAAACTAAATGGCGATGTCAGTGTGGCGGGTTTTAAAACGCCGCATATCGGCTTTAAAGTGCATGCGGATACTTTAAACCTGAATGCTTTATTGGGTAATAACAATGCCAAGAAAGCGGAATCTAAAACAACCGCTGCCAGAGCAGATGCCAACCCTGGTAAACCAGCTGACCTCAGTGCATTAAAAACCTTATTCCTGGATGGCAGTATCAATATCGGCAAGATTATTTACAGCCCATACACGCTAACGGGATTGAATGTGGGCATCAAAGCCGATGGACAAAAACTGGCGTTGCAAGGCCTGGATGTCAAACTGGATGATTCACGTATTCACGGTAATGTGAGTATCAGCAAATTCAACAAGCCGCTATATACGTTTGACCTGAATATCGACAAACTGGATTTGAACCGGTATTTGCCACAGCAAACGCAAACGGCCACGGCTGAAAATAAACCTGCCGCCAAAACTGCAAGTACTGAAGAACAACCGCTGGATTTATCCGCTCTCAAAGCACTAAATGCGCAGGGAAATATCCGTATCGGCTGGTTGAAATATGGCAAGACTGAAGCTAAAAACCTGAATATTGGTTTGAAAGCCCAGGATGGCTTAGCGAGTCTTGACCCGTTGAATGTGGACGTTTACCAGGGGACTGTGCGCGGCGGTGTGAAAGTGGATGCGCGTGCGACGCCTGCCATCGCTATCAAGCAAAGTCTGCAAAACATCGCGGTCGGCCCACTGCTGGTGGATACGATTAATAATGATATGTTGTCCGGCACCGGCAATGTTAATCTGGATGTCACCGCGCAAGGTAATACGGTGACTGCATTAAAAAAGTCGCTGGGCGGCTCGGTTGATTTGCGCATGGCCGATGGCGCCGTTAAGGGTTTTGACCTGGCAGGGACGATACGCGATGCCAAAGGCAAGCTTAATTTGCTCAAAGGCCAAGCGAATACTGCAGCCGATCAAACCAAAAAAACTGACTTTAGCGAGCTGACCGCCACTTTTAATATCAAGAATGGCGTCGCGCATAACGACGACCTGGCAATGAAGGCGCCTATCTTCCGCCTGCCTAAAGGCGAAAGCAAAGGCGATATTGATATTGGCAAAGAACAGATTAATTACCTGGCAAAGCCTACGCTAGTCAACACGCTTAAAGGGCAAGGCGGCAAAGAAGCCGAGCAGCTTTCCGGAGTCGGTGTGCCTGTGAAGGTCACCGGCACATTTGCAGCGCCCAGGTTTGGCATTGATATGGCGACTCTTGGACAGGCATTGGCTAAATCAGCAGCATTGGATGCTTTGACCAATAAGCTGGGCGGCGATAAAGCTGGAGCAGTGAAATCCCTCATTGGCGGTGAAAATAAAGCCGATGCTTTAAAAGGTTTGTTAAATGGCAAATCAAAAAACAGTGAAAAAAGCGCTGAAGGTGACGCTGCTAAATCTGACGCTGGTAGCAATAATGAAGAAGCCAAGCCTGCAGATAATGCAAAGCAAAAAGCTTTGAAAAAGCTATTGAATTTCTAGCGTGAGTCTTTTCGCAGAAAAACTGATCGCCTGGCAACAAGTGCATGGCCGGCATGACTTGCCGTGGCAGCAAACGCGTGATCCCTACGCAGTGTGGGTTTCAGAGATCATGTTGCAGCAAACCCAAGTCAGTGCAGTGATTGGCTACTATGGCCGTTTTATGGCCCGGTTCCCCACCATTGCCAGCCTGGCAGAAGCTTCACAGGATGATGTGATGCAACACTGGAGCGGGCTAGGCTATTATTCCCGTGCCCGCAATCTGCACCATGCTGCACAAACCATTATGCGTGAGCATAATGGGATATTTCCGCAAGACTTTGACCAGATACAGACCCTTAAAGGCATAGGTCGTTCGACCGCGGCTGCTATTTCGGTATTTGCCTTCCAGCAACAACAAACTATTTTGGATGGTAATGTTAAACGGGTGCTAGCGCGATTACACGCGGTTGACGGCTGGCCAGGCCTGCCGGCGGTAGAAAAGCAATTATGGTCTCTGGCAGAAAGCTTATTGCCAGAAAAAGAGCTGCCTGTATATATCCAAGGCTTAATGGATTTTGGGGCGACGTTCTGTAAACGAAGCAAACCGCGCTGTGCCGATTGCCCGATGCAGGATCAATGTGAGGCTTTTTTACAACAACGCGTATTGCAATTACCCGCATCAAAGCCGCGTAAAGCAATTCCGGAAAAACAGACAACTATGCTGATGATTCTGGACGCCGGGGAGATATTACTGGAGAAGCGACCTAATCAGGGTATATGGGGCGGATTGTGGAGTTTGCCTGAAATAGTGCCAACGCAGGTTTCAGTGCAACAAGTCGAAGAGAGATATGGCATGCAAGCGGAGTCGCTAGAGGTATTGCCGGTGCTTTGGCATACCTTTACGCATTTCAGATTAGAAATTACTCCGCAGCCAATGCAACTGAGCGGTAAACGATCGTCATTGCCACCCAATATGCAGTGGCTATCTATGAATGATGCGATTGACGCTGCTTTACCAGCGCCAGTGCGAACATTAATTAAAACGCTGCAGCAAGCGCGATATTAAGTTATTCAACATTAGCCAGACGGAATACATGGCTGGCTAATTCAGATTGATTTGCTTTCACGTAATGAAGTAATGCCAGCCCATCTTCTGGCTTAATGCTAGCCTTCTGATAAATCACCGGTAATTCGAAAATAGAGATTTCACGCTCCACGATGTTCAGGTTGTTATGGGCGGAGCCCTGCAATACATCCAGTAATTTATCGTGGATATTGTCCGTCACGCGTGTGTATGGAAACAGGATCCAGAAATCAGTGCCCTCACGACCCACCAGGTCAGACTTCCTGAACGAGTTCTGCAAGTCATGCGTGAGCGAAGAAAGCTGACGCAACGCCTCAGGTGCCCCGTAAGCCTCTCCCAGACTATTGTCATCGCCATAGGCAATTTTTACCAAGGCGATATTGAAGTCATCAGCGTGCCTGATCAGCACTTGGCAGATCCAGTCTAATGTATCAATAAAACGACTACATAACTGAATATCGGAAATCATGAGGAACCTCTAAATAATTATAATGATTGATATGATTGGCATACAAAGAATGCTAAATCCAACGCTATCCTAGCAGAAACACCTTTATTAAGGCAGTGCAAAAAGCTTGAGAAAACCCTGCCTGTTTAAATTTATCCCGCGAATCGACACTGCAAATGTGTTGCAAATCTACAACAATCAAAAGTTGGACTAAGCAATTTGACGTATTCACTTGCGCCACACAGGCGCATTTTGCAAAAATTGCACTGACCTTCTTGGAAATGCATAGCGATTCCGAGGGAGTTACTGGAGGTCAGGGTGTTTTTTAAATAATCCGGCCAAAAGCAATATCCTTACACAAGTTGTAAAAACAACATTTTTGGAGATTCGTATGAATACAAAATTAAACGTTGCAGTTGCAGCAGCTCTGTTCGCTGCAGCTACTGGCGCTCAAGCTGGTATCGTTATCCCAGCTGGTGACTGGACTCTGGACATCGGTGGCGTGGTTAACGCTTACTACACAAACACTAAATTCGGTGGCGATACAGGTGCTGGTACAGCTGCTTTGGGTTTAGGTGCTGGCGATGCTAGCTCACAAAGCAATATCACTACTGGTTTGCTGCCAAACTACCTGAGCGTTTCTGGTAAAACACGTCAAAACGATTTGGATGTTGGTTTCACAATCAGCATTAACCCAGGTGCTTCAACAAGCAACTCTGGTATTCAAGGTTCACAACAAGAAAACCGTCAAGCATTCTTGACATTCGGCGATGCTTCTTGGGGTTCTTTCAAACTGGGTAAAGATCTGGGCATTTTCGCTTCAGACGCTATCTTGAACGACATGACATTGTTGGGCGTTGGTGGCGGTGCTGGTTCACTGGCTGGCAACACTACAACATTGGGCCGTATCGGTTCAGGTTTCATGTATGCTGACTGGAAATCTCAAGTTGCTTACACATCACCAAACTGGAATGGTTTCCAATTCACAGCTGGTATCACACAAGGTTGGAACGCGACAAATACCGGCGTTCCTGCAGCGGCTACAGGTGCTGGTTCTACAGACCGTTCAGGTGCTGCAACTGCTTACGAAGGTAAAGCTTCTTACGAGTGGACAGGTGATGTAGCTGGTAAAGTTTGGGCTTCTGCTATTAGCCAAAGAATTGCTGGTGTAACTGGTGTAGGTGGTAGTGAAACTGCATATGCATGGGATGTTGGTACGACAGTTAACTTGGCAGGCTTTGGTTTGACTGGCTACTTCTACGATGGTAAAGGTATTGGTCAAACATTCCAATTTGCTGGTGGTTTAGATGCTGCTGGTAACCGTCGTGATTCTAAAGGCGGCTATGTTCAAGCTACTTATGCATTGCCAGGTGTTGGTACAAAACTTGGCGTGAGCTGGGGCCAATCTACATTAGAAGGCAATTCTGCTGATTTAGCTCTGGATGAAATCAAAGACAGTATGTGGACAGTTGGTGCTTACCACCCACTGACCAAGCACTTGAATTTGGTTGCAGAGTTCTCTAAATCAGAGCGTGAATATGACAACCGTACGACAACAGTAGAAGGCAATGCTAAAACTGTGTCTCTGGGCGCGATCTTGTTCTTCTAGTTTAATTGCAGAGTATTCTGCTTAAATTAAAAGTCAGAAAAACGGCAACTTCGGTTGCCGTTTTTTTATCTTTACCTTGTCTTAAAGCTTTAATTAATTTGGTGATGATCAGTTATGAATTTGTATCCAGTGACAATTGTAGAAAATTTTTATGAAAATCCGGATGCGGTACGCATATTTGCATTGAATCAAAAATATCAATATCGCCATCAGCTAAAAGATGTACCGTACGTTTTCCCTGGTGCGAGAACTAAAGATTTATCCGTAATCAACAAACCTTTATTTGAGCAGGTCAGCAATAAGATAATTTCGCTATTTCATAATCCCGACCATGAACGTATGCGATGGGCTATTTCCACTAACTTTCAAAGTGTGAGTGAAGATTATGGCAGAGGAGTAATCCATACCGATGGCAATGCGGTATTTGCTGCTGTGTTGTATCTGAGTCCTGATGCACCTTTAGATTCAGGAACCTCATTATTTAAACGAAATAAGCAATTCGATCAGACTGCTTATGAAAAAGCACTTAAGGAAAATGATAAACGGTTTGCAGCTGGCACCATCGCGATGGATACCGGATATCACTCCATGTTTGATGAAATTGTACGGATTAATAATGTTTATAACACGTTGATTTTGTATGAAGGTCGGCATTATCATGCAGCCAACAAGTTCTTTGGGAAAACCTTAAAAGACTCTCGTCTTGCACAGGTATTTTTTGTTAGCAGCATTGATGCACAAAAGCACAGTTCTTTTCCAATCTGGCGTAGTCAGCAAATCAAAATTTGATGACTAGTCATCAATCCCTAATTCCTGAATTTTCCTTGTGAGCGTGTTACGACCCATGCCAAGCTGATTGGCTGCCTCTATACGGCGACCGTCGGTATGTGCCAATGCACGGGTAATTAAGATACGTTCAAACTCTTTGATTTTGGCATCCAGAATATTTGTTTCTCCGCGGTTGAGTGCATCAGTCACTTCTTGCGCCAAAGCCTCTTGCCAGGAGCCGCCACTATTTTGCTTGCTCGAGTCTTCTTTCAATTCGGGTGGCAAATCGTTGACATCTACATTTTGCCCAGGTGCCATGACTGTTAACCAGTGACATACGTTCTCTAATTGACGTACGTTACCGCTCCAGCTTACTGACATCAGGTATTTAAGTGCGGCGGGTGAAAGTTGCTTTGGTTCAACACCTAACTGCTGCGCACTGTGTGCCAGGAAATGCTTCGTCAGGAATGGAATATCCTCACGACGCTCACGTAGAGGTGGCAAGCGCAAGCGGATGACGTTCAAGCGGTGGAACAGATCCTCCCTGAACAAGCCTTGTTTAACCCGCTCTTCCAGATCCTGGTGGGTGGCGGCAATCACGCGTACATTCACCTTAATGGGTTGATGGCCGCCTACACGATAGAATTGACCATCTGACAGCACGCGTAATAGCCTGGTTTGCAAATCTGCCGGCATGTCGCCGATTTCATCGAGAAACAATGTGCCGGTGTCTGCCTGTTCAAAGCGCCCTCTCCTGGCGGCTGCAGCCCCGGTAAATGCGCCGCGTTCGTGGCCGAATAGTTCTGACTCCAATAAGTCTTTAGGGATCGCTGCGGTGTTAATGGCAATAAAGGGCTTATCTGCACGTGGGCTATGTCTGTGCAAGGCGCTGGCGACCAGCTCTTTACCGCTACCGGATTCGCCATTAATCAGCACTGTAGAATGCGAGCGGCTTAGGCGGCCTATGGCACGAAAGACTTCCTGCATGGCAGGTGCCTGCCCGATAATCTCAGGTGTAGGCTCATCATCTTCAACTTTTTCCACGGCCTGGCGCATGCTTTCATCAACGGCACGTTTGATAATTTCGATTGCCTGGTCAACATCGAAAGGCTTTGCCAGATACTCAAAGGCACCGCCCTGGAAAGCTGCAACCGCGCTCTCCAGGTCTGAATATGCAGTCATGATAATGACCGGGATTTCAGGGTAACGTTGTTTAACCTCTGATAAAAAATCCAGCCCAGAGCCATTCGGCATACGGATATCGCTGACGATCACCTGGGGCTGTTCACGGTTAAGGGCGTTGAGTGCTTCAGCAGGTGATGAAAAGGTTTTAAATTCAAAATCGGTGCGGGCTAAGGCTTTCTCAAATACCCAGCGGATTGATTTGTCGTCATCTAAGATCCAGATTGGCTTCATGGTATTTCTCTTTAGAATTGCTGTTTGATTAATATTAGTTCGAGTTAAATGCCGAAAGAGACTTCACGCAAAGACCTCATGGTTATGATTTAAATAACGTGCTTTCAATAGGCAATAGAATATGGAAAATAGTTTTTCCCGGCTGTGAATCACAATCGATCATGCCGTGGTGTTGGGTAATAAAGGTTTGTGCCAAGGCTAATCCCAAACCGGTTCCCCCTTCCCTGCCAGATACCAGCGGGTAAAAAATACGTTCTTTAATATCAGCGGGAATGCCGGGACCATTATCAATAATTTCCAGATGAATACCGACCCGGTAACGCTTTCGCGCCAGAGTAATTTGACGCTCTGCACGCGTGCGGAACGTAATGCTGGCATCTTTTGTGTGGTTTTGCTGCATCGCTTGCGCTGCATTACGTGCAATGTTTAGTACGGCCTGAATCAGCTTCTCGCGGTCGCCAATCAGTTCAGGCAAGCTGGTGTCGTAGTCGCGGATCACTCTGATATTATTGGGAGATTCTGCCAGCAGCAGGCTACGAACGCGCTCAAGCACTTCATGGATATTGGTTGGCTCGTATTTGGGCACACGATGCGGCACCAATAAGCGATCCATCAGGCTATGCAGACGGTCAGCTTCTTTAATAATGACCTGGGTATATTCTTTCAGACTGGGTTGCGGCAATTCAAATTCAAGTAATTGCGCTGCGCCACGCAGGCCACCTAAAGGGTTACGGATTTCATGGGCCAGGTTGCGTAGCAGTTCGGAATTGGCCTGTTGCTGAATCAACATGCGTTCTTCCCGGGCGATGCGTAACTGCTGATCCATTTGTACAAATTCCAGAATCAGCATGTCTTCAGACGTCTGGTTAATATTGGTTGAAATCGGCGTTACGGTGCAAGTGACTGCAGTGGTATGTCCACGCTGTGTAGTTAAAGTGAACTCGTGTTCGCGGAAAGGTCCTTGCGTTTGAATGGCATTGGTAACTGCCATTTGCAGGATTTCGCAATTCACAAATACGTCGTGGATATGCAGGCCTTGAATTTGGTTGGCACTAAAGGCGAATAAAATCTCTGCGCTTGAATTGGCATAGGTTACTTCGAGCTGGTTATTCAGCAATATCACCGCAGTGGCAATATGCTCTAGCCCGTTAAACCCATTCGGAGAAATTTGAACCATATCCTTAGCTTTTAATGATCAGCTTGTTAAAGTAAGTGATGACGCCCTGTTTTAAAGCAAAAGCCAAGCCAATTCTATATGATTTATTTCATTCCAAATTAAAAACTCCCAAAATGGTGCATTTAGTGCGTAAGCTCTTTATTCAGCAAGTCAACATTACGTTGATGAGCCTGGATTTCAGCCTCAATAATGCGTAATTTTTCTTCGTACTTAGCCACATTCCTAAAGGTTTTTCCGTTCGCGGCTCTGTACACTTCCGGGATGTTTTTTTGCTCTTCATAAAGCTGCATTGCGTTCTCAAGTGCTTGTTTTTCTTGATCTAATTCCGTCATTAAAATTTCACGACGTTTAGCATCGCGTTGAGCCTGCACCTGATTATCCACTTTAGGAAAGTTGCTAGGGGTAGGTGTTTTGGCAGTAGACTTCTTTTGGGGTGTAACTGCAGGAGGTGCAGTCTCTTTTGGTCCGCTAATCACTAACTCAGGGTTCTGTTTACCTTCAGGCTTGATATTGGTATAGGTGGTTACGCCATTGCTGTCAGTAAATTTGTAAATATCAGCGAAACTGGCGTGAGCTGCCAACAAGGTGGTGATAAAGTAAAAAAGTCTTTTCATGGCAATAGTTTAGAGTAGATTGTATAGCTTATCAACGTAGCTGAAATTCGAATGGTTGACGCTTGAGAGAACCATAAAAAAACAGGGCAGCCGAAGCTGCCCTGTTTTGGTGCGCATCTTGCGATTAGCAGGAGTAGTACAGACCAAACTCAACAGGATGGGGTGTTTGACGTAACTTGGTCACTTCTTCCATTTTCAATGCAATGTAAGAATCAATCCAGTCATCAGAGAAAACGCCACCACGGGTCAAGAACTCGCGGTCTTTATCCAGATACTCAAGCGCTTGTTCAAGTGATGAACATACGGTTGGTATCAATGCATCTTCTTCTGGTGGCAGATGGTACAAGTCTTTAGTCGCTGGTTCACCTGGGTGAATCTTGTTCTGAACGCCATCAAGGCCCGCCATCAACAGGGCTGAAAAAGCCAGGTACGGGTTGGCAATCGGGTCTGGGAAGCGCGCTTCAACACGGCGAGCTTTATCAGAATGTACGAATGGAATACGGATCGCTGCAGAACGGTTTTTAGCTGAGTAAGCCAGTTTTACCGGCGCTTCGTAATGCGGCACCAGGCGTTTATATGAGTTAGTACCTGGGTTAGTTATCGCATTCAATGCGCGCGCATGTTTGATAATGCCACCGATGTAGTACAGGGCGAAATCGCTCAAACCGGCATAGCCATTGCCTGCAAACAGGTTTTTGCCATCTTTCCATACGGATTGGTGCACGTGCATACCAGAACCGTTATCGCCAAACATTGGTTTAGGCATAAAGGTTGCTGTTTTACCGTAAGCGTGAGCAGTGTTGGTAACCACGTATTTCAGGATTTGCGTCCAGTCAGCACGTTGAGTCAATGTTGCAAACTTGGTACCAATTTCACATTGGCCGGCAGTTGCTACTTCATGGTGGTGCACTTCAACTGGTACGCCCAGCTCTTCCAGGGTCAATACCATGGCAGAGCGGATGTCATGCAATGAATCGACTGGTGGCACAGGGAAGTAACCGCCTTTAACACCCGGGCGGTGGCCGGTGTTGCCGCCTTCGAATTTTTCACCTGATGACCAGGCTGCTTCTTCAGAATTGATTTTAACGAAGCTACCACCCATGGTGGCGTCCCATTGTACGCTGTCAAAGATAAAGAATTCTGGTTCAGGACCAAAATAGGCTGTGTCGCCCAGACCGCTTGATTTCAAGTATGCTTCAGCGCGTTTGGCCAGGCTACGTGGGTCACGGTCATAACCTTTACCATCGGTAGGGTCTACAACATCACAGGTCAGCACTAATGTTGGCTCGTCAAAAAACGGGTCAACGAATGCAGTGCTTGCATCAGGCATCAGTTGCATATCAGAAGCTTGAATGCCTTTCCATCCAGCGATGGAGGAACCGTCAAATGCATGGCCTTCAGTAAATTTATCTTCGTCGAAGTGAGAAACCGGCACGGTTACGTGCTGCTCTTTACCTCTGGTGTCGGTAAAACGGAAATCGACAAATTTGATGTCGTTTTCTGCAACCAATTTCATTACGTTTGCAACGGACATTACATTCTCCTCAATGATCAAGGTCTAAAACCGGTTTTTAAGTTGTACACGCAAAAAACGGGACATGTTGCGGATGTCCCGAAACGTGGGCAAATACTCATAATGGATTTGGAATTCTGCTTAACACTGAATCCCGCTAAATCTTAGAGTGTAATATTAGCAGGAAGCATGCCACCCAAAAATATGCATTTTACGTGGTTTACAGGTAACCTGCATAAAATAGTAAAAACCGTTAGCACCATTTGTGTGCATTGCAACAAATTGAGCACAAAAGTGGTGCATTAGAGAAAGCTCTGGCTTTAAAGGTATACTCTTCACTTTAGTAAATAATGATCAAAACTAAAGGTGGTACCGTGAGTAATTTGGATGATATTTTAAGTAACGGCAATACGCGAGGAAAGCAAAGTAGCCTGCCTTACGCAGGTGCGTTAACCCCACAAGAAGCATATACATTGATTGATCAAGGCAAAGGCGTCGTGCTGGTGGATGTAAGATCGCGTGCAGAACTCGAATTGGTTGGCCGTGTGCCGCTAGCTAAACATATTGAGTGGGCTTCTTACCCGGGGATGGTGCCAAACCCTGATTTTGCAGCTCAGTTGCAAACACAAGTAGACAAAAATAGTACCGTTATTTTTATGTGTCGTACTGGTGGACGTAGCCATAACGCTGCACTATTGGCACAGCAGTTGGGATATGGCAATGCATACAATATGCTGGAAGGGTTTGAAGGCGAAGCTAACGAACTCAAGCAGCGCACACTGATAAACGGCTGGAAACACGCAGGTTTACCGTGGAATAACTAATTAAATAGCGTATAAGCCAAATCAATCGACCTTATCAAATCTTTAACGTATGTCCACCGAAAAATTCGCAGTGATTGGGCATCCAATCGAGCATAGCAAATCGCCTTTAATACATCAGGCTTTTGCCAGCCAATTCGATAAATCCATTAGTTACGAAAAGCTGCTGTCACCGCTGGATGGATTCTGCGAAACGGTGAGCCGCCTGCTTTCAGAGGGTTACCGCGGTGCCAATATCACTGTGCCGTTCAAGTTTGAGGCGTTTGAAGCCAGTCACGTGCTCTCAGACCGGGCAACCGCTGCTGGCGCAGTAAATACGTTAAGTTTTAAACACGAGCAAATCATTGGCGATAATACCGATGGTTGTGGTTTGGTAAACGATATTCTCAAGCACTGGCAACGTAACATTAATGGGCAAAAGATTTTGCTGCTAGGCGCTGGCGGTGCGGCTCAAGGGGTGATATTGCCGTTATTGGCGCAGAAGCCGGCGCAGCTGACGGTAGCTAATCGCAGCCTGGATAAAGCACAGACCATGGTGCAGCGATTTGAAGCTGATGCGCAATTGAATCAGGCAAAGTTGGCAGTGCAAACGTTTGATGATTTAGCTGAAAATTATGACATTGTGATCAACGCGACTTCGGCCGGTTTGCAGGCAGAGGCATTGCCACTAAAGGATACGATTTTTGCGCATCACACCTTGGCTTATGACATGATGTATGGCCGTGAAACACCTTTTATGCAGCAAGCCCGCGCAGCTAAAGCACAAGTCTGTGATGGCCTGGGTATGCTGATAGAGCAAGCCGCCGAAGCCTTTTATATCTGGCATGGCTTACGTCCGGATACTGCACCCGTGATTCAATCATTCAGACAATACTGACTAGTTAAAAATAAACGTTAACGCCATGAAGCAAACCCTCAAACTGTTTTTCGGCATTCTGTTGTTATGGGTAGTGCTTTATCAAATATGGGTACTCGCACATATATTATGGTGGGTTGATCATAATCCTGAATCAACGGCCTTTATGGAAGCCAGGTTAGAGGCCATGCAGGAAGCCAAACCTGAAGCCCGGTTGCAACAAAAATGGGTGCCTTATGCCAGGATGAGTTCGCATTTAAAACGTGCGGTGATTGCAGCTGAAGATAGCAAGTTTATAGAGCACCAGGGTTTCGACTGGAACGGGATAGAAACTGCGTTTGAAAAAAACCTTAAAAAAGGCAGGATTGTGGCTGGCGGCTCAACCATCAGCCAGCAATTGGCAAAGAATCTGTTTTTGTCCGGGCACCGTACACCCTGGCGCAAAGTGCAGGAAGCCATCATTACCTTTATGCTCGAAAACCTGATGAGCAAACGCCGTATCCTGGAAATCTACCTGAATGTCATTGAGTGGGGTGATGGTGTGTTTGGCGCGGAAGCGGCGGCAAAACATTACTTTCACAGCAACGCCAAAGCACTTGGCCCGAGTGAAGCTGCACGGTTGGCAGCCATGATCCCCAATCCACGCTTTTATGATAATCACCGCAGCACACGCTTTTTAAACCGCCATGCCGCCACCATACAGGCCCGCATGCGATTGGTGAAAGTGCCCTGACTTTCAGGCTTTATTTAAGCAATCAATCGCAGGCAATACGCCTAGAATCCATAGCAGAACTATTTGTATGTGGCACAAACCACATCCGCAGTCAGTGCAAGCACTGCAGGGGAAAGGTTGCATGTTGACCTTAGCCCTTTACAGCGAGATGTTCCAACAAGGGTGTGAGGTAACGGCCAGTATAACTGGCCGTATTTTTTGCCAGTGTCTCAGGCGTGCCCACGCCAACAACCATACCACCGCCATCGCCCCCTTCCGGGCCCATATCAATCAGCCAGTCTGCTGTTTTAATCACATCCAGGTTGTGTTCAATGATGACTACCGTATTACCGGCATCGCGCAAGCGGTGAATGACGTCCAGCAATAACTGGATATCCGCAAAGTGCAGGCCAGTGGTTGGTTCATCAAGGATATATAAGGTACGGCCGGTGTCTCGTTTGCTCAACTCCAGTGCCAGTTTCACCCGTTGGGCTTCGCCGCCAGACAAAGTTGTCGCTGACTGACCCAAAGTGATGTAACCCAAGCCAACGTCCAGCAGGGTTTTGAGTTTCCGCGCAATCACCGGCTGCGCATTGAAAAAGTCATGCGCCTGCTCAACTGTCATTTCCAGTACTTCACGGATATTCTTGCCTTTGAACTGGATTTCCAGCGTCTCGCGGTTGTAACGGTGGCCTTTACATACATCACAAGGTACATACACATCCGGCAAGAAGTGCATTTCCACGCGTAAAACGCCGTCGCCCTGGCAAGCCTCACAGCGGCCCCCTTTAACGTTAAAAGAATAACGTCCTGGGCCATAGCCACGTGCCCGGCTTTCCGGCACGCTGGCAAACAGGTCTCGGATAGGTGTGAATAAGCCGGTATAAGTCGCCGGGTTTGAACGCGGCGTACGGCCAATCGGGCTTTGATCAACATCGACAACTTTGTCGAAAAATTCCATGCCTTCGATGTCTTGATAAGGCGCCGGTTCGGTAGTACTGCCATATAAATGCGCGGCGACCGCACGGTAAAGCGTATCGTTAATCAAGGTTGATTTACCGCTACCGGACACACCTGTCACGCAGGTAAGCAGACCCACTGGTATTTCGATACTGACATTTTTCAGGTTATTGCCTGTGGTGCCATTCAGTTTAACCATGCGTTCCGGGTCAGGTTGCGTACGTGGCAACTTAAACTGGATTTTCTTTTTGCCGCTGATATATTGCCCGGTCAAAGAATTAGGGTCAGCCTGAATCTCGGCTGCGGTGCCTGAAGAAACAATCCTGCCGCCATGTTCGCCTGCGCCTGGACCGATATCGACAATAAAATCGGCCAGCAGAATGGCGTCCTGGTCATGCTCTACCACAATCACGCTATTACCCAAATCACGTAAACGTTTCAGGGTTTCCAGCAAGCGGTCATTATCACGTTGGTGCAGGCCAATGGATGGCTCATCGAGTACATACATCACGCCGGTAAGGCCGCTGCCGATTTGTGAAGCCAAGCGAATACGCTGCGCCTCGCCACCAGACAGTGTTTCCGCAGAACGTGAAAGCGACAGATATTCCAGGCCGACATTGGTCAGGAATTTCAGGCGGCTTTCAATTTCCTTGACGATTTTTTCTGCAATCGCCAGTTTCTGGCCATTGAGTTGCAGGGTTTCAAAAAAGTTGAGCGCCTGTTTAAGCGGCACTTCGCAAATCTGGTGGATATTTCTATCGCCTACTTTGACGTGACGGGCTTCTCTGCGCAAGCGGGTGCCGTGGCATTCGGGGCAAACTGTGGCATTGATATATTTGGCCAGCTCATCACGCACCGCAGTGGAATCGCTTTCGCGATAGCGGCGCTGAAGGTTATTGATAATGCCTTCGAAAGTATGTGATTTGCTGAAGAAAGTACCGCGTTCGTTCAGGTACTTGAAGGTAATCTGTTCACGGCCGGAACCAAACAACAAAGTTTGCTGAATTTCTTCAGGTAAATTTTCAAATGGCGCTTCCAGGTCAAAGTCATAATGCTGACTGAGGCTGGCCAGCATCTGGAAGTAAAACTGGTTACGTTTGTCCCAGCCTTTGATGGCGCCGCTGGCCAGGGATAAATGCGGAAAAGCCACCACACGTTTTGGGTCAAAGAAAGTCACGTTACCCAAGCCATCGCATTTCGGGCAAGCGCCCATCGGATTATTAAAGCTGAATAAACGCGGCTCCAGTTCAGCCAGTGAATAGTCACACACCGGGCAGGAAAACTTGGCTGAAAACAGATGTTCTTTCTCGGTATCGATTTCCAGCGCAATTGCTTTGCCATCAGCCAGGCGTAGCGCAGTTTCGAACGATTCTGCAATACGCTGCTTCATGTCTTGCCGCACCTTGAGGCGGTCAACCACCACGTCCACACTATGCTTGGTGGTTTTGGCTAATTGCGGCAGTTCGTCCATTTCATAGACTTTGCCGTCAATACGCAGGCGTACAAAGCCTTGCGCTTTCAGCATGTCAAACAAATCCAGCTGTTCACCTTTGCGGTTGGCAACGACAGGTGCCAGGATCATGAGCTTGGTATCTTCTGGCAACTTGAGCGTGCTATCCACCATCTGGCTGACAGTTTGAGACTCTAATTTAATATGGTGGTCCGGGCATTCAGGATCACCGGCGCGGGCATACAGCAAGCGCAAGTAGTCATGAATTTCAGTGACAGTGCCTACCGTTGAACGCGGGTTATGTGAAGTGGATTTTTGTTCGATGGAAATCGCAGGAGACAAACCTTCAATCAGGTCAACATCCGGCTTGTCCATCCGCGCCAGAAACTGGCGTGCATAAGCCGACAGGCTTTCTACATAGCGGCGCTGGCCCTCCGCATACAAGGTATCGAAGGCCAGTGAGGATTTTCCTGAGCCGGAGAGGCCGGTGACAACCACAAGCTGGTTGCGTGGAATATCCAGATTGATGTTCTTCAGATTGTGGGTGCGCGCCCCGCGAATTTTGATAAATTCCATGATACTTTCACGAACAGACAGCCAACCTGATAATATACGCAATTATTCTGAATTTAGCCAAAGTTTCTTCTGGCGCCAACGTTCTTATTACTATTGTCCATGCAGTTCTCTGAAAAAATGAACCAGTTGGAAACGCGTGCAACGATTGCTCTCGCTTCCATCTACGGCTTACGCATGCTCGGCATGTTTTTAATCCTGCCAATTTTCGCTATCTATGCCGAAAAGCTCGAAGGCGGCAGTAACCATACCCTGATCGGCCTGGCACTTGGCGCTTACGGATTTATGCAGGTGATTTTCCAGCTACCGTTTGGCATCGCCTCTGACCGTCTGGGCCGTAAAAAGCTGATTTATGTTGGCTTGATATTGTTTGCGATTGGCAGTATCTGCGCAGCAACCGCTACCGATATTTACATGGTGATCCTGGGGCGCGCCATTCAGGGCGCCGGGGCAATTTCTGCCGTTATCACTGCACTGGTGGCCGACTCTACCCGTGAAGAACACAGAACCCAGGCGATGGCCATGATAGGAGCCACCATAGGTTTAACATTTGCGGTTTCGTTAGTGCTTGGGCCAGTGCTTAACCAGTATATCGGCGTGCCGGGAATGTTCTGGTTGATGGCGGCTTTATCGATTGTCGCAATTGCTGTAGTCAAATTTGGCGTGCCGACACCGGTCAATGCGCATGTACATTCAGATGCACAAGCAGTCCCGGCCAGAATGCGTGAAGTACTTAAAGATAAGCAATTACTGCGTTTGAATTTTGGTACTTTTTGCCTGCATGGCGCGCAAATGGCCATGTTTATGGTGGTGCCTTTCGCGATCAAGCATAGCACCGGGATGAATGAGAACCTGCACTGGAAAATTTATTTGCCGGTGCTGATTGTTTCTTTCTTGTTGATGGTGCCGGTCATTATCTACGCAGAAAAAAAAGCCAAGCTGAAACCTGTGTTTGTCAGCGCGGTGGCATTGATGATGCTGACCCAGATTGCGTTTATTTTCAGCCTGGATTCTTTGACCGGTATCGTACTTGCCCTATTCAGTTATTTTCTGGCATTCAATATTCTTGAAGCCACCCTGCCTTCGCTAATCTCCAAAATGGCACCGGTGGCTGCCAAAGGTACAGCCATGGGCGTGCATAATACCGCGCAATCATTCGGTATGTTTTTAGGCGCAGCTATGGGTGGTTGCTTATCCAATTATTTTGGCAACAGTGCAGGTAGTGCGGTATTTTTACTCTGCGCAATCGCCATGCTGGTATGGCTGGGATTAGCGCTGGGCATGCAGCCTCCGCCCAGCGTCAAAACAAAAATGTTTAATATTCAAGGATATAACGATAGTCAGGCAGCGAAACTGGCTCAGGATGTCCGCGCCATGGAAGGCGTTTTCGAGGCGGTCGCCATTCCCTCGGAGACGATGCTCATGGTAAAGTTAGAGAATCAGCGCAGTAAAGAATTTCAGGCGGCATTGTCGCAAGCAATCATGAACAGAATAGGGAGCTAGTCGTTATGGCATCAGTAAATAAAGTTATTTTGGTGGGCAATCTGGGGCGTGACCCAGAAGTGCGCTTTATGCCGAATGGCGAAGCGGTAGCTAACTTCAGTATTGCGACTACCGAAAACTGGAAAGACAAATCCGGCGTCAAGCAGGAAAAAACGGAATGGCACAACATTGTCATTTACCGCAAACTGGCCGAGATTGCCGGCGAATACCTGAAGAAAGGCCGTCCGGTCTATATTGAAGGGCGTTTGCAAACGCGTAAATGGGAAAAAGATGGTGTCACCCGCTACACCACTGAAATTATCGCTGACCAGATGCAAATGCTGGGTTCAGGACGTGAAGGTGGTAGTACCTCATACGATGGCGGTGACATGGACCAAAACGGTGGATCGGATAATTACAACCAGGCGCCGGCACGTCAACCAGCTGCAAATAATGCAGGCGGCAATCGCAATGCGTTTAGTCAACCAGCGAGTAAACCGGCTGGCAACTTTGACGATTTTGATGACGATATCCCATTTTAAAAAACGCATTTCCAAGATAGCATCTAAAGCCCGAAAGTTTTTCGGGCTTTTTATTTGTCGATTATCTTGGAATGAAAATGCGACTGCATCATAAAAGATGGTTAGCTCTACTGTTTATTTTTCCTTTATTGATAAATGTGGCAGGCGCGCAAACGGATAACAATTCACGTTTGGCAGCGATAAAGCACATTAAAACTGCCAAGCAAGAGATGAGTGCGCATACCGAAGACTTACGTGCATTGATGCTTGTCTTGTATGAGCTAAACCCGGATGAGCTCGCCAAAAGTACACAGGTAGGCGCGCGGGAAATGACAGAATGGGTTTTTGATGGCAAAGCGAACTGGAGATTTGAGGGGGTCCGGCGACTGCAAAAAGCGCAGGCGATTGGATTGGCATTGGATCCCGATTTTGCAGGCGATCACATTCTCGCGTTAATTGTGGGTATTGAGACTTTGTTATTTGATGCCTATGGCGGCACCAATGAGTTTGATATACCAGAACTACAAAATGAGCAGAAACACATGCAGACATTATGCGAATTGCAAAGAGTATTGCAAAAAACAACTACGCAGACCGATACCTCAAAAGCAATCACCGTTCTCGAAAAGCCAACTTCAAGGCGTCAGATTCAAAATACGCTGCTGGCAATAATCAAGCGCCTCAATGCTAAAAATGTTAAGCAAGCAGACCAGGCCTGTTTGCTAATCAATGATGTTGATTTACAGAATTAAGCGAGCCAAAGCGTGACTATCAAACACTACGGCCACTAGCTAGGGCATGAGTTTCTAACAATTGTCCTCAAAGTAAGTATCAACCCTACTTTCCTGATCAGACCAAATCACACTAGGCTTAGTTAGCCCTGCATTAAAATCTTATCCCGCGAAGTTGCAATTTTAACAATTGTTTATTTTATACATCCCTTGTTTAACCCTTGCTGGCAAGCCTTGGTTGACATTGAATTCAAGGCAATTTTATAATCCGCCGTCTTGTTAACAAAAATTAGTAAGTTTAATTAATTGTAATCAATCAAATGGATTATCATGGCAAATCAGCCACTTTTTCGACAAGCCGCACTCGTAGCACAAAAGAACCACTGGCTAGGTACCATTCTGATTATCCGGCCTTTGAGCTACGGCTTGCTCACGCTGATCGCAATTCTGTTTGCCGCCATGGTAGTGGCATTCATGGTTTGGGGGACTTATACCAAACGTAGCGCGGTGGTTGGCCAATTGATGCCGGAAACCGGTCTGGTCAAAGTGTATGCGCCGCAATTTGGCATTGTGATCGAAAAGCGGGTGCGAGAAGGCCAAGCTGTTAAAAAGGATGACGTGCTGTTTGTGCTTTCCAGTGAACGCTATTCTGATGATCAAAGTTCTATCCAGGCTTCAATCAGCACACAACATAAGCAACAGCGGCAATCGCTGCAAGATGAAATTACAAAAACCAGGGTGCAGCAGCGGGATGAGCAGCAGGCTTTGCAATCACGTCTGGATGGGATTAAAGATGAGCTGGAACGGCTGGAGGTGCAGTACAGTGCCCAGCAAACGCGGGTACAGCTAAGCGATGAAGCGCATAAACGCTATCAGGGTTTATTGGAAAAAAATTATATATCCCGTGAGCAAACGCAGCAAAAACAGGAAGACTGGATAGAGCAATCCACTCGGCTTGAATCCATGACGCGCGAGCAGATGCGTATGCGGCGTGAGCTAGTGGCCAGGCAGGACCAGCTCTCCAGTCTGCGGGCCAAGCACCAGAACCAGATTGCCCAGCTGGAACGCAGCGTTTCCAGTGTCAATCAGCAGCTCACCGAGAGCGAAGCCAAGCGCAGGCTGGTCATCCGTGCGCCGGAATCGGGTACTGCGACCGCGGTGGTAGCCAATCTAGGTACAGCAGTCGAAGGCAGTCGCCCTCTGGTGAGCATTGTTCCTGCCGGTGCCACGCTAGAGGCTTATCTGTTTGCGCCTAGCCGGGCGGTAGGCTTTGTGCGTGAAGGCGTGCCAGTGCGATTACGCTACCAGGCATACCCCTATCAAAAGTTTGGCCAGGCAAGTGGCCGGGTTGAGTCTGTCTCCAGGACGGCATTACCGGCAGGCGAGATTTTCACCCTCGGCAACCCTTCCTCTAACAACCAGAATAGCGAGCCTTACTACCGCATTACGGTGGCATTAGACCGGCAATCCATCACTGCTTATGGGCGTCAGCAACCGTTGCAGGCCGGTATGTTGCTGGATGCCGACATCATGCTTGAGCGCCGGCGCTTGTATGAATGGGTGCTGGAGCCTTTGTTCAGTCTGACTGGCAAATTCTGATATGCATAAGAGAGTAGGCCATGTCTTTCCTTAATCAATTGTCCTTCGGACTTGTGCGCAAACTCCCCATCATTCTGCAAACCGAAGCCAGCGAATGCGGCCTGGCCTGCCTGGCCATGGTGGCGAATTACCATGGCTTTCGTACCGATCTGGCGACTTTACGGCGTTTGTTCGTGATCTCGATTAAAGGTACTACGCTGAATTACCTGATGGCAATGGCGCAATCGGTTGGTTTTACCACCCGTCCGGTGAAGCTTGAGCTCGAAGACCTCAGGGATTTACGTCAGCCATGTATCCTGCATTGGAACTTCAATCATTTCGTGGTTTTGAAAGAGGTCGCGGCCAGGCATATTGTGATACATGACCCTGCGACGGGCTTGCGTAAACTTTCATTCGATGAGGTTTCTGCCAGCTTTACCGGCGTGGCACTCGAGCTGTGGCCAAACCCCGGATTCAAACGGGTGACTTTTAAACAAAGCATCAAACTGCGCGACATGATGGGTCATGTCACCGGTCTATACCGTTCACTAGGCCAGATCCTTTTGCTGGCGCTTGCGCTGGAAGTATTTGCGCTGGTGTCACCTTTATATATGCAATGGGTGGTGGATCATGCGATTGTGGCTGCTGATTACGATCTGTTGACGACGCTGGCGATTGGTTTTGGCATATTAATGCTGATGCAACAAGCCATTACCACGGTACGGGCCTGGGTCATCATGCATATGGCGACTAACCTCAATGTGCAATGGCGGGCCAATATTTTTGCTCATCTGATCCGCCTGCCGGTCGATTTTTTTGAGAAGCGCCATCTCGGTGATGTGGTTTCAAGGTTTGGCGCGATTGACCAGATACAACGCACCCTGACCAGTACTTTTGTTGAAGCATTGCTGGATGGGCTGCTGACCATAGTTACGCTGGTGATGATGTTTTTATATAGTCCCCAGATGGCATGGATTGCAATTGGTGCAATGGTGCTATATGCATTAGGCCGCTGGCTATGGTTCAGGCCCTTGCGGAATGCGACTGAAGAGCAAATCGTGCATGCGGCCAAACAGCAGACCCATTTTATTGAAACGGTGCGCGGTGTGCGGGCGATCAAGCTGTTCCAGCGTCTGGATGAACGCAGAACAGGCTGGCTGAGTTTATTTGTAGAGCAAGTGAATGCTGACTTGCGCACGCAAAAGCTGCATGTATTGTACCGGCTGATCAACGGCCTGCTATTCGGCGTTGAGCGGGTGTTGATCATCTGGCTAGGTGCTAGGCTGGTAATAGCCGGTGATTTTACTGTAGGCGCCTTGCTGGCTTTTATTGCTTATAAAGACCAGTTTGTCTCACGCGTCAGTGCCCTGATTGATCGTCTGGTTGAAATGCGCATGCTGCACTTGCAAGGCGAGCGGCTGGCAGATATTGCTTTGGCCGAACAGGAGTCTGTCTCAGTAGATGTCCTTAATAAACTGGAGCTGGCAAGGTTGCCAGCTAATATCCAGATCAAAGGATTGCGCTACCGGTATGCGGACGCCGAGCCCTGGGTGCTGGACGGCGTAGACCTGCAGGTTAATGAAGGGGAGTCAGTAGCAATCGTCGGTCCTTCAGGTTGTGGTAAATCCACGTTGTTGAATATCCTGCTCGGTATCCGTAACGCCAACGAAGGCGAAGTGCTGATAGGCGGGCAGCCAATATCCAGATTAGGCCTGGAGCAACTGCGTAGCATGATAGGTGCAGTCATGCAGGATGATGCACTATTTGCAGGTTCGATTGCCGACAATATCTGTTTCTTTGACCAGCAAGCTGACTTCGACTGGATTGAAGAATGTGCACGTAAAGCCGCCGTTTATGACGAAATCATGGCCATGCCCATGGGCTTTAATACCCTCATCGGCGATATGGGAGCCGCTATTTCTGGTGGTCAGAAGCAAAGGATTTTGCTGGCACGAGCGCTATATAAACGACCGCGCCTGCTGTTCCTCGATGAGGCCACCAGTCATCTTGACGTCACGCGTGAGGCCATGGTCAATCAGGAAATCCAGGCATTGAACATGACCCGTGTCATCATCGCGCACAGGCCTGAAACCATTGCTTCTGCTGATCGCGTGATTATGCTGCAGGCAGGCAAAGTGCAAACTGCCGCTGCTATTGCCCAATGACTGGTGCTGTGCAATGAAAAACAGTCTGAGGCTCGCGCTCTATTTAATCGGGCTTTTAAGTCAGCCTGCTTGGGCTCTCAAGCTGACTGATTTTCTGGAATTTCAGCAGCATATGCAGGGCAGTCCCGCAAAAAATATGCTGGTAACCCAGCCGGATACTACCAGTACCATTTGTGCGGACAGCCTGCCCGAACAACCATTGGCGCTGATTGATGTGGTTGAACAAGCGCTGTGCAACAACCCGCGGACCTCTGAAGTATGGGCTACCGCACGAGCTCAGGCAGCCCAGGTAGGTGTGCAGCGGGCCAATTATTTACCCAAGGTCACTCTCGTTTCCGGCATTTCCAAAATCCATAACGAAGTGACCAATTCGCGTTTTTCATTTCTCGATCAGGATAACCGTGTCTTGAACCGCGCCCATAGTTTACGCCTGACATGGCTGGTTGCTGATTTCGGGCAGAGGTCTGCCAAAATGAACCAGGCAGAAGCCTTGCTGGATGCCGCGAATGCCCTGCATGACGCTGCCTTGCAAGAAGTCTTCATCAATGCTGCCCAGGCTTATTTTGATCATTTATCTACGCTAGCCATGCTCGGATCTTATCAAGAGTCTGAAAAAGTCGCCAGGGAAAGCCTGGCCGCGGCTGCCGCGAAATTTAAGGCTGGTGTTGGCTTGTTGACTGACCAGTTACAGGCCCAAACCGCATATTCGCAAGCCAGGCTGGATAGAACTAAAGCTGAAGGGGAGGTTAATAATGCGCATGGTGCATTGGCTTTGGCAATGGGCGTAGTGGCCAATACCCGTTTTAACGTGATAAATCGGAGTGATCAACTAGAAAAAACTGATTTTGTGACGACGGCCGACCAGATGATTCAAGAGGCAATTGAGTTTCATCCTTCAATCATCGCCGCCAAGGCCAAGTTGCGTGCGGCAAAAGAAAATATTAATGCAGTGAGTGCCGAAGGTTTACCCACCTTGAGTTTCAACGCAGAAATCAGCCGGACTGATCAGTTAGGGCAGGCACAATTGGCCGGTGTTCCTGCTTCAGATGTGTATACGAACAACTCCACGGTGGGCTTACAGGTCAATGTGCCTTTGTTTGAAGGTTTTGCTCGCAAGCATCAGGTCGAATCGGCCGATGCCGAATCGCAAGTTCGCGCGAGCGAGTTAAAGCGCGTTATCCAGCAAGTGACGCTGGAAGTCTGGAAAAGTTACCATGCGCTGGTTTCCGAACGCGAAAATTTACGTGCTTCTGAAGAGTTGGTCACTAATTCCCGAGAGGCATTTGCCGTAGCACAAGGCAGATATAACGCTGGCGTCGGCAATATCATCGAGTTGTTGAATGCGCAGAATGCCTGGGCAAACGCCAAGCAGCAAAATATTAAATCACTCTCAAGCTGGCGCACTGTCAGGCTTAAACTGGCAACGAGTATAGGGCGTGTAGGGTTATGGGCAATCACTGATTAAATTACAATAAATAGTATTATTTAACATATATAAAGAAAATTGTTTACAAGTTAAATAAAATTATTTACATTCCTGTTTGGTTTTCTGTTTTGATGTCTTTTAGGAAGACCAAATTACTTAGTTAAAGGTAATGCTTCACTCGTCTATTAAGACCGAGTATCTAAAATTTAATAATGTGGAGAAAGTTATGGCAATTCAAGAATTAAACAAAGCTGAGATCGAAGTCGTTTCTGGTGGCGCAGCATTAAACCTGACCGCGCTGGTGAGCGGTTTGCCACTGGTTGGTGGGTTACTGGGTGGCGTATTGGGTTTAGTAGGTGGTTTGTTGAACAGTGTTTCAGGTTTGTTGACTGGTTTGCCGGTAGTTGGTCCTGTGTTGGGCAACGTATTGGGCGCTGTGTTTGGCGTAGTGGGTGGTATCGTTACTTTGTAATTGAACCCAGTTCAATTCAAGTAAAAAACCCCGCTCCGGCGGGGTTTTTTTTGAGATTAGCTATCTTGCTGAGGTTTGCAGTTTTTTAAATGCAAATGGTCACTATCATCCAGCGTCGTCTGGTCACCATTTAAACGTAAATCCATCGTGCCATAATGATAAAGTTGTTTGTCCTTGGCATCCCGCACCAGACCCACTTCATGATCCGGCAGCATTACCCAGGCATCTTCTCCATCTTTTGATAACTTCAGGCCAAAAGATTGAAAGTTTTCACATTGATAATGGATGGCATCTTTGCCATAGCGTGGCGTTTCTCTGGTGCCTTTCTCAAATACACGCGGCATTTCAAAACTTTTGCAGCCAAACAAAAAAGATGAAACCATAGCCAGTAATAAAAATTGATAAGCGTTCTTCATTGTGTGTAAGGTGGTTTAAAGGTCATTAAAGGTTAGAGTGCCTAGCATTGTGCCAGTCATGGTTGGCAGACTCAATCACTTTTGAGTTGGCGGCTGGTAGGCTGCGCGGTGCAGTCTGTCTCTCAGCGCAGCCCAGGCAGGCGTGTCCGGTGGCGATTCAATGAGTATCACTGGCGCATGCAGTGCATCTAATGTGTGCAAGGCAGCATAGAGTTGTTCGGCAGCAGACACAGGATTTAGTGCCAGGGCGAGCTTGTTTTTAGTGATGTCTGTTGGATTTTCGTTGCCAAGTATTAAAGCGGCTGCTGCAGGTACGGTTGCAGCATATTCATCAAGTGCATGGCGTGAATCAAATAGAATACACGGAGTGCGCGGCGAATAATGCAATAGATGCTGCCCTGGTGCTTTCGGTTTCTCGTCAGATGTGTGGAGAGCAGGTTTTCCAGCAACCAGTGTAATTACACTTTCTGAAATCATGCCTGGTCGCAATAATTGCCAGTCATCACCGTTGACACTCACAATGGTGGATTCGATACCTACCTGGCACGGGCCTCCCTCTAAAACCGGAATATCATCCCCCAGGCTGAATTCAACATGTGCTGCTGTTGTCGGGCTTAGTTGGGTATATTTGTTAGCTGAAGGCGCTGCCAGCCCTAGCCCACTCTCTCTTAACAGCTGCAGGCAAATAACGTGGGATGGCACGCGTAAAGCTACCGTAGGCTCACCTGCCCGCACTGTTACAGGGACGTCGGCTCGCGCTGGTAATACCAAGGTAAAGGGTCCTGGCCAGAATGTAGTTGCCAGTTTTTGCGCCAATGGCGGGAAGTCGCTCGCCCATTCGGTGATTTGATCTATTCCTGCAATGTGCACAATAAGCGGATTATTGGCAGGACGCTCTTTAGTCGCATAGATTTTGGCAATCGCCTGGTCATTACGCGCGTCAGCTGCCAGTCCATAGACTGTTTCTGTTGGGATAGCGACTACCTCACCCGCTTTTAACAGTTTGATCGCCTTGTCCAAAGATATACGCATCACGTACCCGAATCACAAAAAAGCTATTTTACTACTTAACAACTTTACTGCTTAATATCTGCTTCCTATAAAATGCTCGTTTTACCTAACTATCCCAATGGATGGAATGCTCATGCAAATTCAAGTTCAACATAATCCTGCCGAAACACAATTAAATAGCCTGGGCGTTTCCAAGTGGCCCACCTGGCAAAAAGAAGTATCTGTTTTTGACTGGACCTTCCATGAAGAAGAAAAAGCCTACATTCTGGCTGGTGAATGCGTTGTAACGCCTATAGGCGGTGCGCCGGTTTCTTTCGGCAAAGGCGACTTTGTCATTTTCCCTGCCGGGCTTAAAGCGAAATGGGAAGTTAAGCAGCCATTGCATAAACATTACCAGCTGGATGGCAATGTGTTGACGCAATCATGGAAGCGACTTAAAGCAGCTTTAAAATTAACCTGATAGTAAGCCGGTTAAAACGCTAATTTTGGCAATTTGTAACAAAATTGTAAAAATGAAAAATAAGGGTTGACCGCAAAGCTCAGCCCTATATAATGCGCACCTCGTTAACGCAAAGCGTTGATGTTGAAGGCCCTGGTGGCCCTGTTCTTTAAAAATTAGGATGACTGATAAGTGTGGGTGTTTGTAGTTGGGTGAAGCGCATTTAATGCGTAGCCTGTTCTTTAAAAATTAGGATGACTGATAAGTGTGGGTGTTTGTAGTTGGGTGAAGCGCATTTAATGCGTAGAAGCCTCAGAAAATACAAATGCTTTACACTTAGATTTATGACAAGTATGTACAGTGTTTTTTACACACATACCTTGAAATGAATTTGAGAAATTAAGCGAAACGAATACCGCCTCGAAAGAGGTATAAAGTAATAGTTAGGAATTAAACTGAAGAGTTTGATCCTGGCTCAGATTGAACGCTGGCGGAATGCTTTACACATGCAAGTCGAACGATGAACCCTAGCTTGCTAGGGGGATTAGTGGCGAACGGGTGAGTAATATATCGGAACGTGCCTTGTAATGGGGGATAACTAGTCGAAAGATTAGCTAATACCGCATACGCCCTGAGGGGGAAAGTAGGGGATCTTCGGACCTTACGTTATAAGAGCGGCCGATATCTGATTAGCTAGTTGGTGGGGTAATGGCCTACCAAGGCTTCGATCAGTAGCTGGTCTGAGAGGACGACCAGCCACACTGGAACTGAGACACGGTCCAGACTCCTACGGGAGGCAGCAGTGGGGAATTTTGGACAATGGGCGCAAGCCTGATCCAGCCATTCCGCGTGAGTGAAGAAGGCCTTCGGGTTGTAAAGCTCTTTCGCAAGGGAAGAAAACTTACTTTCTAATAAAGAGTGAGGCTGACGGTACCTTGATAAGAAGCACCGGCTAACTACGTGCCAGCAGCCGCGGTAATACGTAGGGTGCGAGCGTTAATCGGAATTACTGGGCGTAAAGCGTGCGCAGGCGGTTTGGCAAGTCAGATGTGAAATCCCCGAGCTCAACTTGGGAACTGCGTTTGAAACTGCCAGACTAGAATATGTCAGAGGGGGGTAGAATTCCACGTGTAGCAGTGAAATGCGTAGAGATGTGGAGGAATACCAATGGCGAAGGCAGCCCCCTGGGATAATATTGACGCTCATGCACGAAAGCGTGGGGAGCAAACAGGATTAGATACCCTGGTAGTCCACGCCCTAAACGATGTCTACTAGTTGTTGGTGGAGTAAAATCCATGAGTAACGCAGCTAACGCGTGAAGTAGACCGCCTGGGGAGTACGGTCGCAAGATTAAAACTCAAAGGAATTGACGGGGGCCCGCACAAGCGGTGGATTATGTGGATTAATTCGATGCAACGCGAAAAACCTTACCTGGCCTTGACATGCCACTAACGAAGCAGAGATGCATTAGGTGCCCGTAAGGGAAAGTGGACACAGGTGCTGCATGGCTGTCGTCAGCTCGTGTCGTGAGATGTTGGGTTAAGTCCCGCAACGAGCGCAACCCTTGCCATTAATTGCCATCATTTAGTTGGGCACTTTAATGGGACTGCCGGTGACAAACCGGAGGAAGGTGGGGATGACGTCAAGTCCTCATGGCCCTTATGGCCAGGGCTTCACACGTAATACAATGGTCGGTACAGAGAGTTGCCAACCCGCGAGGGGGAGCTAATCTCAGAAAGCCGATCGTAGTCCGGATTGTTCTCTGCAACTCGAGAGCATGAAGTCGGAATCGCTAGTAATCGCGGATCAGCATGTCGCGGTGAATACGTTCCCGGGCCTTGTACACACCGCCCGTCACACCATGGGAGTGGGTTTTACCAGAAGTAGGTAGTCTAACCGCAAGGGGGACGCTTACCACGGTAGTATTCATGACTGGGGTGAAGTCGTAACAAGGTAGCCGTATCGGAAGGTGCGGCTGGATCACCTCCTTTCTAGAGAAGATCACCCGGCTTCAAGCATTCACTCTTATCAGTCATCTGAAAATAAGCAGCAACAAAGATTTAGGCAAACCGCCTTAGGGTCTGTAGCTCAGCTGGTTAGAGCACCGTCTTGATAAGGCGGGGGTCGTTGGTTCGAGCCCAACCAGACCCACCACTCTGATATTGGGGGATTAGCTCAGCTGGGAGAGCACCTGCTTTGCAAGCAGGGGGTCAACGGTTCGATCCCGTTATCCTCCACCACCTATTGATGGTTTGGATACGTGGTTCTTTGTTGCGGTTTAGAGATTAGAAGCAAATGTTACTTGATTGGTAACGATCAAATAATGTTTGCTTCTGGTTTTTAAACGATTAGTTTAATGACTAAGACTGCTCTTTAACAAAATGGAAGAAGTAAAGGAATATAGGTTGTGTGATGACAACTTATATTCAATGGGCGATATTATTTTTTAACCGGAAATAATATCGATTGATTGCAAAATCATAAATATATTAAACGCAAGTTGAGAAGCTTTGGCTGATGAGAAATCAAAAGTTGAAGCGAATCTAACGAGGTTTGATAGTGCTTTAGAATTACCTGTAACGCGTGTCTCATGCACGACGAAACCTGGATTTAAAAAGGGTTTAGGTTTTAACGTTATAGGGTCAAGTGAATAAGTGCATATGGTGGATGCCTTGGCGATTACAGGCGATGAAGGACGTGATAGCCTGCGAAAAGCTTCGGGGAGCTGGCAAATAAGCTTTGATCCGGAGATGTCCGAATGGGGAAACCCACCCGCAAGGGTAACCGCTCCTGAATATATAGGGAGATGGTGGCGAACCGAGTGAACTGAAACATCTAAGTAGCTCGAGGAAAAGAAATCAACCGAGATTCCGTAAGTAGTGGCGAGCGAACATGGAATAGCCTGTTATTTTTAGCAGATGCGATAGTAGAACGGAATGGAAAGTCCGACCGTAGTGGGTGATAGTCCCGTATACGAAATCCCGTCTGTGGAACTAGGGTAACGAAAAGTAGGGCGGGGCACGAGAAACCTTGTCTGAACATGGGGGGACCATCCTCCAAGGCTAAATACTCGTAATCGACCGATAGTGAACAAGTACCGTGAGGGAAAGGCGAAAAGAACCCCGGGAGGGGAGTGAAATAGATCCTGAAACCGTATGCATACAAACAGTGGGAGCGGACTTGTTCCGTGACTGCGTACCTTTTGTATAATGGGTCAGCGACTTACATTCAGTGGCAAGCTTAACCGATAGGGGAGGCGTAGAGAAATCGAGTCCGAATAGGGCGTTTTAGTCGCTGGGTGTAGACCCGAAACCAAGTGATCTATCCATGGCCAGGATGAAGGTGCCGTAACAGGTACTGGAGGTCCGAACCCACAAATGTTGAAAAATTTGGGGATGAGCTGTGGATAGGGGTGAAAGGCTAAACAAACTTGGAGATAGCTGGTTCTCTCCGAAAACTATTTAGGTAGTGCCTCGTATATCATTCTCGGGGGTAGAGCACTGTTATGGCTAGGGGGTTCATAAGAACTTACCAAACCATTGCAAACTCCGAATACTGAGAAATGCAATTACGGGAGACAGACCATGGGTGCTAACGTCCGTGGTCAAGAGGGAAACAACCCAGACCGACAGCTAAGGTCCCAAATGACGTGCTAAGTGGAAAACGAAGTGGGAAGGCATAGACAGCCAGGATGTTGGCTTAGAAGCAGCCATCATTTAAAGAAAGCGTAATAGCTCACTGGTCGAGTCGTCCTGCGCGGAAGATGTAACGGGGCTAAGCACGTAACCGAAGCTTCGGATGCCCTAATTTATTAGGTGCATGGTAGGAGAGCGTTCTGTAGGCCTGCGAAGGTGTTCTGTGAGGGATGCTGGAGGTATCAGAAGTGCGAATGCTGACATGAGTAGCGATAAAGGGAGTGAAAAGCTCCCTCGCCGAAAGCCCAAGGTTTCCTGCGCAACGTTCATCGGCGCAGGGTGAGTCGGCCCCTAAGGTGAGGCAGAGATGCGTAGCTGATGGGAAACAGGTTAATATTCCTGTACCTCTATACAATGCGATGTGGGGACGGAGAAGGTTAGGTCAGCCGGGTGTTGGATGTCCCGGTTCAAGCGTGTAGGTTGGTTCTTTAGGCAAATCCGGAGAGCTAAGACTGAGACGTGATAACGAGCGTACTTGTACGTGAAGTGATTGATACCATGCTTCCAAGAAAAGCCACTAAGCTTCAGTTGTATAAGACCGTACCGCAAACCGACACAGGTGGGCAGGATGAGAATTCTAAGGCGCTTGAGAGAACCCGGGAGAAGGAACTCGGCAAATTAGCACCGTAACTTCGGGAGAAGGTGCGCCCCGGTAACGTGTAGAGACTTGCTCTCGAAGCGTGATGGGGTTGCAGTGAAAAGGTGGCTGCGACTGTTTAATAAAAACACAGCACTCTGCAAACACGAAAGTGGACGTATAGGGTGTGACGCCTGCCCGGTGCTGGAAGATTAAATGATGGGGTGCAAGCTCTTGATTGAAGTCCCAGTAAACGGCGGCCGTAACTATAACGGTCCTAAGGTAGCGAAATTCCTTGTCGGGTAAGTTCCGACCCGCACGAATGGCGTAACGATGGCCACACTGTCTCCTCTCGGGACTCAGCGAAGTTGAAATGTTTGTGAAGATGCAATCTCCCCGCGGCTAGACGGAAAGACCCCATGAACCTTTACTGCAGCTTTACATTGGACTTTGACAAGATTTGTGTAGGATAGGTGGGAGACTATGAAGCGGTGTCGCTAGATATCGTGGAGTCAACCTTGAAATACCACCCTGATGTTGTTGAGGTTCTAACCTAGGTCCGTAATCCGGACTGGGGACCGTGTATGGTAGGCAGTTTGACTGGGGCGGTCTCCTCCCAAAGAGTAACGGAGGAGTGCGAAGGTAACCTAGGTACGGTCGGAAATCGTACTGATAGTGCAATGGCAAAAGGTTGCTTGACTGCGAGACGGACAGGTCGAGCAGGTGCGAAAGCAGGTCATAGTGATCCGGTGGTTCTGTATGGAAGGGCCATCGCTCAACGGATAAAAGGTACTCTGGGGATAACAGGCTGATTCCTCCCAAGAGTTCATATCGACGGGGGAGTTTGGCACCTCGATGTCGGCTCATCACATCCTGGGGCTGTAGCCGGTCCCAAGGGTATGGCTGTTCGCCATTTAAAGTGGTACGTGAGCTGGGTTTAAAACGTCGTGAGACAGTTTGGTCCCTATCTGCCGTGGGCGCTGCAAGTTTGAGGGGACCTGCTCCTAGTACGAGAGGACCGGAGTGGACGCACCTCTGGTGGACCAGTTATCATGCCAATGGTATAGCTGGGTAGCTAAGTGCGGAAGAGATAAACGCTGAAAGCATCTAAGCGTGAAACTCGCCTCGAGATGAGACTTGCCTCTGGCTTTAAGCCAGCTAAAGAGTCGTTCAAGACCAGGACGTTGATAGGTCAGGTGTGGAAGTGCAGTAATGCATTAAGCTAACTGATACTAATTGCTCGTGAGGCTTGATCCTATAACCTTAAAACTTAGACATGATGTAACGTGAAAACGATACAAAAATCTAATGGATGAAAATCCATAAGGTGTAGTTCAAAGCAATATGATTTGGCAATCATCTAGAAATAAGAAACACAAGTTGTTTCATACCCTAATCCCATTGAAAACCAAGCGAGCGCTTGCATCCTTTACTTCTTCCAATTTGTTAAAGCAGGCTGAGCTACAACTCAGCACTCTGCATGTCACATGTCCCTTGTGGATATGTCAGGCATAACATTACCAGTTATGTTTGGGGACAATAGCGGTTTGGAACCACCCCTTCCCATCTCGAACAGGGCCGTGAAACGAACTTGCGCCAATGATAGTGTACTCTTCGTATGCGAAAGTAGGTCATCCCCAAGCTCCTTACA